>CAYYOV010000018.1:0-9465 GCA_964473365.1 uncultured Ignavibacteriaceae bacterium
TCGATCCCGGAGGGGCTGGCTTACGTCTGTAAGTGGGTCGCCCGCATACCATGACGACACCTTGCTGACGTTTACAACGTTGAGCTTGCTCCGTCCCAGTCGCTTGTTCGTTCGGAGATTACTGCGAACCGGAAGGTCAACATGAGTTCGTCGATCCGCTTCTCTCTCTTGTTGCTCAGCGTACTGTCTGCGGCAACCGTCGCTCAGTACTCTTACGTCCGCTCGTTTCCGCCCGTAGGCTCTGTACCTGCGGGGTCGGGAGACATCCATGGCATTGCAGTCGATCCCGAGGGGAAGGTCTGGCTACAACCCTACGCCACCATGTTGAGCGTCTGGCACGAACCCTCCGGCCGAATCGTCGATAGTCTGCGCCCGATCTATGTCTTCCACCCGAACGGCACACAAGCCCCCTTCTCTCCGATCACATCCGTCCCGTACACAAAGGACAGCGCAACGGCCTTTGCCTTCTGCACAGGTCTGGGCCTCGGCCTCGGCCTTGACAGAGACGGCCATATCCTCGTTTCCTCCGCCGACAAATTGATCCGGATCGACCATCGGGATGGGCGTGGGCTTGCGTATCAACCGGACATCGGCATGGGCCGTGCCCTCACCGCCTCCGCGGGCGATACACTTGGTCGTGTGTTTGTGACGTACGTCGTGAGCGGAACGGGGCCCATACACGTTCTGAGCATCGACTCACTATCCTCGATCGGTATGGTAACGGCACTGAATCCCGGAGGCTCGAGGAGCCTGGCCGTCTCCGCGAACGGACGAGATGTGTACTACGCAGGGTACACCGACAATCAGATCTATGTTTATCAGTCGACCGTCGATCCTCCTGGGAGCTACGTGCTTCGTGACACCATTATGCATGGAATCGCTGCGGAGTCTTTTGCCCGTCACCCGCGCACCGGAAGGATATGGTTCAGCTCAGGTTCGGGTCAGTATCCGCCGAATCGACATCGAACCGTCCGCTCCTCCTATACGTCGCACACGTGGTACGAATACGATCCCGAACAACGGCGTCTGACCGACAGTATTCGCTGGAACCAGGTCCTGCACCCCTACTGGCAACGTCCGCGAGGAATCGCGTTCAGCCCGACAGGTGACACCGTTTATCTGGCCATGTTTACGGCCGGAGCATACCCAGATCCGATGGTGCAAATGTTTGTGCTCGACACCATTCCGTTCATCGAGGTAACCGCTCCACAAGCCGGGGTCGTTGTCTCCGGCGCCTCCTGCGACACGATACGTTGGAATGCACACTTGGTAACCAGCGTCGACCTCGACTATTCCCTCGACGGCGGCGCGACATGGAACGCGATCGCCTCCTCAATCTCCGCAACGTCTGGGCGATACGGTTGGACCCTCCCTAACGTGACAACCAATGTCGCACAGGTGCGTGTGACCGGTGCGGCGTCTGGAAGAACGATCGAAGGAAGAAGCGGGACCTTTTCCATCGTGGAATCTGTCCCGCGCATCGATATTACCGCACCACAAGCCGGAGTTGTCCTCTTCAGTGGATCCGTGGACACAATCCGATGGAATGCGTTCAGAGTCTCCAGCGTGAACCTCGAGTACTCCGCCGACAACGGCGGTACTTGGCACACGATCGTGTCATCGATCCCAGCATTGCCCGGACGGTATGGCTGGACCATCCCCGATGTGACCACCAAGACTGCCTGCGTGCGGGTCTCTGATGCAGCTCCTGCCGGAGCGACCGAAGGCCGAAGCGGGATGTTTTCCATTGCGGGATCGAATGACCTCCTCTACATGCTGCGCCGCATTACCGACTCATCGATGGCAGGGCTGATCCGGGGCTTGGAGGCATTCGGCACTCGGCATTCTTCCCAGTCCAACCGCTTCCAGGTGGCCAACTGGATCCGAGACCGATTCGTGAACTCCGGCGTCGCTGATGTCATCCTCGACAGCTTCCAGCTCGGTTCCGACTGGCAGGTCAACGTCGTGGCCACCATCCCCGGCACAACCGATCCGAGCAAGGAGATCGTCGTGGGCGCTCACTACGACTCCGAGTCATGGGACCCTTTGCGCGCCCCGGGCGGCGACGATAACGCCTCCGGCACCGCCGCCGTTATGGAACTGGCTCGGGCGTTGAAATCCTCAGGTTATGCCCCCAATACGACACTCCGCTTCGTTGCCTTCGCCGCCGAGGAACGAGGACTCGTCGGCAGCGATCACTTTGCTTCTGATGCCACGGCTGCCGGACGTCGCATTGTCCTGATGCAGAACTACGACATGATCGGACACCGCCTGGCCTATCAGGGCGACCGCGACGTGAGAGTCGTCTGGTATGCCGGCGCCGAGGCCGAGGCCACCCTCGACTCTCTGATGAAACGTCGCTACACGACGCTCACCCCGGTCATGACCACCGAATACCGCAGCCAAAGCGACTCGTGGCCATTCTTCACCCGCGGTATCAAGGCCGTCTTCAACATCGAATCTGACTTCAGCCCGGCATACCATACCCCCGACGACCGGTCGACCATCCTTGATTTCTCCTACGCCGCCGAGATCGCCAGGTCAGGACTGGCCCTCCTCCTGGCCGTCGACGAACGTGAGATGACCGCCGTTCGGGGCATCGCCGGCATCCCCGACACGCTCGCATTCGGGCCGGTCAACATCGGCTACCCGGAGACCCTTTCGGTTCGGATCAAGAATGCGGATGGTCCTGATCCGCTCCTGATCCAGTCTGTCGACATCTCTCTTCCCGAGGTGACCGCGTCGGTTTCGACCACGACGGTTCCCAAGGATTCGACATTCCTGCTAACGGTCGTTTACGCGCCCACGACCGTCGGGACGCTTGCCACACAGCTCCAGATCCTCAGCAACAACGACTCCGTGCCGGTTCGCTCTCTCTTTCTCACGGGCACGGCACAGCTTCCGCCGATCATCGCCGTTCAGCCCGATTCCTTCTCCGTCAGTCTCTTTTCGGGAGATACGACGGTACGCAGGCTCACGATACGGAACGACGGAGGCAGTGACCTCTCCGTCATGATCAGCAGCCAGAGAGCGTCGGCCGTCATCGATGATCCATTCGGGCCGATGCGAACGTCGGGCACCATGCCGCCCATGGAAACCTGGAGTGACAGAACGTTGGAAGTGCGGTCGACGCCCTCGTCTCGCAACGTATTGGATACGTCGTTGTTCGTTCCGATCCGGCGGGTCTGGAAGAGCGATGAGCAGCCGAAGATCCTGGCCATCGATGTGGGTCCGTCGGAGAATCTGATTGCGCTCGACTTATTGGGGCTTCGGTACACCAAGGCCACCGCCGCGACCATTCCTTCCATCAGATTGGATGACTTCGACGTAATTTATGTTGGGTGGGCTCCCGCGATCTACTCTGGAGCTCTTCAGGCCCTCTTCGACCGTCGGGAAGATCTGCTTCACTATCTCGCTGTGGGCGGGGGCATCGTCGCATTCTCGGAGTTCGCCACAAACCCGCGAGAATGGTCTTGGCTCCCCTTTGACGTGCGATCATCTGAGTGGCATGACGATGCGTTGAGCATCGTCACACCTGACCATCCCGTCCTTCAAGGCTTGTCGGATGGCCTCCTCGAGAACTGGGGTGCGTCGTACCACAACGTTTTCACAGGATTTCCGCCCGAGCTGAAGGTTCTGGCCACCTCCGATTGGTCAACTTCCCCAGTTTTGCTCGCCGGGGAAATTGAGGGCGGACGAGTTGTGCTCTCAGGTCTGGACCCTGCATGGCATTTCACGAATCAGGCGACTGCGGCTGCAGGTCTGCTCATTCGCAATGCAATTCAATGGGCGGGCCAGGGGGCGGGTTGGCTGCGCCCGGCAACTCGAGAACTAACGCTGGGAGCTCATACCGCTGTGTCGGTCGATGCCACCTTCGATGCGCAACAGATGAAGGGAGGCCGATATGAAGGTCGACTCCTCTACAAGAGCAACGACCCGGAGCACCCGTTGGAAATGACCAACGTTGCGTTGAATGTGACCAATGCTCCGGGATTGGCTGTCGATGCACCTTCGATCGATTTCGGCGATCGATTCCTGGGGTATCCTGATACCGTTCGATATCGAGTCCGCAACCTGGGTTCGCAGGACTTGTTGATCACGAGTGTCACCATCCAACCGCAGGCATACCGGGTGCGACCCGCGTTTGCCGGGATCGACCCCGGCGACGAGGAGATCTTCACGGTCGTGTTCCTGCCCGATTCGGTACGGACCTACGACGGATCGCTTGCACTGGCGAGCAACGATCCTTCGTCCCCGGCGACGATGATCGCATTGAGCGGACGGGGGATCAAGCCGCCGATTATTGCCATATCGCCTGATCCTCTGCTGGTATACGTGAGACCTGGCAGCACGGCAGCCGGTGTCTTCTCGATTACCAACCTTGGAGAGAGTCCTCTTCGATATTGGCTAACTCCTACGAGAGCGGGGACAGACATCTCGTACCAGTTCGATGGCCTGTCCTCGTACATCGAATGTCCTGATGCTCCTTCTCTGAACCCGCAGCGCTCCTTCACGGTCGAAGCCTGGATCTACGCGTTCGACTGGAATGGCAACCGAAGGATCCTCCAGAAGCACCGGGAGGATGCCCAGTACCGTTTCCTGTCTGAAGATGGCCAATTGGTCTTTCACGTCAGTGGGCTGTCCAATGGATATCTGACCGCTCCGCTGCCGACCACGGGAACGTGGCATCATTGCGCCGGAGTGTACGACGATTCCGCAAAGTCGATTCGCATCTACGTCGACGGAGCGCTGATCGCCGAGAACACCGGCCTTTCGGGGCATGTTCCGACCTCGACGGCTCCTCTCTATATCGGAACGAAGTACCCCGGCGCATGGGAGGGTGACTATTTTCACGGGCGCATTGATGAAGTCCGCCTGTGGGGCACTGCCCGGAGCGCTCGACAGATCCAGGACTTCAGGTATCGCTCTTTGTCCGGGTCGGAGAGCGAACTCCTCGCGTATTGGCCTTTCGATTCCAGCGATGGTTCAACCGTACGAGATGCCACATCCAACCATGTCCACGGTCGGTCGTCGCCATCCGTGCAAGCAAGCAGCAATACTGCACCTGTCGCCCCGCACTGGTTCTCAACGAACATCGACTCCGGCCAATGCAACCCCCAGTTGAGTTACGATGTGCTATGCCGCTTTGATGCCACGTCAGTCGATAGCGGTGATTACACAACCACCGTGGTCATCTCGAGCAACGACCCGGTTCGAGCTCATGTTCATCTCACAGTTCACATGATCGTCACGAACTCCACAGGCGTTGACGAGAACCTGTCCGTCCCAACGGTGACTTCTTTGCAACAGAACTACCCCAATCCGTTCAATCCCGAGACCAAGATAGAATACAGGACGAAGGAAAAGGGATGGGTTGAGCTGGCGGTGTATGATCTGCTCGGGCGCAACGTAGCGCTCCTGGTAGACGAAGAGAGACCGGCGGGACTGCACACGGTCTCCTGGGATGCCGGCCGTTTGCCCAGTGGTGTCTATTTCTACACGCTTCGCGCCGGTTCCTTCACGCAGACCCGGAAGATGATCCTCATGAAATAGTCAGACATGGAGGCGGCTCACCAGAAGCGTTGCGCGTCTCCGACGTTTCTGTGGATTGGCCCTTCGGCGACCTTCGCCTGAATTCGCACGCTCGTCTGTTCAGAGGCCACGACATGAATCAGATATTCCGCATCACCCTCGTGACGGCATGGGCCTTCGTGATGGTTCATGTCTCCTCCCCGGCTCAATCCAACGTGACCTTGACGGTCCTCTATGACAACTATGCGTGTTCTCCGTTGACGACTACGCATTGGGGCTTTTCATGTCTCGTGAACGGGCTGGGAAAGCTGCTTCTGTTCGATACGGGCGCTGCGAATGGGTATCTCGCAAGTAATGCTTCAGTCCTTGGCGTGGACCTGAGCAGCGTGGAGCTCGCCATGATCTCGCACGACCATTCCGACCACATCGGCGGGATCGACTCCGCCTACAAAGCAGGTTCGAACGTTACCGTCTACGTCGGAAGCAGGTTCTCGACGACGACGGAACAGAGGATTACCTCCACTGGCGCACAGTGTCTCCGCGCTTCGGCCTCGGTGAGCCTCACGCCGCATGCCTTTACCACCGGGGAAGTGACGGGCGTGCCGTACGAAACTGGGCTTGTCATCTCGACCGACAGCGGGCTGGTTGTCATTCTCGGGTGTTCCCATCCTGGTGTCATCGAAATGCTTACTCGGGTACAACAACTAAGCGACAGCCCTCTTTATATGGTGCTCGGGGGGTTCCATTGGCTGAATTTCACGTCGACACAGGTCAGCGCGCTCATTCAAGCCATGAAAGCGATGGGCGTGAAAAAGTGCGGAGCGACCCATTGCACGGGAGCGGCGGCAATCGACCAAGTTCGACAGGCCTTTGGCCCCGATTTCGTGGAAATGGGCGCGGGGAGGATCATCACGCTCCCGCTCTCGGCAACCTCTGTCGAGGACGTCGGTGACCTCGGGGGCATGCTACCGGACAATGGTGATCTCGGGCAGAATTTTCCGAATCCGTTCAATCCCGAAACGACAATCGGATTTAGGATGAAGGAACGGGGTTGGGTGAAACTGTCGGTGATGAATGTTCTCGGCCAGGAGGTGGCGTTGTTGGTGGACGAGGAGAAGGAAGCGGGACATCATGAGGCAGTATTTGGCAGCCAGACGTCTGTCGTCAGCATTCCGAGCGGCGTCTACTTCTACCGAATGTCCGCGACGACGGCCAACAGTCAACGGTACGAGGCGACGAAGCGGATGGTGATGGTCAAGTAGGAGCCCTGGGCATCTTACGAGCCGGGGTACCAACGTCACAGTGTCGTGCAATCAAGGACATTCACGGACACGCTACGTGATCAATCGGTTCCGCAATTCGCTTCGACACCCGTTCCAGTCTCTCCGGGTCCGCGTTGAGGCTTGGAATGAACGCCGCCGCTATGCCACGCCCACCGGCTACCGAGCCCGTGACTATTGGCAGGCGCGACACTCCTTCTACGGGTTCGACCTGCGGGGTGGCGGAGACAAGTCGCTCAGCGAAGAGGGGAATCTTCAGGTCATGCGTGCTGGGGGTGACCTCGTCCTCGACCTCTGCCGTACACATGAGGTTCATTTGCCAGGGGCGCGGGTCCTGGACGCAGGATGCGGAGCGGGTTTCTATGCGGAGATCCTGCGCTCGGCTGGCATGACCAACTACACGGGTGTGGACATCGTCCCGACACTGTTCGACAGGCTCCGGGAGCGATTCCCGACCTTTCGCTTTCGTGTCACCGACCTCGGCGAGCGCCTGGTTGAGGGGGAATTCGACCTGATCCTCTTTCTGGATGTGGCTCAGTACATCACCGACGAGCATCGATTCGGTTTCGCCCTGCGAAATCTGAAGCTTGCTCTCGCGCCAGACGGACTGCTGCTGATCTCTGCTCCGCTCGGACAATACCACCGCCGGGCGTTCTATTCCGTCGTGCGTCCGCTCGACGCGTTCACCCGCCATTTCCCTGGGTGGTTTGTCGACGGACCGCATCCGGTCGCGACGAACTCCATCATCGCCCTCCGCCGGATCGATGGACGGTGAGTGCGCCCAGGCGAAACTGATAGAGGGCGAACGATAAACGACAAGGCCGGGAATTCCCAAATCGGGATCCCGGCCTGTTGCGTCTTTTCAGTCTTGCTTTTTGCTTATTGCTTCCTGCCTCTTGCTCCTTGCTTCTTGCTTCTTGCCTCTTGCTTCTTCCGCCGCTAGGCGGCGGCGCCGTCATCCTTGATGCAATCCTTCGGGCACACCTCTTTCGCCCGGATCACGTCAGCTTCTTCGCGCTCGTCGGCCGGCTGGTTCAGCACGTAGTAGTACGACGAATCGTTGCTGTACATGAAGTTCTGAAGTGCGTAGGAGAAGCAGATCCCGCATCCGTCGCAGTCTGACGTGACGTAGTATTTTCCGGGTGCATTCTCCTCGTAGCGCGTCGCTGCTTGCATGATCGGTCCTTTGTGTGATGGAAATTCGCATGAATGGGACCTCAATTCTTGTGCCGACCCGCCTGCTTCGAATGCGAACTGAGATTTCACGCTACAATCACCATTTCACCATAAGATTCCACTCATTCCCTCCGAATCTTGAGAAATTCTGAGACGTTGATTTCGTCAGAAATCACGGGTCAATGTAAGGCATACTTGACATTATGTATGGCATATATTACAATGCCTCGAGTTCCCTTGTGCCGCAAACAGAAGGCCAATACAAAAACAATGAAGACCCGACTCCTCATTTCCTTCGCTGCCCTGGTTCTCGTACTGCTTGGCGGGTGCTCACTGGCCCTCTATCCGTTCGCCCTCATGTTCGGCGGGCCCACCGAGTCCACGCTCGTCGACGTACGCCGAAATCTTGCTGAGCTCCAGCGGACGTACCCGACAGCGGACCATGTGCTCATGCCCACATACCTCATGGTCGATCGAACCCCATCCTGGAGCGACGAGACTGCGCGTGACCTGCGCTTCGTCTTGGACGACCAGCTGGGCCTCACGTCGCGCTGTGACAGCGTTCCGCCCTCGGTCCCCTTTGGGGAGCTTGGCGTGAACCAGATGCGATTCCTCTGGAACCAGGCCGACGTCTATGCCGACTGGGTACGCGCGACACAACCCACGGGAAATTACTTCTGGTTCACTGAGATCTTTCGGAGTGACTCATCGGGAGTCTACGCCATCCAGTGCTACATCGTGACGAAGGATGGGGGAATCGCCTATGCACGGCTCATGAATTCGCATCAGTTCGACCCGACCTCCGTGCGCACGACGCGTGACGCCCTTCGCACGTTGCTCAACGCCTTCCAGGCTGCCATGCATCGCGACCCCGAGGAACAATACCCACCCTACGGGGTCGGCTGACCAACTTACACGGACACCTACCATGAAGACTCATGTGCGACGATTCCGATTCGATCGGGGGGAGTTGAGTCAGCAGCAGCTGGCCGATCTTGTCTCCGTTTCGAGACAAACAATCATCGCCATCGAACGCGGTGATTACAATCCCTCTGTCAAGCTGGCGCTCCTGCTCGCGCGCCGGCTCGAGACCACTGTGGAACAGCTGTTCGAATTGGAGGAGAATGAACATGCGTAGTCGCGACCCGATCTTCTGGACCGCCACAGCGATCTTCGTGCTGTCTCTGGTGCTTGCCGGAACGGTTCACGAAGTAGCCCTCCTCTTGATGGCGTTCGCTTATCTGCTGCGTCCGACACTCCACGCGTTAGGATTGGCACGACGATATGCCGATGAGCGACAACTGACCATCCAATATCGCTCCGGCAACATCGCGTTCACGGTCATCGTCGCCGGCATGGTCGTTCTCGCGGCGTATCATCAGCTTCGCGGTGAGCCGGCCGATGCGTACTTCGCGCTTCTGTGCATCGGTATCGCGGCCAAAGCGCTTGCCAACCGCCTCCTCGGAAGAGACTGGCG
>CAYYOV010000018.1:9565-68586 GCA_964473365.1 uncultured Ignavibacteriaceae bacterium
GGATCCGTCTCTTTCTACGACAACGGCGCGCTCCGGACGGCCCTCCTTGCCCGTGACGACACCCTGTTCAACAACATCCTCCCCGCCGGGTCGGTCGTCACGTTTCGCGAGGACAGCACGCTGAAGTGGACGTTTCTTGCGCACGATGCTCCCCTCGAAGGCATCCTCTGCCGCGGCGACGGGGACAATTACATGAATGCCTTTCATACGAACGGGCGACTTCAGCTCGCATGGCTCTCCGGCGACCAGGTCGTGCAAGGCATTCCGTGCATGGGGGCCACGTTCTGGCGCGACGTCGCCGGAGGCGGTGTAGGCGTCCACTTCGCCAGCAACGGACGGCTCATCCGGGCTAAGCTCTCCAGGGACATTGTGATCCAGGGACGATCGTTCCAGACGGGGGATCAGATCACATTCGACTCCCTCGGCGTCCTGCTCCCCTAGCGCTCTCCTACCTCGACTATTGCCTGCTTTCCGGCCGGACCCCCACGGGTGCCGGCCGTTTCCTTTCTAACAGGACCTTCACTGACTGTTGACACGGCCATGACATGATCCGTCCGGGATCCTTGTAGGTTGCTTCCAGACTTCACGAAGAACTCGTTATGAGCATGATCCTGCATCGTCTCCTCCTTTGTGCCGCAGCGGTAGTGTTCGCTGTGCCCTTTGCCGGTTGCTACACGCTCGTCGGATTGGCGGTTGGAACCGGGATTGATGCAAGTTCACCCGATTCAACGGTGGTCTCGGGCGACGAATTGATGTCCGTTCCCTCCGGTTCCGCAGGGGTCTTGACGCTGGACGACGGAACGCGTCGGGAGGTGCAGGGCCTTCGAGCCGAGCTGTATCAACCGACCGACCACCGCGTCGCCTTCGCAGCAGCCCTCACCGAAGTCCCCGTCTCCCTTCCGCTCCCGCTGGATACGGTTCGACTCGTCCTTGGGTCCAAAGCGTATTCAGGCTCGATCCTGCGCGGCTATTGCCTCACCGGCCTCTGGGTGTCAACGGAGTCTGGTCACGATGACCTGTTTGTCGCGTGGGACCGCGTGACCGGCGTGCGCACGGGCAGCGGCGAGGTCTGGACCGGTAGCGACCTGCAGGAAACCTTCATCACTCACCGGCTTCCGTCGCGGAACGGGATTCGTTTCACGACTGCAACCTCGAATCCAGCCTCGCTTCTGTATGAAGACGTCCCGGCGACCGCGTCGGTCCCGGTAACAGCCGTCCGCAGCCTACGACTCGAGGCATCTCACAATGCCAAATGGTGGCTGATGGCTGCGGGTACATTCGTCGACCTCGTTGCCGTCCAGATATCGTTTCGCGGATTTCGTGGCTTTAACGTGCATCGGTAACACAATCGTCCACAACATTCACGGAGGTCGTCATGAGACGCTTGCATTCACTGGCTCTTTTCCTGCTGCTCACCATTGCTTCTTCGATCACGGGTGCGCAGACATTCCGAACACCCGAGGACGAGGTCGCATTCTCGCGCAGGAGTCTCGACGGGCCGCGCCTGGGGGCCACGTACGTGCTGGGCCAGAACTCGCTGACTCGCGCGCTCAAAGAACGACAGATCGGCATGCTCATCAGTCAGTTCGGCTGGCACTTCGAATACCAGGTCATTCCCGAGGGCGAGGGTCCATCGTTCGTTATCGAAGCGATCCCGCTGGTCGGTGGTGTGGAATATGGCACTCTCATCCCAAGCGGCACGCTGGCGATGGGGATCCGGTTCCCCAGCGGGTGGGAATTCGGTATGGGACCCAACGTGCTGATCACGGACGAAGGCCCGAAGACGGCGCTCGTGCTGGCGGCGGGTAAGTCGATCAACTACGGCGGCGTCAGCATCCCGCTCAATCTCGTCTTGGCGACGAACCCCGATGGAAACCGGCTGTCGTTCGTGTTCGGCTACGCGATCTACCAACCCGAGCGGCCGTTGGGAAAGAAGTGAACGTCCTGAAAAAGCGCGCACACAGATCGACACTGAAAAGGAGGATGTGTACGGATCACGTGTCTGTATCCGTGGGGATGGTTTTTTCCGCGTTCATCAGTGTTCTCGCTTCCGCGGACCTTCCCACATTCGAGACTGTCGGCTTGCATTTGGCTGCGGAGCTGACAACATTACCAGCGGCAGCACAGACCATCGTGCCAGGACTTCCGGAGAGACCGTAGCGTTCACGACCTCCGCTCAACCCACATCATGCGGCTTCACGCGCCCGTGTTGTGGGTTGATGCGTTCATGGGGGTTCTGCACGTCACCAGATCAGGAGGCGGCCATGATCCTCAAACGACTGCAGGATTTTCTCGATGGCGAGCGGGTCAAGTACGTCATCATGACCCATTCGGTGGCCTTCACGGCGCAAGAGGTCGCCGCCAGCGCCCACATTCCGGGTCGCGAGATCGCCAAGACGGTGGTCTTTTGGATGGACGGTGCGATGGCGTTGGCCGTCCTCCCCGGTTCACGGATGGTCGACTTCACGCTCTTGAAGAAGGCGACCGGCGCGCGCGATGTTGAGATCGCGGCCGAGTCGGAATTTCACAACGCGTTCCCCAACTGCGAGCTTGGGGCCATGCCCCCATTCGGCCAGTTCTTCGATATGAAGACGTTCGTCGACGCCGCGCTGGCCGAGGATAAGGACATCGCCTTCAATGCGGGGACGCACCGGGATCTCGTACGGATGTCGTATGAGGACTTCGTGCGTCTCGTGCACCCGACGGTCGTGCGGTTCTCATTCGTCAGTCGGGCGGCGTAGGGCGCTCCGTTTCTCGCAGGCAACGCGCTCCAGGGCGTTCGACGCCCGCAGTCGAAGTGTGACCATGTCGCAACTTCGGGACGCAGTGCTGCGCCCGCGCTTGACGCTGGGCCGAGTTTTCCGCAGATTGCCCTGCGCTTTTCTACCACCTCACCCTTCGTACGTGCCAACACCATGAGCACAACTCCGATCCGCCGGCTCGTCCTGGCCAGCTTGCTTCTCGCCCTGACGGGATGCTCCACGTTCGCACCTCGCAACACCGGATCGACCGCCTCCGGGCCCCGGGTCGACCGGGAATTCCGCGGTGCCTGGGTAGCAACCGTGGGCAACATCGACTGGCCGAGCAAACCCGGGCTCAGCACCGAGGTCCAGCAACGGGAGGCCCGGGCGATCCTCGACACGGCCGTGTCCCTCGGACTCAATGCCATCGTCTTCCAGGTGCGGCCGCATTGCGATGCCATGTACCGCAGCGACCTTGAGCCCTGGTCGCACTACCTGACCGGCGCCCAAGGGCAGGCCCCCTCGCCGTATTACGATCCGCTGGAGTTCTGGGTCGAGGAGGCACATGACCGGGGCTTGGAATTGCATGCATGGTTCAACCCGTATCGAGCCTTCTTGTCGCGTCGGAACGGTGAGCCGCCCCCCACGTCCATCGTCAACACGAAGCCGCATCTCGTCCGCAAGCTCCAGGGAAATACGTGGTGGATGGACCCGGGACATCCAGAGACGCAGGAACATTCTTTTGCGGTGGTCATGGACGTCGTGCGGCGGTACGACGTGGACGGGATCCACTTCGACGATTATTTCTATCCGTACGGAGACGGCAACTTTCCCGACGATACTACCTGGGCCATGTATCAGGCCAAGGGCGGCTCGCTCTCACGGAACGATTGGCGTCGTTCGAACGTGAATGCGTACATCGAGCGCCTCTATGCAGCCATCAAGAAGGAAAAACCGTTAGTGAAATTCGGGCTCAGCCCGTTCGGCATCTGGCGGCCGGGCAATCCGCCCTCGATCGCGGGGTTCGATCAATACAACGGCCTGTATGCCGACGCCAAGCTCTGGTGGAACGAAGGCTGGGTCGATTACTTCACGCCGCAACTCTACTGGCCGATTAAGCAAGTGCCGCAGAGTTTTCCGGTGCTGTTGGGATGGTGGACCCGCGAGAACCGCGAAGGGCGACATCTTTGGCCCGGCATGTACACGGGGAGGATGGTCGGTGATAACCAGGACGAGATCCCCAATGAGATCATGATCGCCCGTGGCTTCGTACCGGAGGGTCCGGGACACATTCACTTCAGTTTCCGCACATTCCAACGCGACAGCGCGGTGGTGAACAACGTACTTCGATCGGGCGTCTATCGCACTCCCGCAGTCGTGCCGGCCTCACCCTGGCTCGACGACGATCCGCCGGCCCAGCCTGAGTTGACCGTGACGGCCGACTCGCTCAACGCCCAACTCACGTGGACACATCCAAACAGCGCCGACGTCTTCCGATGGGTCGTCTACGCCCGCTATGGTCAGGCATGGGAGCCGATGGTGCAGAACCGCTACTCGACGTCTGCCACGCTTTCGCGCGAGCGCACAGTTGAGGAACGAAGTCGTCGGCGCGGACAGCCGGATTCCGTGCGTGTCCGCTTCGAGCGTCTGCAGGAGGTCGGTGTAAGCGCGCTGGACCGTGTGGGAAATGAAAGTCCGGTGCGCATCATCGGTATTCAATGACGAAACATTCCAGATACCAGAGTCGTGGTTTGGCCGTTTGGCGGTCTGGACGTTTGTTTGGACATTTGGAGCATTTCACCCCCATCAACGTTGATCTCTGACAGGTACGTATGAGCACAACGGTGTTCATCACCGGGGCCAACGGCGAGATCGGCCACGGCCTGATCCACCATCTCTCCGACCAGGATAACATCCAGATCGTCGCGCTCGACCTTCACCCGATGGACGCGGAGATCGCCCGACGGTGCACACAAACGATCGTCGGCGACATCCTCGACCCGAGCGTCCTCCAGCGGGTATCGTCGGGATCTGAGTTCAGCGTGATCTACCATCTGGCGGCGCTCCTTTCGACCCGCTCGGAAAAGGAACCCCTCCTCGCTCACCGGGTCAACGTCGACGGGATGCTGAACATCCTGGAACTCGCCAACACGCAGTCGAAGGTCCAGGGCCATTCGGTGATGGTCCTGTATCCCAGCTCCATCGCCGTTTATGGGATGCCTTCGCTCGACGCGAAACAGCTCGCCAGTCCTGTGCGCGAGGCCGATTGGTGCCAGCCGCGCACGATGTACGGCATCAACAAGCTCTACTGCGAACACCTCGGATCGTACTACAGCGACCATTATCGGCAGCTCGACATGGCCCCGTCCGGACCGCGTGTCGACGTTCGATGCATCCGTTTCCCGGGGCTCATCAGCGCTCAGACGCTGCCGACCGGCGGGACCAGCGACTTCGGGCCCGAGATGCTTCATGCGGCCGCCCAGAAGAAGCCGTATCCCTGTTTCGTGCGGGCAGATTCACGGATCCCGTTCATGGCCATGCCCGATGCGGTGCGCGCTATCCTCAAGCTTGCGTCTGCACCTGCCGATCGATTGACACAGCGATCGTACAATATCGGCGCTTTCAATCCGTCGGCGGGGGAATTCGCAGAGCTCGTGCGGGACGCATTTCCGGGGGCGGAGATCACATTCGAGCCCGATGTGCGCCGGCAGGCGATCGTCGACAGTTGGCCGGCAGACGTGGACTCATCAGCCGCCATGCGCGATTGGGGATTCAAACCGACCTATTCGCTGAAGCGAGCGTTCGAAGAATATCTGGTGCCGGCGGTGCGGGAGAGATATAGGGCGTAGACTCCAAACTCCAAATGGCCAGACTCCAAACAAACGCCAAACGCTCTACTCTTTTGAGAACGATCCGCAGACGCGGCAAAGGCCAAAGGCATGAATCAAGACTCAAAAGGGCTGGCGTAATGTAGCGCCGGCCTTTGTCGTTCAACGTCTTCATCGCCCCCCCCTCACCCCTACTCTCCACCACTCCTCCCAGCAATCTTCACGTTGATCGCTCTGAATTCCATTCCCCCCTCGGCCTCCGACCGTCTTCTTCGTTCGTGGGGGCACGATCTGGTCGAAGAATACGCAGAAATGGTCACGCGGGCCGGCTTTGATCCCTCGGCACCAGTCGTCGAGCTCGCTACTGGTACGGGACGCATGTCGGCCGTGCTGGCACATCTCGGCTATCGGGTCATCAGCGGGGACCGGACGCTGGAGAAGCGAGAACGCGTCATGGAGCGTCTCGCGGAAGCTCGGGCTCGGGTGACGTTGGTGGGATTGGAGATGGGACGGCTTCCGTTCCGCAGCGGATCGCTCATGAGCGTCACGTGTGTCAACACGCTCCACGAGATCGACGATCCTGGGCCGGCCCTCAAAGAGCTCCTTCGCGTTCGAGATCCTCTTGGCCGACTGCTGATCGCGGACTTCAACGAACGGGGCTTCGACGTGATGCAACGCTTAGAGCGGGAGATCTATCGGCGGGACCATCCGCGGGGATCGATGCCGATCGCGAATGTGGAGCGGGTGCTGCAGGAATCGGGCGCACGATTCGAAACGTTCGAGACAGGCCTGAACGTCGTAGTTGCTGTGAGGTGAGAATCTAGCAGCTACTGCCCCCCTATGGCAGTACGGGAAGTAACGTAGTGCGGAAGCTGTCTTCCGGCCCCAGGATCGCGCGTGAAAGGATTTCTCGCATCCGCTTTCCGCTCCGATACCTCCACCTCACCTTCTTCCTCTCCCCTTCCTCCTCCCTCCTTTCTCCTCTCTCAGTTCTCCTCCGCCACCCAGTGTTTCCACCGCTTGTGCGTCCACATCCACTGGTCCGGGTCGCGCAGGATATACTCTTCGGTCATGGCCGTGAACCGGCTCGTCAACTCCACGACGTTCGTCTCGCTGTAACCGTGGATGCCTTCCGATGGGACGCGGACCAGATCGCCACGATAGGTCTCGTTTGACACGCGTCGCAAGCGGCAAAGGTAGATCGGCACCCCTGTCTTCAATGACAATGCAGCGGGACCCTTTGCGGTAGGAACGCTTCGCCCGAAGAACGGCACGCGGATACTCTCCTTTGGAACGCTTTGGTCTGCGGCGAGGATCACGATGCCGCCACCCTGCGCTTCAGCCATCGTGTCCCCCACGGCCGTCTGCATCGGGATCCACTTCAGACCAAACTTCGAACGCCACGCGTAGATGAACCGATCGGTCAACGGGTTCGAAAGTGGCTTGTACACGACCGAGGTCCTGCCGGGAAACGCGGCATTCACACCTTGTAGTATAAATTCCCATCCCGCCATGTGGCTGACGATCACGACTGCGCCCCGGTCGCCCAGGTCTCGACGGACTTCCTCCGCGTTTTCGACGACCGCTTCGTGTCGGAGACGCGCGAAGTCGAGCCGAGGAAACCAGAGCAACTCAAGAAAGCTCACGGCGACCGTCTCGAACGACCCGTGTGCAATTCGCTCGAGCTCGTGTTCCGAATGGTTCGAGAATGCCGCCCGGAGGTTCTCCAAGGCCACGCGTCGGCGCGAGCCGAGCAGTCGATATCCCAACCTGCCGAGCGAGCGTCCAAGTGCCCGCACCACAGACAGCGGAATCAGACAGACGAGCGCCGTCATGAGGAAGAAGAATGGCAGTTCGAGAAGATGATGGACCTTGAACGGCCGCGAGATCGGTGGCTTCAGCATGAAGCAATGTACTCATGTTTCGTGGAATCTGTGATAGTCGTGGTTCGGGGTTGGGGTCATTTTACGTACTGCTCTATTCTCCAAGGATCCCTCACGCATCAGCCATCGCCTCCATCCTATTTCCCCTCACGCAAAGAATCGGTACCATTGACGACCATGGCCATCAAGGATAAACATCGCGCTCCTGCCCGGAACGCGATCCGGCGAACGGCCGCCGGTCTGAAAACCAATTCGCCGATCCCGTTCGATCCAGCACTCGTCCACGCGATGCGCGTGAACCGGAGCGCCATCGAGGCCCGCGCCGTCGAGCTCGGCACCCGCCGGTCGTTCAAGGTCGAAGCACAGGTCGCAGCCTACGTCACCGCCATCCGCTGCATGGACCTGACGACCCTGGCTGGAGATGATACCGCCGGTCGTGTGGCACGGCTCTGCGCAAAAGCCATCAACCCGGTGGAGCCGGAGATCATCCAGGCCCTGCATCTCCCGCCGATCACCGTTGCGGCCGTCTGCGTCTATCCCGCACAGGTGAAGGCTGCCGTCGGATCACTCGGCGGACGATTGCCCGTCGCCTCAGTGGCGACCGGATTCCCCGCCGGACAGACGTTCATCGGCCTCAAGACCAAAGAGATCGACATGGCCATCAAGGCCGGAGCGACGGAGATCGACGTCGTGATCAGCCGCGAGAAAGTGTTGACCGGACAGTGGCGGTCGCTCTACGACGAGATCGTCGCATATCGCGACGTCTGTGGCTCGCGCGCCAAGCTCAAGACAATCCTGGGGGTCGGCAATCTCGAAACGCTCGCAAACATCGCCGCCGCGTCAGCCGTGGCCATCATGGCCGGGTCCGACACGATCAAGACCTCCACGGGCTTCGAGCCGACCAATGCGACACTTGAAAGCGGGCTCGTCATGGTGCGACAGATCCGCCGGTTCATCGACCTTGGAGCGCTCGGTGCGCGTTCCGTCGGGTTCAAGCCCGCCGGGGGCATCCGCACGGCAAAGGACGCCATGCTGTGGCTGACGCTGATGCTCGAAGAAATGGGACCGGAGTGGACCCAGCCGCACCTGTTCCGCCTGGGCGCCAGCGCCCTCCTGACCGACATCGAACGACAGCTGCGGCACCTGGCGTACGGCCGGTACTCCAACGTGCAGTACCATCCAATGGCTTAGGAGAGCTGAGGCGGGAGGAAGGTGTGAGGAGAAGGGAGTTGGAAGGTTTCCGAGGATAGCAGCGCCTTCGGGTAAAGCAACGAAAATCAGACTTGGCGAATGAGGCTATGAACAATCAATACCTGGAATCCCTTCTCAAGTCGCTTGACTACGGTCCGGCCCCTGAGCAGGAGACTCGCACGCGCGAATGGCTCTCGTCGTACGGCGCTACGTTCTCACATTACATCAATGGAGCGTGGCAGCCGCCTGCGACGGGGGCGCATTTCCCCACCATCAACCCTGCCAGGCATGACGAAGTGCTGGCACAGATCGCATTGGGGACGAAAGAAGACGTCGATGCAGCCGTCGCGGCAGCCCAGGCGGCATTCCCGGCCTGGAGTGGGCTCAGCGGCCATGAGCGCGCAAAATATCTCTATGCGATCGCGCGCGCGATCGCGAAGCATGCCCGCATCTTCGCCGTGCTTGAGTCGCTGGACAACGGCAAGCCGATCCGGGAGACCCGCGATATCGACGTGCCGGTTGTGATCCGTCATTTCTATTATCATGCCGGATGGGCTCAATCGTTCGAAACGGAGTTTGCCGGATATCGTCCGGGAGGTGTGATCGCGCAGATCATCCCGTGGAATTTTCCGTTCCTGATGCTCGCCTGGAAGATCGCCCCCGCCATTGCCGCAGGAAATACTGTCGTCCTGAAGCCGTCGAAATCGACGCCGCTGAGCGCTCTCCTGCTGGCCGACATTCTGATGAAGGAGGTGAAGCTGCCACCAGGCGTGGTGAATATCGTCACGGGCGATTCGAAGACCGGTACGATGCTGTACGAACATCCGGTGCCTTGGAAGGTCACCTTTACCGGGTCGACGGACGTCGGACGCATCATCCGCAAGGGGACCGCCGGGTCCGGTAAGCATCTGACAATGGAGCTGGGCGGCAAGTCGCCGTTCATCGTGTTCGATTCTGCCGACCTCGATTCGGCCGTCGAAGGTGTGGTCAACGGCATCTGGTTCAACGAAGGGCAAGTCTGCTGTGCCGGTTCGCGCCTCCTCGTGCAGGAGTCGATCCACGACGACTTCATCAAGCGCCTGAAGCGGCGGATGAAGAAGCTCCGCGTCGGCAACCCGCTCGACAAGGCCGTCGATATGGGGGCCATCAATAACGCCGAGCAGCTGAAGAAGATCGGCGAGATGATGGCCATCGGCCGGAAGGAAGGGGCTGAGATGTGGCAGCCGGACAACGTCACGTGCCCGAAGGGCGGCTATTTCCTTCCCCCCACGCTCTTCACGAAGGTGGAACCGTCACACACGATCGCGCAGGAAGAGATCTTCGGCCCGGTGCTCGTGACGCTCACGTTCCGGACGCCTTCGGAAGCCATCGCGCTCGCGAACAATACGCGATATGGACTGGCGGCCTCGATCTGGTCGCAGGACATCGACACAGCCATGCACGTCGCCCGACAGGTCCGGGCGGGAACCGTCTGGATCAATTCGACCAATCTGTTCGACGCCGCTGCTGGATTCGGCGGCTATAAGGAGAGCGGCTACGGCCGGGAAGGTGGTCGCGAAGGAATGTATGCGGTGGTGGTGGAAGAAGGTGAGAGGTCAGAGCTCAGAGGCCAGAGACCAGAGGCCAGAGGCCAGAAGCCAGAGGCTGCGGCCACGAGCGAGTCGAGCATCTCCAGCACGACTCTTCATTCCTCTAACTCTGCCGCGATCGACCGGACATTCCGGTTCCTGATCGGCGGAAAATTGGCACGGCCGGACCAGGCCGGAAGCTTTCAGATCAAGAGTCCGACCGGAAAGGTCCTCGCAGTCGTGGGTGAAGCGAACCGGAAGGACGTACGGAACGCCGTCGAAGCGGCGCGCGGAGCGTTCGCCTCGTGGTTTGAATCGGCCGCGCACCTGCGGGCCCAAATCCTCTATTTCTGGGCGGAGAATTTGTCGAACGAAGCGGAGCGTTTTGCAGCCGGCATCTCGGCCCAAACCGGCCGCTCGCTGGCCGATGCGCACGACGAAGTGAAGACCAGCGTCCGCCGTCTGTTCGACTGCGCCGCGTACGCAGATAAGTTTGGCGGAAGCGTCCAGCCGGTGCTCGGGCGGCGGTTGGTCGTTGGTCTTCGGGAACCGGTCGGCGTACTGGGGATGCGCGCTCCGGATGGATCACCGCTCCTCGGTCTTGTGTCGATCATCGGTCCAGCACTGGCAATGGCCAATACCGTCGTGGTCGTAGCTGGTACGTATGCAATGACAGCTATGGATCTTGTGCAGGTGATCCAGCATTCGGACATTCCGGCGGGCGTCATCAACATGCTCACTGCCCAGGAACCTGACGGGGCGGCCAACGTGCTCGCGGCCCACGAGGCGGTTGACGGCGTTTGGTCGTTCGGTGATCCGGCCGCATGCAAGGCGGTCGAGGCGGCATCGGTAGCCAACATGAAACAGACGTGGGTTTCCTCCGGTCAACCGATCGCGTGGGAGCGTGTATCGATGGAGCGCTTGCTTCTCAAGGCGACCCAGGTGAAGAACATCTGGGTGCCGTATGGAGTATGAAGTAGGAAGTAGGGAGTAGTGAGTGGGTAGCGGGTAGCGGGGGGTGGGTAGTAGGTGGTAGGTGGTGGGAAGGGCGGGCTGGGTGCGTGTGATCGAGTCGAATCGTAATGCGAAAAGGGTCTCCTGATGTGAGAGGGGGACCCTTTGTCGTTCTTGTTCGTCCGCGTTGCCCCATTGCTCCACGTCCCGCCGATCGACCGTCCGCTGGATGCGGATGAAATGAAAAACCCCGCCTCTCTTTCGAGAAGCGGGGCTTTCGTTGCGGCGTAGTGCGTTAGATCTTCTTGACGGACTGGGCCTGAAGACCCTTCGGGCCCTGCGTCACGTTGAATTCGACCTTGTCGCCTTCGTTGAGGCTCTTGTAGCCTTCGCCGACGATCTCCTTGAAGTGGACGAACACATCTTCGCCACCCTCACGGGAGATGAATCCGAAACCCTTGGCCGCATTGAACCACTTAACGGTTCCTTGTTCCATATGTGAAACCTTTCTGAAATGATGCTGGTGAATTGGTACCGGGGGCAACCACGGACGCAACGGCACCGGTTCACGTATGGAGACAGCTGGAACCAACGGGGTCAAGTGCACGGCGTCCTCCGCTGCTCGCACGGAGGGATGAAGAACACTGCAATATAGTGATTCTTGGTCATATCCTACTGTCATTTGAAGCATCCTGTGCGGATTTCTTCAGTGAAAATGCCCAGAATTCACCGAATTGGGCACACGCGGCATAACCCACCGCTCCAAGCGATCGAGTCGACCCGGCCGAGACGTCTCGAACACCACTCGGCCTGACACTGTTCCACCTCGACGCGCTCCCGAGATCCAAGTTCCATCATCCAAGCACATGGGTTAGGTTGATGGAAGCTGAATGAGCATATTGAATGGCGGCGCGATCCCGTCTGGGACCGGCTGACACATGTTGCTTGCGAGGTGGATCGTGAAGGACTTCAATACATTTCTGGACCATGTGATGGAGAATTTTACCGCATCGTACCCGTATGGTCTTTCGAAGACCGAGGTCGTGCGCTTGAGCTTTCAGGCCTGGTGTGCCGTCGAGGCCGCACGAATGAATCCCACACCATTGCTCGTTGACGCTCCCCCAGCTGAAACTCCGTAGGATTTTTCCGACCGTCCCGCGAATTTGAGGTCGTCTCGTCCGGCTTCTGGACACGCTCCGGAGGCTCCACCGAGCAACGTCTGAACGTCATCACAAAGGCAAAGCCGACCCTCATGGATCGGCTTTGTCTGTTCCCTCCGCATTTCCGCCTGGTAGCAGCGTCACGAAACCGAACGGATCTCCTTTTTTCTCCGGATCCCCCGCTAGGCTCCCATATCCCAACGGCGAAAGTATAATCCCTGCCGGACGATCGGCAGGGTCTTGTATTCGATCTCTTCCATCTGAGCGGGGCTCAGAGGAGAGAATTCCGACACCCAACGCACGTTCTCTTCAAGCTGAGCGACCGTGTCAACTCCGACGATGTTCGTGCTGACCGGAAGCGTCGAGTTGTAGAAGAGGGACTCTTTCATTGTGATCGTGCCCGGTTTGGGTGTGCGTAGTCGTTCGGGCTGCTCCGCCACCGGCGGCGGGACCCACGTCGAGAGCATGCGGCCGCGCGTCGCCAGCTTCATTCCAATGATCCCGATGCCCTGTTGTTGCGCGATCGGGAGCAGATACCGACGGAAGCTCAGATAGTGCGTATCCGCCGCGTTAACCGCCATCAAGATCGTGTCGAAGTTGAACCGCTCCAGCGCTTGCTTGAGTACGAGGGGCTCGTAGTGGCCCGTGATCCCGAGGAATCGGACCATGCCGTCTTCTTGCGCCTTGAGCAACGCCTTCATGGCACCGTCGGCTGCGAAGATCTTGTCCAGGTCCTCTTGCGTGCGCACGTTGTGCAGCTGCCACAGGTCGAGATGGTCGGTTTGAAGCTGCTTGAGGGTCTTCTCCAGGATCCTCATCGACCCCTCGTAGGTCCGATCGGCGGTTTTCGAGGTCTGGAAGACTTCGGTCCGCCGCTCTTTGAGCACGTGGCCGATGTTGATCTCACTGATGCCGTTCCCGTAGCCGGCTGCCGTGTCGATATAGTTGACGCCAAGGTCGAGCGCGCGGTGAATAATCTCCACCGACTCCTTCTCCTTCCCTTTCACTTCGAGCGTGGCCTGACCGCCCAGACTGAACAAGCCGACCTGGTATCCGGTCTTCCCGAGGTTTCGCATAGGCATGGCCTTGTGCGTACGCGGGTTGTATGGAAGTTCCCGGACTGTCTTGCGAGTCGACGTTACGTCGGGGTTGGCCTGCATCCGCGTGGCTCCCGTTGCAAGAGCTGCAGTTGCTGCGACGGCTGCTCCGATAAATGAGCGGCGATCAAGGGAATTCTCAGGATCTTTCATAGCCTTCCTCCTGTCATGGGTATGGAACACGGTTCGACGGCAGTCTCCGATTGCATTCTCCCTCCGTCAACGTCAATGCGCGAACAGCTGGATCATCGTGTATCCGGGACGACGTGCAGAAGCCATCCCTTTCCCGGCGGACACGGGATCGGCTCGTCGATCGCGAACTGATGCGCCGGTTGAAAACCGGAAGCCTCCATTGCCTCGATGCGAGCCGCGCGTTTGTCGATCCCCAGGGATTTCCAGTCGACGGCCAGCGTGACACCGACGGTATCGCTTGCCCAACTCGCGACGGCAATGAGGGCCGATCCGGGCTTCCGATAGACGGTCGCCTTGACATCCGGATGGCCGGTTTGAACGGGGCACGCCGGGGACCAGTAGCCCACCATGTCGGATCCGGCCATCCCGAACGCGTCCCATATCTTCCATACCGGCCTCGGATCTCCCGCCCACGGGAGACGGTTCGTCATTCCGTAGATCATGCCCCGCCATGGATTGCCACCCTTCTCAAGCATCTCCCCCATCAGACCGAACGGGATGCCGCTGACCTCGACCATCCAAAAATCCGGCTGCGCATCATAGTCGAAATACTCACCGAACCACAGCCGATCCAGATACGGAAAATGCTCGAGGTAGAGGTTGGCGCTGTTCACGTAGCCATCGCGGGGGTTGAACTGATTCGCCGAATGGAGGTCGATGAGCGGGGCCGGCCGATGGCGTTCGAGCGTCTTTCGCACCCGTTTCATCGTCGTACGGTCGAAGGCGACATCGTCAATATAGAGACCGTCGATCCCAACGTTTCGCACCAGCCAGTCCAGTCCCTCTACGTAGAAATTATGCCATCGTGAAACGCCGCTGTTGATCACGGCCGCGTCCTTCAACTCAGGAACAAACCATGCGGGAATGTAATCCTGGTCCAGATGCTCTTGAAGCCACGCAAACCCTCCGCCAGCCCCTCCTTCGAGCACCTCGTCGCCAAGGCTGAACAGCATCGGCATCTCGGGCGCGCGGTTCGTCAGCTCGCGCACCGTGTAGTAGATCTTCATCCGCATCCCTCGCGCGTGCGCAGCCGCTGCAAACGCCCTCATCGTATCCGGGCTCAAGAAGGGGTAGTTGATGTACGGATTGACCGCATTGGCGTGATGGACGTTGATCGTATTCGCCCCGGCAGCAACGATCGTATCAAGCGGATCCAGACGATGGTAGTAGCGCGTCGACCACTGCGCGTCCGTATCGATCAGCTTGAACGGCGTGATGAGCAACGACCAGATAAAGTGGACGGACTCGCCCGGAGCGAGCGATCTGGCGCCGCTTGTGGCTTCGACGAGCAACGTGGTCGTATCCACCGGCGCGAACTGCAACCCACCAGCGCCTCCGTTGAACCATGACGCCGGCATTTGCAGCGGCTTGAGCAGGTAGAAGTTCGTGTTGAGCGGACGGACATAGTTGGAATCGCGAAGGCTCAACTGCATGCCGGCATTGATATCTCCCAACCAGACCGCATCATGGTTCTTTTTCTGGTCCCACGCCCACGTGAACCGATCTGGCCGGAAGCCTCCCTTTCTCCCCAACCCCATCATATACCGTGTGGCGGTCTGCTCCCATGGGATCTCGAGCCGCATATCGCGAACGGAGGTGCGGCGGCGCGCCGTCAGCGTCAGGCGGTATTCGACGTACCCGTCGCATTCCAGCGATCCCTCCAGGGTTGCGTCGAAATCTCCGACGGACCCGGCCGAGCTCCACGCAACGGTTCCGGGTGTCTGGCGGCGGAACTGCATCTGACCCTGCACCCACGACGTCGAGCGGCCGGCGCCGTCCTCGACGACGAACCGCATGGGGGCGGTCAGCAGCGGACGACTTGAGGAAAGCAACCGGGTGTTCTCCGGCGAGAAGTACGACCGCACCTGTGCAGGCAATCCGTTCGGCGTCAATTCGACGGCCCGGCCCAGGATAGATATCTCACGTCCCGAAACTCGGATTGGTGTGAACGGCTGTACAACGCTGTCGTCAGCAGCGAGCTGCGAGTTCAACCAACGCAACCGGGAGAGGCGAGCCGGTTCCCTGTCTCCCGCATCCGCGAGTACGTGGTCGGACACCGCAATCTCTAGTGAGACGTCCTGCGGTTCAGCGTTGGATGGTTCGATCGTTACGGTGCCGCGATAGACCCCCGGGCGCGCTGACTGAGGGATCTGAACGCCCATCCACAACGCCTGCACGTTTCCTGAATCAACGCGGACCTCCTTGCTGAACGGGCGTCCCCTCCAGTCGATGCCGTTCGTGTTGAAACAGGTGAGGGCCGACGACGCGATCGTAGCGCCGTTCGGACCTTTCAGCGACGAACTCGTCACGCCCGCTATGTTGATCGGTCGGCGCGCCGCAAAGATGCCCACCTGGAATGACAGAAATTCACCACGATCCGCCGAGGCCGTCAGCGTTCGCTGCGGCCCTTGCAATGTCCAGTGCATCGGTAGATCGGACATCATGCGTATCGGACGCTCACGAGGTTCCACGAACAGGAGAAAGGGATCCCGTTCGTGTTTCTGGACGAGTCGTCGTGTTTCTGCGCTCGACGAGATGAACTCCATTGGCCAGAATGTATTGAAGCTGTCAATTGACTCATAGCCGACGACGTGAGCCGTGCCAGCTCTGACTCCGGGTCGCAAGAACGAAGTATCGCCCGGCTGGAATGGCAGATAGTAGCCCTTCGGGTAGTTCCGCGACCCTCTTGGCCGGTACAACAGATAGTAGACGTAATACGTACCCGCACCCGACGTCGGCACGAATTCAACATTTCCTGATCCGCGCGAGATCGATGTCCACCGATATTGCGTGACGATGGAGCTGGTCGCGGAGTCGACGATGAAAGCGTGCTTTTGTTCTGGATGGGCATCGCGCCGACGCCACGGGATGTGGGCCGTCACGAACGAAGCAGGCGCATCCACACGAAGGACGAATCGATGGTTGCCCAATGAGTCTGCATTCCACGTGCCAGTTCCATACGTGAGATCCTGGGCTCCCGCAAGGGCGGAAAGCCCAAGGATGAGGGCAAATGTTCTCATGGCTTCACGCGTGTGAGTATCTCGTATTGGACCCGCAATGCAGGAGACAAGGCCCGGGCCTGATCAAGAGTCAGTAGTGCCCCTGTTTCCAGCCACCCCGCGAGGGAGGCGGGGATGGCCGATGGTCGATCCTTGCCCATCGCATCAGGAGGACTGGCCTGCCGTGTCTGCCAGAACCCGATCAAATGATCGTTCCCCCAGGACGTGCCATGGCGCTTTGTATAGGCGTCGATCTCCCGACGTTTCGCGGCCGCTTCGTGCCCTTTCCCGATCCGGTCGAGGCATGCGGCTATGACGAACGACGCACTTCGGTGGTCCGGCTCCCACGGTTCACCGCTTCCCAGGTGCTCGGGATACTTCGTCGAGCGCGTCGCATGGTCCAACGCGAGGTTCCATGCTCCCGTGCTGAACGCCTCCACGGATGCCATCAGATGGGCCCGACGATACAGATCGTGTGCCTCCCACGAGCCTTCATACGGAAGCACTTCGGTGCTATCGAGCGAATGAAGACACTCCTCGTAACGTCCTGACGCGAACAAAGCCGTCGCGAGGTCCATCCGGATGACGGTGTGTTCAGGAAATCGCGCGAATGCAAGCCGAGCCGCTTGAAGAGCGCTATCGATCCCCACGTGCTTGACGTTCTGCACGAGATAGACGTTCATCGCATGCCATGTTCGCCAGAGCGTGGGACCTTGTTCGACTGCTGTCGCGAGATCAACATTCTCGCCTTTGGAAACGAGTGTCCGTCGTAGCCACGCCCGGGCCAGGTAGAACGTGGGGGCATCTACCGGCGAGAGGGGGCGAAACACATCGAACGCCTCGGGTGTTCGTCCTTTCGCCCAGAGCGCAAGTCCAAGATAGTACTTTGTCTTCCACGCATCGGGCGCTTCCTGGCACGCCCATCGGAACAGGCCGATCTCTTCTTCGCGGAACGGCGTTACACCGTCGATGGGCTCCGCGATCGCGGCCAGCAAGGCGTCTCGGCTTGCCGGCGGGTTCGATATGCGCTGCACGTAGGCCATCCAGAACCGACCCATCACGCCAAGCCGAGCGTTTTGCAGCAGCGCTAACCCGTCAGAAGTTCGGCCAACGGTATGGTACCACAGCGCCACCTCGAGCACCGATTGTTCAGCGAACTCATTCGTGATCCCCTTCAAGACACGTCGTATGGCCTCGGTGTTGCCCTCGAGCAATGCGAGCTCGAACGACGCATGGTGGTCAAGAGGATCGAGCGCCAACGCCTGCTGGATGGTTGTGCGGGCCGAGGCCCGATCACCTGCCAGTCGTTGTGCCAGCGCGAGGACATGATAGGCCCTGAGAACGTCCTGGCCGGACCGTAGGGCGCGGCGGGCATACGAGGCTGCGAGGATCGGATCGCGCTGAATCAGATAGAGTTCGGCCATGTGCGTATAGGCACTCGTCTGATACGCGGGCGAACGGGCGGCCCACCCGAACGCCTCGAGCGCATCGATACTGTTGCCAGCCTGACGACTGGCGACCCCGAAGGCATAATTGGCATCAGCATCATATTTCGAAAGTTGTAGGGCACGCCAAGCACTGCTGATGGCCTCGTGCGTACGATCCATCCAGCTGAGGATCAGAGACGACCGAGCGAGCGCCGCGACATAGAGTGGATCCATTTCCAGACACGATCGGAAGACGGCGAGTGCTTCGGGCAGCCGGCGTTCCTTTTCCAATTGGTCTGCTTTGATGAACAGGCCCGAGGCCGTCGTATCCGGAATGCTACGATATTCGATCGGGCGACTCAAGCGGGTCGCCTCGGGCGAATTGTCGAATCGGAGCCGCTCTCCTACCTGCACGCGGAGGCGTTCGGGTGGATCGGACCACGCGATCGTTTTCGACCACACACCAAGCGGCGTCAACGACACGCGTTCTTTGAATACTTCTCTGGCCCCGGAGAAGATCACCACGTCTTCAGCCCATGAGGATAGTGCAGAGACCGCGATCGTCGGCGCTCCATCCTTCCATGTGATGTTCATGATCGCCGTGGGTGCCGCCGCCCGCACACCTCCGATATTCTTCAGGGGAAACCATCGCTCCGTCCAACCGGAGGAACTGTGAGGCCACAGGAGATCATGGTCAACCTGGGAGAATAGTCGACCGGCTTGTGGTTCGGAGTACTGTCCGCGGTGGTCGGTCAGCAGTTGTTCCCAGATCGCGCCGTCGCGCGCGAGCGACCAGATCCATACCTTCCGGCCCGGCATATCATCGTAGAGAGCCCAGTGGCCGAGGCCCATCGCTGTCCCTTCGGCAAATGTCCCGAAGAACGGCTGATAGTCCCCAAAGATGAAGTTGGATTTGCTCCCTTCGAAGTTGTTGTTCCGGTAGTACGACACGTCCCGTCCCTGGGCGTCTACCGGCCAGGATTCGTTCGAAAGGTCCGTCCCATGAGGGACCATGGCATGACCCGGGTAGAAGTAGCGAAGGTCTTCGCGGGCATCGACTGCGGCGGTGCTCCACGAATACTGTGACCGGAAAAACGGCGTCGGATTGTGCCACAGTGTGCGCGTTTCGATCGCCGCTTCGTCAGGCCGAACCGTGATCGCCACGGTCCAACGGGTGCGTGATGGCAGATCCATGGAGCCGACGAATGCGGTTACGCTGCCGTCCGTTCCGGACCGCTCAACATGATCGACGGCGGCAGCCGTGGTGGGCGTGTGACCGACGACCCCGAAATTGAATTCGATGCCTCCGGAAGTCCAGGGTCCGCGAAGAGCGATCCGACGGAACTTGACCGCATCGTTCGTGTAGATGAACTGTTTGCCTGTGGTTCGATCGACAGCGCCAAGGATCTTGCCTCCAAGACCGGGCGCGATATCGAGACGTATCCAACGGTTTTCCATTCGCACCACTGGCCAGGAGCTATCCACGGGAGCTGATGAGAAACCGTCAAAGATCGTGTACGGATAGATGCGGGCATCGCGCATGACCGAAGGTGCGGGATCGGCATCGCCATAGGGATAGGTCGGCAGGTCGAGGACCATCGTACGAACCGTTGCGGGCTGAGCGCTCAGGATATATGGCACCAGCATGGCGAGGAGCAACCGGGAAATTCTCATGACCGTGACGTGGAGAATGGATATGTGGCTCGACGGCAAGATACCAAACGGCATGCAGAAAGCGAACCCCGACGCATCGAACGCGGGTACGCTGTCTTCCTGCCGTACCAGGTGACTCCTGCGCTGATGCAACGTTGTCGGCACATTCCTATTCTTTGGAGCACCTGATCTCCGGAAATCGCTGACGCGCGGAGACAGCTGTTTGATTCTGACTGAGAATCCACGGATACTTAGCGTGTCTTTCAGCATCCCAACCGCTTCCTCCAACACCTTACGACGAGGACTCTCGCCATGAAACACCGTTCTTCGATCGCGACGATCGCCATCTCGGTCGCGTTCCTGCTCACGGCGTCCGGCTGCACTCAACGGATCCTGGATTTCACGGTCATCAGCAGCAAGAATATCAGCCTTCGGATCAAGGACGAAGGAAAAGGCCTGAGGGTCACGGGAGAAGACAAGGCGACGTATTTTCTCTTTCCGCTCGGAAATCCGCAGGTCAAGAACGCTGTGGACCGGGCCATCGAATCCGCCGGTCCGGGGTACGATGCCTTATTGGACGGAGTCATCTACAATCATTTTAACGTGTTCTTGTTGGTCGGCTCGTTCGGGTTCTCCGTTGAGGGGACACCGATCAAGACCTCACTGTTGATCGCAGAGCTCAAAGCGCGGAACATCGACCCGACCGTCTACTTTGCCGAGCATTCTATCGTCACACATTCTTCCCGGGACGCTGAACCATGACGGTCAGATCGGCATTGGGTGTGATCTTCCTCTTCGCCGCTACCGCCGTTGCTCCGGCACAGCAGGAGGAGCGATTCATCTCCATCAACCTGGGATACTATTCGGGTTCTTCCGCTGGTGAGAGCGCGGTGTTCGGCGGGGGGTATGCTGTCAAAATGTTTGGCCGGGCTGTTTTGAGCGCCGATATCGGCGTCAAGACCGTGTCGGCCACGATATTCGGCGTTCCGGGGAACGAGATCACGTGGATCGACCTGGGTGCGAGCGCCCGATATCTCTTGGCGAAGGATGCGGACCTGACGCCGTATATCGGTGCCGCAGTCGGCTATGGTCCAGTCACCGTAGACGACAGACTGTTGCGGCCTGTTGGAATCACTGTATCGGGGAGTACGTCATGCTATTCGCTTACGGGACTGGGCGGTCTGAGGTGGGACATCGGCTCCGGGCTCGCATTCCAGCTTGAGGGGCGATACATGACCGCGGGATTTCCGATCGAAGGATCGGTGAAACAGAACATAAACCTCAACGGCTTCGAGGCCTTGTTCCAGACGCACATCAGGATCTGATCGATCTGAGTTTCAATCGTCATCTGAAAAGTACAAAGGCCCGCAATGCGGGCCTTTGCTTTTGTGCGCCTCATCCTGGCACTGACGCTCACTTCATCAGCACCAGCTTCCTCGTCATCGAAAAACCGTCCGCCGTCATCCTGCAAAAGTAGATCCCGCTGGGTTCGTTGGCCGCATTCCATGTGACCGTGTGAACGCCCGCTGACCACACGCCATCCGCCAGCGTGGCGACCTCCTTCCCCAGCACATTGTAGATCCGAACGCTCACTCGGGATTCGCGAGGGACTGCATATTGGATCTGCGTGGATGGGTTGAACGGATTTGGATAATTCTGGTCCAGCGCAAACGTCATCGAGGATCCATCCAAGCCATTGTCCGACCCGACCGATGTTGTGGCCGCGTTCCCGATGGTCTTGTACAGCACCGCCGAGCGATCCGATCGGACCGCGAGCAGATCAGGCTTGCCGTCGCCCGTAAAATCGCCAGCCGTGAGCGCCGCGTACGAAGCGCCGTCAACGTAGTAGTCGGTGTAGGACCGGAACACGCCACCACCCGTGTTGAGGTAGACTGCGCTCGGGCACTCGTTCTGGCCGACCGAAACGAAGTCGATCCATCCATCGCTGTTCAAATCGACCGGCAGCGTCCAACGGATCCAGGAATTACCGAAGGTTGCACTCGTCGGCCACTGCTGAGGGATGTTGGTGCTTGCATCGCGGAACGTGCCGTTGCCGTTGTTCAGGAGGAGTTGGATCGTCGGCGTTCGATAATCGGTATGAACGCTCGCGATGATATCGATCCATCCGTCGTTGTCCACATCCGCGACGGCCAATCCGACGGAACCGCTGGCGTTGCCCAGCGGGCGAACGGGCATGGCACCTGCTGCCGCCTGCGTAAAGACGCCTGTACCATCGTTCAAGAGAAGCTTGTCGGTCAGCGTCCAAGCGAATACGTTATCATGGCCCCCGAGAATCAGATCTTCATCGCCGTCTTTGTCGACATCGGCGAAGATGCTCGACGTGTACCGTTCAGTGCGGATGGCGATCGATGATGGAAGCCCATCCGCACTGGCGGTGAAGACTCCGCTGCCGTTGTTCCGCAGCAGCTGCGGTCCGACCATGCCTCCGCCGATGTTGCACATATAGACGTCGAGGTCGAGGTCCTTGTCGATGTCTGCTACGGCGACGTTGTGCGTGAATGCATCAGCCGTCGGCATGCTCGACGGCATGCTTTGCATGGTCCCATCGGCATTTCGGACGAGGAGCAGGCTGACCTCGCCGGGGAATGGGTCGACGTCCGTTCCATGGCCGACGACCACCAGGTCCTGCCGGCCGTCGCGGTTGAAATCGCCGGTATACCAGTGACGTGGATGCACCAGGCCGAGATCGCGTGTCCAAGCCGAGGTATCGTGCGTGAAATTGCCCGACCCGTCGTTTTGGAGGAACCAGAATGGTGTCTTGGTACCAGGGATCGTCGGCGGCCACACAAGTCCTGTTACGATCACATCGAGGTCGTTGTCGCCGTCATAATCGAATGGGATGAGGTCCTGCGGATTGGAAATGCCGATCGAGAATGGCAGTGTGATGGCATCCGTGAAAATGCCCAGCGAATCAAGGAATCCGGCAGCGATCCACGATGGACGGTTTTGCGCTGTACGGTCCCCGAGCGTCATCGTCAAGTCCGGATTGCCGATGACGCGCGCCGTCGTCCCGGAGCCGTCGTTGAGAGGCCAGCATGCGATGAGTCCGGACTCGGAGCCGAGCAATGACTGCGTTGCCCGGGACTGGATCTCCGAGGCCGACAAGGCCACATTCCACACCCGTGCTTGACGGAGAGCTCCCGAAAATCCGCTCGCTTGGATGGAGGTATCAGGTCCGGCTCCCGCTCCGAGCGTAAACGGGACCGAGAGCGTTGTGCTTGGCGCTCCCGCGCTTGCCGTGCTGGCAACTTCGGCGCCGTTGACGTAGAGCCGCATCGTTCCGGACGACAGCGTTCCAGCAATGTGCGTCCAGGTTCGAAGCGCAGGCTGCGCTGGCGCCGTGGCCGTTCGATACGAGCCTGACACTCCGGTCGATTGGGCGAACTCGAATTTGCCGTCACCGCTCAATTCGAGGCAGTAACTCATGTACGGATCGGCATGCCGGTTCTGGTTCGGTTTGCCCATGATGAAGGCGTACGGCGTGAGGGCCTCGATGTAGACCCAGGTCTCGATGGTGAAGGAGCTGCCAAGTTGCAGAGACGGTGATCCGGCCGTGAAGGCCATGCCGTATCCTTGGAACCGAAGGACATGCGACTGGGCTGGAGGGGCAAGTTGGCCCTTGGCGTCGGTCACCCAGAACAGGCATATGGCCACGAAGAGCGTTGCGCGATACGTGCGTCGGAGCATCATGTCGATGTTGTTCTGTGATGATCGAGAGGTGAGAATATCAGGTATGTGACGGTGGAATCCAAGGGACGAGAAGATCGGAATCGCTCACGGCGGCCGCTTGCTTGCGCCGGCCGTGATTTGGGACGCAAGAAACAGCGACGCCGATCATCGCTGACCGGCGGAACTTCATTCCATCACCATTATCACTGCCGCTTCTTCAACTTCTACCTTCTACCCTCTTCCTTCTGCCTTGCTTAGTACCCCCAAGGGGAATCGAACCCCTATTACAAGCTTGAAAAGCTCGTGTCCTAACCGTTAGACGATGGGGGCGGAACACCAAGGAAGAGTGTAGAATGAAGAATGTAGAAGTTGACTAAAGACCGCCTGGGATAGAATGGATCGCCACGACAGAATGTCACGACTTCGAGCGTGAGGTCTTGAGACCCGCGACAAGTATTGCAGTCAGCTCGCTCGACTCCACGCGCACTGGCATGGCTTCATGGTCAAGAACAAGCTCCAGCGCCATCAGAAGCTCCAGCCAGTACGTGCACTCATCGGCCTCTTCCATCGCGACCTGCATCTTCGCTTCGAACTCGGCTTTCGAGCGTGCACGACACGCGGCCCGATAATTGGCGCCGACTGAAGTTGAGGACCGGATCAACTGCCGAACGATGACTTCCGCCGCAACCCCTACCGGTACACTCTGCACCAACCTGATGACTCGGAGCGCAAAGTCTTTGGTACGGACCTTGAGATCCCGTGTCTTCTCCATCCCCCTCCCCTCGATCAGTACTCCACTTCTACCTTCTACCTTCTTGCCTCTACCTTGCTTCGGGTGGCCAACGGGATTTGAACCCGCGACCTCCAGGGCCACAACCTGGCGCTCTAACCGACTGAGCTATGGCCACCGTGAACTCATGCGAAGGATGACGAATGACGGAAGAACTGCCGCCGGATGGTGGACATCCGGAGTCGTACGCGCACCGTCTTCCCCCGCAGAGACAAAATAAGCCTGTCTTTCAACAGGCTGTCTTTAAGGTACCGCAATTCAGCTGGAAATGCAAGGAACGGTCCGCGGGCCTATGCCGGGTCATCGCCGAACATGAAACCTTCTCCGGGCACCGTTCGCAACGGGCCGTGCATCGGATCCATCCCGGTTGCCTTGCGCAACCTGCTCACGGCCACGTCCACAACATTCGTTTGCGGATCGAAATCCAATCCCCACAGGTCTCGGAGGAGTTGCTCCCGCCGAATGACCGCGTTCTTGCGCCGCAGAAAATATTCAAGCAATCCGGACTCTTTTGGCGTGAGCACGATCTCAGTCGATCCGTGCGTTACTGTGCGTGTCATGATGTCGAGCCGGAAACCCGCCCCCTCCAGATAACGGCCTCGTAATCCCTGGGACCGCTGCCAAACGGCCCGGATGCGCGCCACGAGCTCACGATGGTCGAACGGCTTCACGATGTAATCATCCGCCCCCTGTTCAAGCCCCCGGATCCGGTCGTCCGTTTGATCCCGACCGGAGAGGATCACGACGGGGGCCGCAAAGCCCGCTCTGCGCAGGTCGCGCAGAACATCGAGCCCATCCTTCAGCGGCAAGGCCAGATCCAGGATCATCAGGTCCGGCTGCCAGGCGAGCGCCTGCTCTTCGGCCGTATGACCATCCGTCGCGACTTCAACCGTGATGCCGGCGTGTGTCAGGACCGAACGCAGTACGGAAACGACGGCCGGCTCGTCTTCCACGACGAGCACTTTCTTGGGAAGTGTGGTAGGATCGGAACTCATGGTAATCTGGAACATTACACAGGTTCGCCACAGATGCAACTCTATTATAATGTACTAATGAATCCCCATTCAGGGAAGGCCAATTCCCGGTCAATTGTTCGTTGGATGACCGAATGATATATTACATGGCAAGTGTACGAACGCATGACCACCGACCTCCTTCTCCTCCCCGCATTCTATCTTCTCGGCTGTCTGACCTCGGGCTACTACCTCGTCCGGGCGTTCAAGAACACCGACATCCGCAAGCACGCACTCGGATCGACCGGCGCACGCGATGTCGGACGCGTGCTTGGTCCCTGGGGGCTCATCGTCACGAGCGGGCTCGACCTTATTAAGGGGGCATCCGCCGTGTGGATCGCGACTCGGTATGGTACACACGACTGGCTCGCCCCGGCTGGGATCATCATGATGCTCGCTGGACACATCTGGCCGGCTCAGCTGGGATTCCGCGGAGGTCGCGGCGTGATGCCGGCCGTCGGCGCAGTCGCCGTGCTCGACCCTATCCTTATGGCCGTCTTTATCGGTCTTCTCGTCCCGGTGTACGCGGTCCTGCGACGCCTGACCTTGAGCGGTATGATCGTCGTCGCCTTTGCTCCGGTGATCGCGTTCGTGCTCGGGCGGACGGGACAGATCCTCCCATTACTCTGCGTCGTGTCTCCACTCATTGTCGTCGCCCACTGGAAGATCCTTCGCGAAGACCTCGGATTGGCGCGGGCGTAGCGGCCCTTGCTTCCGTCCTTTCGGCTCAGTATTGTTTTATCTCGTCGGTTCCCCCACCAACCGTCGTCCACCAGGCACTTCTCACCCTCAGCAGGAGGCAGCACCTCATGAAACGCATTAGCTGGATCCTCGCCGCGTTGGCGACTACGGCGCTCATGGCTGTCGCTCAACCGATGGCAGAATCAGTCGACACCGCCATCGTCTCAAAGATCAAAGACGAAGGGACGAACCGTTCGAAGGTCATGGAGTATGCCTCGTACCTGACGGACGTCTACGGACCACGCCTGACGTGGTCACCCGAATATCGCCGCGGCGCCGATTGGGTCAGTGGTGAACTGAAGAAGCTCGGCCTGACGAATATCACGTACGACTACTGGAAGCCGATCGGAAAGGGATGGACCCTGAAGAAGTTCAGCGCGAACATGATTGCGCCCGTGGCTACACCTCTGATCGCCTTCCCGAAAGCATGGTCTCCGGGCCTGCGGGGAACCGTCAAGGGCCCCGTCGTCGTGATGAAGGCGCAGAACGCGGACGAACTGAATGCGTACAAAGGAAAGCTGAAGAATGCGTATGTGTTTCTAGGAGACCCGCGCGAGGTACCGGCATGGATGACCGCGCCCGGCAAGCGGATGACCGACTCCGAACTGCTCGCCATGGCCAATTCGCCAGGCGGCGCCGGACGGATGGGCCGCATGATGCGCGATTCCTCAGCACTGAAGCGATTCGTCGACCAGGCCAACTTCAATGCTGAACGGAGCGAATTCTGCATGAAGGAAGGCGCCGCGATGATCGTCGACGGGGCGCGGGGTGACGGCGGAACGATGTTCGTCGCCGCAGCCAGCGTACCCCGGAAGGTCGAGAACATCGCCGAAATGTTCGGCGGCCGTACGTCGCCGTATGCCCCCGACGCGCCCGAGATCCTTCCGCAGGTCTCACTCGCAGCGGAACATTACAATCGAATTGTCCGAATGGTCGAGAAGGGCGAGAAGGTCCAGCTCGAGATGCAGCTCGACGTCGCTTGGGCGAAGCCCGACAGCGGTTTCAACATCATCGCCGAGCTCCCCGGCACGGACCTGAAGGACGAGGTTGTTATGATCGGTGGCCACTTTGACACGTGGCATGCCGGCACGGGCGCGACCGACAACTCGAGCGGCACGGCTGTCTGTCTGGAAGCTCTGCGCATCATGCAGACACTCGGCCTGAAGCCACGCCGGACGATCAAGATCGGACTGTGGGGAGGCGAGGAACAGGGACTTTACGGTTCGCGCGAATATGTAGCCGAAGCGCTGGCGGAGCGTCAGTCGAGCGACATGCTGGGAATGATGATGGGCCGGAATTCCGGACCGCTTGTCAAGAAAGCGGGATACGAGAAGTTCTCGGTCTATTTCAACAACGATAACGGTACCGGGCGCGTGCGCGGAGTATACATGCAGGGGAATGAAGCTGTCCGGCCGATCTTCCAGGCATTGTTAAAGGCCGCGAATGACCCGACCGCTCAGACACTGACGATCGACAACACCAGCGGCACCGACCATCTGTCGTTCGACGGCGCAGGACTTCCAGGCTTCCAGTTTATTCAGGATCCCGTCGAATACGACACCCGCACACACCACAGCAACATGGACCTGTACGAGCGCCTCCAGACTGACGACATGAAGCAGGCCGCGGTTATGATGGCCATTTTCGCTTACCACGCGTCGGTGCGAGACGGGCTCTATCCGCGCAAGCCGATGCCAGCGGGAAGATAGGTCCAAAACGAAACGAGCTCTGCTCCGGAAGGATGCAAAGCTGCAAAACGGTATCGAACGAAAACAGACAGCCCTCGTGGACTTCACGAGGGCTGTGCTGTTTTCGGGGTAGGACGGTATGTGCGGGGATCAACCTGCGACCCCATGGGCTTGAGCGGGCCAGTGCTTTGCTATGTCCGCCGAACGACGGCCACGAGCGAAAGGCCGAACGGCAGCGACATCGTTCCAACCAGATGGCGTTCCGATTCGAATACCCGTTGAAGTGTTCGGTTCAACCAGCCGGCGGGGACCGTCAGTCCGTCGTCGATGAGCCGCCCAGTCAGCCGCGCCAGGGCCCGTTGAATAAGCGCCAGAGGGAACAACAACGTGTTGAAGTAGCTGACGTATTCAACGCGCAAACCTGCCGAGCTGATCGCCGCCGTCAATGTCTCTCGGGTGTACCGACGGTAGTGGTGATTGATCTCGTCGTGCGCTGACCACAGCCAGGGATAGGCCGGCACCGTGATGACGATCGACCCGCCGTTCGTCAGTCGTCCACCCATCTCTCGCAGCACCGCTTCATCATTCTCGATATGCTCGATGACGTCGAGCGCTGTGATGAGGTCGAACCGCTGCTCGTGATTAGGCAGATCGTCGAGCGTACCCTGCACGACATTCGAGAGCCCACGGCGGCGGGCATATTCGACCGCCAGCTCGGACGTATCGAGTCCCCACCCCTTCCATTCCTCCGAAAGTGCCTTCAGGAACGCAGCCGTTCCGCACCCGACGTCGAGCGCAGGCCGTGAGTTTCCTGGACCCAACGTCCGCCGGATCAGGTCCAGCACAATGCGCTGCCTGGCCACGAACCACCAGTGGCGGTCTTCGACCTCGAAGAATCGGTGATACAGAGAAGGGTCCAAATCGATGCCTATCGCTTCTGGGGGCCTGCCACGGAGTCGTACCGACCGCTCCAGAACCCGCGCCGGACACGGAGAAGGCCGCGGATATCATCGACGGCGGTGCTGACGATCTTCACGCGGCTGTCGAGGTCCTCGATCCACGAGACCGGCAGGTCGAAGATGCGATAGCCCAACCGTTCAGCGATGACAAGAAGCTCCGTATCGAAGAACCAGCCAGTGTCCTCAACGACCGGCAACAGAGCGTTGGCCGCCTGTCGATTGAGGGCCTTGAATCCGCATTGAGCATCGGAGAATTTTGTCGCGAAGAAGGCCTTGACGAGCAAGTTGTAGCCGCGCGAGATCACCTCACGCTTTAGGCTCCTGCGGGTCGTCGACGCTTTCAGCAGCCGCGAGCCGATGCCGATCTCGAATCCGCCGCCGATCAACGCCTCGATCATCGGCGGGAACGCGTAGAGGTTCGTGGAGAGGTCGACATCCATGTAAGACAGATAGTCGGCTGATGATTCCGTCCACACTTTCTTGAGTGCGCGTCCGCGCCCTTTCAGGTCGAGGTGGACCACCCGAACGCCCGAGTATGTTCGTGCGAGCCCTTCGGCCACCTCTTGCGTGCGGTCGATCGAGGCGTTGTTGGCAATGACGATCTCCCAATCGAACCGCGCATGCTGCGTCAGGAACGCATGGAGCGTTCCGATGCTCGCGGGAAGGATCTTTTCTTCGTTGTAGACGGGGATGGTGACGTTGACGAGCATGGGCGGACGATATCGTTTCTCGCAGCGCGTGCCTGCCGGACGCCAGGACAGGCAGGATCGCTGCGACCAAGAGAATGTCAGGTTGACGCGGCGTTCGCCGCTCGATGCTTTGCTGTTGAACGCAGGATCTCCAACGCCTCCGACGCCAGCATCAGCACGAACGGAATGGCCGGATAGAAATACCGCGCCTCGGTGTTGGTGGGTAGATGGATGACAATGTAGTAAGCGATGACGCCAAACGGAATCCACATCAGTGGCCGCTCGCCAACGCTCCGCATCGCCAGCGCCACCAGCACCAGCGTCACCCATTGCAGGAAAATCACCAACGCCCGGGCACCCGCCGCGACTGGATAGGACAGTACGTAGGATACAATGGAATTCCCCTCCCGTTCCCTCAGGTGCGACATCAGTGAAGGCGCGTACCGGTTGGACATGATCCAGTCAGGCGTCAGCAGGACCGGAATGCGCTTCAGCATATGCACTGCATAGAACCCCGGATGGTCGAGAATGATCCGCACGGCTTCGGACATGCGTGCCCTGTCGCGTTCAACGCCGTTCGGATAGGCCCATTGTGCGTACCCCTCCCGTTCCGCCAACCGATCGTCTCCATACAACGTCCCAAGCGTGTCGCCGAACTGGCTGATCCCTTCCCACATGCTTATGCCATTGCCGAGACCCAGAGGTGCGATCTTCCCTCCTGTTGCTTCGTAGTTTCGCCACGTATGGAGTCCCAGGACGAGCACGATGGCGGCGGCCGCCGTCCCAAGAGCAGCGATGGACGGCAAACGTCTGTCCACAAGCCACACGGCGCACAGCAGAAATGCCGGCAAAAAGAGAACATCGGGACGCATGGTCATGGCGAGGGCGCTCACAAAGCCCGCGAGGCCAGACCACGTCCATGACCAGGCTCGTTCCCGCGCCAACAGTACAATCCACACCGACACGAGAACGAAGAAGGGCATCACGGCATCCGGAAGGACGGCCACCTCAAAGCGCGCGCTCAACGGCCAGAGCGCCAACAGCCACGCTGCGCGCAAGGCAGTCCGTTCGGACACGATCCGTCTCCCGACAGCCACCATGAGGAGGCATGCCATCGAGCCGAGCACGGCATGCAAGATCTGTATGGAGACGACCGACCGCCACACCGCGTATGCCGGCAGGGTCAGAATGACATAGCCGATGGGACGATCGATGAAGGGTTCGAATCGAAGATCGCGCGTGACGCTCGACCGCGGGGCAACATCGACCAAGACCGTCACGCCACGTCCGTCGAGGATATTGTCGAGCGCTTCGACGTACGATGCTGTGATCCCGTCGAAATAGTTCGGTCCGGAGAAACCGATCACGAATGCCAGCCGCACAAGCAGGGCTGCCATAAAGAGCGTCCGGAGCTTCGATGAGAATGTCGCGTTCACGGCAATAACGTCTGATAATCCTGTCATGTTCCGATCACAGTTCTCAGCGTCAACGGCGCATGTCCTTCCACTTCGACCCGGACGACTGTCGTCGGTTCGCGACGGCCGAACGATCGCGAAAAGACGGCGGATTCGAGTCTGACGCGACCCTGAGAGCATTCGATCCAGTAGCGGCGGTCTCCGCGGACGAGTTCGACGAGACGATCATTGACGACGCATGCCCGCACATTCGGGGCCAGATGGAACGAGGCCATCACGACATGCCGACCCATCCCCACGATCGCATCTTCGATGAACAACCGATCGTTCGAATGGTCCAGGATCATGCGGCGGCGATGACGCACGGGGAGGTGCAAGCGTTCGTACGCCCGGTGTGTGGCGCAGATCGTCGTTGCTCGTTCACCCGCATTCCACTCATCGATCTGAACGCGTGTCTGGTCCTCGAGGATGTTCCACAGGCCGGAGAATTCGGCCAGCTCGACCCCGTCGATCATCACCGTGTTATGCGAAGCGGTACCGCGGAGCTTGTTCCGTAGCGCTACATCAGCCGTGTACGCATACGTGCCCGGGTCGACGATCAGCGGACCGCCCTCCGTCCACAATTCGAAACTGAACGTGTCGTTGTGCCCGTGACCGCCGTGCCCTTCCATGCCGATATCGCCTGCATCGAAGAAGACCTGCGCTCCGGCGCTCCGCAGTACATAGAAGCCCCCCTGCGGGAATGCTTGGGAGAGTGATGCGGGTGCCGTGGCTTTGATCAGGCGGAAGCGCTCGAATCCTTCTCCGCCCCAAAGCCAGAGCGCATCCTGTCTGAATCCGCCGGCAGCATCGCGGAGCACCGGATCATCGTAGCGAACCGCTCCGACAGCCAGGATGTGTCGCAGGTCGTTGATATCTTCATCGCGCCGCATCCGGAACAAACGTCCATCGTCGGCGTCCCCCACGAGCGGTATCGTACCATCCGGACGTTGGTAGGCCGCAATGTACCGGAACATTGCCTGCAGACGCTGATGATACCCTTCGGAGAACCGATGACCGTTCCGTTCTGCCAGCAGCGTCGGCACCATGAACAGCTCCAGCACCAGCCGCTGGTACGACGTGGACTTTTCCCAATTGACGCCGTCGACGTACACCTGCCGGCCCATCTCCACTTCCAATTGCCGTACGCCCCAGTCAAGCCACCGGCGACCCGCAGGACTTTCCTGGAAGATCGTTCCGAGCATAACGAGACCGGTGACGTTGGAGAGGAAGTGATTACCACGGACGAATGCGTATTCGAGGTTGTTCTCGATGAACAGTCCGTGCTGATATAGGACGCGGAAGAAGCGCATCCAGAATGAAGCCGGGATCGTGCGGGACTCACAGAAGAAGGCGTACCCCGCCATCCAATTGCAGGCCCGGATCGACGCCTCCATCGCGAGGAACCAGTTCACGCCACGATCGAGCGGATTCGCGTCGATCCACTCCTCGACGAGCGAGCGGAATTTCTGCGCGTACTGGTCGAATCCTGTCAGCCAGAAGGCCTTCCCCAGCCACCACGCCTGATGGAACCGGCTTACTTCCCACGGCACCTTCACGTCGCTCGGATGACCGAGTTGCAGGACGTTCAGCGTCTCCGAGCGGTCCGTGGGCCATTCATACCCACTCTTGAAATCACGCTGCCATCGGACGGGTGTGCCAAGGTCGATCAGCCCAGACCCGAGCGTATCAAACCGGTTCTCGAGCGTTTCATCGGCTTCGCGAAGGATGTCGTCGTACGACTGGAGCGACGTTAGAACGTTGAGGAAGAAGTCCTTGCGGTTTCGGGGATGGAAGAAGAAGCGGAGCCTCAGCCGTTCGTGCAGAACCCGGACAGCTTCCTCGTCCCCCATGGGCAGGCCCAGCCGACGTTTGAAGTCGGCGTCCGTCATGGCTGTCGCGCGCGGACCGGCCACGTGGCGCCACCAGCGCGGACGGACCTGGCGGTAATGGATCCAATTGCGCCAGTCGACGGGTGATTTCGTTGCTGTCGGCCGTTCTAGCATAGGAACAACACGTGTCCACATCGTGCACACTGGAAACAGTGAGATCTACTCTGCGTCTCCTGGAGATCTCGGTGCGTGCTGTGGCTCACGTCTCTCGTTTCAAAGGAGTGGAAGATCTATCGGCCGCGGGTGTTCTTCACGGCGTCGATGACCCGTGATGCATTGATGCGCCACGAGAACTTCTCTTCGGCATCTTCGCGCGCCTTGCGTCCAAGCCGGGCCGCGAGGTCCGGGTCGCGCGACAACTGCTGGAGCCTCTCCGCCAGGTCGTCATGGTCGCGATGGCGCATCATGAGCGCATTGACGCCATCCTGCATGATCTCACCGATCTGCCCGACGCCACTGGCAATGATCGGAAGCCCCATGCCCATGTACTCGAACAGTTTCGTCGGCGAACCGAAGAAGACCGACCCATCGGCGTTCTGCACGTGCGGAGACAACAGCGCATCGCACGCGGCCAGGTAGGCCGGAATGTCGTCATGGGACACAGAGCCGGTGAGCGTCACGTGTGCGCCGACGCCGTCGTCCCGGATGATCCGCTCCACCTCGGCCCGCAAAGCCCCGTCGCCGATCACAAGATAGTGGACGCGCGGAACGAGTTCGGCGGCCCGCTTGATCGATCGCGCCAGCACATCTACCCCGTGCCATGCACCGAACGTTCCGACGAACCCGGCGACGAAGGCTCCTTCCAACCCATATCGCTTCCGGATCGGAGCGCCGTCGAGCCCGGGACGGAACAGCCCGGTATCGACGCCGTTCGGGTTGACGACGATCTTCGGCGCCGGCACGCGCAGGTCGACGAGTTGCTGCTTCATGACCTCCGACACGACTGTGATCACGTCGGCTTCGCCGAATTGCACGTCCTCCGCCCAGCGGAGCAGAGGCTCCAAATAGACCTTTCCCCAGTTCTTCTTGATCCAGACCTCGGAGCCGTTGCACTCCAGAACGAGCGGAATGCCGAATTCCCGTTTGAGGACCGAGGTGGCGTAGTTGAATTCGCTGTGGCGGTGGTAGATAAAATCGGGCCGTTCGGTCCGCATGATTTCCCGGCCCGCCCGTTCCAGCTTCAGGTTGTACGCAAGCGACAGGATCTCGGGAAGGTTGCGGAAGAGGGGTGAATACGGGACGGGATAGAACCGTGCATCGCGGTCAACCGGAAGAGCACCCGAGGAGATGGCAAAGTAGTCGTGGCCGAGCGACCGCAGACCGTCGAGAAAACCCTTGACGTGCGAGAACGATCCGCCGACGTTGACGGCGCCGTAGAAGTCGGTCCGGAAAAAGGCGGCCTTCATAAGCGCGGCTCCGCCCGCCGTTTCAGGCCCGGCAGCCGGATGGTCGCGTGCAACAGCACGGCTGCGCTCACGACGACCTCGACCACAAATCGGATGAGGTCCACGACGAGGAATCGCGTCCACGTCACATGGATCACGCGTGCGGACTCATCAAGCAAATACCGCGCTCGCGGTCCATATATGAGCAGGTAGAACGTGAGGGCCACCTGAAAACGCTGAAGGTCGAGGTCCTTGCAGCCAAACGCGACCACCGACGACGGCGTGCGCTGCAGCTGATCACGGACCTTGGCACTGGATGTGATCCACTTTTCTTCGAATGGCTGGACATCGACGGTCGTCCACGACGCCGTCTCGTTCGCGGCCTTTCTGATGGCGTCCGGGTTTCCGGAGAGGAGAAAAATCGTGAGAGTGGAGGGCATCGTGGCGCTCAAAGTACGAAAAAAAGGGCTCCCGATGCATTTTCGAAAGCCCCTGTACTCGGAAAACCGATACTATTCCCGTCTGTTCACGTCATGTGCCGGACGGACCTGGCGAATCGCTTCTATCAACGGATCGGCTTCTGCGCCAGGAATCCCATTCGGTCGCCGAGGACGATCAAGGGCATCAGCAGTCCGCGAATGACTTTGGGCAGATCACCGACGGGCTTCATGTCTGACGTGAACCGTACCACCCGAAGGCCGGCCGCGCGCAACTCGTCGCGCAATTCGGACCGGGAGTAGAAGTACTGATACCCGACGTGCAGATCGGCACCCCGACGCACATTCCGCTCGTACATGAACCGGTAGTAGCTGTGGCGATTCGGGACGGTGATGACAACATGTCCGCCCGGTTTCACGACGCGCGCCATTTCGCGGATCGCTCGCTGGCGAACTCCAGGGTCCGGGATGTGGTCGAACACCGAGAACGACACGGCGACGTCGAACGTGTTGTCGCCGAATGACAGCTTCTGCGCATCCATGACCTGGAGACGTACGCGTTTCGCGAATTCCGGCGCGAGATGCTTGTCGATCATTCGGCGGGCGGTATCGATCGCCTGGGGCGTCAGGTCGATGGCAGTCCACTCCTCGACGGATGGCGCCCAGATGAGCTCGTCGATCGGCTCGAAGCACCCGACGTTGAGCACTTTCTTGCCGATGATGTTCGCCGTTTGCATCAGGTCCCAATCGACGACGGCCTTGCGGGCCAGGTAGATGGGATTGTGCCGATAGCCGATCCGTTCAACGGCATGTGCCAGGTGGTCGTACGTATCGAGGACCTTTTTCTCGTCAGATTCGTGTGTGGCCATGGTCGGTCAGCGATTTCGGAAGAAGTTGGAAGGACGCAGGGTCGCGATATCTTCGCGGTTCAGGATCCAGAATGACCGGTGCGGCAGTCCGAGTCGGCGCGTCGAAGCGAGGTACAACACCGTGACGGCGATGATGAATGCTGACGACGTGGCGATCGACGAGCCGATGAGTCCCAGGGGCGACAACAGCACCGCGTGCAATGCGGCGGAACAAACCACGGCGATAGCCGGCGTGATGATAACGATCGGAGGCATGCCTCGACCCGCCAGGTCATTGTTGAGAATGGTCATCAATGCCATCGCCAGGATGCCCGGCGTGAGCCACTGCAGGGCCGGCACCGCCGGAGAGAACGCCTCACCGAACAACAGGTGGATGAGCGGCCCGGCACCGATCCAGAGAAGAGCGCACAGCCCCCCGACGCCATAGAGCGTGAATCGGAACACCTTCGCGGTCAATGCCGCACTTCCCACGTTGTCTCGCGCCACGGCGGGGAACAGAATGAGTCCCAGCGTCTGCGGCACGAGCGCCACGAGGTCCATGAAGAGCAAGACCACGGAGAACAGGCCAGCATCCCGTTCTCCCAGGACCGGGTTGATCAACAGCATGTTGAGACGAAGCACGAGGTAGCTCAGGATGCTCGCCGCGTACGTGCGCGAACCATAGTGGAACATCCGACCGAAGAGCGGCCGGTCGAAGCCGACACCGAACGGTTCCCGACGAAAGATGATCGTGAGATAGAGGATCCCGCCGAGCGCGGACACACCCGCGAAGGACCATACGGCCCCCTCCGTTCCAGATCCAAGTCCGATCAGGACGGCAGCGTATGTCGCCAACAGCGTCGTACGAACGATGAGGTCGAGGATGTTGAACGCCACCATCGACTGGCGCGCCACCAAGACGTTCTGCAGGAACTGTGTCAGAAATGTGAATGGCAGCGATGCGAGCAGCAGCCAGAACAGTTTCGGCTCGACCGTTCCAAGAACGGCCCCGGGCGCAACCACGCCACCGACGGCGAACAACGCCGCAACAAGCACCCCGCCACCGAGCGCAGTCAGTACACTGTTGCCGACAATGCTGCGGGCACGCCCCGGTTCGTGCGAGAGAAAGTACGTGATCGATCCGTTGTAGCCCAGGGTGCCGAACTGGATCGCGAGTCCCTGCAGCACTGTCAGCGCCGCCAGCACCCCGCGCCCTTCGGGTCCCAGGGCCCGCGCGGTGATAATGCTCGACGCGATGCCGATCGGCAGGGCGAGGCCGCGGGCGAGCAGCGTGATCGTTGCGCTGTGTACGAAGCGCATGGGCTACACCTTCTCGCCGCGAGCGATCACGTACCACCCCCAGCGCCGGCCGAGGCGGTCGAGCCACGTGGAAGGCAGTGAGCGCCACAGGTACCGCAGCACGGGGAGGTTGGGCAGGTCTTCGGGAGCCAGCTTGCGCACCCAGACGTTGTGGACGGCAAACCCACAACGCTCGAGGATGCTCGCGACTTCCCCTCGGCTGTAGACGTTCACCAGTGGATGTGATTCAGCGGTCGTGAACTCGATGCGCGACAGCCGCTCGCGGAATGACATCTTCAGGAATCCGAACGCCAGGAGATGCTGGACCAGGAAGAGTGAGACCCAGTGGAAGATCGAGTGGCGATGGTACAGGATCACCCAGAACTCACCCCCGGGCTGCAACACGCGGTACGCCTCGCGGAACGAGGCCGACATGTCCGGCGTATGGTGCAGGACTCCGTTCGAAAAGACGATGTCGAATCGACCTTCTTCGAACGGCAGCTGCTCCGCGTCAGCGACAAGGACGGACGGACGGAAGCCGTAGAAACCCAGATGCTTCGCGGTTCGTTCGGGGTTTTCGGGCGTGAGGTCGATGCCGGTGTACTCGCATCCGGCAGCGCAACACTCGTAGGCGTCGAAGCCGGCACCGCAGCCGAGCTCGAGCACGCGTCTTCCACTCCAGGTAGAGAACGGAATGAGCTCGGCAAGGAATGGAAGTTCCTCGGTGCGACGTCGCTGGCGCGCCTGCTCAAAGAATTCTTTCGTGCCGGGCGTCAGACCGGGTGCATGCGTCGTGCCGGCCGGGGATGCTCCCCAGACGCTGCGCGTGCGGGATTTCGCTTCGGAGTCGGAGGGACGTTCGGAGGGTGTCATGCGGTCGGAACCGGCGGGTTCACACGGACGGCCGCTCGAACCAGACCTCGTGCCAGACAAGGAGGTTCACGAGGTTCCAGATCAGCTGGCCGGCATCGCGGCGACCGGCCCGATGTCCGGAGAGAATCGAATCGAGATACGTTCGGTTGAAGTATCCCTGACGCACGAGCGCCGACCGCTCAAAGAGGTCGCGAACGAACGGGTACCATGGGTCGCGGATCCATTCGTTCATCGGCGCGGCAAAGCCCTGCTTCGGGCGGTAGATGATCTCGTTCGGAATGATCCCTTCGACGGCCTTCTTGAGGATGTACTTCGTCACGCCGTCGCGCAGCTTCAGTCCAATGGGAAGCTGCATCGAATACTCCACCATGCGATGGTCCAGGAACGGCACGCGAGCCTCGATCGACGTTGCCATCGCGATCTTGTCGACGCGCATCAGCAGCAGCTCCGGCAATCGCTGGCGGAACTCGAGCCAGATCATTCGCTGGAGATAGTCCGCCTTCGGCAACCGTTGGAGTGCTTCCTTGTGCCAGCGATGGGCGAACTCATGCGGTCCCGAACCGTTGATCCGCCTGGCCATGAGCGTCCGGCGATGTTCTTCGGTGAAGTTGATGGCGCCGCCCCAGAAGAGCTCGTTGTCCTCGGCCCCCTTGCGAACATAGTCGAGCATCAGGTGCGAACCACGCTTCCGGAGAGCTGGACCAGCTATGGCGTACACCGCCTTCCGGAGAAATCCCGGAAGAAGACCAAACGTCCGCCAGAGCGATGAATAGAACGCCAGCTCCCGCTTCATCCACGAATAGCCGGCGAACTGCTCGTCGCTTCCCTCCCCCACCTGCACGACGATTGTTCCATTGTCCCGCGCCAGCTTCGACACGAAGTAGAGCGGAATGCAGACCGGATCGGCCAGCGGCTCATCCTGGTGCCACACGAGCTTCGGCAGAAAATCGAACGCATCCTTCTGGTCAATGATGACCTCGTGGTGGTTCGTCTTGAACTGCGTCGCGATCTGCCGCGCGTAGCCCATCTCATTGTACTTCTCGAGGTCGCGGAACCCGACCGAGAACGTATCGACAGGCCGGTCCATCAACTCCGCCATCAGCGCCACGTTCGTGCTCGAATCGATGCCCCCGCTCAGGAAGACGCCGAAGGGTACATCGCTCATCATTCGGTCCTTGATCGACTGACGAAGCAACGTGCGGATGGTATCGATCACCTCCGCCTCGCTCTGGCGCGGGGCCAGATCGGCGATGGCCGATCGAGCGATGGGACTTCCGTCGAAGTCGATCGTCGGCTGGTCGCCGGCGGGGAGCGGGTCCCAGTACGGTTCGTTCGTCACATTGCCTGTGGCCGTGACGATCATCCGATGGCCGGGCTCCAGCTTGTGGACTCCCTTGAAGAGCGTGAGCGGCGCGGGAGGAATGAGGAAGGTCAGATAGTGCTCGAGGGCCGCTTCGTTGAATTCCTTCGGGACCCCGGGGTGTTTCAGCATCGCCTTGATCTCGGACCCGAACACGAACCGTCCGTCACGGACCGCATAATAGAGCGGCTTGATGCCGATCCGGTCGCGGGCAAGCACCAGACGCTGCTTCGATCCGTCCCAGATGGCGATCGCGAACATCCCAAGTAATTTATGGACGAAATCGAGGCCGTACTCTTGGTAGCAATAGAGGATGGTCTCCGTATCAGATCGCGACCGGTAGCGATAGCCTTTCGATTCAAGCGTCTTCCGCAGCACAGCGTGATTGTAGATCTCGCCGTTGAACACGATCGTCACGTTCCCGTCGGGTGTGGACATCGGCTGATGGCCGGCCGGCGACAGGTCGACGATGGCCAGACGCCGGAACCCGAAGCCGAGGTTCCCCTCCCGCGAGACGAAGGTTCCCGAATCGTCCGGTCCCCGATGGGCAATGGCGTCCGTCATCGACGTGAGCGTGCGCTCGTCGATCTTCGGATGACTCACACCGTATTCAAGGACGCCACAGATACCACACATGAGAGGCTAGACTCCAAATGGCCAGACTCCAAAAGACACCAAAGCGCGATGGAAGAGCGAAGTGAATAAGCTATGCAGTAGGCAGGTGTTCTCAGGTCCAGTCAGGCCGATATCGAAGAAGACGGAACCTATGGTCTTGTCATAGGCCCTTAACCTGCCCCCAACCTGTACGTTCCTGCTTACTGCCTACTTCTGCTCCTTCCCCGCCACTCGACGAATCCCACCGCACCAAGCCCGAGGACGACAAGGAGATTCACCCCGAGGCTCAGGTTCTTCCCGATCACGAAGCCGGTTGGCTCGAAGCGCATCTCGATGGTATGCGTGCCCGCCGGAACGACGAGCGCGCGGAACATATAGTTCGCCCGGATGATCTCCGCTTCCTTCCCGCCGATGAAGGCCTTCCAGCCCGGCTGGTAGTACGTTTCACTCAGGAAGAGGAGGTTATTGCCTGTCGCCGTCGCCTTCAGCACCACATGTTGGATCCCGGATTCTGTGATTTCGACGCTCGCGTCCGCCGTCGGCGGATCGATGGTCACGCCAGGATCGGCAAGAACGTACATCAGATCGCGCGGATCGAACGCACCGTTGGCGATCTGGTTCAACGTTTGTTCCGGCGTTGCGACCTCGAAGCGTTTGACGAAGAACGCGCGTGGCAGCGCACCCCGGAATCGGAAGACATCGAACACCTCGCCGTCAAACGCACGCTCGAAGAGGGCTGTGCTATCGTATTGGTTCGAGATGATGTACTTCACGTTCATCAACTGCCAGACGAGCGGATTGTAGAGTCCGGCGACCTCCGCCATGTCCTGGAAGGTCCGCATCTTCGCCCCTTGATAGCCATACGCGCTCTGAATGCGCCAATAGGCGAGCGTGTTGTCGTAGGGCAACTGGCCGTCCTGGATCGTGAGCGTCCGGAACGGGCTTGCGTCCCTTTGGAGGAATTGGACGTAGTCGGGAGCGGCGAAGATCGCCTCTTGATTCTGTCGCGGCTGAGGATCCATGACCCGCAGGTTGATGCGCCAGAGGTCGGCGCCCGCCGCGACGAGCAGGACTGCGGCGAACATATTCACGCCCACAGCACGCCGGCCGTACATCCAGACAGCGGCAGCGAGGAGAAAACAGAACACGAGCGCAAGCACGACGTCCATGGCCACGTAATTGACGACCGTGCCGTAGAATTCGGCCACGACCTGCGGCTGTACTTGTCCAAACTGACGGCCGAGCCGCGCTCCCACCTCGGACAGCGGAAAGAAGCTCTCATACACCGTCTCCACGGCTCCGCGGCCAATGAACGCCAGGACCGCTGCGGCACCGAGTCCGAGTGTGACCCGCTTCCACTTCTGGTCCACCTTGTCATTCCATGTATGGTCGCGGTCCCCCATCCACGTGGCCACGCCATACGCGGCCAGCAACGGAACGAAGATCTGAACAAGCACCAGGATCATCGACGGGATCCGGAACTTGTTGAACATCGGGAGGTACGAGAAGAGCGGGTCGTAGAGGATCGGGAATTCCTTCCCGAAGGCCACCAGGATCGAAAAGACGATCATCGCTCCAAGATAGATGACGAATGGATCGCGACGGCGCCGTACCAATCCTCCGATGGCAAGGACCAGGATCACGATGCCCATGTATTGCGCCGCATCGGTGAACGGCTGCGGCCCCCAGTAGCCGTTGAAGCGCATCGGACCGCGGGTGAGCGGACCGTTGTACTCGAGGTGCCCGAACCCGTACCAGGTCGGGACGATAAACGTCATCATTTCCCCGGGGGCAAGCGACCATTGTGTCGCGTAATCGTAGTCCAACCCGCCTGATTTCGCTATTTGTTCTGCCTTTCCGGGGGGGGGAACCAGCGGGGACGCCCCGCGGATCGACGAGGGGTTGTACTCGAGGACCGACAGGTAGCGGTCGGAATCCATGCCGAATGCCAAAAGGGCGGCGACGGCCAGTACGCCGGCCGACCGGATGATCCCCTTCCACGGCTCGCCGTGCCGGATCGCCAGCCAGACGAGCATCAGATAGTAGCCGCCCAATGCCAGGGCCCCGTAGAAGATCATCTGCACGTGGCTCGGCATGAACATGAAGTGGAGCAGCAGCACTGCGATCAAAGCCCAGAACCACCGGAACCGTTCGCGCAAACGGTCCGCGACGTACAAGAGGAATGGAAAAGGGGCCATGGTGGCGATCTTCGTGTTGTGCGACACCATGATCCAGATGATGATAAACATCGAGAAGGTCGCGCCGAAGGCTGCAACGAACGCGGCCAGCGAATTGCGGACCTTCGAGAAGGCAAGCAGATACATGCCCGCCGCAAAAAGCAGATAGTGAAAGACCACCCATGTCACCGAGCCGTTGCCCAGCACCATCTGGAACGCCGCAGCCGTGTGATTGAAGAGCCAGCCGGTCAGGTCATACCACCGGTCGCCCGTGACCGACAGACTGCCATAGGCCGGCATCCCGCAAAAGATGTACGGGTTCCAGAGCGGGAAGATCCCTTGCGCCTTCGCGTCTTTTAGAAGCGTATCGAAACTGTGCGACGCGATCGAATCGGGACCCACGAACGTCTTGCCGCCGAAGATGACCGGCGAGAAGAAGAGCAGGATGACGATGAAGAGGCCGGCGATGGCGACGACATGGCGGTACCGCTCGGGCACAAGCGGTTTGTCCTCCCGCGTGGACTTGCGGGAGGCGCGCGGCTTCGGGGACGTGCTCATAGGATGGGGGGTCGGTCGGTGGTCAACAGCGCCCGTCACGCTTCGGCGCGACGAGGTCCCGCCTCCGCCGAACGGAGACGGACGTATGTCAGCAGCTCGGCCAAGCGCCGCGTCACCTCGCGCCGTTCGTACGCACGAATCGCGGCGTCATCGGATGGTTGGCCGGGTCTATGGTAGAGAAAATTCTGGTAACACTCAACGAACGCGCGGCGGATGCCGTCGACGTCCTGGTTCGGAACGACAACTCCTGCCTTTGTATCGCGCACGATCCCGGCGGCCGCTCCCTCCGGATCCGCGAGCGCAAGGATCGGGCGGCGTGCGCCGAGGTACTCGAACACCTTGCCCGGCACGATCGCGCGGCTGTCCTTCGATTCGTCGACCACGAGCAACAGCTGATCTGCGACAAGCAGTTGCTTCACGCTTTCCTCGTGCGGCACATACTCGATCTGCTCGATCTGTGCCGCCAACGACGACGTGCGGAGCATCTCTTTGACGTCTCCGCCGAACCGGCCAATGAACTTCAGCCGGATCTTCGACACATCGACCTCACCCGCAGCAACGGCAGACTCGACGGCGCGAAGGAATGTCTGCGGGTTGCGTTTGCCGTACATCGAACCGGTGTACGTCGTCGTGAATGGTCCGTCGGAGGGGCGCTCGACGGCGGGATAGTCGTCCGGGTCAAAGCCGTTCGGAAGGTGTACGCATTTGTGGATGTTCGCGCCGGGAAACTTCGTCGCAAAGTCGTCGATGATCCCCTTCCAGGCGCAGTCGATGACGTCAGCTTCCGTGAAGACCTGCTTTTCCAGCCAACGGTCGATGGCATCGGGGATCGCCCAACGATCGGGGGCGGACAGGAACCCGGTCCAGGGGTCGCGAAAACCGGCGATCCAGGGAAGATGGGTCCGCCGTTTCACCTCCCGTCCGATAAGTGCCGTCGTGTAGGGTGGCGAAGAGGTATAAATGGCATCCACTCCCTCCGTGCGTACGATGCGCATCGCTTCCGGCACTGCGGTGGCCAGCCAACCTATGCGCGCATCGGGAATGAAGAACGTCTCGCGCACCAATCCGGCCACCCGTTCCATCACGGACTGTTTTCGTGCCCCCTGAGGAATATTCTCGACATCGACGGCCGCCCCGGGCGGCTTGCCCGTCAGCTTCCGGTAGAAGGAATACGGTTCGAAGATCTTCGTCCGGTACACCTTGACATCCGGCGGTATCTCGGCAAGAAGCGATTCATCGCGGGCGGGAAAATCGCCGTTCTCGACCGTCAGCACCACCGGCCGCCATCCGAACGAGGAGAGGTACTTGACGAATTTCAGTACCCGCTGCACTCCCGGCCCGCCGGAAGGGGGAAAGTAGTAGGAGATGATGAGAACGGATTTCAAGCGGAGATCGATGGGAATTGCCGAGGTTTCATTGACGAGTGTCGATTATCCTGTGTGATCAACCAACATATGCCGCTTCTGCAATTCGAAAATCGCCAATCGACAATCGCCATTAAACAGGTCCAACCTCAGATCTTCTTTGCCACCACATTGAGCCCTGTCCCGCGCCGGTTCTCTCGCACCACATCAAGCCACATCAGCGGCAGAACGAATGGAAGGACGACGATGTAGTAGAACGGCAGGAGTAGGAAGAAGGCCTTCGAGACGTTCAACGCCATCATGGGAATCTTGATGCCGAATCTCCAGGCCGCACTGCCAAACGGGCCGTACGTGTAGCGGATGCTTTCGACCTCGAACCCGACGCTCTTCAGCTTCGTTCGCATCTCCTCCACGTTGTAGCCGTTCCGAGCATGCTCTTCGATGAACGACGCATCTTCGGGACTGTGCGCATCGGAGCCGCCCAGGTCCGAGGGCGTGTTGATGAAGAGCTTGCCGCCGGGACGCAGCGCGCGGTGGAAGTTTCGGAAGACCGTCACGTCGTCAGCGATATGCTCCATAACGTCCACCGACAGGACAAGGTCGAACCGGTTCTCGTGCGCCACTTTCGTCAGGTCTTCGACGGCGAAGGTGCACGTCCCGATGCCGCGGGCGGCAAAGAACGTCCGGCAATCGTCGATCTGTTCGTCCTTGACGTCGACCGCGAAGATCTTCACCTTCGGATAGCGCTGCGCGATGTAGTACGAGTACTGTCCGAATCCGCTGCCCGCGTCATAGACGTCCAACGCCGCCCCGCGGTTCCCCAGCAGTCGCCGGATCGCCCGCTTGACGTGCCACTCCCGAAGGAACAACAATCCGAGCGCGGTATAGAAGAGCCGGCGCAGAAGGACGGATCTCCGGACAACGTTGCCGATGGAGAATTTTATGGGGTCGTAGTGCATGAGGATGATGAAACTAAAGTCTGTGGGAAGACGGCGACGAAAAGTAGGCAGCCTGCCTGCCGTCAGGCAGGTATGCAGGCAGGGTCGGGTTGGTGGCAGGCCGAGCTCTTGAGACAAGATCATTTGATCTTTCTCATTGAATCACCACCTGCCCCGTCCTGCATGCACCTGCTTACTGCCTACTGATCTCCAACTACTCTCCCTGTCCTCCGCCGGTCCCGCCTTGGGGCTTTCCGCCTCTCCTCCCACGCCCGCCACGCCATCCCCGGCGCCGTCCACGCTTCTGCCCGCCCTCGGGACGCGGTTGACCCGGACCGGGAGGCGCCTGTCCCGGTCGCGGACCCTGCTGGTGCGGTGGCTGAGGGCCTTGCGGGGTGTGTTTCGGTTCGTGCGGTCGCGTTTGGCTGCGCGGCAATCCGCCGTGCGGATGATCGTGCGGCAGCTTCTGCTTCCATCGGCCACGATCGTCGCCACGTCCGCCTCGGAAGCGGTCTCCGCCTTTCCGGCCGTCTCCCCGACCCCCCTGTTCCTTCTTCTTCTCCGGCTGTTTTCCCAGCTCGAGGATCGCCTTCGTAATGTGGTCCCACGAGTACTTCCGCTTCTCTTCGTGGATGTTCCGGACGAAATCTCCCTCTTTGCGCTGCTCAAAGTACCGGACGACGGCGTCGGCCAGCTCTTTGGGGTCGTTCGGCTTCACGATGTAGCCCGTCTTCCCGTCCACCACCACCTCGGCCAGGCCGCCGACGTTCGTTGCCACGACCGGCTTGTCGAACTGGTAGGCGATCTGAACGATGCCGCTCTGTGTCGCCGACGTGTACGGCAACACGACGAGGTCGGCCGCAGAGAAGTAGAGGTTGACGGCTTCGGGCGAAACATATTCCGCCCGGAAGTCGACCGAGCCTTCGAGCTTCAACTCTTTGATCTGCTTCCGGTACTCCTGTTCGTCGCCGTAGCATTCGCCGACGACGAGCAGCTTGGCCCGTGTCCGCTTCGCGATCTCCGGCATCGCTTTCAGCAGGGTCGCGAGCCCCTTGTAGGGACGGATGTAGCCGAAGAAGAGCATGATGCGGGCGTCGCGCGCCTTGATCCGATCGCGCGCTTCGCGTTTTCCGATCGCGTTGCCAAAGATCTCGTAGATGGGGTGCGGGACCATCCGGTATGGCATTTTCGGGTAGAGGTGCTTCAACTCTCGTTCGACCGAGGCCGACTGGACGATGACTGCGTCGGAGGACGCCATGGCGTAGTTCGTGAACGCTCGATCGAACACGCGGCGCTCGTGCGGCACGAGGTTGTCCGCGATGAGAATGATACGGGTGTGGCCGCCCGTCAGCTTCTTCACCTTTCGCGCGATGTAGCCGAAACAGGGGCCGAAGAACGGGAGCCAGTATTTGAAGACGAGGATGTCGGGCTTCGACGCCGCGATCTTCTTCGCAGCCGACCACCATGTGAACGGGTTGATCGAATCGATGAGCCGCTCGGCAGGAATGCGGAGCAGATCGCCACCCCCGGTCTCTTCCTGCGTCTTGCCCGGAAAGAGGAACGACGGATATTGACGAGTGAACGTGACGACCTTGACGTTGTTCCGTTGCGCAAGACGGCGATAGAGCAGCGCGACATAGTGCGCGATGCCTCCGCGGAACGGATATGCGGTACTAACGATGACGATATTCATGGTTCATTCAACTCCACGCGATACAGGACCGCCGGCGGCACGGCGGTGGAGACAAGGGGCCGCAAGCCGGACGGGGCCTTGGCGGGATCCAGCAAGTACTGGAACTGCGGGCGCAGACCGGCTTCCATTGGACTGTAGTACAGATATGACGCCTTCACGCGGCGAAGGGCGCTGAACAGCTCTTCCTGCGTCGTGACCGGAGGGAACATCTCCAGGGTCATGTTGAGATAGTACGCAATGTGCGGCTTGCGGGCCACCACGATCGTTCCTGGCTCGGGAGCCGGCTGGTTCGCCTCGAACCAACGGCCCACCTGCACCACTTCCGCCGGACCGGAATCGATCTGCGCACTATTGTAGGATTTGCTGCCGGCGAACTGCCACAGCACCAGCACGATCGCCGCCACGCCGCCGATCTGGACGGTGCCCCACAGGCGCCACGCCGCCAGCGAGGGCCAGGTGAGGGTACGCAACGCCAGAACGACGTAGAGGGGCAACAGATAGAGCGAGAACCGCTCGCCGTAGAAGACGAGCAACAGCAGGCCGAAGAACGAGGCGCCAACGATATACAGCGCCAGCAGCCGTCGGTCGAGACGTTCGCGGAACGACAACGCGCCGCCAACAACAGCCAGCACCCCCAGCGGCCAGCCGGCCAGTTTGCCCAGGTCGCCGGCGAGGTGATCGAGGACGTTCCCCCCGATCGTCGACACGAACGCTCCTGGATCGGCGAGGATCACCTGCGACAGAGACTGGTATTGGCTCGCCGCCCCGTACCAGTACGCATCCCACCCCACCTTTCCACGTCCGAACATCTCGTACGCAATGTTGAGGTAGTTGCGATTGTAGAAGAAGCTCCCCTTCTCGACCAGCGCGTAGATCCCCCACGGCGCGATCGTCAGGAGGAAGACCCCGGCGAATACGCCAGCAGTGCGCGCGCGCTCCCTGAACGAGTGTCCGTGAGGATCGGCAACGAGGATCGCCGCTGGAATGCCCGCTAGCGCAAAGATACCGTTGTAGCGGGTGAGGTACGCCAGGCCGAACAACGTTCCCGCGATCGCTACCGACGGCCACCGACGCTCGGCGTCCTTGAACAGCGCCCACGTCGCCAACATCGTCAGTGTGAAGAAGAACATGTCCGTTCCGGCCGTGTACGAATACTGCACGAACGTCGGGTTGACGGCGACCAGCAGCACCGTCATCGCGGCCACGTCGGCCCGGACCAGCCGACGCACCGTTTCGAAAACCGCCCAGAGCACGACCGATGCCGAGAGCACCGACAACACCACGCCGGCATGGAAGAGGTCCTTCGTGATCAGGCTCGCCGCCGCGAGCACGAGCGGATACAGCGGCCCGTGAAAGTCCTCGATCGGGAGCGACCCCTGCAGAATGTGCCGGGCCTGCGGAACGTAGCTCCAGTAGAAATCCGTCTCGACGCCGTAATCGCCGACGACGTGGTACTTCAGCGCGATCCAGAGCATCACGACGAAGTACACTGCAGCCATCGCCACCGACGCGAACCGGTGCTGGACCAGCGCCTCAGCGTAGGGCATCAGCGAGGTGGATGGAGCAATTTTCTGTTTGGTACTGCGAGCCATTTATTGGACAAAAAATGAGAAATGCGAAGAGACAAATATGAAACACGATCCAAGCACGAAACTCGAAATCCGAATCCCCATACTCTGCGCCCTGTACTCTTTACTTCATACTCTACCCCAATTCCTCATACCCTATACCCTCTACCCCATACCCACTACCTCACTACCTCATTACCTCATTACCTCACTTCCTCATTTCTTCACTCCCCCACCACCCCGATCCCCAACATCCTATCCCCGCAAACGCCGAACGTCTTTGTCAGGACGTAATTCGGATAGTGCAGGCTTTTCTTGATCAACTTCTCAGCGAACGAACCGCGCAGCGTGATCATACGTGGCGGACGGATGCGCTGGACGATCCGCCGGGTCCCGCAGCCTGAGTCCTGGAGGATCCGATCCAACGTGGCCGGCAGGAACTCGTTCACATGGTACGGCGGCATGGGCATCTTTTTTCGAGTGCGGAGCATGCGATACCCCGCCACCGCCAGACGTCCGGTCAGCGAATTGAACATGGCCGGCACTTCAACCGCTACGACCCCGCCGGGCTTCAGCATGCGGACCGCCTTCCGGAGCATCGCCAGCGGTTCCACAAGATGTTCGAGCACGTCCCCCATAAAGATCACGTCAAACGCGGCCGGCCGTTCGGGCAGCTGCTCGATCGAGCTCTGAACGACGTCCAGTCCGAATTTCTCCCGGCAGACCTTCGCGCCAAGGGCTGCGTACTCGATGCCGCTGACTGCATATCCACTTCGGCGGGCGTAGTCGAGAAAGTAGCCCATGCCGCAGCCGATCTCGAAGAACGCTCCCGCCGGACGATACTTCCGGATCCAACCCAGGATCTCGGGGAACTTCACCGACCCCTGTTGCGCGGCCGTCTCGTAATCGGTCGACGCATGCGCGCCGCAATCGGCTCCGTCGTGCAGAAAGTACTCGTCGCTGTAGAGCTGCGCGAGCTGCGCTTCCGTCGGTCGGGGACTCAGGTAGACGAATCCGCAGGCGGAGCATTCCTGCGCAACGAACCGATCGCCGCGGAATTCGTAGAAGATCGGAAATTCGACCGATTCGCTGCTGGTACAAAGCGGGCACGTCGCTGAAACCATGGCAAGTCAGCGGGCCAGCTGTCGGAGGCAGGCGTCGACCACATCGTGCACGTTGAGATGCTCCATGCAGCGGTAGTCGCGGTTGATGCAGGTGGGGCGATAGAAGCACTGACAAGGCTTGGACGGCTCGAGCACCTCGCCCAATCCATACAGCTCGAACTCGTACTTGTTGAAGATATTGTTGAACAGGACGATCCGTTTGCCCAGACCGATCGTAAAGTGCATAGCCATCGTCACGCCGGTCACGACGAGGTCGCACGCTTCGACGAGCGACATGAACTGATCGAGCGGAAAATGGCCAAAGTACTTCGCCCCGGACTTCCGGGCAAGCGTCAGGTTCTTGATGTGCTCCTGCTCGCCGCCGAGGAGAACGACCTCGTACCCTTTCTTCTTGAGTGCGCGTGCAAGCGCCACCCAGCGGTCGTCGGCCCAGAGCCGCGATGTCCAGCGACCGCCGCAGCCGGTGTTCAGTCCCACGACCTTCTTCTTGCGATTCACCTTCCACGGCCGCGCCGGCTTCGGAGGAGGGTTCAGAAGATACTTCTCCCCCGCGAATACGAAGCCACAGATCTCGAAGATCTCCTGCGGGTACGATTTCCGGTTCGCCTGGCTGACATCGTTGAACAGGCCGGTGAGATACTTCGCCTGCGCTTCCGGATTCGCCGGGGCGATGATCCCATCCTTCAGAATGAAGCCCTTCTTCTCTTTCGCCGTGATCTGGGCGGCGAGAGCGGAGGCATCACGATCCTTGTCGAGGTTCAGCAGCAGGTCGAACGGACGCGAGCGCAGCGCGACGACCGATGCGAGGGTGTACGGGAGCGCCTCGTCGACGAGCGGCGGAAGAACTTCAGGTGAGGCGGTGAGCCAGGAAATGTACGCTCCCGGATACGCCTCGCGCAGCTTCGTGAGCAGAGGCGTCGTGCGGATCACGTCACCGAGCGCCCCCAGCTTGATGATGAGAATGCGGGTGCGTACCCGATCGTAGTGCGGACAGACGGCGCCGCGCTCGTCCACGCAATGCGCGCCGTACTCCTTGTGAGGACGGCACGGTACGTCACCGCGAAAGTGGCGACAGTCGGTCTTGAGGTCGTAACGGGGCAGGGCCACGTAAAGAGCAAGAGTATCAGTGGTAGTAGGCAGTAAGCAGGAGCAGGCAGGTAGAAGGCAGATTGAGTTCAGGGGGCAAGATCACACGTTCATTGTTCAACGACTTGAACCTGACCGCACCTGAGAGTACCTGCCTACTGCCTACTTCCCTGGGCCCTATTCGCGATTAGCTTCTCGCCAAGAAGGCTACTTCAGGATCTCTTTGATGGAGTACGTGTCCTCGTCCTTCTCGTGCCGCGACATCATCTCGCCCAGCAGGCCGATCGAAATGAACTGCACGCCGACGATGATGAGCAGAAAGCCGAGCATGAACAAGGGACGATTGCTGAGTGACGTAAGGCCCAGGAACCATTCGACCGAGAGCCACCCGTCGATGAGCGTGCCGATCGCCAGCGAGATGATGCCCCAGATACCGAACAGGTGGAGCGGACGCCGGATGTAGCGTGTCGTGAAGAGCACGGTCAGCAGGTCGAGGAACCCGTAGAAGAACCGGTTCAGGCCGAACTTCGTCCGGCCAAACTTTCGGGGGTGGTGCTGAACGATCTTTTCGGTCACGCGGAAGCCGGACCAGTGTGCCAGCGCCGGAATGTAGCGGTGCAGCTCACCATAGACGTGCACGCTTTTCGCCACATCGCGCCGGTACGCCTTGAGCCCGCAGTTGAAATCGTGGATGTCGATACCGGTCATCTTACCCGTCACGAAATTGAAAAACTTCGACGGGATCGTCTTCGAGATGGGGTCGAAACGTTTTTTCTTCCATCCGGAGACCAGATCGTACTTCTCTCCCATCGCATCGATCAGGCCGGGGATCTCGTCGGGATCGTCCTGAAGGTCCGCATCCATCGTCACGATGAATTCCCCCTGTGCTTCGCGGAATCCAACCGACAGGGCGGCTGATTTCCCGAAATTTCGCCGAAAGCGTATGGCCTTTACGTTGGGGTCGGCCGCGTGAAGCTCTTTCAGAACCTTGAATGACCCGTCTGTGCTTCCGTCGTCGATGAAGACGAGTTCGTACGTCGACCCCGTCTTGGCGAAGACGGCCTTCAGACGCTGGTAGAGTTCCCGGAGCGATTCCTCTTCATTCAGAAGCGGGATCACTACGGAAACTCGGGGCTCCTTCGATCGTTTTGGCACTTTAGCCATACGTCGAAAATGCGGCGAAATTGAGGGAGATGCAATACGCGGAGCCTACGGAATGAGGGTTTTGGTGTGTAAATTAGCTGGATTCCATGCGGGGAGCTTGGAGCACGAGGAAGCATCTGTGGTGGTGAATAGTGAATAGTAAATGGTAAATAGGAAGGCGGTATCCCAGGAGATCCTTTCCTGCGTCGTAAGAATCGCAGACCTCGGACCCCCGCTTCCGTCTCCATACTCAATACTGCCGACTCCCTACCCCTCTTGATCTCCCCCAGAAAACATCTCGGCCAAAACTTCCTGCAGGATCCCAACATCCTCCGGAAGATCGTCGAGTCGCTCGAGCTCCGGCCGGACGACACGGTCGTAGAGATCGGGCCGGGGCCCGGGGCGCTGACGCGCCTCCTGGCCGGTGCGTGTCGACTGACGGCCGTGGAGGTCGACGACCGTGCGATCGAGCGGTTGCGCGAGGAGCTTGGCGATCGCGCCACGATCGTAGAAGCCGACATCCTCACGATCGAAGCCAAAGCACTCCTGTCCGGAGCGGGTCTCCTGCGGGTTGTCGGCAACATTCCCTACTACATCACGAGCGACATTCTGTTCTGGGTCATCGACCAGCGGGCGTCGATCAGCGACGCGACGCTCATGATGCAGGACGAAGTGGCCGCCCGGCTCGTGGCCGAGCCGCGGACGAAGGCGTACGGGATCCTTTCGGTCTTTGCCCAGCATTACGGCCGCCCCCGGCGCCTGTTCGGCGTGTCGCGCAACTGCTTTTATCCCCGTCCCGACGTCGACTCGGCCGTCATCCGGCTGGACCTCCGACGCGATCTTCCCCAGGTCGACGATACGCTCTTTCGAACGATCGTGCGCGGAACATTCGGCAAACGTCGAAAGACGATCCGGAACGGTCTCTCATATGCCGGCGTCGCCAGGGAGATCGTGGCCGATCTTGGTCCTGTAGCCGACCGGCGGCCGGAAGAATTGCGTCCCGAAGATTTCGTTCGCCTCACCGAGGAAGTTCAACGAAGAAAGTCTATTTTGGAAAGTTAAAGGGACTGCACCACGCACGAATGTCGAAATCCGAAGGAAGCTCGAAGACCAAAGCTCGAACTGCATAGATGTATCCTTCGAGTTTCGATATTCTGATTTGTTTCGGATTTCGAACTTCGGATTTCGATTTTCCCCCATAGGCCTCCCCGGAGCCTTCTATGACCGACCCTGAGACCGAGAACCTGTCCGCTGATCCCGATCAGCCAAAGTCGACGCTCGAGGTTGACGACGAGCTCCTCCGCGATCTCGAAGATCTTGTCAAGTCGCGGTCGGACTATCTCGTCCTGAACATCATTCAGGACCTCGACCCGGGCGATATCGGACACATCCTCAATCGGCTGGAGATGGAGGATGCCCTCTACGTCTTCGGGATGTTGACGAATGAGGTCGCCTCCGCGGCTGTCCTCGACCTCGACGAGCCGACCCGCGAGTACATTCTGGCCAACCTCGGACAGGAACGCCTGACCGAGATCGTCGGCGAGATGGCCTCGGACGATGCCGCTGACGTCGTGGGAGAGCTGTCGGACGAAAAAGCCGAAAGCGTCCTCGAAACGATGGACGTCGAGGATTCCTCGCAGGTTGAAGAGCTCCTCCGGTACGACGAAAACACCGCCGGCGGTCTGATGGCCAAAGAAATGGCCGTCGTCGGAAAGAATGACACCGTCAAGATGGCCATCCGTGTCGTCCGACGTTTGGCGAAGGAGCAGATGCATATCTATAACGTCTACGTCGTCGATGAGAACGGCGTCTTCGCCGGGGCCGTGAACCTGCCTGACCTCCTGCTGCATACGCCCAACAAGCGGATGCACAAGATCATGGACCCCGACTACAAGCACGTGACGCCCGACGTCGATCAGGAAGAAGTAGCGCGCATCTTTTCCAAATACGACATCGTGTCGCTTCCCGTCACGGATACGGCCGGCAAATTGCTCGGACGGATCACGATCGACGACGTCGTCGACGTGTTGAAAGAAGAGCATGACGAAGACGTAGCCCGCATGGCCGGTACCGACAGCGTCGCCGTTGGCCAGCGCTCGCCCGTGCGGATGGCGTTCATGCGCCTGCCGTGGGTGATGATGACCCTCCTCCTGCAGCTCATCGCCGGCGTCGTCGTCCACGTGTTCGACCGCACGCTCTCGCAGATCATCCTGCTCGCGTCGTTCATGCCGATCATCTCGGCCATCTCGGGCAACACCGGTCTACAGTCGGCGGCTATGATCGTCCGCGGCATTGCGACCGGACAGGTCGATACGACCCGCTGGTGGATCCCGATGCGCCGCCAGGTCATCGTGACGCTGATCATTGGAACCGCGTGCGGGCTCGTGCTCGGCACGATCGCCGGATTCTGGCACGGCACGTTCCTCTTCGGGGCCGTGGTGGGAACGTCAATGTTCATCTCGATCAATTTTTCGGGGATGGTCGGCACCGCCACGCCGATGATCTCGCATTCGCTCGGATTCGACCCCGCCATCACGGCCGGACCGTTCGAGACAGCGTTCCAGGATATCATCGGTATCACAGTGTTCCTCTCGCTGGCGACGGCGATGCTGCAATGGCTATGAAGACCCCAAGTAAGCAGTAGGCAGGTACACTCGGGCCCCGTCAGGCGAAAGTCTCGGGACCAAGATCAACGGTTTCTTGTCATAGGATTTCAGCCTGCCCATAACCTGACGGCACCTGCATACTGCCTACTTTTCTTGTACCTCACGTCATCTCATGATCCGCCTCCGCACACTTCTGACACCATTGGACGTCGTTTCCATCGGGTTCCTCTCGTTCCTGATGGGGCTCTGCCTCCTCTTCGCGTCGCGAGTCGAGCATTGGCTGGTCCTCGTGGTCGTCGACCTCGCCGTTGTCGGGGCCATCGTGGCGCTGGCCTGGATGGCAGAACGCCACCCGAGCAGGTTGTGGCGACACCTGCATCGATGGTATTGCTACCCCATCGTCCTGCTCGTGTACAAGCAGCTCTACTACATGGTCACGCCGATCAACCCGGTGGATTACGACCACGTCTTCATCGCGATCGATCGCTGGATGTTCGGCGCCGACCCGACGGTCTGGATGGCGCAATTCGCCCACCCACTCCTGACCGAGGTCCTGCAGACGGCCTATTTCTCGTACTACCTCCTGTTCATCATCGTGGGCGTGCAGATCTACCGCCGGTATCCCGTCCGCGATTTCGACCATGCCGCGTTTCTCATCGTGTTTGGCTTCTACCTGTCGTATCTCGGCTATTTTCTTATGCCGGCCGTCGGTCCGCGATTTACGCTGCACGATTTCCACGCCCTCAGCACGGAACTACCCGGACTCCTCAACACCGAGTGGATGCGTGACTTCATCAACGCCGGCGAGTCGCTTCCGAAAGGGCACCCGAACCCGGTCTCCGTCGTCCAGCGCGACGTCTTCCCGAGCGGTCACACGCAAATGACCCTGCTCTGCGTCCTGCTTGCCTTCCGATGGAAGCTATCGGCCAAGTGGCTCGTGGCAGCGCTGGCCACTCTCCTCATCATCGCAACCGTCTATTTGCGCTACCACTACGTCGTGGACCTCTTCGGGGGTGTGGCGTTCTTTGCGATCACCGTGTGGACCGGCGACCGGTTCCAGAGGTACTGGGAGACGTTCAGGGGGAATCGAGCGTGAATGTCGATTTGCGAATGTCGATTGTCGATTTCGCAGCACGACGGCCATCGCGGACGACCGCGCGAAGGAGAAAGTGCGTTTCGGATATTCGACAATCGCCAATTCTAGCCCGAGCTTGTCGAGGGGTCGGCATTCGACAATGCTTCATCCTGCTCCTCTTTCTCCCCTCGCTTTGCTTTTCCCAGTCTATTGATTGGTCTCGGGTCCATTCCCTCACCGTCCAGGGGATCGACCGGCTGTATGCGCTCGAGATCGATGAGGCCGACAGCACGTTCGACCTCGTCATCCGTCTTGCTCCGGACGACCCGCGTGGGTGGTTCTTCAAGAGCATGGTGCAATTCTACATCTATCAGCTGACGACAGACAAGGCGGCGTACGACCGGTTCTTCAGCCTTTCGGAGACCGTCATCAACAAGTCCGAATCGCTCGTCGACCAGAACCCGAAGGACCTGACCGCCAAATTCTACCTGGGCGGCATCTATGGCTACCGCGGGCTCGCCTACCAGCGCAACGGGAGCGTCCTTGCCGGCGTATGGGACGGACGCAAAGGGTACGGCCTCCTCAAAGAGGCTGCGACGGGCCCGAACCTATCCATCGATGCCCAGTTGGGATTCGGGCTCTTTTCGTACCTCATCGCCAAAATTCCACGGTCGTTCTCATGGATCCTGAACTTGATCGGATTCTCCGGGGACCTTGAGGGCGGACTTGCGATGATCAAGAACGCAGCCGACCGGGGAGTCTACACACGAACCGAGGCCTCATTCTACTACGCGCAGTTCTGTTTCTTCGAGGAACGGTACGACGAAGCTGAGACCTATCTGCGACGCATCATGTCCCAGTATCCGACGAACTCGCTGTTCCTCGTCACCTACGCCACCTGGCAGCTCCGACGAGACCAGATCGACAGCGCGATCGCCTACGGTGAACAGGCCGTACAGATGAATGCGAGTGCGCAGGTGAAGGTCGGCGGGGAGTTCGCACACAGTACACTCGCGTCAGCGTACTACACGAAGGGCGTCTTCGAGCAGGCCGCTGGACATTGGGAAGAGTTCATCGAACGCTCGCCAAACAAGGACAACGTCGGCAACTACGTTTACTATCGTCTCGGCATCTGCTATGAGCTTCGGGGTGATCGATCCCGGGCGATCGAGGCGTGGAAGCAAATGAAGCGGGTGACGAGCACGGACCGGCCATGGGATTCTGTCTACTGGCGCCGGGCTCAACTGCTCATCAGTGCCCCCATGTCGTCCGTCGATGTGGCGCTCGTGATGGCATCGAACGAGGCTCAGCGCGGTCGGCGTGACAATGCCATCGCCATCTATCGATCGGCCGCTCATCTGGCGCACGGCGATCCTGAACGACAGTCGCAGGCGATCTACGGCATCGCTCAAACCGCCTTCCAGTGTGACGATGATCGCACGGTCCTTGTCGAAGCCCCGAGGGTTCTGCAACTTCGACCTCGGCGCGAGCTCTGGGTCATTCCACACACCCTTCTCGTCCTTGGCCGATCCCAGGCCCGCCTCGGTATGGTGGACGATGCCCAGCGCACGCTCGAGCAGGCCCTTTCGTATGAAGACTACGATTGGGAGATGAATGTGAGAGGAAGAGTGGAGCGGGAGCTGGAGAAGTTGAAAAAGAAGTAGGCAGTTGGACGTAGAGTATGCAGTAGGCAGGTACCTTCAGGCTCGGTGCAGGCAGAGATCCTTGGGCAAAGAACACTATCCTGAGCCGTTGAATCTGGACCTCGGCCTGACCATCGCCTGCATGTACCTGTTTACTGCTTACTTCCTCCATTCCTTGTTATTCCCTGCAGGTTCAGGTAAATTCCTTTGTCATGACCTCCGAACAGATCCTCAAAGAACTCGAAGAGCTCGCCGACCGCTCGGGCATCACCATCCGCTACGAAAAGGGGGATTTTGACGGCGGATATTGCGTTCTGAAAGCGGAACGGCTGATTGTCGTCAATCGAAAGCTCCCCTCGACCAAAAAGGGCTCTGTGGTAGCCCAAGCCATCGCCGAAGTGGGTGTGGAAGAGGTGTATTTGAAGCCCGTCGTGCGTGAGTTCATCGAGGAGGAACTCTCCAAGGCGGCCCAAGAAGCTCTTCGGGCCGCCGGCATTGCAGCGGCCGCGCACCAACAGATCGCCGCCGAGGCCACACACGTCACGAGCGAACCTGTAGCAATCGAGACGACCGTCGAAGAGACACCCGAAGCTGGCCCAACGCAGGACGGCGAGGAACCTTCAGAGGCGCAACGTACAGACCAGCCCCCCCCACCGGCCGAGACCGACCCACCTGCCCAGGACGGCCAGCAGGGTTGACAGAAGCATCGGTTTCGCCACGGCTTCATTGTGCGCACGCTGGACGGGCAAAAAGTACAAAGGCCGCGGCAACCCCTGTTCTGTTCGTTCCTTACGCTCTGACACCGTCGTGTGAAATCTTTTCTCCATGTGCTCCGTAAGCACACCATGGCCCGACTGATACGTCTCCTCCCCTATGCCCTGCTCGGTGTTCTGGCGATCGCCGCCATCCTCACCCTCGCACCGTTAGCCGAACCCGATGCCGGCATTGCCCTCACGACCACGTCTGACGAGGCTGTCCTACGCGCCAAGTCGGTCGCCACATCGATGGGCGTCGACCTTCAGGGACTGAACGAACGCGTCACGCTCGTTCCGGAGCGTCCGCTCATCCGGCAGATCCAACAACGACACGGCATCGCGCAGGCAAACGAACTGCTCAGGTCGGGCGTCGCCGGCCACGTCTGGCAGGTCAGGTTCTCGAAGCGGGGCGACGAGAACATCACCCTCCGCAACAATTCTTCCGAGAGTGACATCGACGCCGTCCGCGCCTGGCTCTCAGGCGACATCACCGTCACGTTGGACGGTCACGGACATCTCATCGGCTACGCGCGGTCGGTCTCCGACACGGTCCCGATCCCGTCCGTGTCCGCCGACTCCGCCCGGTCCATTGCCTCCGCGTTCCTCGCGTCCGGGTTCGACGGTCTTGAGCCTCTGACCGGCGTTCCCGCCCGCACGGTCGTCAGCGATTCCGCATGGTCGCCCCGGCGGATCGAACAACGTTCGCGCATCGACCACGAGTATCAGTGGACGTTCACGAACGGAACCACGGGAGATCCCGTGCGGCTCACAGTCCGGGTTGCCGGGGCCATCATCACCCGGGCGGAAGCCGAGGTGGTTGTCCCCGACGCGTTCAAGCGGTCCGACAGCGACCGATGGCAATCGATCGTCGTCATCTTCCTCTGGGTGGCCGTCGTCATTACGATGGTCGTCATCTCGTTCCGGCGGTTCCGCGCGTACGAGATCGGCTTCCGGATGTCGTGGTTCATGGGCATCGCCTCGGCGCTCGTCATTGCGTTCGAAATGTCGTTCACGCTGAGCGGCAGGGGGAGCTGGGACTTCTTCGTTCCGCTCGTGATGGCATCGGTCTTCTACGGCGGCGCGCTCGTCATCATCTGGGCCGTGAGCGAATCGGTCGTCCGGGAGGCGTGGCCGGAGAAGATGGTGCCGCTCGACCTCGTGGTGAACGGTCATTTCTTCCACTCGCGCATCGGAGCGAGCGTGGTCGTCGGACTGGCGCTTGGCGTCCTGGCATATGCGCTCGACCTGGGCGTCATCTCGGTACTGGGCCGCTTCCTGCCGGTCGCATCCGACGGGGCGGACGAATCGAGTTTGCAGAGCTTCGCCGTTGGCAGTCCCTCACTCTTTGCGATCACGCATTCATTCTACGGAACGACGTACGTTGCCGCGTTCTTCGTTCTCTTCCTCGTCTCGTGGTTACGTCGGCGGTTGCGCTCGACCGCACTCGTCGTTGGCTTGACGACGCTGGCGATCGCCATCAGTCGCTCGATCCAGCTCGACCCCTGGTGGGTGGCCCCGGTCGTCGTCCTGGCGTCGTCGCTCGTGTTCGTGCTCACGATGGTTCAGTTCGACGCTGTGGCCGGGTTCATGGCCCTGCTCGTGTTCAGCATCGCGAAGCAGGGAGCGATCTTACACGTGTCGGGGGCGTACGAATCGTCGGCCGTCGGGCTCATGGCCGCCTTCGGGCTGGTGATGCTGAGCGGACTCGTGTCGCAATTCCGTCGAAACGAACTGACGGACTTCGACTCCATCACGCCGGCGTTCGCGAAGAATATCACCGAGCGAGAACGGCTCCAGCATGAGCTGGCCATCGCCCGGACGGTGCAGATGTCGTTCCTGCCGAAGACGCGACCCGACATTCCGCG
>CAYYOV010000019.1:0-59076 GCA_964473365.1 uncultured Ignavibacteriaceae bacterium
GAGCGTGCCGAGCTACATCAAGGACCGGTTGGAGCGACAGATCCGGTGGTACGACCGGTACCTGAAGAAATAGCCAGCGGTACGCGACAGCTCAAAACACAGAAGCCGCGACTTCCGCCGCGGCTTCTGTCGTTCATGGCATCACAAGCGCTACTTCATCAAGAGCATCTTTTGCGTAAAGGAGGCGAGTTTCTCGCCTGTTACGGCATCGACCGCCTGCATCGTGCAGAAGTAGACGCCGGTCCCAACCTGCGCATGCCAGGGGACCTGGTACGTCCCTGCCGGCCGGACATCATCGAAAAGCTCGGCCACCGTCTGGCCGAGCAGGTTCCGCACAACGATCTGCACCCGGCTTGGACGGGAGACGTCGAACCGGATCGTCGTACTCGGGTTGAACGGGTTCGGGTGGTTCGGATGGAGGGCGAAGGAACGGACCGTCTCACTTTCTCCGACGCCCGTTGTGATAAACTGGAACGTGTTGACGGACCGGCCGTAGCGGTCGGTCAACCAACCCCCCAAGAAACTGGGCCGATAGTCTGACAACGCCGAGGTCGCCTGCACTTCGACGGCTGCCAGGTCTCCATCGGTCCGGCCCCACGCCGTCGCCGATGCGAACACTATCTTGACCTGCGATTCTGTGGGGTTCGACATCTCAAGCAATCCGTCGAAGGTATCGCGATTCTTCAAAGCGCGCACCTCGACGAGCCCGGCACCGAAACCGAAGTCCAGCGATCCACTGACCAGCTCAGGCATGCCTTCGATGCGTACCGGCACTTCGACGACCTGGCCGGCCGAGGCGTTCACCGGAGCAACGTGAATCCGAACGATCGCCGGAAGCGTGTCGCCCGGTAGCGGCGTCGTCAATCCGACGGCCGTTCGGAGCACTCCGACGGCGTCATAGGGCGTTACGATGCCGTTGCCGTCAAAATCGGCGGCCCAGCGATCCCGCTCATTCCGAAATTCGATCCCGGCCGACATTCGCAGAACGATGATCGCGTCGGCCGCATTCACCTGCAGGTCGGCGTTGACGTCCCCCTTTCGTCCGAATCCAGTCTTGAGCACGCCATCCAAGACGGTCACGTCGAGCGCATGCGACAGGGGGTCATACAGGTCGGCTCGGGTGAAATGGATGGGCGACGTCACCGAATCGGGGACGCCCGGTCGGATCGTGCCATCCAGGATCACTAATGATCCGGTCTGCGACTGCTGAATGCCCGCACCGTTGGCCAGCGAGATCAGCACGCTGTCCGGCCGCGACACGTTGAAGGCCAGCGCGAACGGTCCCGTGAGCGATCCCCGGCGTACGCCATGGACGAGGACGACCGATGTGTCGAGCTGCACGGCGATATCCGCCCCGGCGACACCATACGGCGATTCAAGCATCACCGGGATCGCGACGGGATCGCCCGCGCGGCTGAACACGGGCGGAATCGATAGACGGAGCGTCGACGGGGGCGGCGTAAACAGATCCGCCACGGTGAAACTGACACTGATGGCCGAATCCGGACCTGCGGCTGCTGTGATCGACGGGGAGGTGACGGACAAAGAAGGCGAGCCAGTGCTCAGAACAAGCGGCGTGACCACGTCCGGACCTGGTGCCGAACCGCTCAAGGGCATACCGCCGAGCGACGTCCTGACGACATACGCATCGGTCCCAAGAGCCGAACCGGAGGCCGAGCTACCGACGAAGACCAATTGGCCAATCCCCATTTTGGCGGCGCCGATGAGTCGGTCCGAAGCCAAACCGCCGCAACGGACAGATTGTTGGAGCAAGCCAGGATCCGATACATGGATAAACCAGCCGTCGAGCAGACCGTTCACGGCCGTCGCCCATCCGCCGACGACCATGCCGTCCGGCCCGAGGTCGGCGCTCCGCACCAGCTGGTCCTCACCCGTCGTGCCCAGCGACCCAGCGCTGATGAGGCCCCCGAGACTATCGACGCGCATGATCATGGCATCGCGCCCGCCGAACGCCCCTCCGTGGGTGCCACACACGGCCACGTAGCCGCCTCCGACGCTTTCGTGGACGGTATAGGCCGTCTCGTCCACCGACGTGCCGTAGGTTCGCGTCCATTGCAGGTCGAGATTCGACGATACTTTCAGGAGCGCAATGTCATGCATCCCCGCGCCGTACGAGTACGTATGGCCGGCGATCAAACAGCCGCCGTCCGACGTGGGGATGAATGTGTTCATTGCTTCCGTTGAACCTCCCCCGTACGTCCGCGTGCCAAGGACGGTGCCTTCGGCGTCGATGCGCAAGAGCCAGATGTCGTATCCGCCACTACCATAGCTCACGCCGTGGCCGGCGACCAAGAAACCGCCTCCCGATCGCGGGAGAATGTCAACCAGAAGTTCGCTCCCCGAGCCTCCATAGCGCTTTGACCAGAGGACCGACCCGTTCAGGTCCATCTTGAAGAGCCAGCCGTCCCATTCGTATCCAGGGACGGAGGTGTAGCCAGCTACGAGGACGGCCGAATCCGACAGAAGAACGATCTTCCCTGCCCAGTCGTCGCCTGGTCCACCCAGCACACGCGCCCATTCCACGGTGAATGCCGGGCTGAGTTTCGCGACGAACACGTCCGTGCCTCCGGCGCCGTAGCTCGTGGTCTGACCAGCGATAACGCAACCACCCTCGGGCGTGGCGACGACAACCCAACCGTCGTCCGTTCCGGCACCGCCAATGAGTTTTTGAACCTGGGGTTGGGCGTGCGATACGCAGATGAGGGATAGGAAGATGCGAAGGAAGGGAACAATGGATCGACGAAGGCGCATCACCGGATCTCCTTGAATTCTGCTCGCGGCAATTTACGCTCTCGAAGGACGGAATGCCACGACGGAACGCATCAATCCAGCCACTCGACTCGCCAATACCGAAATTGAGAATACAGCATCCGTGCCGACCATCCCGTTCACAACGGAACGGTATTTCACAGGCCTCACGGAAAAGACGTATCGACCAGATGACGGTCTCACGCGTCCCCCCCCGGCCGGGAACTCCTATCCTTGGTAGTGCGGGATTATCGCGACCGACCCTCCGTCCCTGCAGCCTGATCACTCTCAGGCCGTCCTTCCCTTCCGAAGGAATCCCGACACGTCGCGGCCGATCAGATACAGAGAAGGGACGAGTACCAGCGTGAGCGGCGTCGCGAAAAGCAGCCCCCATCCCAGCGCCAACGCCATCGGCGCCATGAATGCCGCCGTTCCTCCCAGACCGTATGCAAGCGGCAACAGAGCCGCCACGGTGGTAATGCTCGTGAGAATGATCGCCCGGAGACGGTCTGCCGTCCCCTGAGCCACCAGGGCCATGACGTCTTCGTCATCCTTCTTTTTGCGGAGTTCATTGAGGTGATTGACCAGGACGAGCGAGTCGTTCACGACGACCCCGCAGAGGCCCACGATGCCCATGATGGCGACGAAACTGAGGGGTTCTCCGTGGAGCGCAAACGCAAGGATCACGCCCGTAAGCCCGAAGGGGATGGCCATCATGACGAGGAACGGCTGGGTCAGCGAGTTGAACAGAAGGACCAGCAGGAAGTACACACCGACCACCGCGATGACAAGCGTTCTGAGCAAGCCGGCCACCGACCGCTCCGTTTCAAAGATCTCCCCGCCTGTACCGATGCGCACCCCGGGCCAGTCACGATCCACATTGAAATGAGCCTTCACGGCATCGTTCACGGCCAGCGGAGTCGTCACTTCCTGCTCGAGATCGGCCTCGATCGTCACTGTCCGCTCACCGTCGATATGCCGAAAATCGGAGCGTCCGGGACCTGCACGCAGTGAAGCTACTTCAGACAAGGGGATAAGACGTCCCTGGCGGTTCGGAACGAGGAGCGTCTGCAGATAACTCAGCTTTTTTCGGGCCTTTTCTTCCACCATGACACGAAAGTCCACATCCTCGTCGCCGTACCGGAGGCTCGTGACGATCTCTCCGTCGTATGCGATACGCACGTTCTGGGCAACATCCGCGACGGTCAACCCCAACCGAGCAAGTTTCTCGTAGTTGATCCGTATCTCCACCTGTTCTTTCCCGGTCTTGTCGTCCCTCGTGATGTCCTTGACCCCCGGGAGACGGCCAAGGAATGCCCCGACAGAATCCGCCAGCCTCGTGCGGAGAGCATCGTCAGCCCCGACGATCTGAAGACTGACAGGCTTCCCGACCGGGGGACCGCCCGTGACGATCTGGTAGGTGATCTCTCCGTGGCCCTTCAACGCGTCGGTTCTGGCCCGTAGCATCTCGACGATATCATCCGCCGTCCTGGACCGTTCGGTATATGGCGTCAGGTTGACGGAGATGTACCCGAAATTCTCCGATTCTGCACCGATGAACGGGTTGCTTCCGATACGCGACGTAAACGATGAGACCTCGTCCTTGGGCAGCTCAGCGACCATCCCTTCGATCGTCCGGAGCTTGTCGGAGGTCGTATGAAGCGGCGTCCCGATGGGCAGTTCGATCCCGATGAAGAAGCTGTCGGCCATCTCCGAAGGGAACATGATGAATTTCATGTAGCTCGCAGCATAATAGAAGGACGCAATGAGGAGAGTCAGGAACACGCCCACCAGGAGATATCGTAGCTTGAGCAGCTTCAGCAGGAGCCGTCGATATCCTTCTCTGACCCGGTTGAACCACGCCCGGCCCGTGTCGGCTGCGGCCCCCGTTTTCAATCCGACGGTGAGGTGCGACGGGAGCGACACGGCCGCCTCGACCAGAGATACGAACAACGCCAGGCTGATGGCCAGCGGGATGGGAATGACATACTTCCCGAACACGCCGGGCATGAAGAACATCGGAACGAACACAAGGACCGTCGTCAGAACCGTCGTCAAGACCGGTCGGAACACCTCGTGGATCCCGTTGGTCGCTGCTTCGATCGGAGAATCCCCCATCTCCCGACGCCGGGAGATGTTCTCTGCAATAATGATGGAATCATCGACCACCATGCCGAGGACCAGGATCATGCCGGTGAGCGTGATGGTGTCGAGCCACATGCCGAACAGTGGAAGGAGGAAGATGGTGCCCATCATGGCGACCGGGATTCCCATGGCCACCCACCACGCCGTCCGGAAATTCAGGAACAGCGGAAGAATGACGACGACAAGGAGAAGTCCCATCCACCCATTATTGAGCACGACGTCGAAACTATTCTTCACGATGCGCGAGATGTCATTAGAATACAGCACCCTGACATTCTGGGGGAGGTTCTCATTCTCTTTGGCCACAAGCGCCTTGATGGCTTCGGCCGTGCGGATGACGTCGGCGGACTCATTGATATACACCAGAAACGAGATCGATTCCTGGCCGTTGATCCTGGACAGGAGTCGTTCATCCTCGAAATCGTCCTTGATGACGGCAAGATCGCTGACCTTGACGAGGGGCCCTTCGAACGTCGAACGCACGATCACGTTGCCCACTTCTTTCGGGTCGACGAACTGCGCCAGTGTGACCAGGTTCTTTTCGCTCGTGTAGGATTCGAATGAGCCTGTGGTCGCCCGGATATTGCGCCGTTGAATGGCCGCGATGACCTCGCGCATTGCGACCTGGTAGTGCTGCACAGCCGCCGGTGAGACCTCGACCTTGATCTGGCGGGCCCGATACCCGAACCGCGACAAGCGGGAGACGCCCGAGACCGCCTTGAGCTTCTTCTCGAATATCCGGGCCCGTTCCCGCAACTCTCGGTACGAGACGTCACCCGAGAGCCCAACCTCAATGACCGGCTGGTCGGTCGAACTTGGCTCTTCGATGTAGGGCGATTCGGTCACCTCCGGAGGAAAGTTCGTGACCCTGCCGACCGCCTCGCGGATCTCGCTCTTTACCTTGTCGTTGTCTTCCGCGTCGATATCGATCATCACCCGGATGATGGAGACGTTTTCCATCGACACCGAGGTCATGAGCTGAATGCCCGTGACGGACTTCAGCTCTTCTTCGATCTTGTTCGTCACGTTGAGCTCGACGTCCTCGGGCGACGCACCCGGATATCGCGTGGCGATCACCACAAGCCCGAAATCGACCTTCGGATAGGTGTCTCGCTTGATCTCCATGATGGTCTTGAGTCCCATCATGATGATCATGATCGTCATCAGCGTGGCGAGAATGTGGCGTTCGGCGAAGAAGCGGAAGAAGGCCTTCATCTCAGCGCTCCTCCCTCGCGTAGACCTCGTCCATCAGCGCCCGATATTCGATGCGCAGCGTGTGGTAGACAAATGCGTTCTGGGCGCGCGTCATGCGAGCATTCTGTTCGTTATCCCGGCTCAGAATGACGAATGTCAGCTCTCCGCGGCCCTGGTTGTAGAGGTCGAGCTCTTCCTTGGTTCTATTCCGCGCGGACTCGATCTGTTCCTGATTCAGCACGAGGATCTCTTTAAGCTCGTTCAGTCGAATGTGGAGGTTGGTGAGTGCTGACGTCAGAGAGATCGACGACTCCTCCATCTGTTTCTCGACCTGCGCGATCTGGATGTCCGATCTTGCGATGTTGGCTTCCGCGGTCGTGTTTCCGACGGGGATGGAGAATTGCAGCCCGACGCTGGCGTCGGGCCTGTCCATGAGCATCGACCTGCCCAATCCTTCGTCCAGCCGCTTGGTATTAACCCTGGCAAAGGCCGATAGTTCGGGCTTGAGCGTCTCCTGATACCCCTCTCGTCCAGACGCCAGCTGCTGCTTCCTTTGGTGAAGGACTTTCAGGACCCTCGATTGCGCCTTCAGCTGCGCGATCGCGACATCCAGCGGAGGGACTTCTGAGATCGCATATAGGTCGAACGAGGGAGTTCGGTCTGATAGGTCCTTCATTTGAGCCAGGACGGCAAGCTGGCCTCGCAGGGCACTCACCTGCGACCGCACAAGGACCTGTTGCTGCTTCCAGGTTCGCACGGCGTCTTCCGCTCGCATGACGTCAGCTTGATCGACCAGATTCGCCCGACGTTTCCCCAGCGTTCTGTCTCGCTCTTCTTCGCTCAACTTGAGGCGTTCCGATACGATCGTCTCCTGTTCCGCCAGGAATGCCCAGGTAAGGAACAACGTCGCAGACTGGGCCAGGAACTGCTCAATATTCTCGTCGGCAACAAGGCCGGAGATGTCGACGTCAAATCTCTTGAGGTCGTAGTGAAGCCGATCGAGCGAGCCGCCGCTGTTCTTCAGAAGGGGGTGGACATATGACGCGGCGATCATGTTCTGGTACAGCGGCATGGAGAATCCAAAGGTGGGCAAGATGCTCGCAGTACTGGATTCGAACGAGATGCTCACCGTCCCCCCCGTGCTCCAGACCGCCCTTTGGGCCCCGGCACTCAGGGACAAGGCGTTTGTACGCGTGGGACCTGCGAACGAGAGCGCGGGCTCTTCGTGCGAGAATCCGAATCGGGAGAAGAGGTACCAATCCTCCGATCCTTGAAGCCCCCTTTGCGCCTCCCGCTCAGCATCTGCAGACATGCGTTCTTTCAGGAGCAGCGGATGGGCACGCTTCAGCTGCTCGAGGAACTCTTCCTGGGTGATCGTCTGAGCCCCGAGGTCCGTCGACAAACAGAACTGAGCGCCCGTGGCAAGAACGAACGTCATGAGCGATCGCATGATCGCAACTCCTCTCATTGGTGCGCGCTTCAGAAGACTTCCAAGAGGTTGATGTCGAAGCTCCCGTCGCCCTTTCCGATGCCCATGTCCATCCGGAGGTTGAGTTTTTGCTCCGGTATCAGGGCAAAACGAATGCCGAGTCCGACCGACGGTTTTATTTCAGCCAGAGAGAACTGGCCGAGGTGGTTCGCCACCTCCCCGAATCCAGCAAAGACAACGGCGCCAAATCTCCCGACAATCGGCAGCCGATATTCCGTCTGAACTGCCACGACATTCTTGTCCAGAACGCGCGGCGGGAAATAGCCACGCAGATACTGACCCAGATAGTTGAGAAGATAGAACGGCTGGTTCCCGTTGGAGAGTCCGACGACCATCCGCGTGGCCAGAACATGGTCGGAGAAGAACGGCTGATAGTAGCGCCCGTCCAGCAAGTACGAATTGAACGCGAAGTCGCTTCCCAAGAAGGGACCTGCATGCGTCGTCGTGAACTGGTGAAAGCTTCCGCGCGTCGGATAGATGTTGTCGTCGCGCGAATCCCACGTAACCACCATCCCGATCCCTGAGGCAACGCCTCCCTTCGACCCGGGGATCGTTCCGGAGTCGAGCATGCCGGCGGCCAGAAGGTCATTGTGCGTCGCACGAAAATAGCCATACTGGAGCCCCGCCAGCAGCTCCGCATAGATCTTTCTCTGGAAGATCACTCGCGCTACAGTTCTCCTCGCCGCATAGCCCTCCTCGCTGTCCTTGGATGTGTTGTTGCCGATCCCAAAGAATTTGTCCGGCCAGAACGAATGCCCCGTCTCGATCGAGTAGCGATAATCTCCATCACCGGGAATGTACTCAGCCCCGACCGAGATGCTGTATTGCTTGTTTTGACTATAGAACAGTGCGCTCCTCACGGCAGAGGCGAGCCGATCCGTCGGTTCCTTGTAGATGAACTGGGCCCCGGCACCGAATGCCCATCGCGTTTCGGCGCTGAAGAAGATGATCGGAAACCCTCCGAAACTCCACGGACCCTCATTCTCAGGAACTTGCTGAATGCTGGCATTCTCCTTCAGGGTGACCGAGTCTCTGGTGACTTCCAGGTTCTCAGAAACAGTACCCAAGGACTGGGCCGCGACACTCCCATTGATTGGCTGAACGAAGAGGAACCAGAAGGCGAGGAGAATTCCATTGCCCTTCCACGCCCTGGCGTGACATATTGGGTTGCGGATTGAATCAAGCACGCGGTCCATCGGACACCCCTTTCCGGGAATTTGGTCAGGTGCTCCCATGAGTCACTGACGAGGACGAAACGCAGTGAGCATGCAGTGAAGCTGTCACGGTTTTTGGTTCTCTGCGGAAGGCACACACTGTAGAATTTTTAAACAGTACGGAGAGGCGCGACATCAGTCAACATCAGCGACATCCTATTATTGGGAATGAAGAGTAATTCCTGGGATTGCGGCGGAGAACCGTGAATCGCCCCCCCGTACAGCACACAACCCGGTCAATGACCGGGCTGTGGGTGAAACACGAAGAATCGATGCGAGCGACAACAATTGCGACACGCATGCGCACTACTCATAGCGCTTTTGATACGCCTTCCGCAAAGCCTCTGCCTCCTCTGGAGTGAGTCCTTTCAGCCATACGTGCTCATCTTTCGTTAGGAGTTGTTCGACGGCCGTTCGGTACTTCTCCTCCATCTTCTTCCCCTTCTTCGCTGCCGCTTCGATCACTGCCGGCAGGAAGTCCTTGTAGAAGTGCTTCGACACCTCGTACATGCCGTGCCAGTGGGTATAGTCGGGGCCCATCATGCTCGCGCCGTGACGCGCCCGCCGTCCTTCATGGTGCCAGAGTTCCCAGTACACCCACTGCACTTTCAGTTCGAACGGAGCGGTCTTCTTGAGGACACCGTCCGCGAGGAGATCATTCATGATGTTCGTGGCAGGCACACCGAACTTGTCGTTGTAGAGGTCCACAAGGCCGTCAAACTGCTGGTAGAAGTTGTCGACGAACGGCGCGTTGTGGCAATTGGCACATGCCCCCTTCATCGCGTCCCTCCGCTGCGACCACGTAACGATCTTCGCCACCTGCCGCGATACCGTCTTGGTCTTGAGCTTCTCGTTCTCGACGTACTTCTCGGACGTTTCGACCGATGAGCCGACCTTCGGGAGGTCTCGCCCGTCCGGGTAGTCTTCTTTATAACCGTCGGCGTAGACCACGAGATTCTGTTTCTTGCTGACGGCCGGTCGCAGCGTCCACGAGATGCGCTCACCGACGTCGTGCGTATTGCCCGAGACTTTCCCGTCCGGGGTCATGTACGAACTGATGTGGCACGTGGCGCAGGTAGGAGCCGCCGAATAGTCCTTCCCAAGGACCCACTCACCTTCTTTGTCGAGCGCCATCTTGTCTCGATTGGCGTAGAACGCGATGCCGTGCTTCGACTCATTGTAGATCTCGATCTGCGGATGGTCCGGACCCATATGGCATTTTCCGCAGTTCTCGGGCGAGCGTGAGATCTTCGCCTCGAAGCTGTGGCGGGAATGGCACGCATGGCACGAGCCCTGGGAACCGTCGAGGTTCAGGCGCCCCATGCCGCTGTTCGGCCATGTGTCCGGATCCAACACCGGCCGACCCTCGGGACCCTTCCGGACAACCTCTCCATTCGCGTCCCGCTTCAGCTTCACGATGGATCCGTGGCACTGCCAACACCCATTGACGGCGTCGGCGTTGTTGGTCGGCATGCCGGCGACCTTTTCCGCCAGGATATTGTCAAGGCTGTTGATAATGAGGCCAGCCTTGGCATGGTGGCTTCGGGAGAATTCGTTGGTCTCCGCGTCGTGGCATTGCGAACAGTCTTTCGGTGTGACGAGCGCGGAAACGTATTGCCCCTGATGCAGCCAGGCATCGGGCTCGCCCTTCGTGGCCGCATGACATTCAAGGCAGCTGACGCCTGAAGCCGCATGACGCGATCGACCCCATTCGAGCACGAGGGCGGGCGAGTTCTTCTGGTGACAGGAAACGCACGCCTGTCCTTCTTTGGAGATCTGGGGATAGAGCGCCGCGGTCGCATCTTGCGCATTCACCGGACGGCAAACGACCGTGATCAGCGCCAGGACGATGAAGGACGTCCATCGGCTGGCATGGTAGGACGTTCTCGAGACCTGCATGTTCGCCTCCTGAAGGTGGTTGACGAGGATCATCTCAAATATTCACAAGAAGTGTCAAATACGCCCACGATGCCCAATCCGTCCCTGCGAATTTCGACTTCATGATGGCCCCCGGCGCGAACACCGATAGACCTCCTTCGAACCGGGTGGATGTGTTGTATTGGTAGGAGATCGCAAGATCGAACTCGTTGCCCACATCCTTCGATCCGTTCTGTGCTTCGGCCAACGAGAATCGATGACCGGTGAGCTCGACCGCCATTCCGGAGACGGGGACGTACCGGACGAATGCCTGCACGTCGAGCAATCCGCGTTGGCCCGTATTGCCGGGAATGGCGATGAAATAGTCCATCGAGCCGTAGAACTTGTGGCCCGTGTGGAACGTCGGGTCAAAGCTTTGGTCCCGTGTTGAGGTAGCCGACGTCCCTGAGAGGAGATCAGCTCCGAGCCCCGCTTTCGTGAAGCCTTCGGGAGCGAAGTTCATGCCGACCATTCCGCTGAGCAGGTACGCGGAGATATCGCGAGTCGAGCGCTTGCCGAACTGCAGCACAGGTTCGACCTGGTACCAGATCGACCCCGACTCACCCCGGCCGTACAGGCCGATGGAGTATCGCGACAGATCGTCGGTACCGGGGACGGTCTGCTTCCGGTCCCCCTCATACATCCCGAAGACATCGACGAGGAATGGCGCGAAGGATGTAAGTGTGACGTACAAGCCCCCGAGGAACTGACCGCCTTCGCGCGCGTACGCCACGCCTGCGGGCGTTGCCACCGACGGCGCGGACGAGGTCTCACCCGTGTTGAGGGCGAAAAGGTCGATCGACCCGAAACTCCGGGCCGACGTCAGGCGAAGGCCGTCGAACGACCGGCCCACGTTGCTCCAACCGACCGATCCGATCATCCGTTGGGTGCCGAATGCCAACTCCATTCTCCCTGCTGTGACATCGATGCCAGAATGGAAGAAGTCCTGGACCCGTACAAACCCCTGATGTAGGTCCAGGTTTGCAGTGTTGGCCAGCGTGGAGAACGCGCCTGCCGCCTGCTCGGACCCCAATACCCTGGAATCCTGCACTTGCAGGAAGATACGCACGTCCGCTGACGGCTTGAGATCGGCAGCAAGGCGAGCCCGGAGCAGGCTATAGAGATTGGCGGGGGTCTTGTTGTTGAAATCCCTGAAGTCGGCCTCTGACCTCAGGCGGACTTCGGCCTTCCACGAAACCATCTCCTGCGCGAACAGACTCGTCGACGCAGAGAGCAGGAGGAGCAGACTCGCCTGGCACATTTTATTCATTGTTCACCTTGCGAGATGGACGATCGATCGTACGGGCGAACCCGTCATCTAATTCAGACTATTTTATCTTAATTAACAGAGCGCAAAAAGTCAAGCCTGCAAGACGGGGGTTACCGGAGCCTGCCGTATCTTCGCATTATCTTCGATACCTCGTCCAGCGGCAACGCTTCGACGGTCCGGCCCATTTTGCCGGTCACCGTCGTGGCTCTGAACAGTGAATTGAGGATTGCCTCTTCCGTGGCCTCGACGGCCGCCTGAAAGAGGGGTGAGATCTGCTCGTCCGTGACGACGAAGGTCGGACGCGTTGCGGCGTCTCGGATAGGCCTGATCCGCACTGACTCCGCCGCGCTGCATGCGATCACATAGTCACCGCTTCCGTGGCTCATCATCGAGCCGGTGCGGCCCAAGGCGAGGAGCGCGCGCCCCGCGAGTCGCCGAAGCTGGAGCTGGTCCATCGGCGCGTCGGTCGCAACCACGATCATGCAGGAACCGTCCGCGCTTTTGTCGAGCTGTTCCTTGAAGGCATAGCGGCCCAGTTCTTTTCCGACCGGCACTCCGGCAATGTCGAGGATTCCGCCAAAGTTCGTCTGCACGAGCACGCCGACCGTGAAGCCGCCCATCGACGACGGCAATCGGCGGGAGCTTGTCCCGATTCCGCCTTTCCAACCGAAGCAGATCGTTCCGGTCCCGGCCCCGACACTCCCTTCCTCCACCTTTCCCCCACGCGCGGCAGCGATCGCCGCTTTCGCATGCTCGCGTGTGACGTGCCTTCCACGGATGTCGTTGAGGAATCCATCATTCGTCTCCCCCACGACCGGATTGACAGAGCCGACATTCTCGTTTCCCGGGAACGACAGCATGTGGTCCACCACGCCGTTCGCGACATCCCACACGCTCAGGGTGTTCGTCAGAAGGATCGGCGTCTCGATCTGCCCCAGCTCATTCACCTGTGAGCTGCCGATGAGCTTTCCGAATCCATTGCCGACAACGATCGCCCCCGGCACCTTCTCCTGGAAGAGATTGCCCGCATGCGGGACTATCGCCGTTACTCCGGTTCGTACCGAGTCCCCTTCCCTGAGCGTCACGTGACCGACCCGGACCCCGGCGACATCCGTGATCGCGTTGAGGGGACCAAGTGCAAAGACACCGATCCCGACCCCCCAATCGCGGAGATGCGGTCTCTCGTGCTCCTGTGCAGTCGCACTGGAAAACAAGACGACCGCGAACGTGAACGATGCAAGGCGCATGCAGGTCCTCTCCTGGTGCAGGTCAGGAATCAATCCATGATCGATGCGGGATATCCGGCCCGTTCGACTGCCCGCCTGGTTGCATCCATGATCCCTGGCCCGGGATTGTTGGGAACGAGCTTCACGGGAGGCGCGGAACGAACCTGCTGGACGATCTTCTGAACAACATCGAACGGCAATTGCTCGCAGACATCGTATAGCCCTTCCTTCGACTCCTCGAGGATGTTGTGCTTCTCAAGAATGGACCGAACCGCCCGCAGGATCCCGTGCGTCGGCGGGGGGACCATCAACGCCGTGATCGCCCCGTGGTCAAGCCGGATCTGCTCCAACGCGGGCTTCAGGAGGTCTTTCGTCAACGGCTCCAAGGCAGGAAGGAGAACCTTTTCTTCGAGTCCGATGTGCCTCAGGATCCCGACGCGAAAGCGATCATAGGCCTCCGAATCGATCTCCTTGCCAGCTGCGGCCTTTTCCAACGCTTCCTCCAGTTCCCGATGGTCTCCAAAGAAGTAGTTGTACAGATCGCCATTCATTCGACGCCTCCTTACTAAGTGTAGCAACTGTGACGGGAACACGCAAGCACACCTGCATGGATTCATTGTTGCACTTGTCGTTCTCGAAGTCGATTTTCTTTCAGCCGATCACCAGCCGACGCTCGTTTCACGATTGACCATTCACCATTCTTCCTCTCTGCTTTCCATTGGCGACTTTCACCACCGCCTGCCCGCGTAACTGTTACAGCACCTGCGGACTCCGTGTGACCGTGGAGGACGGGCGTTTGCGCCGGATTGAACCGGTCCCGGAGAACCGTGCGACCCACCTCGGCGCGTGCCTCAAGGGACTCAGTTACGTCGAGCGCGTCCATGCTCCACAACGGATCCTTTTTCCACAACGTCGCAATGCGGCGGGTGGATTCGACCGAATCACCTGGGATGAAGCGCTCGACACGATCGCACATCGTCTGACGGAGATCCGCGGACAGTATGGGCCGAGGAGCGTTCTCTACTATTCGTCCAGCGGAACAAAGGGCCTCCTGAACGGGGTTGGCGCCACATTCTGGAAGCTGTTCGGCGGCTACACGGCAACCTACGGCGATCTGTGCTGGCCAGCCGGGCTCGAAGCGACGCGATTGACGCTCGGTTCCAATGAACACAATGCCCCCTGGGACCTGGCCAATGCCAAATTGATCATCATGTGGGGGAAGAATGCCGCCGAGACGAACATCCATCAAATGACGTTCGTCGATCAAGCCTTGCAACGGGGGGCGAAGCTGGTCGTGATCGACCCGCGACGGACGGAGACCGCCGAGCGGGCCACTCTGCTGATCCAGCCCCGTCCCGGGACTGACGCCGCGATCGCACTCGCCGTCGGCCATGCGTTGATCGCGAAGAAACAGATCGATCGCCCGTTCATCGACGCGCATGTCCATGGCTACGATGCGTACGTCGATCAGGTGCTCGGATGTTCTCCTCAATGGGCCTCTCAGGTTGCCGGGATCCCGAAAGAACAGATCAGCCAATTGGCCGAGCTGATCGCGACATCCGCGCCTGTGACGATCTGCGCCGGGTTCGGTATGCAGCGCTACACGAACAGCGGGCAGACGATGCGGGCGATGATCGCGCTGCTGGCGCTCACGGGGAACATCGGCAAACCGGGAGCTGGTTGGATTTTTGCCAACCTCCGAACGCAGGTCTTTGGGGAGAAAGACCCAGTGGCATTCTATCCCCCGCACTCCCCCGATCCGCTCGTTCGGGTCTCGATCTCCACTGCCCTGCTCGGACCGCAGATCCTCGCGACTCAGGACCCGCCGATCAAGGCCATGTGGGTCGAGCGCGGGAACCCCATCCCGCAGAATCCCGAAACACCGACCGTTGTGAAAGCTGTGCGATCGCTCGACTTCCGCGTCGTCGTCGAGGAGGTCATGACCGATACGGCTCGCGAAGCAGATATCGTTCTGCCTGCGAAGACCTTCTTTGAACAGACCGATGTGATCGGCGCCTACTGGCACGACTATCTGCAATTGCGACCCAAGGTCATCGAGCCTCCGGGCGAGGTCAAACCTGAGTCGGAGATCTACTGGCTGCTGGCCGAGCGGCTGGGCATTCCGAAGGAAGATGTGGAGCGACACCTGCCTGCTCCGAATGACGCCGCCGTGGAAGCGTGGCTCGACCAAAAGTTGTCGCATCTCCCTGGCGTAACACTCGAAGCCTTGCGGTCAGGACCGATCCGCATGCCGGACGAGCGAGAGGTCGCGTTCGCCGACCTGGTCTTCCCGACCCCATCAGGCAAGATAGAACTGGATTCCAGCGAAGGCGCAGCAATGTGGAAGGTGGACCGGTTGCCATCCTACCATGATCCGGTAGAGACGGTGAAGCCAGGAGCGGCCGCTCAGTATCCCCTCCACTTCTTGACGCCCAACACGAAACATCGCATCCATTCGCAGTTCGGCAATCTCGCCGTGATGCGGGCCTTCGAGCCAAACCCGGTATTGCAGATGCACCCGGCAGACGCGGAACCGCGCCAGATCAGGTCGGGCATGCGCGTGCGGGTGTTCAATGAGCGAGGCTCGTTGAACGTCACGGTGCGTCTGGATCGAGGTATCCGGCCGGGCTGTGTGGTCCTGCATAACGGATGGTGGCTGCAGGACGGTGGAGCGGTGAATGTCCTGTCGAAGGCCCGAGAGACCGATATGGGACACGGCGCTGCGTTCCATGAGAACTTGGTGGACGTGCAGGTCGCCGATCGGAAATGATGAGCCGCAGAGAACGCAAAGGACTCAAAGAACGAGAAATTGATATGGGCAATTCCCTTTCCCTTATCTCTCTCTGCGTTCTTTGCGGCTAGTTCTTGACCATGACCCGATCTCCGGATATCGCCCCCGGTTTCATCCACAACCTCGAGACGTGCGTGGGATGTCACGCGTGCGTGATCGCGTGCGCAAACGAGAACGGGCTGGCGCCGGGGAACTTCTGGCGGCATATCGTCACACATAATCCGGCGCACGTCCCGGACCTCCCGGTCTTTCATCTATCCCAGGCCTGCAACCACTGCCTCGACGCGCCGTGTATCGAGGGCTGCCCAGCCGTAGCGATCGACCGACATCCCGAAACAGGCGCGGTGCTCATCGACGACGCGAAGTGCATCGGCTGTCAATATTGCAGCTGGGTGTGTCCGTACGACGCGCCGAAGTTCGACGCATCGGCTGGTCTCATGACCAAATGCACGCTCTGCAACCATCGATTGCTCGAGGGCATGCAGCCGGCCTGCACAAGCTTGTGCCCCACGGGCGCGTTGTCCTATGGCCACCCGTCAAGCGTCGACGGCGTCACGGTCAACGGATATCCGCAGTTCGAGGTTCGGCCGTCCATCGCCTTCCTGCCGATGACCGGGCGTGTGCCTCAGCCAGCGCCTCCAGGAGCCGACGTCCCGTCGGCCGCCCAGGTCGAGTCATGGACGACCCTCGAGAACGCAACACTTCCAGACTCCAAGACCGCTCTGCGAGGCGAGTGGCCGCTTGCCGTGTTCACGTTCGTCGGGATCGCGTTGGTAGCGTGGGTCTTGAGTGCAGGGTTCGGTCGGACATCCATCGTTCCTGAAGTGTTTCTCCTGGCCGGCATCGCAGGAATGGGGCTCAGCACCCTCCATTTGGGACGGAAGGAACGAGCGTGGCGCGCCATCCTGAACGTCAGAAGGTCCTGGTTGAGCCGCGAGATCGTCGCGTTCCCTCTCTTCCTGCTTGTCACGACTCTGTGGATCCTCGTGAGACCAGCCAGCGACGTGTGGCGTATGGGCGCCGTCGTCGTGGGCGTATTCTTCCTGATCTCCGTGGATGGCGTCTACAACGCCATGGCCCGCGTCTGGCGCTCGAAATGGGACGAACGCGGATCGGCTCTCTCTGCAGCTTTCCTCGGCGGACTTATCGGTGGGAATCTCCTGATTGCCTTCCTGTTCGGCGCGATCCGGGCCTTTGGATTCATCGACCGGATCACTTCGCAGGCCAGACACCGCCGGAGCGGGCAGGAATTCTTCTGGATCCTCGGACGTATGGGGATCGGCTTCGTCGTGCCGATGCTGCTCTGGGGTCCGAACGATGCTCCGTCATTTGCGGCGATCGCGGCCGCACTCACCGGAGAGCTTATCGACCGGCTGCATTTCTATGCCTCCCTGGACATCGTGACACCGAGGAGAACGATGGCCGAGACCCTGCATGGAAAAGCGTGACACAGAGTTCCGCAGAGGAATGCGGAGCTCCACAGAAATATCCAATGACATGCTCTCGTCCTCGGTGGACCTCTGCGTTACCTCGCTGTATCTCTGTGTCCCGTTTCCGCTTCAACAGCGAAAGAGCCCGGATCGCTCCGGGCTCTTCGTGCACTGCTCGCACTGACTGCGGTCCTACTTCTCCATCACTCCGACCTCTTTGAGAAACGCTCGGATCTTTCCCTGAAGCATGAGCATCTCCTCTTTCGAGAAGCCTCCATGTCGTCCTGCGGGGATGGTCACGAACTCATTCTTGACCCCCGCCTTTTTCAACGCCTGATGCAGACGGACGGCATGCTGGTACGGCACGAGCTGATCGGCATCGCCGTGAACGGTGAAGATCGGGGGCGTCGTCGCACGGACGTACGTCAGGGGTGACACGGCTTTCGCGAGTTCCTTCCGGTTCGGCAGACTGCCGAGCCACGCCGCAGCATATTGTTGGTAGTTCGGACCTTCGAGCAGGTCTGCCACGTCGGTAATGCCATACCAGTTGACGATCGCGGCCACCTTCGGAATGGCGGGCACCGGGTCCCATCCCGTCGTCTGGTCGAATCCGGCCGATCCGTCGAGCATTCCGGTCATGAGGGCCAAATGTCCGCCGGCCGACCCGCCCGTTACAACGATCTTCGTCGTATCGAATCCATAGTTCTTCGCGTTCGTCCAGACCCACCGAAGAGCACGCCGCACGTCTTCGACTGCCGCCGGCGCCAGAGCCACCTTGGCCAGCCGATATTCCACGTTCACGACGGCGAACCCCATCTCGAGATACGGCAGGATCTGCAGAACGGCCGATTCCTTCGACCCGACCACCCAACCGCCCCCGTGGATGTAGATGACCGTGGGAACCGGGGCTGTTGCTCCTGGACGGTAGACGTCCAGTTTGCATTCAAACCCCGTCGCGGTGGCGTACGTAACATTGGGCGTGACGCGGTACTGCTCGGGTGTCGTGGCCGACCAGGCCGCCGTCTCAGATAACTGACCGAGAAGCAGCGTCGGAATGAACAGGATGAACAACGAGACCGTCTTCATGTGATCGTCTCCTTGGAGAGCGTTAGCCGCGGCGTGCGCTGACATTCAAGATATGAACTCTCCAACTCTGCTGCCTCATTCTCTCACCACCGCACTCCGCTCATCCTTCAACGATTCGGCAACTGCCGGTGGGTTCAGATACTCGTCGATCGCCGCAGCGGCAGTCTTGCCGTCCTTCATGGCGAGGATGACGGTCGCACCTCCGCGGGACAGGTCGCCGCCGGCGAACACGCCCGGCCGGCTTGTCTCCTGCTTCTCTCCCACGCGGACGATCCCCTTTCGACCTGTCGCCAGGCCCGGGGTCGTGGCCTGTACGATCGGGTTCGGACTCTGTCCGACCGCTTCGATCACCGTGTCGACCTCGAGGATGAACTCGGAACCCGGCACTGGCACGGGGGAACGGCGGCCCGACACATCGGGCTCGCCAAGCTCCATTTTCTGACATTCCATTCCGATCACTTCGTGCCGGTCGTTTCCGATGATCCGGATCGGGTTCGTCAACAGTCGAAAATCCACTCCCTCCTCTTCTGCGTGATGGATCTCTTCGTCGCGCGCCGGCATCTCGGCCCGTGAACGACGGTAGACGAGGTGCGCAGCCTCAGCACCGAGACGGCGCGACGTGCGGACGGCGTCCATCGCCGTATTGCCGCCGCCGATGACCGCCACGCGTTTGCCAAGACGGACCGGCGTATCAACGTCGGGGAAAGCGTATGCGCGCATCAGATTGACGCGCGTCAGAAATTCGTTGGCCGAGTAGACACCGATCAGGCTCTCACCCGGGATCCCCATGAACGACGGCGTGCCGGCACCCGTCCCCAGATAGACAGCAGAAAAACCCCACGGTCCGAGGAGCTCATCGATCGTGGCCGTCATGCCGACGACGAAGTTGGTCAGGATCTGTACGCCCAGGTCCTTCACCCGCGAGACCTCAGCGTCGAGCACGGTCCGTGGAAGACGGAACTCGGGGATGCCATAGCGCAGTACGCCACCCACGTCGTGCAACGCCTCGAAGATCGTGACCTGGTAGCCCTTCTGTGCCAATTCTGCGGCACACGTCAGTCCTGACGGACCCGAGCCGACGATCGCAACCTTTTCGGTCCGCTGCGTCGCTTTCGCCGGCGGGGTGTAAAGCCCCCGCATCATCTCATAGTCTGCCACAAAACGTTCGAGCTTACCGATGGCCACCGGATCGTGCTTGCGGCCAAGCGTGCAGACGGCCTCGCACTGCGTTTCCTGCGGGCAAACGCGTCCGCAGATGGCCGGAAGGTAGTTCGATTCGCGGATCTGGCGCACGGCGCCGACATAGTCGCGCTCGACCATATGTTGCAGGAATGAGCGGATATCGACATTCACTGGACAGCCCGACATACAGACAGGGTCCTTGCATTCCAGACAGCGGGTCGCCTCCGAAACAGCTTGGTCGAGCGAAAAGCCGAGCGCTACTTCGAGAAAATTACACACCCGCTCGTGGGCCGCCTGCTCGGGCGACTTTTCCCGCGGGATCTTCATCCTCTGGGATGGCTTGAGGGGATTGACGCTCCTCATGGCGCCACCTCCAGGTCCCGCGTCTTACATCGATGATGCTGCTCGAAACGTTCCACTGCATCCCGCTCGTGCGGAACGTAGCTGCGATTCCGGATGATGAGCTCATCGAAATCGACCGCATGCGCATCGAATTCCGGACCGTCGACGCAGGCGAACTTCATATGTCCTCCGACGGTGACCCGGCATCCGCCGCACATTCCGGTGCCGTCGACCATCAAGGCATTGAGGCTGACGACCGTCTTGACCCCCGCTTCCTTCGTGACCAGACTGACGGCCTTCATCATCGGCAGCGGGCCGATCGCGTAGACCGTGTCGACGGCGCGAGCTGACAGCACATCGCGCAGCGCGTCAGTCACCAACCCCTTGCGTCCGGCCGAGCCGTCGTCGGTCGTCACGATCAGCTGTTCCGACGCGGCCGCCATTTCCGCCTCGAGAATAATGAGGTCCTTCGAACGGGCGCCGACGATGGAGACGATGCGATTGCCTGCCGCATGGAGCGCACGCGTGATCGGGAGCAGCTCGGCCGTGCCCACACCACCGCCGAGGCACACGATCGTTTCGTTCGAATGGATCGGAGTCGGCTTCCCGAGCGGTCCGACGAGATCCGGAATAGTGTCGCCTACGTCTTTGAGCAGCAACTCTTTGGTCGTCTTGCCGATCCCTTGGACGATGAGCGTCACCGTCCCGGCTACAGGGTCAGAGTCGACGAGCGTGATGGGAATGCGTTCGCCGTGAGGCGAGACGCGGAGCATGACGAAGTTGCCCGGTTTGCGCTTGGGAGCGACGAACGGGGCTTCGATCACGAAGCGGGCGATGGTCGGAGAAAGAAGGTCCTTCTGGCGAATCGTAAACATGCGGTCCGGGTCCTTGTGGTGCGTTTTGCCCCGGAAGCATCAAAATCCCTGCCAAGTTTGGGAATGGGCATGGGGAAATCGACTGTCACCATCGGACGAACTTGTTGGAATTGAATGATTTACGACCGTGGAGGTAGTGAGGGAACAGGATACTCTCTTCCTTCCCCCTCGGTTCCGATAAACCGGAATGGTTGCGAGGCGGGCTATTGTGGTTGGGGAGGTTCGGGCGGACCCTGGCGACCCTGTTTGCGCGCCCTCACGATCGAGGCGACAACAGAAACAGCAAGGACGGTCCCGACGACGCCCAATGCCAGGCCGATGGGGATCGGGAAGATGTCCATGAGCAACATCTTGACCCCGATGAACGTCAGCACGATCGCCAGGCCGTGCCGCAGATAGTGGAACATGTCCATCATTCCGGCCAGGGCAAAATAGAGTGACCTCAGCCCAAGGATCGCAAAGACGTTCGATGTGTAGACGATGAACGGGTCGCGAGTGATGGCAAAGATCGCTGGTATCGAATCGACGGCAAAGACAAGGTCTGTGGTCTCGACGACGATCAGCACGATGAACAACAGCGTCGCATAGCGCTTACCGTCCACCTTGATGAAGAAGAGGTCCCAATGATACTCGGCCTTGACGGGAAAGACCTTCTTGAACATCCGGACGACGATATTCTTCTCGGGGTGCACATCGTCGTCGGCAGAACTGAACAGCATCTTCAATCCCGTGAACACCAGGAAGACGCCGAACAGGTACAGGATCCAATGGAACCTGGCAATGAGCGCAGCTCCCAGCAGGATGAGGACACCGCGCATCACCAACGCACCGATGATGCCCCAAAAAAGGACCTTGTGCTGGTACTTACCCGGGACCTTGAAATACGTGAAGAGAAGGAGGAAGACGAACAGATTATCGACACTCAGCGATTTCTCGATGAGATAGCCGGTGAACCATTGCAGGCCGATCTCTTTGCCGTACTCCCACGCCACCCACACATTGAAGACGAGCGCCAGCGAGATCCAGAACGCGCTCCATCCCAGGGCTTCCTTGATCGAGACCTCGTGCGCCTTGCGGTTGAACACCACCAGGTCGAGGATGAGCAGAAAGAGGATGACGGCGTTGAAGCCGATCCATTGCGTGATATCGTGGTGTGGGGCGGGCATTGAGGGGGGTATTCAGAGGCCGGGAGTCAGGTTTTGGTCGCTTAGTTCTTCTTGTTCGTCATTCGATAGTAGATCGGAAGCGAGACGAGCAGCAACACGATACCGATGACGGCGTTGCGCGTGTCTTCGACGAGCGTGTTGTACACGAACCATCCGGCCAGCGCCACGAAGACCAGCGTGGCATACGGATACCCCCAGGCCTTGTACGGTCTGGGCGCATCGGGCATCTTCTTCCGGAGGACAATGACCGAAGCGGCCGTCAGCGCGTACAGGCCCCACGAGCCGAAGACGACATATGAGGTGATCTGCTCGTACGTGCCGCTCAGCGTCAAGATGGCGCTCCAGATTCCGAGCGTGAGGATCGCATTCGCTGGCGTATGGTACCTCGGGTGAACGACGCCGAGGCGCCTGGGCATCACGCCGTCCTCACCGGCGGCGTGGATCGAACGCGGTCCGACGAGCAGCATGCCATTTGTCGTTCCGAATGTCGACGCCATAATTCCGACAATGATGAGCGATGCACCGAGCGGGCCCAGGACGACATTGGCCACATCTGCCGCGATGCGGGGCGACCCGGCCATCGTGCCGATCGGGATGACGTATGCAAAGGCGAGATTGGCTGTTATGTAGAGCCCGATGACCGCGATCGTGCCGTACAGCAGCGCACGCGGGATCGTCCGCGACGGGTCCTTGTATTCCCCCGCCGTGATCGTCACATCGATCCAGCCGTCGTAGGCCCACAGGGCCGAGATCATCGCCAGACCGAAGGCCGCCGTGTAGTTGCCGTCCCACGTCTCCGGCCACCACGGCAGATAGTTGCCGGTCGAGCCGTTCGCATACAGGACCGCAGCAATGATGAGCCCAACCAGCGCCAGCACTTTGGCACTCGTAAAGATGTTCATGACCCACGCGCCGAACTTCACGCCCCGCACATTGATGAACGTCACGAGCGCGACGACGGCAATAGCCGCCAATTGCACGGGTCCGAACCCGATGTCAAACGGAACTCCGAGGAAGTCGAACTCCGTGTGGATGAATCGATGTCGCGGGTCCAGGATGGGAACGAACGTGCCCAGATACGTTGCGAAGGCAACGGCAATGGCGGCCGCCGACCCTGCCTTATTGATGAAAAAGTCGTTCCAGCTGAACAGGAAGCCGTACAACTTCCCAAAGCTTTCACGCAAGTAGACATATGGACCGCCCGACTGCGGCAGGACGGAGCTGAGTTCGGCCAGCGTCAGCGCGCCGAAGAGGGTGAGCATGCCCGCCAGCGCCCAGACCAAGATGATCGGTCCCATGGCACCCAGATGGCCCGCGATCGTCGCCGGGACGATGAAGATTCCCGAACCGATGATAACGCCCATGTGGATCGAGATCCCTTCGCGCAGTCCGAGGACGCGCTCCAGCTTCGGTCGGTCGTTCAGGTTGTCGGCCATAGCCTCTTCAGGGGATGGTGTTTGAGACGTCATCCGAGGTCCCGCCTACTGCGGGTTTCGGAGCTTGCTGTTCCAGAAGCCGTACGCAAAATAGAGCGCAAGTCCGACTGCCAGCCACCCGCCGAAGCGGACCCAGGTGACCCAGGGCAGTCCGAGCATGAGATAGAGGCACATCGCGATGCCGGCCAACGGGATCCAGGGCACGAACGGGGTCCGGAACACGCGGGGCCGGTCCGGATCGGTGTGCCGCAGGATGATGACGCCGGCACACACGAGCACGAACGCGAACAGCGTGCCGATGTTCGTCAATTCGACGATCTCGTTGATGTTGGCCACGGCCGCAAATGCCGCCACGACGACGCCGGTCCAGATCGTCGTGATATGCGGCGTCTGGTATTTGGGATGCACCTGCGAGAAATATTTCGGCAGAAGGCCGTCGCGCGACATGGAGAAAAAGATGCGGGGCTGTCCGAGCTGAAAGACAAGCAGCACGGCAGCCATCGAGATGACGGCGCCGAAGGCGATGATGCCGGCGGCCCAGTTTAACCCAACGCGGGCAAAGACCTCCGCCAACGGGTCTGCAACGCCGAGAAGGTTCCACGGTTCCATGCCGGTCAGAACGACGGCCGTTGCCACGTAGATGACGGTCGAGACGACGAGCGAGCCGATGATGCCGATCGGGATGTCACGCCCCGGATTCTTGCACTCTTCTGAAGCGGTGGAGATGGCATCAAACCCGATGAATGCGAAGAAGATAAGACTTGCACCCGTCCAGACCCCGGCAAAACCGTTGGGCATGAACGGCGACCAGTTCTCGGGCTTCACGTAGAATGCGCCGACCGCGATGAAGAAGATCAAGATAACGATCTTGATAAGGACCATGATATTATTGGCGCGGGCCGATTCCTTGATGCCGATAACGAGGAGCCATGTGATGGCGCCGACGACACCCGCCGCCAGAACGTTCAGAACGATCGGAATTCCGGCAATGGTCGGATGGTTGATCCACGCCTCGTAGGCCAATGAGATCGAAGGCGTGACCGACCCACCCGCCTCTGCCACGAGCTGAGCGGCTTGATGCGCAGAACGGTAGTCGACCGACATCCATGCGGGGATATGGAGGCCAAAACCGTCCATCAGTTGATGGAAGTATGCCGCCCACGCGATCGCGACGGCGACGTTCCCCACGGCGTACTCGATGATGAGGTCCCACCCGATGATCCAGGCAACGAGCTCGCCCAATGTGGCGTAGGAGTATGTGTACGCACTGCCAGAGATCGGGACGAGTGCGGCGAACTCTGCGTAACAGAAGGCGCAAAAGGCACACGCCAGCGCCGTGATGATGAAGGATAGTGACACTGCAGGGCCTGCACCCAGGTGGTCCGGTCCGCCGGCGGCAGCTGTGCCGATGACCGCGAAGATCCCGGTCCCGATGATGGCGCCGATTCCGAGGGCCACCATGTCGATGGACCCAAGCGTTCGTTTCAGATGGCCTTCGGACCCTGCTTCGGCATCCCGGGCGATCTGGTCGAGGTTCTTGCGGCGAAAGACGTGTTCGAACACCGTCACCTCCATGGTTCAATGAACGGGCTGTGGCGACAGAACGACAGGTGCGCTAGCGCACCAGCGTGGAAAGACACAACGTGTGAACCTTTATCCTCCAAAAATGACAAGCTGTACATCTTCCGGCAACAATCCTCCAAGCGAGCGCATGACGCTCCCCTTCAGCACATTTTCCAGGCGATTCCGGCGCTCGGCCCCGATAATGAGACGCTCGACCCCAAACGTCGCGGCCTGTTCGGCGATGGTATAGCCTACCTCGTAGCTGGGGACCTGCAGGTATTGATAGTCGATCCCCGAACGCTCGCAGATCTCGTGGATGCGCGCCTCCACGCCGTTCGACTGCAACACGATGCGCTCAGGGAGCGTGCCGACGGCGATCTCTTTGACATTCAGGACGAACAGGAACGCATTGCGAGCCCTGGCCTCTTCGAGGGCGAACTTCAGGAGCCGCTCGTTCGCCCCCTTGGTCGCAACGAGGTACTTCGTCGTGGGCATGGCCCGGCGCTTGCGGCGTGGCTGTACGACGGCCGGACGCGATGGCATGGCGGGAGCCGCGGCCACTTCGCGGGCGCGGGCACGTTGCGAGATCATTCGCGCTGTCAGTCCGACAGCGAGGACGATGCCGGCGAACAGGGCGGCGTCGTGCTTCTCGATCCCGATCGAGACCTCGACGAAGAGGAGCATCACGGCGGCCAGCCCCATGAAGATCCGGGTCGGAAGGGCCACGGGCAGTGACCGGTCGGTGGAGACCGATCCAACGTCGATCATGACAGCGCCGACGACGCCAAACGCGTAGAGACCGGCAAGGGAGAGCACGTCGTTGATGACGAACAGCACGGCAATGGGCGCGAGCGTGGCGATGACGAGCGGAATCACCGGCACGCCGAACGAGTTCAGGCGGCGCAGGCCCTGGGGCAGTTCCCCGTCGAGCGACATCAGGAATTGAACCGAGATCAGCCCGTTCATGGCTGTGTTCCCGGCAGAAATGAGCAGAAGTCCAAAAGAGGCGGCGACGACCCAACCGAACCAATCCCCCACGTAGAATTCTCCGATATGACGGACCATGTCCTCCGTCCGTCCTTCGATCCCTGGAATGGCGTGCATGGCAAGTCCCAGGAAGACCGTGGCCACCACGACCTTCAGCAGGACCGTCACGATCGCTCGACGCGAATCACGCGCGGGCTCCTTCATGAGCCCCGTCATATTCGAGATCGCTTCGATGCCGGAGATGCTCAGGATGAGACCGACGAAAATGGCCCAATTGGCCCCGAATGAATCGTGGGGAGGCTCGATGGTGGCATTGCTCAAGGCGAACGGGGCGGAGGCACCGATGATAATGACGAGCGTGACGGCCGTCAGGACAGAGATGATGCCCGCTCCCCCGCCGCTATGCTTCGGACCGAACCAATTGAGCGATCCGAGGACGAGGATAGTGAGGATGGCAGCCCCGACGGCATGGTCGATCCCGAAATAGTGATACGCCTCCAGGATCGACAACGCCATCGTGATGACATAATCGGCCCCGAGGAGCAAGGCCCCCACGACGGCCAGGTTCCGCGAACGATGGTAAACGGTGTTATAGACGCCGCCGCCGTTCGGAAAGAGGCGGCAGATGGTGACGTAGTTGAGTGCGACGATCGACGTGAGGGCGAGCATGCCGGCCAGATGCCACATGCTGCTGTAGCCGGCAAGCGCGAAGCCGATGCCGAGGACATACGCGATCGACGTGCCCCAGTCACCGTCGAGGATGGCCGCACTTCGGAGCCAGCCGAGCACGCGAGGCCGGCTGGTTGCATATTCGACGGTCCCGGGAACGGTGACCGAATGGGCGTGGTCAGAGGACAACGGAGAGCGCGGGGGTGTCACCACACGGGAACGCCGGAGCCGAAGCTCCGGCGTTCCGTGCAAGATTACGATACGCGTTCATGAATCCGAACGTGTTCCAAACGGGGAGCATGATACTATTTGAGCTTCAGAGAAGCAATCACCTTGTCGAGAGCCGGCAACGTCTCCTTCTGCAGCGACGAAGGCCAGAACACGATGATGCGGTGGAACTTGTCGTCCTTGACGATGAAGTACATCCGCGCATCGATACCGCGTGTCGGCACGTAGGTAACCATTTTCCCGGCAATGCCGGACACGGTGGCGGCAGCGGGCTTCGACACCTGCTTTAGATTCTTCGTGTTCTGTTCGACGATCTTGTCGACGCCAACGCCCTTCGCCGGACGGACATCGAGCGTCACCTTGATATCGTCACGGTTGCCCTTGATCGCCATCGTGAATTCCACTTCACCCGAAGGCTTACCGATGGACGGAGCGAAATTCTCGGGGTACTGCACGACGAGGCGCTCGTTCTCGAACTTCGAGACTTCTTCGACCGGCAGCGACGGATCGACGGCCTTTGTCACGACCTTGGGTTTTGGAAGAACCAACGTCCGAACGGCCGAATCGTACACAGCGCGGTATGGTTCGTAATACTCGTTGAAGCCGCCGTAGTGGACGAAGTAGACGACCGTGTCCTTGTACGTGATCGCCCGCACGGCCCGAAGTGCGGTGTTCTCATCGAACCGGCCGCCGTAGACAAGCTCGATGGCCTTCTGCCCGTCAATGCTGATCTCGTTCGTCGCCGTGATCTGAAAGCCCGATTCCGTGAGACCGGTCCTGTACGACTCGACGACCGCCTCAAGCGTCGTCACGGAGTCTTGTCGCTCTCCCGCTACGATCAGCTGAGAACCGGCAGGCTTCTTCGCATACGGGTCGAAGAACTTTTCCATGGCTTCCATGGACGACGTGATCGTCACGCGTGAAGGCTCAGTCTGTACTTGCCAGCCTTTCGGCTCCGTGAATGTCACACGGAAAAACTGGTCAGAGTACTGGTCCCATTCGGCGATCGGTGGCACCTCCGCCGTCTTGGAGCACCCCGCGAGCACGGCCGCTACCGCGGCCAACACCATGAGGGTCTGTTTCATCGCAGATCCTTTCCTGCTAGAACGTGGTGGGGAGAGAACGATAGTTGTTCGAATCGGTGTGTGCGGTCGGCGGGCGACCGCTCAGGCCAGGTAGAGATAGATCATGTACCCGACGATGAGCACAAACGCGAATCCCATGACCCCCACGAGCAGGTAGAACCCTGTCGGGGTGTCACTGGTTGCCGGCGCGCCCTGCGGAGCTGTCTTGTCAGTCATGGTCAGTTCCCTTCCAGAACTTCGAGGCCCTTCTTGGCCTGTTCATTGTTCTTGTTGATCTTGAGGACCTCTTTGTAATACTTGATCGATTCATCCCGCTTCTGCGCGTTCTGGAGGCCCTGCGCCAGCCACAGCAGTGTGTTCTCGTCCTTCGGTTCGAACTCGAGTGACTTCTTCAGATTGTCGACCGCTTCCATCCATTTCTTGTCGAGCAGTTGCGTCAGGCCAATGTAACGGTAGGCCTGCGCCAGGTCCTTTTTGTACCGGACCACTGCCGTGTCGACCACTTTCACGGCCATTTCGAAGATCGACCTCGCCTTGTCATAGTTCTTCATCTGCAGATAGGCGATACCGAGGTTCGTATATGCCGGCACATAGTCAGGATTCCGCGCGATCGCCTGCTCCAGCGCAGAGGCGGCCTTGTCGAACTGCTCGCTGACGAGCATGCACTGGGCGTAGTTGATGTATGCACCCACGGCGGTCGAATCGACCTGCCAACGTCGCTCGAACATCCGGGCGGCCTCTGCCCATTGCTTCAGCTTCATATAGAGCACGCCGGCCTCGTTCCACACGAGCGATTGGGTCGAGTCGAGGACCAACGATGTCTCGTACGCCGCCACGGCGGCGCTGTCCTTGTCAAGCTCCTGGTAGGCCCGTCCCACGCGCCGGTAGTCTTCGGCCTGCAACGCGGTATCGCTCCGGAGGGTGGCGTACAGATCGACGGACTTCTGGTATTCTTTCAGTTCAAAGAGCGCGTGCGCCTTCCATCGGCTCGCATCGGCAAATGCCGGCTCACTCTTGAGGACTCGGTCTGCCTGCGGGGGTACCTCTTTGTACTGTCGGCTGCGGTAGAGGGACTCCAGATACATCTTCGCGGCCTCGAGGTCCTTGGGGTTCTTTGCGACGTACTCTTTCCCGACGCGCGAAGCGTTGACGAACTGATTGGCCCGGTAGTAGAGACGGAATATCTTGAAACGCGCTTCCTGGTTCGTCGGGTCGAGGGCGATGACCCTCAGAAGCCATCGGGCCGCCTCGTTGTAGCGACGGTCCTTGAGATGAAGGTCGGCCAGCTTGTACATCAGGTCGGGCTGCAGTGAGTCGATCTCGAGTGACCGCTCGTATTGCTGCACCGCCATGGGCGAAACGCCCTGGCGGGCGTAGGCATCCCCCATACCCTCATACGTCTTCGGGACATTGGGCGAGATCTCGCGCGCCCGGGTAAACGTCACGAGCGCTGCGTCGGCAGAGTCCGACGCGAGCTGGAGATATCCGAGCTGCAGCAACAGACCCGGATGGTCCTTGCGCTCTTTGAGCCCTTGCCGGAGCGTGATGTTGGCGTCCCCGAGCTTTCGCTGGTTGATGAGGGCTTCGCTCAGCGTCGCATAGGCGTCGATATTCTCGTCGTCGAGCGAGAGCGCCTTGCGGCCGGCCACCTCGGCGGAGTCGAACTGGTCATTCCCCAGATACGACTTCGCCAGGTACACCCACGAGGGAACGTCGCGGGGATAGAGGGTGGTCGTCTGCCGGAAGAAGGCGACCGCCTCTTTGAATTTCCGCTGGTCGAGAAGGTCAACCCCGTCCTTGAGTTGTGGTTGGGCCGTGGCCACGCCGGCCACGAACACGATCAACGCTCCACTGATCAGACGTCGTTTCATTCGTTCACTCCGCAGTAAGCTGAATTACACGGTTCGGGATCACCGCCGGTACAAGGCCGTACTGCTGTACGATCTTCTGGCCGGGGGTGGTCAGCGCAAACGACGCAAAACCGACGCCGGGTCCGAGACGACGTTCGGCATTCGCCAGCACCACTTCCGTGCGCCACGGATAGCGCCCTTCATACACGGACAACTGCGACGGTGCAACCATCATGGTCCTGCCGGTGCTGCTGTCGACGACGGCCTCGATGGGCAGGATCCGGGTGCTCGAGGATCTGTCGCGCAATGCCATGAGCGAGACCACCGCGATCGCCCGGGGCGAACGTCCCACATACTGCACAAGCTCACGCTGCGATGCACCCGCCGCGAAAACCGAAAGCGTGCGTCCCGCGGCGAACCGTCCCTGCACTTGTTCATAGAGTCCGGAATTGCGCCCCGTGCAAACGAACTCGATCGCATCCGACCGTTCTCCGGCTGCGACCTGCGACCACCGCGTGGCTTCCCCGCGAACGATGCGGCCGAACGTCTCCGCAGTCATCCCGTTGACGCGGCGGTCTTCGTGCACGACGACCGCCAGTGCATCCCACGCAATCACGGTGCTGGTCACTTGAAGCCCGGCCTCGAACGCGACGCGTTCTTCTTCATCGTTCAATCGACGGTCGATAACGACCGTCCGGACGCTGTCGTTCAGGAGGTGGACGATCGCCTCACGCGTCGGTACCGGCGCGGACGAAGGGCGCACGGTCGGATAAATGCGCGCGAACTCCCTCGCCAGGGTGTCGACCGCCGGGAAGAGCTCGGTCGACGTCAGGACGGTCAGAGGTCCCTGCGTCGCGTTGACCTCTTCCCGGCGTTCACCGGACGAACAGCCCAGGACCGTCAAGGCCAGCAGGAACCAGCGAGCGCTCATTCGTCGTCCTCATCCTGTTCCATCGCCCGCCGTTGCCGGCGGACCTGCGTCATGAAGAATCGATAGATGCCCATGAGCACCAACACCGCGCCGAACGTCCAACGGAACTGGTCGGGTACGCCTTCATGGATCAGGTACCCCGACAGCACGAGCACACCCACGCCCGCCATGACCGCCGAGACTGTATATCCCAAGACGCTACCGATATCGAACGTTGTCCGCAGCGTGGTCGAGCGGGATCGGGCGCGTCGCATCGGGCTGAACGGCGCGTCGTTCCGGTCGTCCGGTCGTGGGTCGTTCGTCGTCATGGCTGGGTCGATCAGGCACCGGCACGGTGGCCGGCAGACTCGGTCAGCGATCACTCCGACGCCCCCACCGAACCCGAAGGCCAGCGGGGAGCGTCAGAGCACAAACCACGTCCGGCGATCACTCACCGGACGTGGCTGGCGATCACTTGTTCGAAAGACGGAAGCGGAAGGGGATCGACACCCACACCGAGACGGGTCCTTTTTGCATGACCGCCGGGGTGAAGACCCACTGGGTGGCCGCATCGATAGCGGCCTGGTTGAAGATCTCGGCGTCGCTCTTCAGCACGACCGCCTTGCGCACCTTCCCCTCCTTGTCCACCCAGACCTTCAAGTAGACGTTCCCTTCCAGCCCTGCCCGCAACGCGATCTCCGGATACTTCGGGTCCACCTTGCGCACGACCACCGGTTCCTTCTCATACGGCACGAAGTCCGGTGGAGGAGCGTCCTCTTCGATCTGGATATCCTGCTCGATCTGCGCACCACCCGAACCCGCACCGTCGCCGATGTCCGCGGGCGCCGACTGCGTGCTCAGTTCGGTCTGCGTCATGATCGTCTGCTCCGGGCTCACTTCGGCATCCGGCACGGGGACCGGAATACCGATGCTCGGCCGGACCGAGGCCGCGGCGACCTGGACCGCCGGCGCCGCCTGCTGCCCTTGAATCGAGGGGGGCGGACCGAGATCGGTGTACTTCAGGATCCGCACCATGTGGACCGGTTCATCCTCTTCGAGGAGGTAGCCGATGCCGTAGTAGGATCCGATCGTCCCGAACATGACCGTCGACGCGATCACCATGGCCGTGGCCATGGCTTTCTGCGCGATGAGTTTCAGCTCGATGGCCCCATAGCCGTAGTTCTTATACGGCACCACTGTCGAAAGATCTACCATGGCAGCCTCCTATCCTTGCAGCTTCTTGATCTGGTCCTTGTCCTTGTCCGTCAGCGGAGCAAGGCTGAACCGGGTCACGTTGGCAAGGTTCAGTTCATCCATCACGTCGACCATCTGTGTGTACTTCCCGTCGCGGTCGACCTTCACGAGCGTGATCAGTTTCGGATTCGAGCGATTCTGCTCCAACAGCAGCGGGCGCAGACCGTCGAACGTTATCTTTGTCGGCGGCTCCGAACCCTTGCTCCACCAGATGTTCCCATCCTCCATGACCTTGAGCGTCAGGAGGTTCGACTCGGCGACCTCGACCTTCGTTTCCTGGTCGGGAGGCAGATTGAGCTCCATCGTTTGCGGCTTGCTGAAGACCGACGTGAGCATGAAGAACGTGAGGAGCAGGAATGCAACGTCTACGAGCGGAGTCATGTCGATCCGAATGCCGACGCGTTTTGCTTTCTTCTTTTTTTGGTGTTTCCCTTTGGCCCGGGACTCACCACCACCCATATCACCGCCACCGGACATGTTCTTATCCTTTCTCGAGGTCCGTCACGAGGTTGAAGCGGGTGATCTTGGTCTTCTGGAGGACGTCCATGACGTCTTCGATCGGACCGTACGGTGCATCCTTATCACCCTTCACCACGGTACGGAGTTTCGGATTGTTGATGCGGGCCTGGACCAGCAGGTTCGCCAGGTCCTCCTTTTTCACCTCGACGGCCGCCCGATACATGTTCTCCTGGCCGAACAGCCGTCCCATCAGCCGCTGCGAGTCCAATCCGAGATAAATCGACCCGTCCTTGTTGACGGTAATCATCATCACGTCTGATTCCGGCAACTTGAACGCCGAGTGCGAGGTCGGCAAGATCACCGTGACCTCCTCGGGCGGCTTGAATTGCGTCGTCATCATGAAGAACGTCAGCAGGAGGAACGCGACGTCCACGAGGGGCGTCATGTCCATCCGAATGCCAACGCGCGGTTTCTTGTGTTTCGGCATGGTGTGGCCTCCGTGCCTTACTTCTTGCCCGGCTTACGGGAAACGAGCATCTGCACGATCGCGTACGAAGCTTCGTCGATCATGTAGGTGAAGTTGTCGATCTTCGTCGTGAAGAAGTTGTACGACACGATGCCGCCGATGCCGGCCACGAGACCGCCGGCCGTGTTGATGAGGGCTTCGGAGATACCGAGGGCGAGCTGGACCGCGTCCGGGGCTCCGGAACGGGCCATGGCCGCGAACGCACGGATCATGCCGATCGTCGTGCCGAGCAGACCCACCATCGTGCCGATCGATGCGATCGTCGACATCATGACGAGGTTCCGCTCGAGCAGGGGCACTTCAAGCATCGAAGCCTCTTCGATGCTGCGCTGCACGTTCTCCATCATCTCCTTCTGGCCCTTGATCTCGCCTTCATTCACGATCGTCTCGTAGCGGTCCAAGCCGGCGCGGATGATATTAGCGCACGAACCTCGCTGCTTGTCGCAGGCCGCGATGGCGCCGCCGATATCGCCCGTGTTTACCGACTGCTGCACGTTCTTGAGGAACACCGACAGCGAGCCCTTGCCCTGGGCCTTGCGCAGCACGATCGTCCGCTCGAACACGAGCGCGATCAGCATAAGCGTCAGCGCGATCAGCGAGATGACCAGCGGACCACCATCCTTGATGAAATCCGGCAGCGTAAACTCGTAGATCACGTACCCGATGGCGAACGCAGCCACCAAAATGATCGTATTGAACGTCGAAGACTTCATTGCTATGTGCTCCTTGGATAAAATGAAGGGTGGTTAGGCCTGGAATTTCTTGATCGCTTCTTCGCGCTCTTCCTCGACGTCGAAGACGCTGGTCAGTTTCGTGATCACAAACACATTCTCAATGCCCTTGGACATGTTGCAGAGCTTGATCTTACCCTGGACCTTCTGGAATTGCGAGTGAATGCTCACCAACGCTCCGATGCCCGAGGAGTTGATGTACGTGACCGCCCCCAGGTCGATGATGAGCTTGCGGTTCCCCTGCTCGAGGAGATCCTTGGCTTTGGTCTTCAGCTCGTCCGTCTCCTCGCCTCCGATAATGGAACCCTTCGGCTCCAGGATGGCGATCTCGAGATTGTTGAGCGTCGAAAGTTTGGTGGACATGCGCGCCTCGCTCCGAAAGTGTGCGTTGAACGTGATGATCTGAATTACAGAGGCGCAATTTCCGTACCTCCGAAGAGGGCCATTTGGCCCGATTTTTGGCCACTATTGAGGAGAATTGACTTGCCGATGGGGCATACTTCCCCCTCGCGACGCAAGAAGGGCCGGAGTACTCAGAAGATGCTTCAGAATCAATGAGTTACGGCATGGGGAAAAATTCCCCACGCAACCGGGGTCTCCTCGGCCTCATCACCATAGAACCAGACAGATTCTTCGGCATTTGTTCTCAATTCAAACTACGGGGGGCTAGACGGAATCGGATGGGGATCGTCACCCAAACGGCGACAGGGCGGTTCTGCATCAGGGCCGGCGTAAACACCCATCGACGTACCGCCTCCAGAGCGACATCGTCAAACACGGCTCCGTCGCTCTTGAGGACCTCAGCCTTGCGAACCAAGCCGCGGGTGTCAACCCACACCCGGACATAGACATTCCCTTCGAGTCCCGCACGCAAGGCAACCGGAGGATACGGGGGGTCGACACGTACCGCGACGACAGGTTCGACCTCCCGGACGACATACGCCGCTGGTTCAGGATCTTCGACAACGACGGGCTCATCGCGGACGACGACGCCTGGGTCGGTCCCCTCATCAGTGCCGGTTCTTCGCAGTTCTTCGACCGTCGGAAAGTGTGCCGACGTGTCGAGCACCGGGTCCTCGACCGGGACCGGAGTTCCGAGCTTAGGCACAAGGCTCCCGCGTTTTGGGGGCGCGGGCACGTCGCGTGGCCAGAGCGGCGGATCCTGGAGCACCCAATACGAGATCGTATCGGGGCGCAACCGGGACGGGGGATCTGCGACATTCGTCTCGTGCGACCACCACCAGGAGCCGAGGAAGGCGATGGACTGGAGAAGTATTGCTGAGAACAGAAGCGACATCAGCTGCGCTCGCGGCTGTATCTGTTTCAACTCAGCCGCGCCATACGGCTTGGGCGGCTGTGCCGTGTGCATCGATCGATGGTCCATGACGTCCTCCGAGTGGTGACGGGTCAAGGCCATCGATTCGAAGTGCAAGCATCATGCCGAAGAAACGGCCGAGAACGCGTCATTCACGGGCCGGAGCCACTGTGCGATGGGGCGTTCCGCCTCATCCGGCGGAGCTTTCTGTCAGGTTCGTCGGGAAGTGATGATGCGGAGCGAGGTTCGAGCGAGGGGTAGATTTCCCCTGCGGGAGGAGCGTTTGCGATCAGGGTACGGCTCCGTCCGTGCTTCGGGGACGGTGGCCCGAGCATCCTTCGGTGCGATGTTAGAGCCCGTACTTCTTTCGTTTGTTGAGCAGCGTCTTGCGGTCGATGCCGAGGATGCGCGCCGCGTCGTCGTAGTCCTTGGCGTACTGCAGCACCCGTTTGATGTGGGCCTTCTCCATCTCCTCCAACGAATGCGGCGGCGTACCTTCCTGCGTACGGATCTCCTCCGGCAACTGCAGCATGCCGATGACGCCGTCGGTGGCCAGGAGCGCGGCCCGGGCCATGACGTTCTCCAGCTCACGGATGTTGCCGCTCCACCGGTAGGCGCGCAGGAGCTGTTCGGCGGCGGGTTCCACCGTGATGGCCTTGCCCTTGGCCGACCGCTCGAGCAGGTGCTGGACGAGCAACGGGATATCCTCGGGTCGGTCGCGGAGCGGGAGGAGCTTGATGCGCACTCCGTTCAACCGATAGAACAGGTCCTCGCGAAAGCTCCCTTCACGCAACGCTTCGTCGATGTTGCGGTTGGTGGCGGCGATGACGCGCACGTCGACCTTGCGCGTCTGGTTCTCGCCGATCCGCTCGAACTCCTTTTGCTGGAGGACGCGCAGCAGTTTGGCCTGGATCGCTGGCGACAGCTCCGCCACTTCGTCCAGGAAGATCGTTCCACCGTCTGCCATCTCGAACCGGCCTTGCCGGTCTTTGACCGCCCCCGTGAACGCACCGCGCGCATGCCCAAAGAGCTCGCTCTCGAGCAGCTGCTCCGGCAGGGCCGCGCAGTTCACCTTGACGAGCGGCTTGTCTGCCCGCCCGCTCCGCTTGTGGATGTACTCGGCGAGGAGTTCCTTCCCCGTCCCGCTTTCGCCTTCGACCAGCACGCTCAGCGGACTATCGGCCACACGGGCCGCGATCTCAAGCTGCTCAAGCATGCCGCGATTGCGCGTGATGATCTCTCCCCCGCCCGACAAGCCCGCCACTTCCCGGCGCAGCGATTCCAGCTCTTCTACCAGACGACGGTGGTCCCACACCTGCTGGGCGAGAAGTTTCAATTCCTCGAAATCGAACGGCTTTTGGATATAATGATAGGCCCCCTGCTTCACGGCGTGCACGGCACTGTCCACGGTCCCATGCGCCGTCATGATGATAACAGCCGTCGAAGGAGAGAGCCGCTTGACCTCGGCCAGGACTTCGAGCCCGTCCATGGGGACCATCTTCAGGTCAACGAACGCGATGTCGATGGAATGCTCGGCCAGGATCCCGGCCACCTCCTGCGGGCGCGTCGTCAGGATCGGTCGCATACCGATCGACTCGAGACAGATGCCGACGGTGTTGAGAATGTTCTTCTCGTCGTCGACCACCAGGACCTGCGGCGATCGTGCAACGGAGGGTTCGGTCAATTCCATACGGTCGGACGGATAGGAGAACGGCGGTGGCGGTGCTTAGCTGATCGGGATCGTGAAGGTAAACGTGGTGCCGCGGCCGACCTCGCTCTTGACGGAGATCGTCCCACCATGCGCTTCGACGACTCCGCGTGCAATCGCGAGCCCGAGGCCCACGCTTCCGGGGTTGAGTTCGTTCCCTTCCTGCACCTGGACGAACTTGTCGAAGATGTGCTCCAGCTGATCGGCCGGAATGCCCTTGCCGGTATCGGACACGGAGACCACGATACGGTCAGGGTGCTCCGCAGCTGCTACGCGCACGGTCCCACCGGCTGGCGTGTACCGCAGTGCGTTGCTGACGAGGTTCGATACGACCCAGATGAATTGTCGGCGGTCGACCGGCACCGTCGGCAGCGCATCGGCGATGTCCATCTCGAGCCGCAGACCCTTCTCGCTGAACGGCAAACGTACGGGCCGCAATGCTTCGTCAACAAGGTCGCGCAGATGGACGGGTTCCTTGTGGATCTCCTGCCTGCCCGATTCGAGACGGGCAAGTTCCAAGAGATCGTGAACAAGTTTCCGGAGGCGTTCGACATCGTCCTTCGATGCGGCGATGAGCTCTCGTTGACGGTCGGTGAGCCGGCCCAGCACCTCCTGGAGGAGAATGTCGACGCTCATGTTGAGCGAAGTCAGCGGCGTCCGTAGTTCATGCGACACGGTCGCGACGAAGTCGGACTTCATACGATCCAGGTCCTTGAAGCGCGTGACATCCTGCAGCAACGTGACAGTCCCTTGCGGCTCCCCCTGCTCGTCCATGATGACTGTGCGGCGCGGCCGGAAGAAGAGCGTCCGACCTTCCTGCTCCGTAGTCAGAAGCGTTTCTTCCCGGTCCGAGCGGCGGCCCAGCAGAATGTCCATCCATCGTTCGTCATGCACCACGGCAGCCAGCGTCGATCCTTCCCACGATCGGCGCGGTAGGCTGAAGAGCCGTTCCGCCGCGGCGTTCATCAGAATCACCTGCTGGTGGTCGTTGGTCACCACGACCGGGTCGGCAATGCTGGCGACGATCGTTTCGGAGCGCTTCTTCTCGGTGATGAGCGTATGGATGTTCGATTCTTCGTAGAGCCGGAGTCGCTCCGTCATTTTATTGAACTCCATGCTCAGCTCGCCGATCTCGTCGGTCCCCACCACGTCGATCTTCTGGTTCAGACGTCCGCGGCCGATCAGCCGCACAGACCGCGTGAGCGTTTCCAGCGGTTGCAGCGACCGGATGAACTGACGGCTTGCCATGAAACTGAGGACCACTGCGCCGATCGAGGCCAGGATCACGGTCAACATGGCCGCTTTGATCGTCGACCCGAGCTGCTCCTGCGTCTGCGAGATGGCCGCCTGACTCCGTTCCAGCAATTGAAAACAATCTTCCTTCAGCGATTCTGCGTACGGCCGGACCACCTGGAACTTGTAGGCTGTTGCCAGTGCATTGCCGTTCGGACGTTGGAGAAGGCGGTAGAGCGAGTCAGCATAGGAGCTGTACAGCCTGTACCGCCGTTCGATCGTGTCGAGGAGGGCCCGGTCGGAGGGATTGAGGATGTTCTTTCGCGCCTCCGCCTGCCAGCCGAGAAAGATGCCCCCCGTGGCCGTGAATTGCACGTAGGCCAGGTCGGGATCGTCCAGGAGCATGGCCAGCTGTGCGTTCTCCTGGCGTTCAACGGAACGGACCATATTCTGCGCGGCCAGCGTGATGCGGAACCAATCCTGAAGAATGGACCCGACCTCGCGGTTTACGACGGAAAAATTGTAGACGGCCACCATGCTCGTCGCAAGACCGATGAGCACGACGACGAGGTAGCCGAACGCGATCCGATAGCGAAGGCCTCTCATCGCGCTTCCCTACGCCGTCGGAAGGTTTCCCGGCGATCGCTCAAAAACATCATCTCCATCGTGGCGCGCATTGCGTTCCTGGCGGTTCAAACTTGTTCAAAGTACCTCGTTTTGCCGGGAGAGGCAACCTACCTTGTCTTTCGGGGCCTTTTTCGGTACGTTGACGTGCCACTCGCCTTGGCCGTCAGCGGTCAGGGTTTTTTTGTTCTCCCGTACAGGGCTGTGCGAACTCCTCGCGACCCGATCCTTCGCCAAGCGTACGACACACTCCGCCGGCTCTTGCCGTCCGGCGGTCATGTGCTCGTGGCGGTGAGCGGCGGACGCGATTCCATGGTCCTCGCCGACGTGGTCAGGCGGCTGGCACGATCACTCAGGCTCCGTGTCACCGTCGCGCACGTGCATCATGGCCTGCGTGGCGCTGAAGCGGATGCCGATGAGAGCCTCGTCCTTCGAACTGCTCGTTCCTGGAAGCTCGCTGCCGTCACTTCGCGCGTGCACACGCGGACGCATCGCATGCGACACCGGGCCAGCCTCGAAGAGGCGGCCAGGTATGTGCGGTACCGGGCACTGGAGCGCATTCGTCGGACGTGCGGGGCCAACCTGATCTTGACGGCACATCACGCTGACGACCAGGCAGAGACCGTCCTCCTGCGGGCTGCACGCGGGTCCCAGCGTCGCGGATTGGCCGGCATTTTGCCCGTATTAAAGAGGCCCCCCGTCGCGCGGCCGCTGTTGTCCGTACGGCGTTCCGACATCGATCGCTATGTTGTCAGGCGTCGCATCCCCTACCGGGACGATGCCTCCAATGCCGACCTGTCGCTTCGTCGCAACTACGTCCGGCGGCGATCGATGGCCGATGTTGGCCGGACACTCGACATCGAGCCGAACGTCTCGCTCCCGAGATTGGCAGAGGCGGCCCGAGGACTCGGGGAGGCCGTCGAGGGGATCCTGCGCCACCTCGAGAAACGCGCCCTGAGCTCGTCCAGAAATGTCCATCGGCTTCTGACGGTGGGCTGGAGCGCGTGGCCGGAAGAGATCCAGAATGAGATTCTCATCCACTTTCTTCAACGCGGATCGCTCGAACCCACAGACGCAACGTTGACCGCGCTGAAGCGGCTGCTGCTGCTTCCCGTCGGCCGCTGGCGCCCGTTGGGAGGCAATGTGTGGAGGGTGTACCGCGAACGGGACGGATTGTCCCTGGTTCGATCTGTCAAAGAGATCCGGGCGGCGGTACGACTCCGGCCTGGGGCGGCCCAGCGGATCCCGGGCGGAACGATCCGGATCTCAAAACCACGCGGCGTGCCAAAGGATTTGAAGACTCCGCCGCACATTGCGTGGGTCGATCTCCAGTCGGTCAAGGCCGGTCTGGAGGCGCGATTGTGGCGTCCAGCTGACCGCATGATGCCGCTCGGAATGGCGGCGTCGCGCAAGGTGAGCGACCTGCTGACCGACCGGAAGGTACCGGCCTACCGCAAGCGCTCCATTCCGGTGGTCGTGAGCGGCAGGCGCATCGTCTGGGTGTGCGGCGTGGGGCTGGATGACCGGTCAAAGGTACGTCCGGAAACGACAACGGTCCTACAATTCTCCTACCAATCAAACGTCTGAAGAATATGCCCGACACGATCATCGTCAACAACGAACCCTTCGACCTCTATATTAGTGCCGAGCAGATCAAGGCCAGGGTCAAGGTGCTGGCGGAGCAGATCAACCGGGACTACGCGGGCAAGGTCCCCATCTTTATTGGCGTTCTCAACGGTTCCTTCATCTTCATCGGCGACCTCGTGCGCGAGGTGACGGTCGACTGCGAGATCGACTTCATGAAGCTGTCGTCGTATGGCGACGCCAAGATCTCGTCCGGGCAGGTCAAGATGGTCAAGGAATTGAATTGCCAGGTGACGGGCCGAGATATTATCGTCGTCGAAGACATCGTCGATACCGGACTGTCCGTAGAATACATTCGAAAACACATCCAGGCGGAGAACCCGGCGTCGCTTCGATTTGTTACCCTTCTGCTGAAGAAGGAGATCGCAAAAACGACCGCCCCGATCGAATACGTGGGCTTCGAGATCCCGCCCGAGTTCGTCATCGGGTACGGCTTGGACAACGCTCAAAAACTTCGTAATTTGAAGGCCGTTTATCGTCAGCGCCCCCGCGTCTGACAGAGTGTCAGAATGAAAGGAGTAGTGGCAACATGGCTTCATGGTTGAATGAGGATGGTGATCAGGGAATGAAGGATGGCGGACGACGGCGCCCGCCTGCGGGTGGACCGCGTCCTCCGGCCCCCCGACGTCCCCAACGCCCTCGTCCCGATGACGAATCACCCTGGACCAAGTTTGGCCGGGTCGTGCTGAGCTGGGTGGGCATCATCATGGTGGTCTTCATGGTGATGTGGGTGTTCCGCGCCAGCGAAGAGACCGAGTATGAGGTCAGCTACGGCACCTTCCAGGACCTGTTGACGCAGCAGAAGTTCTCCGACGCCGTCGTCAAGATCACCGGTTTCAACGTCTACGACTTCCACGGCAAATTGAAGGAGCCGATGGAGATCACGACGGCGAGCGGCAAGACGGCGAAGAACGCGACGCGCATCGTCCTGACCCTTCCCTACACCGCGCTCGACAAGGAGCTCGTGACGCAGTGGAGCGCTCAGGGCCTGAAGTTCAAGGTGGAGAAGGAAGACAACACGTGGCTGAACGCCCTGATCAGCATTCTGCCGTGGGTGCTGTTGTTGGGCATCTGGTTCGTCATCTTCAGGCGGATGCAGGGTGGCGGCGGCGCGGGCGGGACCAAGGGGCTCTTCTCATTCGGCAAGAGCCGTGCAAAGCTGCTCACCGAAGGCATGACGCACGTGACATTCCAGGACGTCGCCGGGGCCGACGAGGCCAAGGTCGAACTCCAGGAGGTCATCGAATTCCTCAAGGAACCGACGAAATTCCAACGCCTGGGAGGCAAGATCCCCCGCGGCGTGCTGCTGCTCGGCCCTCCGGGCACGGGCAAGACCCTCCTCGCCCGGGCCGTTGCCGGTGAGGCGGGCGTTCCGTTCTTCTCGATCAGCGGCGCCGATTTCGTGGAGATGTTCGTGGGCGTTGGTGCGAGCCGCGTTCGCGATCTGTTCGAGCAGGGCAAGAAGAGCGCCCCGTGCATCATATTCATCGACGAGATCGATGCCGTGGGCCGTCATCGCGGGGCAGGTCTGGGTGGCGGACACGATGAGCGGGAGCAAACGCTCAACCAGTTGCTCGTGGAGATGGACGGTTTCGAGCAGAACAGCGGCGTGATCATTATCGCCGCGACGAACCGGCCCGACGTTCTCGACCCGGCGCTTCTGCGCCCGGGACGCTTCGACCGTCAGGTCGTCGTCGACCGGCCCGACGTCAAGGGCCGCGAAGGCATCTTCAAGGTACACACGAAGAACATCCCGCTGTCCGAGGACGTGCGCATCGACACGCTTGCGAAGGGGACGCCCGGTCTTTCGGGCGCGGACATCGCGAATCTTGTCAACGAAGCGGCCCTTCTTGCGGCCAGGCAGAACAGCAAGTCGGTCTCCATGGCCCATTTCGAAGGGGCCAAAGACAAGGTCATGATGGGGACGGAGCGGAAGTCGATGCTCATCTCCGACCGTGAGAAGAAGGTGACCGCGTATCATGAGGCCGGTCACGTGCTCGTCGCAAAGTTCCTCCCCGAGGCCGACCCGGTGCACAAGGTCACGATCATTCCGCGGGGACGCGCCCTCGGCGTCACGACGTATCTGCCGATCGACGAAAAGCACACATACTCGAAAGAGTACCTCGAGTCGATGATCACGTACGCGCTTGGCGGCCGCGCGGCCGAGAAGCTCGTCTTCAATCAGATCACAACGGGCGCCGGCAACGACATCGAGCGCGCCACGGAACTGGCCCGGAAGATGGTCTGCGAGTGGGGCATGAGCGAGAAGCTCGGTCCGCTCGCATACGGCAACAAGGAAGAGGAGCTCTTCCTGGGCCGCGAGATCACCCGGTCGCGCAACTTTAGCGAGAACACGGCCATCACCATCGACGCCGAGATCCGCCGGATCGTGTCGACGGCGATGAAGAAGTCGGAGAAGATCCTGAAGGACAACATGGCCGTCCTTCATCGCCTGTCGAACGTCCTGCTCGAACGCGAGATCCTCGACTCGGACGAAATCGACAAGGTCATGCGCGGCATCGCGCTGCCTCCGGTCGAACGGAGCAGTGACGTCGGTCCAGCCAAGACCGCACAAGAAAAGAACCGCTGAACGTGCCGGGCCACACCGAGGCACACGAACCTACGCATCCTCCCACCCCACCGGACCGGCCCGCACAGCCGGCACCGGCGGGTGAGGAGCACGAGTTCCACGCCGCGGCGACCATCGACTACCGGTCGGAACTCGTTCGAAAAGCCATCCACCTCTGTTCCCTCTCCATCCCCGTAATCTATACGTTCATCTCGCGGGACCTGGCGCTGCAACTGTTGATCCCCGTTACGGCTGGCTTTCTGATCGTGGACCTCGCCCGCTACTATCTTCCCCCTGTCGCCCGCCTGTTCTACCGGGTCTTCGGGTGGCTTTTGCGGAAACACGAGCAGGATGAGAAGGTCAAGCGGCTGAACGGAGCGACGAACGTCCTCCTCTCGGCCGTCTTGTGCGTGGTGGTGTTCCCAAAGCTGGTCACGATCACTGCATTCGCCATCCTCATCATTTCCGATTCCACTTCCGCCCTCATCGGCCGCCGATTCGGCCGCAGGCGGTTCTTCCGGAAAAGTTTCGAAGGGGCGCTGGCCTTTTTCATCTCTGCGATCGTCGTCGTCCTGGCCTCTCCCAAGGCCGGTGCCGGACCCGTCGAATATGTCCTTGGGATCATCGCTGCTGCATTCGGAGCCGTAGCCGAATCCGCTTCGCCCATCGACGACAATATCGCCGTTCCGATCAGCGTCGGGATCGTATTGTGGGTCCTGTATGCTCTGTTCCTGCCGGGCGTCGACCTGAGCGGACCGGCCGCTATCTATCCCTAGATTCAGATCCAGCCGCACCACAGCCCATTCGCTTCATTAACCCCGAAAGGCATGCTTCAGGTGCCTGACCTCAGGCTTTCCTCCCCGTTCCGCAATCGCGATCACGTCGAACCGACAGGAGACCAGTCCTGTGACCCGATCCTCGATGTACGCCCGCGCCGCACGACGCAGTTTCTCCTGCTTTGATTCCGTGACGAAGTATTCCGGATCGCCGTATTGGAACGACGAGCGGGCCTTGACCTCGACGAAGACGAGCTCATCCCCGTCCATCGCGACGATGTCAACCTCAAGATGGTGGTAGCGGTAATTGCGGACCACGATGCGGTAGCCATGCTCCCGCAGGTAGGCAACAGCCAGATCTTCGCCCCGAAGACCGAGCGTCTGAGCTTCCATCAACATCCCCCTCTTCTGATAGGACGACAACGTGACGGCGAAGATCCGTCCATCACGCTCGATCACATCGCAAACGCTTTCAGGAATTCGTGCTGCCCCGAAGGATGCGCGCCGGCAACAGAATGATCGAACGCAACACCTCGAAGACTCCTTCTACGGCGATCCCGAGCACGCGGAACGGCAGCAGCAACAACCAGACGATCGGATACAGGATGAGCGCCGCAATCGCCAACGGCCAGCAGACGATCAGAAGCAGCAGCCAGAGCAGAAACGTTGCCATCATCAAACTCCGGGATGAGTGTCGGCGGATGGATATTGCAGTCTACGGACCCGGGCGTTCTAAGTTCCGTCCCCGGACACCTTCACCCCACCTACCACCTCTCTCCTCTATCCTCTCATGTGCTTCATCTCCCGAGAATCGCCAATGCCATGACGAGCGCCGCCGACGCGTCGATTGTCGGCTCATTCGTCGAGTAGTCGCCATAATCGTCGTGGTAGACCGCCCAGGTGCTCTGGAATCGAGCAAATTCGTCGGGCTCGGTCAGATGGAGTCCGAGCAGCGAGGAATAGATCGACCCGAACACGGGGCCATCCACCACTGCTCCTGTGGCAACGATCGGATATTTCCGCGTCATGACATGATGAATGTCCTTCGGCCACGACCCTTCGCTGGGCACGTTGACGACGAAGCTCTGTCCCCATGGATTGCGGCCGAACAGCCAGTCGCGCGACGCAGCTGCAAGGCGAACGAACCGGTCGTCTCCTCCCATGTGCCGGTAGAACCATTCCTGCAGGACCAGCCCAAGGTTCACATTGTTCGAGACCCAGATCAACGGCACGCCATACCCAAAGGCGTTCTTGGCCGCAGCCCGTTCTGCGCGCTCGAGTCCGCGCGCGTAGTAGGCGCGCAATGAGTCTTGCACGCCTCGAGCCGCATAGCGATAGAGGGCAAAGTGGCCGGGATTGACGTACGGAAAGTACTCGTAGTGCCTGGCAGAGTCCTTTCCCATCCACGTCGTGTCGGACGCCAGCGCCGACCATCGGACGGCGTCGTCGAGATAGCGCCGCTCGTTCGTGAGCCCGTAGAGCTCCGCCGCTCCCCATTCCATGTCGTCGTGCCACGTGATCTCGTGAAACCGGTACGAGGCTCGGTTCGGTACGGACTCCGATGTACCGGGCTTCGACAACCCAAGCTCGTAGAGGTCGCGTGCCCGTTCAGCCAACCGCCGCGCGAAGTCCGCGTCCCATCGGTGCGTTCTCCAGAGGCGTGCGCCGAGGGCCATCACGGCCGCCGACCGTCCGGCCACGTTCGCGACTCCCGTGGATGTATTCTGGTATTTGCCCAGTCCCTGCGGGGCACCAGTTGCCGGGTAGACGGGCCGGCCGTTCGCCTTCCCCCATCCGTAGTCCGTGGTATCGCGCCACGGGAATTTGGCGTAGATGTGGTCGCGATCGTCTGCCACCTGGTGGTAGAGCACGCCGGGGGCCGGCGCAAGCTTGAGCATCCATTCCAATCCCCACCGCGCCTCGTCCATCACGTCCGGAACTCCGTTCGGACCAGGACGTCCATGGCCGTCCACTGCATCCCGCCACGATCCCGCCCCCTGTTCATAGGCCATCATGAGCAATCCGGTGGTGTAGCTCGTGGAGATGAGGAACCGCAGGTAGTCGGACGCGTCATGGTATCCGCCGCTGGCATCGACGCGCGTTCCCGCGCCCGGTCCGTCAACGATCACCCCGTCGGTCGTGTGGCAAACGGTATCGTAGACGGGGTTGTAGCCGCATCGCTGCTGGGCAAGGTAGTATAGCGGCGCTTCTTTGTAGCGATCATACGTGCCAGCGCCCACCGTAAATGATGCGCTTTGATCTCCCGAGAGCTCGACCGTATACCGGCCCGGCGCCGTGACGAAGGTGAGATCGATCGAATACGTATACGGAAAAGAACCGTACGACGGGCCAGAAGCTCCGAGCGGAACCGACCCGACGGCGCCCGGAGCGCCCACGGATGTCACAGTCGCCAGCTGACCGCTGAGATCCTCCGTGGCCATGATCACGGCGGATTTTCGGTCCGAGGGGAGGAAGCCAAGCTGAGAGATCCGTATGACGGGCTGGGCGAATACCTCAGCTCCGAGCGCGACCACAACCGAGACGACAACAATCATTCTCATAGCCTCACCAGGAAAGAATAGCCGCAAGGAACGCAAAGAACACTTCCGCGACACGTCACGTCACAACCGCGCAGGATCGATTGCCCGATCTCGCTGGACTTTCGGATCCCATGCGTATTTGCGTATCTGAAACCGGAACGATCCGAAGTTGATCAGAAGTCCGTGCTGCTTATTTGAGGCCCGCAGGTAGCCCAAGATTTGCGCCACATGTTCGGGGGCAATGTCGCGGGCCGCCTTCAGCTCTACGATGAGTTCGTGTTCAACAAGAAGGTCGGATACGTATTCACCGACGACGGTAGCGTCGTTATCGCTCACGGCCATCGGACACTGCTGCACCACATGGCGACCGGCCTTCCTGAGCCTGTGAGCCAACGCATTTTCGTAGACCTTCTCAAAATGTCCGTGTCCAAAATAGCGATGAATCTCATACGCCGTTTGGCGCACTTCATCACATAAAGACATGACGTCCATTTCCCCCTCCCATCTGAAGCCTTTGATACAGACGCTAGACTTCCATTCTCCTATTTCATTCTGCGCCCTTTGCGTTCTTTGCGGACAGTGTCGGCCTCCCACAGGTCCAACTGCACTTTGAAGGTCCTACGGTGGATCGGAGACAGACCATGCTTCGCGATCGCCTTCCGATGTTGCTCGGTGCCGTACCCCTTGTGCGCCGCAAAGCCGTACTCCGGATACAGCCGATCGTATTCCAACATCAGCCGGTCGCGTTCGACCTTGGCGATGATCGACGCGGCCGCGATCGAGAAGCAGAGCGCGTCGCCGTCGACGATGTTCACGAAACGGAGTGTCTCGTGCCGGAATGAATTGCCGTCGATGAGCAGCAGATCGGGCGGAGTTCCCAGCGACCGGACCGCCTGCTCCATGGCCAGATTGGTCGCGCGGAGAATGTTGATCCGGTCGATCTCTTCATGCGACACCACGCCGACGCCCACGTCGATGGCACCGGCCCGGATCGTTGCGGCCAGCTCTTCGCGCCGGACGGCAGAAAGGACCTTTGAATCGTCGACCCCGTCGATCAGTAGGTCGGGCGGAAAGACCACGGCTGCCGCGACGACTGGACCGGCAAGGGGACCCCGTCCGGCCTCATCCACACCGGCGATCCGCGCGGCGCCGCGTGCCCGGTAGGACGTCTCGAACTGAATACTGATCGGCATGGTCAGCTGACGGGACGACCGAACCAGATCGCTACGAGACCGACCACCATCGCGACTTTGAGGAGCGAACTGAGCATGCGCATATGTGCGGGTGTATCGTTCCGCCACACAGCCACGGCAACGAAGGCCATGATCGCGTCGGCGACAAGGACGATCGGCAAGAACGCCGGCCGGTAGAGGTCGCGCGTTCCGACGACAAGGGTGATGAGGATCAGGAGGATGAGACTGACGGAGGTGACAATCCGAGCCGGACGTACGCCGTATCGCACTGGAAGCGTGGCTGCATTCGCCTTCGAATCTCCGTCTCGGTCCTCGACGTCCTTGACGACCTCACGGGCCAGGTTCGCGAAAAACGCGAACAGCGCCGGTACGATGCCGGCTTGGATGGACCCGACCGCGGAAGCACCGTACACGAACGCTAGGCCGGTCATCCCAGCGACGACCAGGTTGCCGACAAGCGGCATCGCTTTGAGGGAGCGGCTGTAGAAATAGAGCAGCACGATACTGCCGACCACGATGGCGAAGGGCCACGAGCCGACCGTTGCGCTGCATATCGCGGCCACACCGGCCGACGTCCCCCACGTGAGCGTCGCATCTCGTTCAGTCAGCGCACCGCGCGGGATGGGACGGTCCGGACGATTGACACGATCGATCTCCACGTCAAACCGGTCGTTGATGGCGTTGGCGCCTGCTGCGACCGCTATGCCTGCACAGGCGGCAAGGACCATCGCAACCGCCTCGTCCTCATCACCACCCGCCAGCACCGAGGCAACGATGATGGACAGAAAGGCGATGAGGAGATTGAGGGGACGGATCAGAGAGAGAAATGCGGGGACGCGGGAGAGCATGGGTGAGAAACGATCCGAGCGTTCCAGTTTCCAAACAACCGGCAAATGGCCACATGGCAAAGATCGCCGAATCAGCGGCGACGACATCCGTTATCAACGCGACCGTTCCATCACTTCACAAGAACCCTTCACGCCACCTTCATCCTCTCTCCTCCCACCTGCTTCAGTTCTCAGCTCACGAACACTTTCGCGACGTCGATGAGCATGGAGGGTTGATTCCAGAGGGCGGTGCGGAAAATGGCGCCGAGCGTTCGCTTCTCTTCTGCGAGACGCAAAGCGTTGTCGCAAATGCCGTTGAGGGTCTCGTCCGAGAAGCCCGAGACCGCCTCTTTGATGTTGTAGAAGACGTCGTGGCGCCAGCCGAGCCGCTTCTGCCATCGCTTTTGGTACTCGCTGAGGAACCTGAGATCGTTCTCGCGAACGGCCTCGGCGGCCACCTGGCCCGCCAGCATGCCTCCGATCATTCCGCTGATGATGCCACCCCCCGACATCGGGTTCACCTGATGGGCCGCGTCGCCGACCAGCATTACCGGCCCGCGAACGATCTCCTCACATGTCGTCGCGCACGGGACCCCGCCTGCGATACGCGTGACCATGGCGGCGTGCGGGAACGTTCGGCTGACGAACTCCTCCAAATACCGAATGGCCGACTTCTTCTTCGCCTCTTCGACGTTGATACCGATGCCGACATTGGCCGTATCATGCCCCTTCGGGAAGACCCAGAGATATCCTCCGGGGGCTACGTCGTCGCCGAAGTAGAAGTCGAGCGTGTCGACATCTACGCGCACGTTCGAGAGCGTCACTTGGGCGCACGATTCCATGTCGCGGATGTGACAGGTGGTATCGATGCCAGCCCATTTACCGACGCGACTTTCGACGCCGTCCGCGGCGATCACGATGCGGCCCATGATCTCGACCTTCTGGTCTTTGATCACGGCCTTGACCCCGACGACGTTCCCTTCCGCGTCTCGTAGCAGATCGTACGCGTAGGCTTTTGTGATGATCTCGGCGCCGTTGCGCGCCGCAAGCTTGGCGACCTCGACGTCGAACAACCGGCGCTCAAGAACGTACCCCTTCCCGTCCAGCCGCGGGACGACGGAATGGCCGTTGGGCGCGACGAGCCGGAATTTTGTGACTGTCGCAGCGATCCATTTCGGGTCGGGTTCGATGAACTGGACCACCCCTTCATGGCTCACGGCCTCTCCGCAGCGGACCGGATATCCCACGTCGCGGTCCTTCTCGAGGACCAGGACGGAAGCCCCATGTTCGGCGGCGAATCGGGCAGCGGTCGAGCCGGCCGGACCTGCCCCGACAACGATGATATCGTACGAAGATCTCATCGACCAAACTCCACGGGGGCGTTCAGATGTTGCGGGATCTCATGCGGTTTGTCGGCGATACCGTCGCGGTGGAACTCGATCACCTCCCACGGACATGCCCAAACGCATTTTCGGCAGTTCGTGCATCGCTCGTCGACGATGGAGATCTTCGACTCCTGCAACTCGATGGCATCCTCGGGGCAGACCCCCACGCAACAACCGCAGAAGTCGCACTTACCCGGGACAATATGGATCATGAGGGGAGCTGAACGAGGCACGGAGCGGTCTGATAAGTGTGATGAGCGAAAATAGGGGAATTCGCGGGAAGAACCAAGGGAGACGAACGAAGGAAGATAAGAGACACAAGACTGAGGCGAGGAGAAGCCCATCCTCAAGCTTATGCTTCAGTCTTACATCTCACATCTCCCATCTTACATCTTACTTCTTTCATCTTACTTCTTTCATCTTACTTCTTACTTCTTCCTCCTTTCCCCTTCCTCAAAATTCCGACTGCACCCGCACATGCAGCTTCGCGTCACTGAAACCGTCACCCTTCCCCAGCGCGATGCTGATTCCAAGCAGCCCGACGGGTGCATCGACGCGCAGCGTGACACCATAGCCAAACCGTACGAGGTCGGAACCCGAGATGCCGATCGTGGGCAGGTCCGGACGACGGATCGAGCCTCCGTCAACGAAGGCCCCTATGAACGACTTGGGCGAAAAGAACAATCGATGCTCGATCGTGGCCCAAATGATGCGCGAACCGAGGAACTCACCTTCGCGATAGCCTCGAAGATCGGTCGCTCCCCCGAGGCGGACTAGGTCGGCGACATCGAGCGTCCCGCTCCGGACATCCACGGCATGTGCCTCAAGTACAAGTGACTGCGCCCTGAATGGCGTCATGACGCCGCTCATGTCGATCCGAATGCGTTGCATCGCTGACCGCGCCGATCCTCCCACGCCAGACGATCGCTTTCGCCCGGTCTGAACGTCGGTCGCATACCACATTCCCTGGCGGGGGGTGATGGCATCGTCACGCGTGTCGTACGCAAATTGGACGCCCAACAGTGTCTGTTCGCTCGACGACAGGACGGAGGCACCATATCCTTCGATCGGTGTCGTCGAGGTTCGGCGGTAGCTGGCCCCGACCGAGATCGCCTCGTCCAGCGGTCCGGATGCTCCGACTCCGACCTGTTGGCGTACGTACAAGGAATCCTGCTTTCGCTGCTGAAATTCCAGGTCCGCCGCGATCTCCGAGCCCAGCACCCACGGTTCCCGGTATGTAAGGCCGATCTCCTGCGTCCCCTGCCGTTCCTGGAACCATCGTGCAGCCAGACGCCTCGCGGTTCCAAGCATGTTCCCCAGACGGATATCGACCAGGCCTGTCACCGTTCCCCGTCCAGCGCCGGTGGCCGGCGGCAGATAGCCGACCATTCCATCGAACGAGCTCTGCTTCCCCTCGGTGACGGGCAGTGTGACGACGAGCTGTTGTTGTTCGTTCAACTCCGTCCCCGGCAGGCTGACGTTCGTGAACAGCCTCGTGCGCAAGAGGCGCTTCACGGCATCGTCTGCAGAGCGGGATGTCCACATGTCACCGACACGGATCCCGGACGCGCGTTGCACGGTGGCTGGTGTCGTGGATGTTGCTCCCGTCACCCGAACTTCTGCAACGCGCAGTGCCGGTCCCACGTCGACCATCAGTCCGATCGTGATCAGGCAGGAATCGGGCGTGTCGATATCGTCGAGGCGATCGACCTGCACCGTGGCCAGCAAACGGCCGGTCCGCTCGGCGTATGACAGAATGGACGCGATGTCACGCTCGAGAATTCCGGGGGAGAATCGCGAACCCGGCTGCAGGCCCATACTGCCGCGCAGCTGCTCGGTCTCTGCGTCGGTCAGACCAGAGAGCGTCAGACCGGAGACGATCGCCTCATGTCCTTCGTCGAGGACAACGCGAAGCCCTTCATCCGTCGGCTCAACCCGCCGTACGAGAGCGTGCAAGAAGCCCTGTCCGGCATACCACGGCCGCACCGAGGCTTCGATCGAATCCGGATGGTCAGGCATGCGGCGTTCGAGCAGGGACGTCAAGGCAGGCGCACGCTCGGAAGCGGCCCCCTCAACGATCACGCGGCGGGATTGTGCAGGAAGGAGGCCGCCGACGGCCACGAAAGCCGCCAGCAGGATGAACGATCGAAGGGAGAACGGCATCACGTTACCACCCTCCGGCGGGGACTGGCGGAACCTCAGCGAATGGGCCGGTCACGGCCGAGGAGATCGGTCGTCGGATACCGCAACCGATAATCGCCAAAGCCTGTCTCATCCACGAACACGAATTCGTAGTTCAGGTCGTAGTAGTGCCACACCTCGTACGGCCGCGAGTTCGTTTCGAACGGATGCCGCTCGATGCTTTCGGGCGAACCAAACCGAATGTAGACCATGCCGCGGTCTGAACGCCAACCCTCGAGGTAGTGGGCAAAGTTGCGGTTGGCGTACTCCACACGATGGTAGTACTCCTCCATCAGTTCGTTCCGCGGCGTCTGCGGGTCGGGGTCGCGCTTGTTCCAGAACTCCAGGAAGCGCAGCCGCTTCTCTTCGGGCGTCTCCGCGGACCGAATGTAATCGATGTCCTTTTGCCGCGCCACATACCGCATCTGGTCGATGGCCAGGTCGACATCGACGATCGAGAACGGCAGATCGGACCACCGCATCGTGAACGTGCGCGATGTCGAGGCAAGGCGGCGGGCGTCCGTGGCAGGGGCGTCGGCCGGGTAGGCGCCCACGCGGATCACATACGGACCGATCGGGAGCTTCAGGTCGCCAAATTTCATGAAGACCTGCTGGGTAGAAGCAAGCGGCACCTCGATCTGTTCCATCCCCCCGACCGAGTCACGGTTGGAGTTTTGAATGGTAGCGACAATCCGAACAGGCGCAGATGGTCCCCGCGTGTACATTTCGAAGAAGATGAAAAACCCCTCCGCTTCGTCACCGACAAAGCCCGAAATGTTTGGAACGATATTGCGTCGGTCGCCGCTCGTGGTCAACCGATTCACGAGCATCACGTCGCTGAGCGACACACTTCCTTCAGAGAAATCGCTGACGAGGATCTTGCGCCGGAGGGTCGTGGCCTTCCGGGATTCCTGATCGCGCACTTCGACCCGCAGGTCGAACGGACCCGGCCGCATGTCGAAACTCAGCTGGCGTAGCGAATACAAGCGGTTCGACGTCGTCTGGGCAAACTCCTTTGTCCGGATCTCAACCGTTTGCTGCCGGTTCCAGACCGGCTCGCCTTCGGCCGTCGAGACCGTGACGGTAATATCGAACGACCCAACGAACTCATCCCCTTGCCGGACAAAGGTGACCTCCTCATACGGGACCTGGAGATACAGCTCCATTTTCGACTTGCCCGAATCGGGCGAGGCGTATGAGAGCACGTCCAAGAATATCGTCGCCGGCCCGGCCGGACGGCGGTCGCCCAGGTCCACCTGGGCCGCAGCGGGAACGGCCACGAGCAGACTGAAAGCAGCAAGATGCAGAATGGTTCGCATGATCATCCTCTCCATCTCCTCCGACGACGTCAACGCACGACTTCGCCCGTGAGGTCGAATTCCTCAGCGGCGGTGATCCGTACGTCGTAGAAATTCCCTACCTGCAGCGGCGTAGGGTTCTCCACCAACACTTCCTGGTCGATCTCCGGCGCGTCCCACGGTGTACGACCGACCGACAACGGCCCTTCATGCCGGTCGATGAGGACGCGCACCGTTGAGCCAACGAGTGCGGCGTTGCGCTCCGCGGAGATCTCCATCTGCACCTGCATGATCTCGGCCTGGCGCTCTTCCTTCACGTTCGCCGGGATGGGGTCGCCCAGGTCGAATGCTGACGTTCCTTCTTCCTGGGAGTAGGTGAAGACCCCAAGGCGGTGGAACCGGACCGTCCGGACGAAGTCGATCAGGTCGGCGAAGTCTTCGTCCGTTTCATTCGGATATCCGACGATGAGCGTCGTTCGGAGAGCGATCCCCGGGACCCGTTCCTGCATCGTTGCGATCAGCTCCCGCAGCGCCCGGCTTGTAATGCCTCTCCGCATCGATTTCAAGACCCGGTCGGAGCTGTGCTGGACAGGCATATCAATGTAGGGAACGACCGTACGAAAATCCCGGAACGCGTCGAGCAGACGGAGCGGGAACTTCGCCGGATACGCGTACATGAGCCGCATCCACTCGATCCCTTCCACTTCGTTCAGACGCCCGAGGAGGTCGTACAGGTTCCGTTCGCCCGTGGCATCGAGGCCGTAATAGGTCGTGTCCTGGCCGATCAGGATCAGTTCTTTCACGCCTTTCCGTGCCAACTGGCGTGCCTCTGACAGCACCTGGTCCATCGGCTTCGTCCTATGGCCGCCTCGCATGAGGGGGATGGCGCAGAACGAACACGGATTGTCACAGCCTTCCGAGATCTTGAGGTACGCGAAATGCGAGGGTGTCGTGAGTAACCGTTCGCCCAGAAGCTCCTTCTTGTAGTCGATCCCGAGGTCCGCGAGCACGGCAGGCATCTCATTCGACCCAAAGTACGAATCGACGTCTGGGATCTCCGATCGCAGTTCATTCCGGAACCGCTCCGACAAGCAGCCCATCACGACGACCTTCTTGATCTCTCCCCGCTTCTTCCGCTCGACCGCCTCCAGGATGGCGTCGATGGATTCCTGTTTGGCCGCCTCGATGAAGCCGCACGTGTTGATCACCACCGTATCGGCCTGGTCAACGTCATCCGTTAGTGGGGCCTGGTTGAGCTTGAGCTGTCCGAGCAGCGCTTCGCTGTCGACGAGGTTCTTGGAACAACCCAGGGTCACAACGTGGATCCTATCGGAAGAGGACGGAACCAAGGGAGATCGATACGAGATGAGTGGTGTGAGGATACAGGTGGTTTGGAGGTGTCAGGGAAGGGTTCCAAGCGCGTCGGAACAATCCTCGACTCGCCGTGGGCATCCTTCCCACACTTTTTCCATGCTTCGTACTCTGCTCTTTTGCGTTCTTTGCGCTCTATGCGGCTAAGTCTCTTCTTACGGCGACAACACGACGAAGTCGATATACAGGTACACGATCGGCGCGAGAAACACCAGGCTATCGAACCGGTCGTAGATGCCCCCATGCCCGGGGAGCAGCGATGAAGAATCCTTCACGCCGGCGTCCCGCTTGAATCGCGATTCAACGAGGTCGCCGATCTGACCAAACACGCCAACGAGCATTCCAAGGACCACAGTGTGCGTCACCGTCAGGTAGTCGAGCACCAGCGCGCGCGCCACAAGCCAGGTTGCGACGGCCCCAATGAACCCAAACACGGCTCCTTCCCACGATTTTTTGGGACTCACCCGCTCAAACAACCGATGACGTCCCCACGTCAGACCCCCAAAGTACGCCGCCGTATCGCAGATCCAGATCGAGCCGAACAGCATCACGACCGTCCAGCCACCCCAGTGATCGATCTGGGCCAGCTCGGCGTCGCCTGCGAGGCCCACGGGAAAGAACTTCGACACGGGGAACCCATACGGGAACAATTCCCGGAGGCCGATCAACGTTCCAAACAACAGCGACACGAAGAGCACCCCTACCGCCGTCGCTCCAGCATTCACGATGGCCGAACCCTCTGTCCGGAACAGTTCGACCAATCCGACGACGAGCGCGAACACCAGGAGGAGGACCAGAACGAACTGGTGCATCGAGAACATGCTGAGAGCGACACCCATTGATGCAAAGGCCGAATACGTTTCGATCTGCAGACGTTCATACACGAACGCAACATTCAGGAGGAGCCCGAACGCCAATCCGATGCGTCGCTGGGGCTTTGCGCCGCGCGCTTCGGTCAGTCCGTAGAACTCATGGAGCGCGAGGGCCGAGATCACAGCGACCAGCGCGAAGAACAGGTACCCGCCCTGCAGCGTGATCCAGATGATGACCGGAATGGCGACGGCCGCGACAGCCAGCCGCTGCGGAAGCGACGAGAACGGACTGGATTGGCTCATGCGGTCACAGAGTATGAGTGAGATCGTCCATGTCGGCAAGGATCGACCGGGCCTCGTCGACCTGCGCCGTCGGAATGAAAAGCCGAACGGCGGTACGGAGCGGGAACCACCACGACGAGGCGTGGTCCCGGAATGAGAACTGCCGGCTGGAAATGCCCGAGCGGGCGAGCAACGTTCGCACCCAATCGGCGTCGAATTCCGATTCAAATGAGGCGACGAGCGTGTGTTCGGCGGCGAACGATCGATGTCCCGCGTCAGCGCAGAAGAGACGTCCATCAATCCGCGTGGCGCACGCACCACAAACGGGACGCGCGCACACGACGCACAGTCCCACGGATGGAGCGGTGGCGTGCGTCTCGCACATCGGCATATGGCCGTTCTGCCAGAGGCCGCACCACAGGCATGCGTCATCGACCGACCCGACCTCGTGCGCGCAATGGACGCAGTCGCTCACGCCACCTCCGCCACGTGTCGCGTGATCCGGTGATATAGCCACATCGTCCAGGCGAACAACAGCCCGAAGCCGAGGCCCTGCAGGAGCATTGTCTGCAGATCGGCCGACGAACCCATCGATTCCACAAGCATCTCGTCGTTGGCAAGTCCCATCCGTACTGCGATGACGGCCAGGCCGTTGTTCAGAAAATGGAGCAGGATGGGAGGCACCAGGCTGGCCGAGCGATAGCGAGAATACCCGAAGTACATCCCGAGCGCGACCAATCCGACAGCATCGAACGGATTGAGATGGAACAACCCGAATAACACTCCCGACACGACGGCCCCAGCGAGCGGCGACCATGCCTTCCGGAACAGGGTCTGGACAAGCCCACGAAAGTAGAATTCCTCCACGAACGAAGGGACAATGGCGACGACGAGGGCCACGAAGAGGAACTCTGGCACCGATTCTGACGCGAGCAGCAGCGTCATGATCGACTGTAGCATCTCCTTGAGGGGGCCGACGATCGTCCGGACGATCTCGGGAAGCGGGATCTGACGCTGGAGGTACACGAGCGTCTCGAGCACGCGTTGCAACGCCAGGAGGCCCAGGATGAGAACGATGAACTCCCGCACCGTCGGGATACGGAACGGAAAGACTTCGAGCAGGTCCCGGCTCACGAGTCGCGAGAGGATGAGTGTCGGAGCCAGAATGAAGAGCAGCTGCGACAAAAGCGTCACGAACCGCACCATCTGCACGTTCGACGCCGTCACGTTCAGGTCCCCCATCGCGAGGAACGTCATGACGCCGCCGCCGACCTGATAGAGCAGGAAGACGCCGACCAGCACGAGCATGCCGAACCCCGCCGGATGGATGTTCCGGTCCTGCAAAAACGTGTGGGGTTCGCCGGGCGAGGGGTTTGTCGGTTCCATCAACGTCCGAAGCGGATCATCGCTGCAAGCAGCGGTATCATGATCTCATGGTGCCCGATGAACTGATAGCCGCGACCGTGCCGTTGCGTCGGTCGCTCGACGACGTTCATCGTCGGACGATAATGCCGGATCATGTCGAAATTGGCCGTCGTGAAGCCCTTGGCCTTATGGCCGAGGTTCCGGGCGACCGTCAGCGCCTTGAGAAAGACCTCGGGGAGAATGACCGCCGAGCCGACGTTCAGGACGACCCCGCCCCCTTTGAGGCCCTTGACCGAATGGATGAGTACGCGAAAATCGCGGAACGACATCTCGCCCGTCGCGGCGCCGTCCATCGACGGCTGCTGATGGATGATGTCGGTGCCGATGGCGGCATGGACCGTCACGGGGATGCCCATCTCATAGCAGCGCGCAAGCAGCGAGACCTTACGGTTCGGGGCCTTGAGCGCAAGAAGCTTCTTGGCCAGCGCCTCGCCGTACCCTTCGGTCCCGTCCGCCATTCCCTTGATCAACGCCTTGTTGATGAATTCTCCCGATTCCCGCGACATTCCGAACGTGCCGTCCATCAGGTTGACGGCCACATCCTCCGACGTATGTCCCCACATGGCGGTCTCGACGTCGTGGATCGAGGCGGCACTGTTCATCGCGACGTGCGTGATAAACCCTCGCTCCAAAAGATCGATGAGCACCGGCGCAAGACCCACTTTGATCACGTGGGCGCCCATCATGAGGATCACCGGCTTGCGACGAGCGCGAGCCCGGCGGATGTCGCGCGTTACGGCGCGAAGATCGGCAGCGACGAGGATGTTCGGGAACGACGCCAGGAACGATGCCATCGATGCCCCCTTGGCAGGAAGCACCTTCGCAAAGTCCTTCGGCCGGACCTTGCTCTTTCGGGTGGCGATCGAGATGGTCTTGACGCCGGAAAGATCGATTTGAGCGTATCTAGCCATGGGAGGTCAATCGCTCACAGAATAATGAAGGAAACCACGAAGTGACACGAATCGAGATGAAGAACTTGGGCTCGAAGCTTGAGGAAGTACGGATCACGTTGGGATGACTGCCACACTTTCAGTTTGACTTCGTGTCAAAGTTCTCGTTACGAACTTCGCGTCCTTCATGGATCATCTCCTATCTACTTGATCCTTCCCTTCAGCGGCCCCCGGAGGCCCTTGTATTCCCGCAGCTCGGCATCGATCGAGCCGATGGCCACCTTGGTGCTCACTTTGACGGGGATGCGCCGCTCGTCATTTGACAGCCAGATCAGGATCCGACCGTCACTCTTGAACAGCCCCCCCTCTTTAATGAGGGGCTCGATCAGGAAGCAATCGAACGTTCCAGCATCGACCGACACTTTCTGGAATCCCAGGAACCGCACGGCCAGCGCGTAGGCCGAGTCCTTGTAGAAATTCTTCATCTCCGTCCGCTGCCCCGGACGCATGTTCCCGAAATCGAACGTGCGGGCGAGATACAGGGCCGAGACAACATCCTGAACGTTCGGCGGTATAGGGAAGACGCCATTCTTCGTTGTTGCAACGCCCCGTGCGTGGTCAAAATCGGCTTCGAAGTCGCGCGAATATCCCCCTTCGCGGATCCGCTGCGTGAAACGCCACGGGATCAGGGCAGATTCGTCCACGACCGTACGGTAGAGGTCGTCCACCTTGTAGATCCAGGAGAACGATGGCGTCGACTGGACGGAGAATTCGATCCGGTATGCCGGCCGACCGTTGACCGTGTCCATCGCGGGAATCGAAAAGACCGCTTCTCCGGCCGTGAAGAGCGAGTAGCCCACGTCATAGACAAGTCGTTCTCCGAGGCCGAAAGCGGACTGCTCCACACGCCGGAACGACGTCGCCGCCGAATCCCTGGGCGCCTGAGCCTGCAGCACCGACGTCGCAAACAATATGAGAAGTACGAGGTTTGACACGATTTCGTGGTCCCCAAGCGCGCTTCAGTCTTTCATCTCTTCATCTTCTTATCTTTACATCTTTCATCCTACATCCTACATCCTACATCCTACATCCTACATCCCACATCCTACCTCCTACCTCCTACCTTCTACCTTCTACCTCCTACCTACTTCCTACTACCTACTTCTTCATCACTTTCTTCACCGCCTCAAACACCTCTTCCACGCCGAT
>CAYYOV010000019.1:59176-61104 GCA_964473365.1 uncultured Ignavibacteriaceae bacterium
CTACCTACTTCTTCATCACTTTCTTCACCGCCTCAAACACCTCTTCCACGCCGATCTGTTCCATGCACAGGTTGCCGATGCACATATCGCCGGTGCAATGCGGGCAACGGGCCGGGACAGGCGTGAACGTCACGGCAGCTTCGCTCAGCGGTCCCCACCGCGTTACGCCAGTGGCCGCGAGAGGCGGATAGAAACCCACCACCGGCGAGCCGACAGCTGAAGCGATGTGGAGCGGACCCGTCGAGTTCGCCACGAACACCGAGCCGCGCTCGATGAACGCCGCAAGCTCCATCAGCGAGAACCGACCGACACAGGCCACCGCGCTCCCTCCCGACCGTTCCACCACTTCGCGCACAAGGGCATCTTCTTGAGCGCTCCCCGTCACCACTACGGGACCCTCAACAGCTAAGGCTCGCGCCAGATCGCCAAATCGATGAGCGGGCCAGTCTCGCGAAGACCCGCCGCTTCCGGGATGCAGGATCGCCGGACGATCCGACGGGGTCAGGCCCAGCTCACCACGGACTCTCTCCGCCGCTTCAGCATGGCGCAGGGTTGTCGCGATCCGTGGTCGCACGTGGTCGGGCACATCGACGCCAAGAGGCAGCAACAAGCGGGCATTGAAGTCCGCTTCGTGCCGGAGACCTGTCTTGCGATGGTCCTTCGCGCGTCGATTGAACAGGAACGAGTACCAACGAAACGCTGTCCCCACGCGGACCCGTATCCCCGCCCGATACGTCAGCCAGGCAAGGTGCGGACGCGGGAAGACGTGGACCGCTGCGTCGAAGTTCTGAGCGCGAATCTCAGCCAGCAGCTCCTCGGTCGGACGCGGATCTCCATTCCGATCCACCAGCAACACCGAATCAACGCCGGGATAGTGCTCCACCAGTTCCTGCGTGTATTCCCGCACGAGGAACGAAACTCGCGCGTCCGGCCATGTGCGTCGGATGAGGTCGACGACGGGAAGCGTCAGAACGACGTCACCGATGCGGTCGGTGCGAAGCAGGAGAACGCGACGGATATCCAATCAGAGTTCTGGGAATGTGAACGAAGATACCCAGAATTGGAGAGAAGGGAAAGGAGCGGGCAGAGAACTGAGAGGATTGCTGATTTCGAATTGTCGATTGCGGAATATCAATGAAGAAGAGCGGAAGTGCTCCCGCTCATGACCCATCGAGGCCTTTACAGCGAGCCCCCCCAGTGGGGATGACTCATCAGGAACCTCCAAGCCACCTCCCACCTCCCTCCTACCTCCTCGTACCTGGCATCATCCCTTGAGCACAAACCCCCCATCGAACGTATCGAAAATCAACTTCGTCTTTTGGCCTCCGTCGAGGGCCGTCCGCAGGTAGCCCATATAGACGTCGATCACATTCGTCTCTTTGTAGTTCTCGTGCCCCCAGATCTCTTTTGCGATCTCAGCACGCGAGACGGTGACGTTCTTGTTGCGGGCCAGGAATTCGAGAAGACGGAATTCAATGTTGCTGACCTGGATCGGCATTCCGTTGCGTATCACCTGCTGCTGCTCCAGATCGATACGAATGTCGCCGACCTGCAGGGTCTGCGGACGCGCCGCCGCGGACCGACGCAAGATCGCTTCGATGCGGGCGATGAGCTCGTCGAAGTCGAACGGCTTCACCAGATAGTCGTCGGCCCCGAGTCGAAGTCCTTTGATCCGATCGTCGACAAAGCGATCGGCAGAGACGATAAACACCGGAGTCCGGATCCCCTCCTTGCGTGCGGCTTCGAGCACGTCGAACCCGCTGATGCCCGGCAGATGGATGTCGAGCAATACCAGATCGAAGGAACCGGAACGGAGCTTTTCGAGTCCGGCTTCCCCCGTGGGGGCCCATTCGGTGCGGAAATTCGACTTCTCGAGTCGGTGGGCCACGACGGTGGCGATCGAATCTTCGTCCTCGACGATGAGGATC
>CAYYOV010000020.1:0-20883 GCA_964473365.1 uncultured Ignavibacteriaceae bacterium
TCGCCGTGGCGGAATCGGCCCGAAACGTTGTCTGCGTAGGGGCTACGCCAGTTGCGATCACAAACTGCTTGAACTTCGGGAACCCGTACGACCCCGAGGTGTACTGGCAGTTCAAGGAGGCCGTGCAAGGGATCGGCGACGCTTGTCGGCTATTCGAAACACCAGTCACGGGCGGAAATGTGAGCTTTTACAACGAAAGCCCAGAGTCGTCCGTGTTTCCAACCCCTGTTATCGGCATGCTCGGGGTCCTCGAGGATGCGGATCGTGCGGTTGGCTGCCGAATCGCGCAAGAAGGGCTGCTGGTGTTCCTACTCGGACGTCTGAGTGACGACTTGGGTGGATCCCAGTATCTTGCGGATAAGGTTGGGAAGGCGGTCGGGAATTGTCCGGAATTTGAATTGAATCGAGAAAAGGCGCTTCACCAGCTCGCGTTGTCTGCGATCCACAAGGGGCTCATTGAAGCCGCTCATGATGTATCGGATGGTGGCCTGGCCGTGGCCTTGTGCGAGATGCTAATCGGTTCCGGTGAGATCGGCCTGAGCGTTTCGATCAAACCTGAAGCGGGGGCCCGAATGGACGGGATCCTGTTCGGCGAAGCCCAGTCGCGGATCCTTGTGGCGGTAGCTCCTGGGAATGCCGGAGCGTTACGATCATTAGCAGCGGACCACGACGTAGCTTGCCAGGAGCTGGGAGTGACGGATCGATCTGGTGAGCTCAGGGTGAACGGAGGAACGCTCCGAATAGGGGTAGAGGAGGCGAAGAAGCTATATGAGCAGGCGATTCCGGAGTTGTTGTCAGGCGAGCTATGAACAGCTTCGCCTGTCCGTTAGTTAACATAATATGGATTATGCGACAAGACGTGGACGAGCAACGCGCAACGTATTATTGCGGATCTCGACATGCACCTCAATGGCGTCTGCACATAGCAGTTCCCCATCCGCATGCACTGGAAATGGCGTCGATGATCTGACGACTGCGCGTTGGGCTAGGCTCATCTTGACACCACTGCTCGTTGTGTGCTTTCCGCCGATCGCCCGAATGAGCAATGGCAGCAATGCTGCTTTGGACATGCTTCGAACCTCACAAACGTCCATCTTGCCGTCGTCATGTATGGCGTCCGGGAGAACTTTGAACCCGCCACCCTCGAATTTTCCGATACCCAAGCAAACCATGAAGCCCTCCAAGGGCCGGGCCTGATGGCCGTCGAGTTCAATTGTGAATCCCTGGGGCTGGGCGTCGATGAGCGTCCAGAGGGCGCTTGTAAGATACAACGGTAGCCCTTTGAGAACCGGAACGCGCTCCCGCCGAAAAGCTACCGCAGCATCGTATCCGAGGCCTAGTGTATTGATCATCCACCGATGTATTTCATTTGGGCTAGTTGCAGAGCGAACAACAACATAGGCAGCATCCGCTGTCACAACACGTGAGTCAGTTGCAAGGGTCCTGGCGGCTCCCGGGGCGTCCGATGGCATGCCGAGGAATCTATTGAAATCGTTTCCGGACCCTCGAGGTACGAGCCCAAGGACGGATGTGGTGCCTGCAATGCCTTGTGCGACTTCATGAACAGTTCCGTCGCCGCCAACGGCGGCCACGAGGTCGTGTTTCCTGCTCAAATGTCCGGCGAGCTCCCCGGCTTCTGCCGGCCGCGTGGTCCGCACGAGTTCGTGTGGCTGCTCGAGCTGGTCAAGTGATCGCCGAATGTCCGTTTCCCAGTTGTCTACCTGGCGTCGCCCAGCGACCGGGTTCAGGATGAATGCGATGCTCCGCGGTCTAAACATGGACGCTCCCTCGAAATGAGACGTTTGCTGGGCCTTCCAGGACGATATCCGAGTAGCCCAGGTCGGTGAGCCGGAACGAAACGCGCAGGTGCTCACCTGAGCTGGCATGAACAGTAACGGGCGACGTCATTCCCAACGTGACCGAGGCCATGACCGAGCATGCAACAGAACCTGTTCCGCACGCTAGCGTTTCTGCTTCCACTCCACGTTCATAGGTCCTCACACGTAACGACTTAGGCCCGACAACCTCAACAAAATTCACGTTAGTTCCTTGAGGCCTGAACGCATGGTGCCCTCGGACCCACCGTCCGATTGTGGTCACATCGATCTTCTCGATGGTCCCTTTCTTGACTGCGAGCACAGCATGCGGCGATCCTGTATCGACGAAGTGGGCCTTCAGCGGGCCAAAGGGCCCCCTGAGTTGAATCCCTGTCCTGATGCCGACAGGGTCCTTCATGGAAAGCTTGACCGTGGCCTCCCCCTGGATTTTGGCCTCGTAGATGTGGCCGAGGGCCTCAAATCGATGATTCCGACCGGCAATCTTGGTCAAATACGCGTACATGGCAATGCAGCGGCCCCCATTCCCACACATTCCCCCGTAGCTCCCGTCGGCGTTATAGTACATCATTCGGTAGTGGGCCTTCCAAGAACGCTCTACGAGAAGTAACCCATCCGCCCCGATGCCGCGGTGACGATCGCAGAGCTTTCGGGCCAAAGCCGAACGTCTGGCTACTGTTCTCCGGCGATTGTCGATGACCACGAAATCGTTGCCGGCGCCATCGAGTTTGAAGAAGTGTAATTTCATTCTCCCTTTGCTAGCTCAAACGAAAACGTACTGCCATGGCCTAACGTGCTTTGTAGATGCACCTTAGCCCCATGAGCTTCAATGATATGTTTGACGATTGCCAGGCCAAGGCCGGTCCCTCCGACTTCCCGCGAGCGATCCGGATCCACTCGATAAAACCTCTCGAACACCCTCGTTTGATGTTCGGGGGCGATGCCGGGTCCCGTATCCGAGACGAACACGCTCACCTTATCCCCCTTGTCGGTCGCGCCAATCACGATCTCGCTCCCTGGCGGGCCGTATGCTATGGCGTTTTCAAGCAAATTTGACAATCCCTGGAGAAGTCTGTCGCGATCGCCCAGAACTTCGACGTCTGTTGTCGCAATCCTCAGTGTATGCCCTTTTGAGCTTGCCCGCTCGAGATGAGAGGTGTATGCCTCCCGAATGAGTTCGCTGAGCTGAAAATACCGGAAACTCATTTTCATGTCTCCCGATTCGATCCGGGAGATCTCAATAAGGTCCTTCAACAACAGGTCCAGGCGCTCCGCGTGGGTATTGGCCTTCTCGACGAACGTTCGGCTAATTGCGGGATCGTTGATCCCGCCGTCGAGAAGGGTCTCGAGGTAACCTTTGAGTGCGAACAGCGGGGTACGAACTTCATGCGAAACGTTCGCCAGGAACTCGCTTCGCATCTTTTGAAGTCGCTCAACGCTTGACCGTGTCCTCAAAAGATTTGCCTGGGCTTGTTCAAGCTCATTCGAGAGCGCTGAAAGTTCATCCACAGGTCGGAGACGCGGGATCGCGGATGCATCAGGGTCCGACAAGAGCGAGATCTTTTGCGTCAGTCCCTTGATCCTCTGTCCGAGGCGGGTTCCGGACCAGAAGGCGACAAGGATAATGCACAACGCGCCCAGTCCCTCAGCCAGGACGAAACGGACACGGGCCGATTGATACGATCGAGTTGCAGATGCAGTCGAGATCAGCAGCGCGGCATGCTCGCCGGCTTTGAACACTGGACGCCAATTGGGGGGTATCTCAGAGAACACGTGACCCACTGCCGGTTCGTCCAGGAATTCTTCGGGTCCCGGAATCCTGGAAAAGCCGCTGCTCGACATCCAGTCGGAGGGGTCCCATGGACGAAGCGGGAGTCGGGTGGTGCCATCTGGCTGGATGGCGACGAGGGCAAAGTCTCGGGACCCCATCCTCTCCCCTTCCGTGAGCGTGTTCGAGGAAAGGAGGGAGGCCTGATTCTGGAGCCGGAGGCGGAGCTCTTCAACGATCTGCTGGCGAAGGCCCGTGAGGATCACTGACTGGACAACGATGCCGGCGAGAACTACAACGACGGTTACCGGAAGCGCAACCTGCCAGCGCAATGCATTCATGAGGGCTCGCTTGTGAACCGGTATCCGACGCCTTTGACGGTCTCGATCACGGTGGCGTGCTTCCCAAGCTTTTCTCTGATCTTCCGGATGTGAACATCGACCGTGCGGTCGACAACGAAGACGTTCCGTCCCCAGACCTCGTTCAGCAGGGTCTCCCGTGTGATGACGCGGTCCGGATTTCGCATGAGGAAGAGGAGGACTTCGAACTCCTTCTTGGGGAACGGGACCTCCTTGCCGCCCACTTCCACGAGATAGTTGGTGGCGTGCACCTTGAAGGGACCAGCGTCGAGAACGTCCTGCGACGGCGACTGCCGATCCGACGTTGGTTGGACAAGCGCCTTCTTGACACGTGCCAGAAAGGTACGCATCCGGATGGGTTTTGTCAGATAGTCGCTGGCTCCCAATTCGAGGCCGAGAACTTCGTCGATCTCGGAATCGCGTGCAGTCAGGAAGATCACGGGGATCGATGCGGTAGCGGGATCTTTGCGGAGTGCCTTGCAGACCTCCCATCCGTCCATTTCGGGCATCATGACGTCGAGGACGCAGAGGTCCGGTATTTGTGCTGCGGCTTTGAGTGCGGCCTTGCCGTTCCGGGCGGTCAGAACGGCATATCCCTCCTTCTGAAGATTGTATGACAGGAGGTCAAGAATGTCCTTCTCATCATCAACGATCAGGATCGTGGCCGCCATATCAGAACCGAATGAGCTTGCGCTCAGGGCAAACAGGTGGTGGAGGTGCGGGGAGTCGAACCCCGGTCCGAAGAACAGGTGCGCAGAACGTCTCCATACGTAGCCGACCATTGGATCTCGCACCAGGGAACTCCGGTCGGCAGGATGCCCCTGATGCCAGTGACGGTGGTGCCCTTTCGGGGCTTTGCTCTCCACCCCGTCGCACGGCGGATCGCTAGCCTGTCATTGCGGCGTCTCTTCGCGCGCCGACAGGCGGGCTCGCGGGAAACGGGCTACTTATTGATTAAGCAGCCAGGGCGTAAGTGTTATTGGCACTTATGCGTTGTGTACCATGGATTTACGTGGCACGGCACCGCCACGGTATGCAGTTCTGAACCCCTCTTTCCCCGTCGAAGCCAGGTCACCCCCATCGAGGTTCACACATGTAATGTACTCCCTTCCATCTGGAGAATCAATGCTCATCCGTTCATGCCGATGGCTGCTCCTCCGTTTCTTTCGGATACAACGCCCGGAGCCGTTTGGTGAGGATCCTGTGCGCTTCCTCCGGCGTGTCGGCGAATTCGAACAGCTGGAGGTCTTCCGGACTGATCAGGCGACGCTTCACGAATTCATCGAAGCGGATCACGCTGTTCCAGAACTCTCGTCCGTACAGGACGACCACAACGGGCTTCTTGATCTTCTTCGTTTGCAGCAACGTCAACACCTCCATGAGCTCGTCGAAGGTCCCAAAGCCTCCGGGGAACATGACGAACGCCTTGGCGAGGTAGACAAACCAGAACTTTCGCATGAAGAAGTAGTGGAACTCGAAGTTCAGGTCGGATGAGATGTATGGGTTGGGATTCTGCTCGAATGGCAAGCTGATGTTGAGCCCAATCGAGCGTCCCTTTGCCAGTTGAGCGCCGCGGTTCGCGGCCTCCATGATCCCGGGACCACCACCGGAGCAGACGACGAAGCGGTTCAAGTGAAACAACCGCTTCGACCAGATCGTCATAAGTCGCGCGAGTTGCACCGCCTCTTCATAGTAGCGGGACATTTCAAGGTCGGCGCGTGCGTCCTCTAACGCCTGAAGGCGTTTCTTGGTAGCTGCCTTCCGTGCCGATCGGTCTGCAAGAGCGAAACGCTTCTTCGCCTCCGATCGCGGGAGAAGCCGTGCACTTCCGAAGAACACCACCGTGTCCCGGATCCCGGAGCGCCGGATACGGGACAGGGGCTGGAGGAATTCCGACAGGATCCGCAAGGAACGGGCGTCAGGACTGTTGAGGAAGTCCATGTCCTTGTAAGACTTTGCTGCGCGGTCAAGCTTTCGTGTCGCCATAAAGAATTCGCTGCAGTTCGTTCATGAATGTGAGTGTCGCGCTATTCGTATACGCCTTTGATCGGATCCCGGTCGAGAGGTTCGACCAGCGTGCCCCGCTCGGTCTGGAACGGCTCCGTTGCGTTCAATTCGCCGACTCGCACAAAACCGAGCGCGCACACGGGTGAATCGTGCGATGCAATCGACGTGATGATGCCGGCCTCTTGACCACTCGATGTGCGAAGCGCGACAGGCGTCGATTCTCCCGACGCGATCGTCCCCTGGAAGCGTGTGAGCACCATAGCCACTTTCCGATACGAATCGAGACGCGCGATGACTTCCTGGCCGATATAGCAGCCCTTGGTAAAGTTGATAAGTCCTCGCAAGCGTGCTTCCAACGGATTGCGATGCTCTCCGATCTCAGGCCCGACCCAAGGAAGGCCAGCCAGAATACGATCCGTATCGAACTGCGCAGCATCGACCGGGTATCCGCCGAGTTCGATCAGCGCATCCTTGATGTCTCCATGTCTTCCCTGTACGGAGTCGGCCAGTGCCCACGTATTCCGTCCCATGGTGACCGGGAACGCTCGAGCAGCAAGGGTCGCAGGCATCTGCCAAGCATCCTGGAGATGAGGTGTATAGGCGACGGCCATGGTGTGACGCTCAGGCGCTTCGAGCACACGAGCGTCCTCCATGATGATATAGCGCTCCAGCCAGCGCTGGAGTCGTCCATCGTGGTCGCCGACACCGTTGACCAGTAGCGATTCTGCCGACTCGTATTGTACAAGAGCGAGGTCGACGACCCTCCCCTTCTCGTTCATCAGGAGCGTGGCCACGGGAGCGCCGGCGCGCAGAGTGCTGAGGTCGGCCGTGGAGATCCTCTGAAGCAGGTCGCGCCCGTCGGATCCAGCGAGACGATAGACGCGGCTCTGCAGCGTATAAAACGCCCAAGGATGCGATCCGCGATTCATGAGGGAAGCGACGACGTAGGTGCGCGAAGGGTGATGAGGGTCATTTCAAGGGGCGCGTGAAAACGGATCGGCGCCAGGGTGAAACCGAGCCCGTTCGTCACGTTGACGACGGTTGCTCCGACCTGGTATCGCCCGCTAACGTATGGCGATTCAAAGGACGCCGGAGCGAGCAGCCCGAGACCTGGGATCCCAAACGCGATGCCCCCACCGTGCGTGTGGCCTGCGAGGACGAGGTCTACGGAATCCTGCGAAGCACGCCGAATGATCTCCGCGTTGGGCTGGTGGACGAGCAGGATGCGGAATGGGACGCGATTTTCTTCGAGAAGACTGTCGATGGTTGAGAACTTGGGCCGTTGACGGTACGTGTATGTCAGAAGCGTCAAACCGATCTCTCCGCGCGGCGTCGGGATGACGAAACTGGTGTCATCTGCGACGATGATATGATTCCGGCGAAGCTCGGCGAGGACCATCGCCTTGTTCGAGAAGATGTCATGGTCGCCGACAGCAGCTATATGACCGTATGGGGCGGTGAGGGTTCCAAGGAGTCGTGCCGACGATGCGATGTACTCGGTCCCTCCGGTCACGATGTCGCCCCCGTTCAGGATGAGGTCAGGCTCGAGTGCTTTCGCCTGCTCGATGAATCGAAGGATCTTCGATTGCGATGTCCGGCCATCCCCTTGGAGGTCGGAGATCTGGAGGATACGGAAACCATCGAGGGATGCAGCTTCGAGAGGCAAGATCACATCCAGTCGGTCAATGCGGGCATGTGATGTCTGGGTGACGATGGTCGCTATCGAATACACGGATATCGTGATCCACGCCCAGACCGAGAACGCGTTTGTACGCGTGCGCCAGGCATCCCGCCCGTGAGGTCGCCAGATGCGCAACAAGAGCCCGGCGAGATCCCAGAGCAGGAAGATGAGTGTCAGCTGGACCAGGATGACCAGAATGGACCAGAAGGGATACACGAGAAGGACATCGACCAGGACGCTTTCCCCAGCGAAGGCCGTCATCGCTTGACGCCCCCCTATCCAGTATGCGATCATCGCCGCAAGGGGAAGGAGATTCAGGATCCCCAGGAAAGAAAAGACGAGTGTCCTGGATCGAGCAAGAGTGTGCCCGGTGAGTCCCGAGATGGCGCGAGCGAGCCGTCCGCCGGCGTAGAGATTCAGTAGGACGAGCGGGACGAAGACTGTGAGCTGAACCAGGACCATCCAGGGCATGCGGTCTATCGCTCCCGTCTGCAGACATATGGCCGGTGGCCCGTATCGGCACCCTTCCGGTCCAGAGAAAGGGCATCGTGAGCCCGTTTGGACAAGTGGAAGGCGCTCACCATCAGCTTCAGCCTGTCTGTGCTGGAGAGGACCAGCTTGGCTCGAGTGGACATGCAAATGCGGTGGGCGCCGGTCCGAATCGGTGAGATCCACGGGAAGAGGATCCCTGTCAACTTGGCCGGATTTACCACGCTATTTTGCTTGATCAACACAGTGATAATCTATTTGCGTACATCATCTTGAATAGCGATCCATCAAAAAGGATTGAAGAGCTGTCCATCCAGCAAAATGGCGGCTCACACATCCCTGCACCCAGCCTGGCATTTTGTCGAGCGGAGTTCGACTGACGACGTAAACAGGGATGTGATTCATCCTCGCGACGGTCAGTTCCCCTTGTGTTCCCGCCCCACGCCGGGCACTCGAATTCCAGAGACAGATGAGGTAATCCGAATGCTTCGCCACAAGAGCGGTATCCTGTTCGACGACTTTCCGAAAGAACACGGGCCAGTCTCCCCCTGCCCTGACGTTCCCGTTGAGTCGCGCTCCTGATGACCGCATTTTGGCCATGAGATCGTTCGACCGCTGCACGGGATCGATCGAGGTGTGCCCGAGCTCATCCGACAGCCAGGTGGCCATCATCAGCCGCCAGTCGGCTCCCCGGGCTTGGGCGTATTGCATCCCTCCTGACAAATATGCCGTCTGGGACCTACGTTTTGCAGGCTTCATGGAGAAAGGTAGCAGTATGGGCAACGCGGATGTTTAGTCCATTGCGGCGAAGGCCACTCTGAATCTGGAGCATGCATCCCGGGTTTCCAGTGACGATAACGTCGGGACGGACCGTCAAAATGTTGCTCAGTTTTCGGTCGAGGAAGATCTGTGCATCTTCATATCGTGTCACATTATAAATACCGGCACTTCCACAACACCACGAAGCTTCGGGAAGCTCGACGTATTCGATGCCGGGGATCTTGGCCAGAAGTGAGCGGGGTTCGAACGTCACTTTTTGAGTGTGGGCCAGGTGGCAAGCGTCATGATATGTGACACGCAGGGGCCGTTCGATGTCGCCCCCGGTGAGACGGCCGTGCGGTTCGTATCCGTATGTGGACAGAAATTCTGTGATATCCATGCATTTCTTGGAAAGTGCCGCCGCTTCTACAGCGATCTCGGGTTCGCCGGCGAAGAGATGGCCATATTCCTTCATGAAAGCCCCACATCCGGCCGAATTGAGGACAATATGGTCCACGTTGACCCTCGAAAAGGTCTCCACGATCCGTCGGGCCATACCACGGGCCGATTCCATATCCCCATTGTGCGCGGTGAGCGATCCACAGCACGCTTGTCCCCGTGGGGTGACGACATCGCACCCATGCCGTCGCAGGAGTTCGACAGTCGCCTCATTCACATCGCCGTAGGCTACGTCCATGATGCATCCGGTGAGCATTCCCACCTTCATACGCTGTTGTCCATACGCAGGTAGGATCTCTGGGAGCGTATCAGACGTGAAGCTGGATCGAATCGTCGGAGCCAGTCTCTGGGTCATCGCGAGTCTCTTGGAGACCAGCCGTAACACGCCGCTCTTCTCGAGCAACCAGGCCAGGCCAGAACGCTGATACCACCGCAGCATGACTGCCAGGAACTTCAGACGTCGCTGGTCGGCGAACATCCACCCCAGGAAGAACTGCTTGAGGTGCCGGGACGTCCACGATTCCGCCCCATGCAAAAAGATCTGAGCTCTGGCTGCTTCCACCAGGGAGCCGTATTTCACTCCGGCCGGACACGACGTCTCGCACGCCTGGCAATCGAGACAATAGTTCATCTCCTCGATGAACCCTTCGGTCATACCGAGCTCGCCATCGGCAACCGCTTTGATCAGTCGGATGCGGCCCCGGGGAGACGAGCGTTCGAGGCCCGTCACCTGATAGGTCGGGCACGTCGGAAGGCAAAGTCCGCAATGCATGCAGTTCGTGATGACATCGTCGTTAGGGATGTCAACGCCCGTAAATGCATTGGTTCGTGGAGTGGTCGTCATCGATATTTCCGGAGCGGTAGGACCAAGACCATTCCAGCGGCGAACCCGCCTATGTGGGCCCACCACGCGACGCCCCCCATCCCTGCCGTATCCATGCCGATCGACATCATACCGTTGACGAATTGGAGCACGAACCACAAGCCGAGGACGATGAGGGCCGGAAGTTCAGCGACCTGGAGGAAGATGAAGATCGGGATGAGTGTCAGGACCCGTGCCTTGGGAAAAAGCAGGAGATAGGCTCCGAGGACACCGGAAATGGCACCGCTGGCCCCGATCGTCGGGATAGGGGAATGTGGATCCATCGCAACGTGAACAAGCGAAGCTATCACGCCACAGAGCAGGTAGAAGAAGATGAAGCGACCGTGTCCCAGTTTGTCTTCGACATTGTCGCCGAAGACCCACAGATACAACATATTACCGATCAGGTGCAACCACCCCCCGTGCAGGAAGAGTGACGAGAACAACGGGATCGTTGCGGACACCACATCTCCCCCGCCTGACCATGCAGCCGTCCAGTACTCCGGAACGAGTCCGAACGTTGCAATGAACGCATCAAGCCTTCCACCGAGCGACAGCTGGTAGACCCAGCCCACGATGTTCGCGGCAATGAGCAGGATCGTGAAAACCGGCGGACGCCGGGTCGGATTGCGGTCCTTGAGCGGGATCAGGTGAACGCTCCTTGCGAAAGGAATCGTTCGACCTGCTGCCGATCGCGCGGGAGCGGGCCCTCACAGCGAGGTTTGAGCGTGAGGATCTTGCCTGGGTTGAGGATATTTTCGGGGTCGACCACCTGCTTTAGTGCGCGCATCATCCCGAGTGCCGGTGGATCTGTCAGCCGCTCGAGGATCTTTCGCTTTGAGAGGCCGGTCCCGTGTTCACCCGTGATGGTCCCTCCCATGCGGACCGAAGCCTCGAAGATCTCATCGAAGGCCCGTTCTGCGCGATGGATCTCCTCGGTGTCTCGTTCGTCCGTGAGGCAGGTCGGATGCAGGTTGCCGTCGCCCGCATGGCCGAAGTTGCCGAAGGTGAGGTTGTGCGAACGAGCGATCGTTCGGATCCGTTCCAGCATCGGTGCGACGTCGCTTCTCGGTACGGTGACATCTTCAAGGATCGTCGTGGGTCGCACGCGAGCCAGGGCGGAAAAGGCCACTTTGCGGGCGCTGCGCAATCGGGCTGCCTCTCCGGCGTCACGGGCGACGCGTACATCGGCCGCCCGATGTTGCCGACACAACCGTTCGATGGTCTGTAGATCCTCCTCGACCTCGGCCCGATGGCCGTCGACTTCGATCAGGAGCAAAGCATCGACGGTGGTCGGAAGGCCGAGATGCGCGAATTCTTCGACGCACTGGATCGTCGTCTGGTCCAGGAATTCGAGCGCTGCCGGCGTGATCCGGCTGGCGACGATCGACGAGACGGTCTCCGCCGCATCGGTCATCGAATCAAAGAAGGCCAGCAACGTCCGTGAGGTGTCCGGCTTTGGCACGAGACGAAGAAGGATCTTCGTGAACACCCCGAGCGTGCCTTCAGAGCCGATGAGAACGTCTTTGAGATTATAGCCCGCGACGTCCTTGACGGACTTCCCTCCCAACGTCATGATCTCGCCGGAGGGCAAGACAGCCTCCATCCCAAGAACGTAATTCTTCGTTACCCCGTACTTGAGTCCGCGGAGTCCGCCGGCGTTCTCTGCGACGTTCCCTCCGAGCGTGGAAATGGCCGCACTTCCGGGGTCGGGCGGGTAGAACAGCCCGCGCGCCTCTACGTCGGCCTGCAGCTTCGCGGTAATGACCCCTGGCTCGACCCATGCCGTCAGGTTGCGCTCGTCCACCTCCAGAATCCGAGTCCAGTGGTTCATCAGCAGGACGACGGAGCGCTCCGTTGGAACAGACCCTCCGCTCAAGCCGGATCCTGACCCACGAGGAACGACCGCAAACCGTTCTTCATGGGCAAGGCGGAGAATGGCCGCGACCTGCTCGGTGGTCCGCGGGCGAAGGACTGCGATCGGGAGCTGATACTGAAGCGGAGTCCCGTCGTACGCGTACGAAATGCGATCTTCGTCCGAGGTCAGGACGTTCTCAGATCCCAGTTGTGTGACCAACAGTTGATGGGCGCGGGAGGATAGCATGTGTCGGGCAAGATAGGCGAAAACGTGAGGAGTATCAACGATGCGGAGTGCGCTTCAGCTTGCGGATGCGTATCTTGTGCCATGACCTCCCAACGCTTCCGATTTCACTTCGTTTTGGTCATCGTGGCCGCGATCGTCGTCGCAGGTTCGACGGGATGCCAACGATCGCCCGACCCCGCAACTCCGTCTCGCTCTGCTGTGGACACTGCGTCAACTCAGCAGGTCGCGCTCGTGGTACCTCCGAAGCCAATCGAGACCATGAATCGCACGGAACGTCAGGCATTTGTCTCCGTGCTCCGCGATTCGGGTCAGTATCGCTGTTGCATCGACCCTGCATGCACTACGTGTCTCTACGAAGAAGACCCGCGGTGCCGTTGCGGAGATGCCGTGCGCTCCAAAGATCCGGTCTGCGGTGAATGCTTCAGAGGATGGAAGAAGGGCTCGGGATCGGTCGCAGGCATCGATGCGAAGGATATTCGGCGGCGTTGACCGGCACCCCTCTCTTCCTACTTCAATCCGAGCCGTTCTGCATCATTTCGCATCGCCTCGATCACGAAGGCGATGTGCTCTTCAAGCGCCACTCCCATCTCAGCGGCACCCTGGACAATGTCTTCACGGTTGACATTACGGGCGAACGCTTTGTCCTTCAATTTCTTCTTCACGGACGAGACTTCTAGGTCGAGGATCTTGTTGGGACGGACGACGGCAGCGGCACCAATGAAGCCGCAGAGCTCGTCGCAGGCGAAGAGCGCCTTTGCCATAAGCGATTCACGCGGAACACCTGTGTAGCTGGCGTGCCCTAGGATCGCTGTTCGGATCTCCTCAGCATATCCCTTCTCCTTGAGGATCTCGGAACCCTTGAGCGGGTGCTCGGGCGGGTTCGGGTACTCCTCGTAGTCGAAGTCGTGGAGGACGCCCGTCACAGCCCATGTTTCTTCGTCCTGGGCCAATTTTCGGGCATAGGCACGCATGGCAGCTTCCACGGCATACATGTGCTTCCGAAGGGCGTCACTCTTCGTGTGCTCCCGCATGAGGGCTTCGGCGTCTGCGTAGGTTGGCATAATGACCCGTCGTTGGATTCTAGATCGACCGTGCGAATCGTATACTAGCTCGATACTTAGGGGCGCTTTCCTCTAGTTTGGCGTCTCCCTCGTGATGCCGCCTTCTTGGGGACGAGCACCTGTGCTGAAGGGCAGATCGTATTCAGGACACACTCGTTGCATCTGGGTCGCCGGGCGATACAGGTCTTCCTCCCGTGAAGGATGACCAAATTGCTAAAATCGTACCAGTCCTTCCTCGGCAGCAACGGCATCAGATCTTGCTCGATCTTGACCGGGTCATCGTTCTTCGTCAGCCCGAGTAGACGCGTAATACGATGCACGTGGGTGTCCACGACGACGCCCGAATTGACACCAAACGCAGCTCCCATCACGCAATTGGCGGTCTTTCGGCCGACCCCGGGCAATGCGACCAGTTCTTCAAACGTCTTCGGCACCTCGCCGCCGTGCCGCACAACGATCTGCTCGGTACATGCACGGATATTCTTCGCTTTCATCCGAAAGAAGCCCGTCGACCTGATCTCCTGCTCGAGTTCGCCGATATCGGACTGCGCCAACGCCTTCGGGTTGGGATACTTGGCAAAGAGGGCCGGCGTGACCATATTCACGCGTTCATCCGTGCATTGGGCCGACAGGATGGTCGCGATCAGGAGTTGGTAGGGGCTACGGAATTCCAGGGCAGTGCTGGCGCCGGGAAACTCCTTCCGCAGCAGCTTCACGACAGCTCGAGCACGTGTTTCAAGAGGATTCATGGTCTCGATCTCGACGAATGACATTCAACCTAAGCCAAGACGCGTTAATGACCTAGCGAGTCTCAGTTATACCAGAATCTCTCGATAAAGCAGTGCGCTTTTCCTGAGTGCGTCTCCGACCTCACCCACTTCCGCTGCCCTGATCAATCGGTCCATGAACTCGGTGGCCCCCGCCCTGCCTTGGGCCCAGATTCGGAGCTGGAACTCAAGGCCTCGGCCGAGCCCAAGCTTGCGCTGCCAAAGCGCGACATGCTCAGGATGCTGACCTTGCCAGGCTGCATCGAGTGCATCGGTCAGGGCACGGCGGAACGATTCATACGGGATCTTTCCCTTTGCGAACATCAGCACGGCCTCTACCCCCTTCGCACCCGGGACCTCGCCTCGCCGGTGGACGAGGTTGTGGGCCGCAAAGGTCATCCCGGCGGCCTCCCGAATGTGCTTTCCGTGTATCGAGGCGTAGATGCCCAGGCGATCTCGCACGATATGTTCGAGAATGTCCAGGTTCATCGCGCCGTCCACGACAAACGTCGATTCAAAGATCGGCGGGGCTGCCTTGGTCGATCGGAACCCCAACTCTCCAAGCAGTCGTTTGCCGGTCGCTGTGGCGGATTTGAGCGGCCCGGTCTTCAGCGGATCTACGTCGAATTTTCCTTCGACCGACCAGACCGTGCCGAGTGGTCCATGTGGAACGACGCTGTCAATGATCGCCTCGAGCTGTTCGCCCACCACCCGCTTGATCTCGCCGATATCCGATTGCAGAGGTGTCGTAAGGAACTGGAGCAGGTTGCCCCTGATCGCTTGTACCGTGCGGTCGGATGCCTCGCGCCGGGATTCCAGCCATCTGGCCTTTACCGCCGCCCCTTCGGCGTGGATGGCCCTGTGCATTTCGAGCATGTTCTTCTGGTAGTCCCGCACCTGAACCGAGGGCCCCGGTTGATGGATGACCGAGTACTGGATCAGCGGACGTTCAATGTTGAGGGCCTTGTAGAGACTCATAGTGATCTCGAACGATGACGAGTGTAAAGCAAGAACGGAACCATCAGAGCGACCGGTTCACGACCCCCGCGCGCTCCGGAAGAACTTTTCGACACGAGCCGTGGTCCACGTATTGACGACATCGGCTGGCTCAAGCCCGCCCTTTCGGGCGATCCCGACCCCGTATCGGACATGATCGAGATCCTGGGCAGTGTGTGCATCCGGATTGATGAAGATCCGAACGCCCATTTCCTTTGCCAGAGAGAGCCAACGCCAGTCCAGATCGAGGCGCATTGGATTCGCATTGATCTCGATCGCCTTTCCGTGGTCTGCGGCGGCCTTCAGCACCTCGCGCATGTTGACCGGATAGCCTTCGCGTCCGAGCAACAAGCGTCCGGTCGGATGTCCGAGGATCGTGGCGTACTTGCTGGAAATCGCCTTGACGATCCGCCTCGTCGCCTCGGACTCCGTCATATTGAATTTACTGTGGACCGAGACGACGACATAGTCGAAGGTCGAGAGGAGCTTGGAAGGATAATCGAGCGACCCATCGGCCATGATGTCGCACTCGGTTCCTTTGAAGATACGAAATCCCTTCGACCGGGCGTTGAGTCCGTCGATCTCTGCATGTTGCTTCCGGACCTTGTCAGCGGAAAGCCCCCCTGCGTACGCGGCGGCTCCGCTATGATCTGCCACGCCCCAATAGGCCCACCCGCGTTTCCGCGCGGCCGAGGCCATGTCCTCCAGCGTATGCCGTCCATCGCTGTATGTCGTGTGACAATGAACGGTTCCGCGCAGGTCTCGCACGGTGATCAACTCGGGCAGGTCGTTTGATTCCGCGAGAGCAAATTCCACCTGATTCTCACGCATTTCGGGCGGGATCAGGGCCAGTCCGAGCGCCCGATAGATGTCTGCCTCATCCTTCACGGCAGGGATCCGGCGCTTGGACCCCTGGATAAGCGTGAAGCCATACTCATTCAGGCTCAGTCCTCGTTTACGGGCACGAGAACGCATCTCGACGTTGTGTTCCTTGCTCCCGGTAAAATAGTTCAGCGCAAAGGGGAATTCAGCGCCGGAGACGATCCGGAGATCGCATGAAATGCCGTCGCCCAAGAGGACGGTGCATTTCGTCTCGCCGTCGTTGACAACTCGCGTGACGAGAGGGTGCGTAGTGAATGCCGTTCGTACCGCTGGGGCTGCTTTCGCGGACGCCGCGACCAGAATGTCGATGTCCCCGATCGTCTCCTTGTGTCGTCGCAGACTTCCTGCCGCTTCGCACTGCTCGACCCCACGAACTGCGCGCAGTGCTTCGAGGAGCGCACCTGCGACCACTTCGCCCGCGGGATACAGCCAGCGGCTTGCGAATTGCTTCTGGGCTTCGATCGACCGCAGGATATTCTCCTCCGTCTTTTCTCCAAACCCCTCGAGCTTCGCAACCCGGTGGTCCGAGCAGGCTTTGGCGAGTTCTTCCACCGAGGTGATATGGAGCTGTTGATGCAGTATACGGACCCTTTTTGGGCCCAGACCCTGGAGACGGGTCATTGCCAGGACGCCTGCAGGCACAGAGGACGCAAGCTGCTCATGTTCGGCGGATCGCCCAGTCAGGACAAGATCCGCAATGACGCGCGCAAGGCCTTCTCCGATCCCCTTGATCTCCCTGAGCGTCCCATCCTTCGCACGGACGTTCAGATCGTCCGTGACGCCTTCGATGGTCCGGGCGGCAGCATGAAATGCCCGGCTCTTGAATGGATTGGCTCCCTGAAGTTCAAGGAGTGTGCCCATCTCTTCAAGGACGGCGGCGATCTGTTTGACGTCCATACTCATGCGCTCGCGCTCACGCTATCGTGGGGCAGACTGTGGAGGAAGCCCCGGTACCGGACAAGGATCTCTTCGACGCCAGCGTAGGTCTCGGGAACCATGAGCTCCTGGCGGACCTTCGCCGCATGCGGGAGTCCATGGAGATAGCCGCTATAGTGCTTACGGTATTCGAGGACCGCTTTGCGTTCTCCCTTGAACTCGACCGCCATTTTCATGTGGCCAAGGATCTGTTCGAAGCGATCGTCCGTCGATGGGGGCGGCAAGATGGTTCCCGTCGCTAAATAGTGCTTGATCTCCCGAAAGATCCACGGGTTTGTGATGGCCGCACGAGCCACCATGATCCCGTCGGCGCCGGTCTCGCGGAAGACGCGCTCGGCATCTTGCGCAGTGTTGATCCCTCCGTTCACGATGATCGGCATCGTGACGGCCGCCTTCACCCTCGGGATCCACGAATAATCAGGGTCGCCCTTGTGCCCTTGCGCGCGCGTACGACAATGAACGGTAAGGGCTTTCACGCCCAGGTCCTGGAGCATCATGGCTACGTCGACGATCTTGATACTTTCCGAATCCCACCCAAGACGCGTCTTGACTGTGACCGGAAGCTTGACGGCCTTGATCACCCGGTCGACGAGCCTGCCCATCTTGGGAATGTCGCGCAAGAGTCCAGCCCCTGCACCTCGCATCGCGATATCCTTCACCCAGCATCCGCAATTGATGTCGATGAGGTCTGGCTGGACCTCCTCAGAGAGTCGGGCAGCTTGCTCCATCGACTCTTCCACGCCGCCGTAGATCTGGATGCCGAATGGACGCTCTTCGTCCGTGAAGAGCATCTTCTTTCGCGTCTTCTTTGATTCGCGGATCAACCCTTCAGCGTTGACGAATTCCGTGTACACGACGTCCGCCCCAAGTCGCTTACAAACGATGCGAAACGGCATGTCCGTAACATCCTCCATTGGAGCGAGAAGGATGGGCCGTTCGAGTTCGATCGGTCCGATGGAGAATGGCATTGTGCTGGAGACTCTACTGGTGATTGAATGTGGAACGATCAGCTGAACGTCCTGACATGCACCCTATCTCGACTACAGGGCAGCGGCGATGGCGTCGGCCATCTCTGAGGTCGTCACGGTCGATCCACGCACGAGATCGCGAGTCACGTACCGGCCCTCGTTGATGACGGTCGCGACAGCCTGCCGAACTCTTCCGGCTGCGCGCGTCTCGCCAAGGTGATCGAGCATCATGGCGCCGGCCAGGATCATGGCGACGGGATTGGCAATATTCTTTCCCGCGATGTCAGGCGCACTGCCGTGCACGGGTTCAAAGATCGCCACGTCGGCCCCGATATTCGCCCCGGGTGCCAGTCCCAATCCTCCGACGAGTCCTGAGCAGAGGTCCGAGAGGATGTCGCCGAAGAGATTGGTGGTCACGATGACATCGAACTGGGACGGATCTACGACGAGCTGCATCGCCATATTGTCAATGATCCGATCGTTCGTTTCCAACTCCGGGTACTGGCGTGCAATCTCATGTCCGACTTCGAGGAACAGACCTCCCGTATATTTCAGGATATTGGCTTTGTGAACGATCGTCACTTTCTTCCGGCCATGTGCCTTGGCATACTCGAAGGCGGCCTTGAGGATACGCTCGGAGCCGGTCCGCGTGACGACGCCGATCGTCTCGGCGGCGGATTTCCTCGTATCGATATAATGCTCAATACCAGCGTAGAATTCCTCCGTATTCTCGCGGAAGATGATCAGATCGACGTTCTCGTATCGGGTCTTGACACCTTCCATGGACTTCGCGGGACGGAGATTGATGAAGAGGTCGAACTCCTTCCGGAGAGCCACATTGATGCTCCGGAAACCCTTCCCTACTGGAGTCGTCAGAGGACCTTTCAGGGCAAGTTTGGTGCCCTGAATGGAGTCGATGACGTGTTGCGGCAGGGGATCCTTGAATCGCTCGATGGCTTCGAGTCCAGCCACCTGGGGGTCCCACTCGATAGGGATCCCCGTAGCTTTGAGAACCTTGAGCGTGGCATCCGTGATGTCCGGTCCGATTCCGTCTCCCGGCAGAAGCGTAATGCGGTAAGCCATGGAACTACCTCAGCAAGATTGGCTAACTCAATCTAATTCAATCATTTACCATCGGGGCTTCAACCATGGAATATCCTCAATTATTGAGTCGGAGACAAACCGGCCAGGGTCAGCCCCGGGGGGAACTGCCTGCCGACCTGTCAAGACTCCGATATTGGACGGCCTCGCCAACATGATCAACGGATATCTGCTCTGCACCCGCGAGGTCTGCTATCGTGCGGGCCACCTTGAGAATCCGATCGTACGCACGGGCAGATAGGCCCAAGGCCTCCATCGCATGTCGAAGGAGTTCTGAGCCGGCAGCGTCCAATCGGCAAATATTCTGGATCTCGGGTGATTCCATGTCCGCGTTGCAATGCTTACCGGGCATATCACGCAGTCGCATCTGCTGTCGTTGCCGTGCGGCGAGGACGCGTTTCAGGACCGCCTCAGAAGCCTCGCCCGCGCGTTTGGCGAGAAGTTCCGCATGCTTTACGGGCGGAACCTCAACATGCAGGTCTATCCGGTCGAGGAGTGGACCAGAGACTCTGGCAAGATATCGTTGGATCTGCACGGGCGTGCACGTGCATCGCCCTTGTGGGTCGCCAAAATGTCCGCATGGGCATGGATTCATGGCAGAAACGAGCATGAATCGGGCCGGATAGACCACAGCCATGCGTGAGCGACTGATGCTGACACTTCCCTCCTCCAACGGCTGCCTGAGGACCTCAAGCACGTTTCTGGCGAACTCGGGCAATTCATCGAGAAAGAGCACACCGTGATGCGCCAAAGAGATCTCTCCCGGCCGGGGGATGCTTCCTCCTCCGACCAGAGCCGAGTCAGAAATGGTGTGGTGTGGAGATCGAAAGGGGCGCCGGACCACGAGTGCGCCGCTTCGCGGGAGCAGGCCGGCTACCGAATGGATCTTTGTCGTTTCCAACGCCTCGTCAAATTGGAGAGGCGGCAGGATGCTCGGAAGCCGTCTGGCAAGCATTGTTTTCCCTGAGCCAGGAGGACCTATCATCAATATGTTATGGCCCCCCGCCGCTGCTACTTCAAGCGCTCTCTTAACGCTTTCCTGACCCCTCACGTCCACGAGGTCGGCGCCGCGTCTGCCCTGGTGAGCGAACAGCGCCTCACGGTCAATCCTGATCGGTGTGAACTCTCGCCCGGATCGCTCGATGAGCTTGATGGCTTCCTGCAGGTCCGTGGCAGGATAGACATTCAGGCCCTCGACAAGGGCCGCTTCTGCCGCGTTCTGGCGGGGAACGACCATCATGGGGATTCCCTGTCGCTTTGCCTCCAGGGCCAGCACCAGTGCCCCGCGAACTGGCCGGAGGACCCCATCCAGGGCCAGTTCGCCCACCACAAGGAACTCCCCTGCCCCTCTGAGGTCGATCCGACCTGTCGAGCCAAGCAGCGCAAGCGCCATTGGAAGGTCAAACGAGGACCCTTCTTTGCGAATATCCGCCGGGGCGAGGTTGAGGGTATAGTGATGATTGGGAAGTTGGAGGCCTGTCGTGTCGAGCGCAGACGTGATGCGATGGACGCTTTCTCGAACCGCGCTATCGGGAAGGCCGACGACGGAGAATTTGAGCAGGCCGGTGGCCGCGGTGCACTCGATGCGAACAAGGTACGCCTCGACGCCCACGGTGGCCGCGCTGACCACGGTAGCGAACATGAACCACCCCCTCAGATGGTTGGAATGCCCCGGAGATCCAGGGTGATGTCAAACGACCAGCAATTTCAGTGTTGCACGTTCGAACGCATCATGCGCCAGAGCGCATCCATCGGTAGAGATCAGATCCTAGACAGAACCTGACCGGACCCTCTCCCACTCGTCCTCCGAAGGTCTCTGGAACAGAAACGCTCCGAACGAACCGACGAA
>CAYYOV010000020.1:20983-57214 GCA_964473365.1 uncultured Ignavibacteriaceae bacterium
CCCACTCGTCCTCCGAAGGTCTCTGGAACAGAAACGCTCCGAACGAACCGACGAAGAGAGCCAGAAAGATCCATTCACCCGTCACAAGATAGAAGGCGACGTTCAGGAACGACGCGCCTTCGGGCAGCGCCATACGCACGATCGCAGCGGTTTGATAGGACCTCCATTTGGAATCCTCATCGGATTGAGAGGAAGCCTTTGCGACCAGGATGCGACTGATCTGAAAACTTGCAGCGACGGCCGACAGCAATACGATGGCCGCCACCACAGGGAGCGTGGTTTGATCGAGGGATTCCGGGGGGAGGATGGAACGTTGGACGGCGACAGCAACTGCCAAAAAGGCCAACTGGCCGCCGGCCAGGGCAAGGACGATGATGCGGAGGGCTTGGAAGCGATCGTTCATCCCGTATTCTCACACAAAACGCTAGGCGCCGTTCAGCGGTGCTCCTTCAAAAACTCGAGCCGGGGGCGCATCTCTTCCACCGACTTGAGCAGCTTGTCCTTCCCGAACACTGCCTCGTTCTGGCTCTCGAAGACGAGGAGGTATTCGTTGCTCATGATGATCGCTTCCTCCGGGCAGACCTCTTCGCAGAAGCCGCAGAAGATGCAGCGAACCATGTTGATCTCGAACTTTTCGGGATATCGCTCCTTGTCTAGCGGCGTTTCGGCCGCCTGGACTTCGATCGCGAGCGCAGGACAAACCCGTGAGCAGAGCCCGCACGCAACGCAGCGTTCGACGCCATTCTCGTGGACGAGCACCGGCCTGCCCCTGAACTGTGCGGGGGGCACGAAACGCTCTTCCGGATATTGGACCGTGAACTTCGGCTTGAACATCTGTCGAACGGTCCGGAAGAGCCCCTTCACGATCTCGGGAATGTAGATCTTCTCGAGGAACGTCAGGTCCTTCGTTCGGATCATCTTTTCATTCGAAGACATGCGTCACCTTACATCGTGAGCCACAAGAGCACCACTCCGGTGCCGAGGACGTTTGCGATCGAAAGAGGCAACATGACCTTCCAGCCAAGGTTCATCAGCTGGTCATAGCGGAAGCGCGGCAGCGTCCAGCGGATGACCACGTAGAAGCTGATAAGGAAGAACATCTTGACCATGAAGGCCCCGATCTTCAGAAGGCTCAGCACGAGCGGGTCCAGACCCCATGACTCCGCGAACGGCAGATGCCAGCCGCCAAGGAATAGCGCCGTGATGAGCGCGCTCGACACGATCATGTTCGCATACTCAGAAAGGAAGAAGAGTCCGAACTTCATCCCGGAGTATTCCGTGTGGTACCCGCCGACCAGCTCCGGCTCAGCTTCCGGAAGATCAAACGGTAACCGATTCGTCTCGGCGAATGAAGCAACCACGAATGTGATGAATCCCAACGGTTGGAGCCAGATGTTCCACATCGGCAACCAGCCGTTCCAATAGGTGGCCTGATGCCGAACGATCTCGTCGATCCGGAGCGTTCCTGCGATCATGATGACGCCGATGAGCGACAGCCCCATCGATAATTCGTAGCTGATCAGCTGGGCGGAAGACCGAAGACCGCCGAAGAGCGAATATTTGTTGTTCGAAGACCATCCGGCAAGGGTCAAGCCATAGACGCCCATGCCGGTCATCGCCAAAATGTACAGGATGCCGACGTTCACGTCAGCAATAATGAGCGAGTATTCTTTGCCGAAGAGCGGGATCGTGTCGCCGAACGGGATGACCGCGAATGTCGTCAGTGCCACGGTGATAGAGATCATCGGAGCCAGGTCATGCACGAAGCGATTGGCGGCCTTCGGAACGATGTCTTCCTTCATGACGAGTTTTACGACGTCGGCTACCGACTGGAGCCAGCCGCCGGGTCCGACACGATTTGGACCGTACCGGTTCTGGATATACGCGCTATACTTCCGGTCGAACAAGACGACGATCGCCGAAGCGGTCAGGAGGGCGCCGAGAACGACGGCGATCTTGATCAGAGGTTCGAGGAGGTCCATGGCTCAGGCAACGGATGCTGGTGCGGGAGTGCCGGCCGTGGCCAGACGGCGGCCTCGGCTTCCGAGTGCGAGGTACGACAATCCCTTGAAGGCCGAAATCCGTTCCGTGATCTCGCGGAACACATCTTCGGCCGTTTGATACTTGTATTTGACACCGTAGACGGCCGCAAGGGCCGCGATGATGCGCCAAGAGGGACGCGAGTCGCGGCGGGATCCCTTCCCCCACCGGTCGTTGTGTGATGCGAACTTGTCCCACCGGCTCATGGAAAATCCGTCGAGCGCGCGATCCTGCTCGAGCGTGGCGACCGCAGGTCGGATGCGCTGTACATGGCCTCCAAAGTTCACGAACGTGCCGTGCCGCTCCGCATAGGTCGAGGCCGCGAACACGATGTCTGCGAGCTCCGTCGTCGTGGAGCGGTGATGCGCGTGGACGATCAGAAGCTCCAGGTTCGACAATGCTTCACGGACCTCGGGGTCAGCTGCGATATCGTCCTCGAGGACATAGAGCGCTTTGATCGTTCCCTCGCGTATTCCCTTCAGGATCGAGGCCAGGCTTTCCTGCGCCGAAGCCGGCCGAACACCGACGGCGCGGGCTCCGGTCGTGTTGGGAGTCTTGTCCGCCCGGATCAGGAGGTCGTCCTGGTCGCCGTCGACGACATGTTCGACGAGATCGACCATGCGAGCCCCGATGGTCTCGCGGAAGAATTTCTGCAGCAGGTAGTTGTCCTCGTTCGTGGCGAAGCCCGATCCAAGCGCCGCAATCTCACCCTTGCGGAACATGCGCAATTCAGAGACGGCCTTGGCGATCGCTTCGTCCCATCCCGTCTCGACGAGTCCAACCTCTTTGCGCACGAGCGGGGCCGAGAGCCGTTCCGGCGCGTTCACGTGTTTGAACGTCTTAAGGCGGCCATCGTCGCACATCCAGTAGGAATTGACATCTTCGTTGTGTCGCGGGGTGAGACGCAGGATCTCATTGTTCCGGACCCAGGCGTGCGTGTTGCAGCCGCGCGAGCAACCTGTGCATACGCTGTCGGTGGAGGACATTTCCCAGACGCGGGCCTGGAATCGGAAATCACGGCTCGTGAGCGCGCCAACGGGGCAGAGCTCGATGACATTCATGGAATATCGATTGTCGAGCTGGGTGCCGGGGAAGGTCGTGAGCACGACGTGCGTGCCGCGCTGCGTGAACGTCAGGACCGGCTGGTGCGCGATCTCGTCGGAGAAGCGGACGCAGCGGGAGCACATAATGCATCGTTCCACGTCGAGCAGGACGTTGGGCCCGAGCTCGACCCGCTTCGGCTTGTGCACCTTATCCTCGTCGAACCGGCTTTCGCCCACGCTGTACTTGTAGGCATAGTCCTGCAGCTTGCACTCCCCCGCCTCGTCGCAGATCGGGCAATCGAGGGGGTGGTTGATCAGCAGGAACTCCATGACCGCCTGCCGGGCCTTCACCACTTTGTCATTGGCCGTGTGCACGACCATGCCGTCGGCGACCGTCGTCGAGCAGGCAATGGCCAGCTTGGGCATCTTCTCCACCTCGACAAGGCACATCCGACAGTTGCCCGACACGGAGAGCTTCGGGTGCCAGCAGAAATGCGGGATCTCGATCCCGTTCTGGGCGGCGACTTCGATGATCGTTCGACCCGCGTCGGCATCGAACGTACGACCGTCAATGGTGACCTTTGGCATACGATCCCAGGGCTGCGTGAACAATATCCAATGAGCGTTGCAAGTCAGAGGCTTTCAGCATGAACGCAAGACGAGCCTCGTTCGTCCCTTTTCCCGGTGTGGCATAGAATCCCTGAGCCGGGGCCAGCAAGACGGTCTCGCCATCGAGCTGATACTCACCGATGAGCCAGCGGGCGAAATGGTCGGAGTCCTTCACGGGCAATCCGATCACGATGTAGAACGCCCCCTCAGGCTTGTATGACGTGACGCCGGGGATCTTCTTCAATCCTTCCACCACGACGTCGCGCCTGTGCCGGAATTCTTCGACGATCGGGCGGACATACGGTTCGGGGTTGTTCAGCAGCGGAGCGATGGCTGCCTGCTCAACCGTCGCGACGGAGAGCCGCGCCATGCCGAACTTGAGCGCGGTGTCGACCACGCCGGCGTGATGGCTCGCCAGAACGCCGATGCGGGCCCCGCAAACGTTGAACCGCTTGGACGAACTATCACACAGGATTGCGCGGTCAGCAACCTCGGGAAAGCTCATGATGCTGATCGCCTCGGCGTCGTACGCGAACTCGCGATAGACCTCGTCAGAAATGATGTAGAGGTCGTGCTTCAAGGCCAGATGGATGAGCCGCTCGACCTCCTCCCGGCTGTAGATCGTGCCAGTCGGATTGGAGGGGTTGCAGAACAGGATCGCTCGCGTCCGCGACGTGATCGCCTTCTCGATGATCTCCTCTGGAGGCAGGTGGAAGGCGTTCTCGATGGTCAAGGGGACAGGAACGAGCCGGACATTCGCGATCGTGGCGAATCCGTTGTAGTTAGTGTAGAACGGCTCGAAGACGATGATCTCTTCCCCGGCATCGGCCACGGCGCACATGGCAAAGATGATCGCTTCGGAGCCTCCGGCCGTGACGATGAGCTCGGATTCGTCGAACGCGAGTCCGTGATGTCCGAGGTACGACTTCCAGGCGTGCAATGCAACGGGGATCCCGTTCGACGGGGCGTATGCGAGCGTCTTCTGATCGAAGGCGTGCATTGCCTCGAACACAGCCGGGGCCGTCGGAAGGTCGGGCTGGCCGATGTTGAGATGATGCACTTTGACGCCTGTCTTCTTGCGCTGCTCGGCAAGGGCGGCGAGCTTGCGGAGAGGAGACGCCTGCATCACCCGTGCACGCTGCGACAAGGCCATCACAGTTTGGGGTGCCTGTACGATCACGTCGCTCATGGTCATGCTTTCGCGTCGGAGCCCGAAGGTTCGAGGATCACGGTGGCGAACCGTTCAGGCAGGAACAGGGTCTCGGCGACCCGAAGAATGTCCGCCGACGTTACGGCCTCGATCGAATCGAGGACCGTATCGAGCGACGGAAGTCGTCCGAGAGACAGTTCGGAACCACCAAGCCGCATCATGCGGTTCGGAATGCTCTCGAGGTTGAGCATCATGCTCCCCTTCAACTGGTCCTTCGTGCGCCGCAACTCGGCCGCGGAGACCGGTCGGGTTCGGAGCGTCTTGAACTCGTTCCACACCAGTGTGCGAACGTTCTCAATGTTCTTGGCGTCGAGCCCTGCATACACGCCGAAGGTGCCCGTATCCGTCATCGTATTCGCATAGCTGTAGACGGAATAGGCGTACCCTCTGCGCTCCCGGATCGACTGAAACAGCCGCGAGCTCATCCCGTCCCCGAGAAGCGTGTTCATCACCAGCATCGGGAACCGCTCGCGCTGATGTACGCTGAACCCAACGGTGCCGAGGCAGAGATGGGCCTGCTGGATCGGCTTCGCAAGGCGCACCTCGTTCCCGCGTTGTCGTTGCGGCTTGATGCGTGAACGCCGCGCGCGTGATGGTTTCAACGAACCGAGCGCCCGCTCGACAAGCTCGACGAGCGCATCATGTTTCAATCGGCCAGCCGCAGCGACGACCAGTCGGTCGGGCGTGTAGAAGCGTTGCCGGTGCTCGACGAGGTCCGCACGTCGGAATGCGCGCACCGAACGTTCCGTCCCGATCACGGGCATCGCCAGAGGATGTCTTCCGAAGACCTCTTTCTCCGTGATATCGTGGATGAGGTCGTCGGGATCATCTTCGGCGTTCCGGAGTTCTTCGATGACGACCCCCTTCTCCTTTTCAAGTTCCTTCGCGGGGAAGGTCGCGTGCAGCAGGAGATCGGTCGTCACATCGAGCGCGAGCGGTAAATGCTCATCCAGGGCGCGGGCATAGTAGCAGGTGTGCTCTTTCCCCGTGAACGCATTGAGATATCCGCCGACCGATTCAAGGCTGCGGGCGATGTCGGCGATGCTCCGACGCTCGGTCCCCTTGAACACCATGTGCTCAAGAAAATGGGAAATGCCGTTCAGTCCCTCCTTCTCGTCACGTGAGCCTGAATCGACCCAGAGACCCACCGAAACGGAGCGCACAAACGGTATCTCCTCCGTAACGACGCGGACCCCGTTCGAGAGAACGGTCTTCCGGTAGTTCGACGTGACGCGATCCGCTTGTGTCGTTCGATTCCGAAGCAGCATGTGTCCCGTTGGGCGTAGATGGCCTGTATGCGACGAAGCCACGGCTGGATACCGGCGCGGCTTCAAGGACTGCCTTAAAACATAACCGAATTTTGACGTATCTGCAAGAAAAAGCCCGATTCGACTCGCAGCACTCCCCTTCACGCGGTCCGGGCGGGAGGGTCAACGATTCAGCAAGGTCCCGATCTTCGTGACGACCATGTCGATCGCGACCGCGTTTTCTGAACCACGCGGGATGATGACGTCAGCCCAGTGCTTGCTGGGTTCGACGAACTGGAGATGCATCGGCTTCACGGAACTCAGATACTGATGCATCACGGATTCGAGCGACCGGCCCCGCTCGAGAATATCACGCCGGATCCGCCGGATCAGCCGTTCGTCGGCGTCGGTGTCGACATAGATCCGGATATCGAGCAGGTCGCGCAATGCGGCGTCGACAAACAGGAGGATGCCGTCGATGATGATGATGTCGTGCGGCTCTACGCGTCGAGTCTCGGCCATCCGGCGGTGCGTCGCAAAATTGTACATCGGGACATCGACGCCCTTCCCTGTCCGGAGAGACCGGATATGTTCCACCAGGAGCGATGTCTCGAGAGAGTCGGGGTGGTCGAAATTGATCTGGTCCGGCGTGATACCGCCGTAGGTCGCAAGATCACGGTAGTAGTAGTCGTGCTGGAGGATCAGGACGCGTGAAGCGTCGAGCTGTTCCAGGATCTTGTTGGTGACGGATGTCTTGCCAGATCCACTTCCGCCTGCTACGCCGATGATGAGGGGTTTCATACGTGGGATGGGACGGTCGATCAGGAGAATGGGCGATGCACGACTTAATATAGGGCAGATTGTCGTGCAGGGAAAGATGCTTCAAAGGAAAAGACTCGCTATCATGCCCCTCACGTCATGGATCACGGGATCATACCCTTCGTCGTTTCGGCCACGCTCGTCGGCGCCGTTGTCTACGCGGTTGTCCACCTCGTGGCGATCGCAGGCGTGTTGCGCAATCCTGCGAAGACGTCTGGTGCCGGACTGACCTTCAGCGTGATCGTGGCAGCTCGGAACGAGGCCGATCGGATCGGGATGCTCCTCGAGTCGCTGACGCGCCAAACTCGGATGCCGGATGAGATCATCGTGGTGGACGACCGGTCAGCCGACGGGACCGCAGATGTCGTGAGCACCTTTGAACAACGGCTCCCTTGCTTGAGGTGTGTGCGGGTGGATGACCTTCCCGCAGGGATGGCGCCAAAGAAACATGCACTGGAACGGGGGATCGCGGCCAGCTCGGGACTGATCTTGTGCTTTACGGATGCCGACGGCATTCTCCCACCAGCCTGGCTCGAAACGATCGAGTCATATCTCCTGCCAGACGTCGGAATTGTGGTCGGGTCATATGCCCCGGCGCCGGCCGAAGTCGTTCCCTCCCTTGCCGGCGGTCTTCTGGAGCGGTTCATTTCATACGAGAAGTTCAAGACCACTGCCCTTTCGGCGGGAACGGCCGGATTGGGCTTCGCATGGATGGCGAGCGGATCGAACCTGGCCTACCGTCGATCGGTCTACGACCAAGTGGGCGGATTCTCTGGACAACATGCGTCGATGGGGGGCGATGACGATCTGTTCGTCCAACGCGTCCGGCGGACGACGGAATGGAAGATCATTCCAATGCTGGAGCCCGCCGCGACGGTCATCACGAATGTCCCACGTGCGTGGCGGGAATTCTATCGACAGCGAGCCCGACACTTTTCAGCCGGCCGGTGGTACGACGCATGGAGCAAGAGCTTCCTCGCCGCATATCACGTTGCGAACCTCCTCAGCACGGGATCACTCTTCTTCGCGTTGGTATGGCCAGGCGTCGGATTCCTCACGGCGTATGTGATCAAGGTGTGCGCGGACATGTCGTTGCTGGCATTGGCAGACTTGCGCATCCAACGGTCGCGCGCGTGGACATGGTTCCTGCCACTCGAACTTCTCAACATGCTCTACCTGTTCACCGCTGGACCCATCGGATGGCTGACGCGCGTACGCTGGAAGGAGGGTCGCTCGGCCGCATGACCGCATCGACGACAGGGGTTGGCAGATGGGGATGGCTGCTGGTGAAGGTAGCGCTCTCCGCGAGCGTACTGGCGCTCGTCTTCTCGGCCGTGGAGTGGTCCGCTTTGGTACAGGCCTTGTCTTCGACGGAGTGGATGGGGCTTGTGATCGCGGCGGGCCTGCTGCCGCTCCAGCTCGGGTTCAGGATGCTTCGGTGGAGAACGTTGCTGCGAAGTGTCGGCGCGCCACCGAACGATGGTGACGTGGCTCGAACGATCCTCTCAGGATATGCATTGGGCGTTGTCACGCCCGCCGAGGTCGGCGACGTTGCGCTTCGGATGGAGGTGCACGACGAACACGCAAGAACGCGCGTGGCCGGCCTGGTCGTGCTCGAGAAGCTGACACACAGTCTGCTCGCATTGGTCCCGGGACTCCCGGCGCTCGTGCTCGCTCTGACGAACGACATCTGGATGGCGCTCGTCGCAACCGCGCTCATGGCTGTCTCTGTCGGGATCTTGATGAAACGTCATCACGCCCTTCGGCGGCTCCAGCTTGGCGACCGCTGGCCGCGATTGCGGCCGCTCGATGAGGCACTAGCGGCGATGAGCGACGTTCCGCCGCTCGTCCTGCGCCGAGTGATGCTGTGGACGTGCGGAATCCTCGCGGTCTATGTTGTCCAGGAGTACGCTCTGCTCAATGCGGTGACGACGCTCGGAGTCGTCGGAACGTGGAACGGATTCTGGGCTGGCATCGGGTTACGAACGCTTGCGCCCATCTTCGTCATGGACCTTGGGATACGAGAGGCGTCGCACGTGCTGTTCTTCGGCCGATACGGCATCGAGCCGGCCGTCGCGACGACCGTTTCGCTTCTCATGTTCGCCGTTAATGTCCTCCTCCCTACCCTGGCGGGAGTCATGGTGTTCCTCACGGACCGACGGAGGCGGCGGTGACCGCACTCGATCTTGCGTTGGCCGCGACGCTCGCGTACTACATGTTCTTTGTCCTGCGGGTGTTCGTCGGGCTCCATCAGTTGAGCACGCAGGAGCGGTCCGCTGAGACGCCGAGCGTCACGATCGTCATCGCTGCCCGCAATGAAGCGGGAACCATTGAGAAGAGTCTCCGATCGGTGCTGAACCAGGCGTATCCACGACATCTCTTGACGGTGGTCGTGGTGGACGATGCTTCGACGGATGACACGGGAGACCGTGTCCGGAAGGTCGCAGCAGATGATCGCCGGGTCTCGTTGATCACGATGCCTCCACGGACCGCGACGGGGATCGGCGGCAAGCCGGAGGCGATCCGGGCGGGGGTCGAGCAGGCAACAGGCTCGATCGTGATCACGACCGATGCCGACTGCTTCCATCCCACGACGTGGGTGCAGACAATGGTCTCGTATTTCATGCCATCTACTGCTCTCGTGGCTGGCCCGGTCTCTTTGACGCCTGCGACGTCATGGTTCGGCCGCATCGAGCGGCTGGACTTTCTGGGTCTGGTAACATCGGGAGCGGGTCTGATCGGGGCCGGCAGACCGATCATCTGCAACGGTGCGAACCTGGCGTATCGCCGAACAGCCTATCTTGCGGCCCGAAAGGATGTGCAGCATTCGTCGAATGATGATGGTACGCTTATGAGCCGCATCGTGACACGGGGGCTTGGTTCGGTTGCGTTCGCTTTTGATGCAGGGGCACTCGTGGAAACACACGGGCAGGGATCCATCAGGGCTTTCTTCCGCCAACGCCGACGATGGGCAGCCGTGAGTGGTCGGTTTCTTGATGCGACGATCTACGTTGAACTGGCGTTGCTCTTTTCGTTCTTCGTCATCCTCCTGACGGCGACGTTCACGTCGCCATTGCACCTCGCTTCCCTTCGCATCGTGTTGTGGGGATGGATCATCAAGATGGCCGTGGACGTTCCCCCGCTTCTGACCGCCATGCGAGCGTGGAATATCGAACGCCGCTGGATGGACGTGATCGCTGCGGAACTGTTCCATCCGTTCTCGATCGTTGTCGCCACGGTGTTGAGTGTGGCGGCACCCTTCCGGTGGAAAGATCGCACATTGACGCGCTGACCATGGATCTCGCTACGTTCATCCTCATCGTCCTCATTCTGTACCTCGTCCAGACCTCGGTCGTGCTCTATGGATTGCGGAAGGTCTCGCCCCTCAACGGATCAGCACGGCCGAAGGTATCGGTGGTCGTCGCGGCCCGGAATGAAGAAGCTTCGATCGGCGCTTGCGTCGATTCGCTCTGTCGGCAGACCTACCCCATCGATCGCTACGAAGTGATCGTCGTGGACGACGACTCGACCGATCGGACGGCGGAGATTGTTGAGGAGCGAAGACGCACGTATCCTCAGTTGCGATTGATCCGACCGTCTGCGGTCAGCCAGCTGCGAGGAAAATCCCGTCCGCTCGCAGCGGGCATCGACCAAGCGTCGGGAGAAGTCGTGCTGATCACGGATGCCGACTGCCGCGTGGTCGAGACCTGGGTCGACGCGACGGCCAGCCAGTACGAGCCGGGAGTGGGGATCATGGGCGGAATGACACTTCAGAATGCGTCCACGCCCTTCGGCGGAGCTCAATCATTGGACTGGGCGTATCTTCTGGGCGTGGCGGCGGCAAGCGTGGCCATGGGCCGCTCGTTCGGCAGCATCGGCAACAACCTCTCATTCCGGAAGCAGGCGTATACGGACGTCGGTGGATATGAATCGCTTCCGTTCAGCGTGACGGAGGACTACACACTTGTCCGCGCGATCCGCGAGACAGGCCGCTGGAAGCAGCGTTACCCGATCGACCCGCGGCTCCTCGTGACGAGCGAACCGTGTGCCGACGTCAAGTCGCTCTTCCATCAGAAGCTCCGCTGGGGCCGTGGCGGCCTCGACGTGCCCTTCGTCGGGTTCATCATCATGGCGATCGGATGGAGCGTTCACCTCCTGCCGCTGGTACACACGGTCGTCTGGGGCGCATGGGCTCACACGCTGACGGTACTGTTTGCGAAGGCGACCGCCGACTATGTCCTGTTGTATCAAGTTCTGAAACGTGTTGGACGTGTGGATGATCTTCGCCACTTCTTCTGGTTCGAGGTCTATTTCACGCTCTATGTGATCGCTCTCCCGGTCATCGTACTGTTCGCCGGACCGGTCCGGTGGAAAGGGCGGGCATACTGATGGTCGTCGTTCCGCTCGTCGTGCCGCCGCTCGCTCCCCTGTATGCGGAGGTACACTACCGCTTCCGATATTTCTTCAGCCTGCTGAACATGGCCGAGCCAGAGATCCTGGCGGATGCGCCCCATCGGATCGAACCTGGACACGCGATCCCGATTCTGCTCTTCATCAAAGACGCCGATCGTCATCCTGTAACGCTCCACAGTGTCACGGCGTCCCTTTCAGACGGGAAGACAAGCAGAGACATTTCCCTGACAAGCACGGCGATCACGATCAGGGATCATTGGTGGTGGACGGTGATCGACGTTCCTGCTGAAGGCCTGTCCGGCTGGGTCGCATGTGATGTGCGGTTCACGTACGACGCCGGACGAGGGGTCCGGACGGCCGCGAACGACAACTACCGGACGACATCGCACGCGCCGCTCCGGGTCTATGTCAGCCGCGAACCGCTCCCCACACTTCCGCAACTGATGTTGGGCGAAGCCCACTCGCACTCCTGGGCCACTGAGGATCAGGTCGAATACGGAGCGCCACCGGCAGCAGTCCGGGCGATGGCCAGACGCATCGGCCTGCAGTTCGCTGCGATCACGGACCATTCCTATGACCTGGACGATTCTGTCGGGTCGTACCTGGTGAACGACCCGTCGCTCCCGAAATGGGTCCAGTTGCAGCGTGAGATCGCGTCACTGAACGAGCAACCCGGATGCACTCTCCTGCCGGGAGAAGAAGTGACATGCCGAAACGTGCGGGGTCAGAACATTCACTGTCTTGTTCTCGGTGACCGTGCCTTCCATCCCGGGTCCGGGGATGGCGCCGAGCGCTGGATGCGGACCAGAAGTGAGCTATCGCTCCGGGAGCTTCTCGATCGGGTCGACCCGGCGGCAGTGTCGGTCGCTGCGCACCCCAGGGAACATGTCCCCTTCCTGCAACGTCTGTTGCTCGGTCGCGGCGCATGGACGATGCAGGATGAGCGGTCGGACGGCCTGCACGCGCTTCAATTCTGGAATGGGACGTTTGACCGACGATGCGAGATCGGTCGTGATGCGTGGGTGCGACAGCTCCTTCAGGGCCGACGACTGGCGATCGTGGCGGGGAACGATGCCCATGGCAACTTCAACCGGTTTCGTCAGGTCGCCGTCCCGTTCGTGACGCTGCGAGAGGCGGACCATCAGCTTTTCGGTCGTGTGCGCACAGGCCTTTTTGCGGATGGTTCATCCGTCACCGCATTGCTCGACGCCATCCGCCGCCGTCGGACGATCGCAACCGACGGACCCGTGGCTATGATCACGGACCTCGACGGACGCATGGTGGTGGGAGATGGTCTGCAGGGCCCCTCTGTGATTCGTCTGATCGCGAGGACGTCCGAAGAGTTCGGGCCGATCGAGCGGATCGAGCTTCGACGCGGGGTCATCGGCTCGACGACAGAGGAGAGCGTCGGAACCTGGTCGTCTCCCGGTGAGCACTATTGGGCATGGCGCTTCGATGTCACCGAACAGCGTGCGCACTATCTGCGCGTAGAGGTCACCACGCATCCCGGCCGGCGCGACGGTCGGCGCCACCACTGCCTCACGAGTCCCGTCTGGTTCAACCTCTGAGCTTCACCACGGCAGCCACGCCCCGCCGTCCGCTTGGACGGTCGGCCACATTTTGGTATTTTCAATGCAATGAACGATCCTGCCGTTGAATCCGCTTGGCCGCAAGAGCGTACACAGCCGCGCCGTCTCTGGTTGCATCTGACCTTGTTCGCCGTGACGTTCCTGACGACGACCGTCGCGGGTGTGATCTGGACCTACCCTGATGTCGCGTTCGATCTCGAGTATCTGTCCCTGGGTCTGCCCTATGCGTTCGCCGTCATGTTCATTCTGACGGCGCACGAGTTCGGCCACTACTTTGCGGCCCGGGCCCACGGTGTCGACACGACATTGCCGTTCTACCTGCCCTTTCCGACCGTCCCCCCTCTTTCGTATCTGTTCCTCAACTTCGGGACCTTCGGCGCGATCATCCGTACTCGCAGCATCGTGCCGTCGCGCAAGGCGATCTTCGACATTGGTGTCGCGGGACCGATCGCCGGCTTCATCGCGACCGTCGGAGTGCTGGCTTACGGGTATTCGCATTTGCCGCCGGCGGACTATCTGCTGTCGATCCATCCCGACTATGACTTTGCGACCAACGCCATCAAGAATTCTGATGGATTGGGCCTTGCCTTCGGCGATACGCTCCTCCTGGGCATCATACGATCGCTCCTGACGCATCCTGGCGATTTTGTGCCTCCGATGAGCGAGATCTACCACTATCCGTACCTCTGTGCCGGATGGTTCGGTCTCTTCGTCACGGCCCTCAATCTCATACCTCTTGGCCAGTTCGATGGTGGCCACCTGATCTACGGGATGTTCGGAGAACGCCACAAGCCGATCGCGCGGGCGACTTTCTATGGACTTCTTGCGCTCGCCGCACCCAGCGTTTCGGATTCTGTCCTGCGAATGCTCCTGACCTGGGCCACGGGACAGGAACAACCTCAGATCGTACCGTTCGCGGAGTACAGCTGGTCGGCATGGCTCGTCTGGGCGCTCATCGCCTTGGTCCTGGTCAAGTTGTACCATCCACCCGTTCCGGATGAGTCGCCCCTTGACACGAGACGTCGCTACGTCGGATGGGCGACGCTGGCGATCTTCGTCCTGTCGTTCTCGCCAAATCCGATCATCGTAGCGATTCCTTAGCCCCCGATGCGACGACTCATACCGCCGATCGCCCTTGTCGTTGCCGTGCTCTCATGTTCGCCCGAGCCCTCGGGGGTCCTCGACACATTGGCAACGCCGCCCGTCCTCGTGTCGGTTACGCCGGCATCGCTGACGGTGAACAGCGACACAATCAATGTCGGGCCGACGCGGTTGCCGACCGACCGCCTCGAGATCCGGTTCCCGATGTGGGCAACCGTCGTGGCCCCCGTAGGATCATCTCCGGTGGCTGAGGTCAGTGGATGGGTCACCGATGACCGCGGCGTTGATGTGAGCGGACCATTCCAGCTCAACGACCGCGGGATCTCGCCCGACACTACGGCCGGCGACGGGATCTACGGAGGGTACGTGAGTTTCGGGATCGTGAGAGTCGAGATCGGCACGTGGTCGGCACGGGTGGCAGCGACAGGCGTGAATCAAACGCGGAGCAGCATCGCGATCTCGCCGGTTCAGGTCCTGCGCAACAACCAGCCGCCGGTCTTGTCTGGATTGATCGCCGATGGCACGATCTCCTCGTCGGACCCGAATCCGCTGATGCAATTGAGGGTCCGCGCCGTTGACCCTGACGGCCCCACGGACATTCAGCGGGTCTATTTCAATTCGTACCTCCCCAATGGCAACCCGGCGAGCGGAAATCCGTTCCTCCTGTTCGACGACGGCAATGCAACCGGGGTCAGCGGTGACCAGGTGGCTCGAGACAGTGTGTATAGCCTCCGCGTACAATTCGGTGGTGCCCCGGCAGGAACGTATCGATTCGAGTTCCGGGCGATCGACCGCTCATCAGATTCGAGCAATGTGATCATTCATCAGGTCGTGGTGACGCCATGAGACGAGTGATGATCATGCTCCTGGCGTGCGGGACAGTGGCTTCGGCTCAGGCGCTCCGCACATATCGGTTGAATGCGACTCCCGCACCGACGGAACGGCTGACGGCCAATTCGATCAACGAGATCGTCGTTTCGGGGGATTCGGTATGGGTCGGTACGTCCCGGGGCCTTTCCCTCGGCGTAGGGTCTCCCGTTCGCTGGACCAATTGGTCGGGCAACGTTCCATTCGGCACATCAGGGATCTCCGGCATCGCGGTGAACGGTGACCTTATCTGGGTCTCCGCGGCGACATCCACCAAGCAGGAATCCGAGTCCCTGCCGACCGGCGACGGCCTCTACCGCTCGACCGACCGCGGGGCTTCGTGGCTGCGGCTGGACCAGCCCGTCGATGTCGGGTCCGTCGACACCATCTCGTACGGCATCAACCAGATCCGTGCGCTCAACATCACGACGGCAATCAACAACATCACGTATGACATCGCGATCGGTGCGGGTGCGGTCTGGACTGCGAACTTTGCCGGCATGCTTCGCCGATCGACGGATGACGGCGCCTCGTGGCAACGGGTCGTTCTGCCGCCAGATGGACGCTCGGCGATCGCTCCGACCGACTCGCTCGATTTTGACCTTGCTCCCACGGGAGGACGCCTGGGATTGCGAGGCAATCTAAATCATCGCGTCTTCTCCGTCATGGTCGACGGCGACGGGATGGTGTGGGTCGGGACGGCAGGAGGCATCAATCGTTCGACGGATGGCGGGATGTCGTGGGTGAAATTCACGCGTGCCAACCAATCCCAGCCGATCTCCGGCAACTTCGTCGTGGCCTTGCGCGAGCAACGCTGGGCTGGTCGGAAGACCATCTGGGCTGCGACGGTCAATGCCGAGTCGGGAGAGGAACAGCGTGGCGTGAGCTGGTCGACGGATGATGGGGCCACGTGGCGGACGGGGCTTCTGGGAGAGTTTGCACACAACATTGCCGCACGCGATTCCATCGTCTACGTCGCGACCGATGCAGGCCTCTACCGAACGTCAGACGGCGGCGTGACCTGGTTGTTGAACGGTTCTATCGTCGATGCAACGACGTATCAGCGCATCGTGGCGCCGGAAGCCATTGCGGTGGCCGTGCGACGCGATACCGTGTGGCTGGGAGGACCAGATGGTCTGGCGCTCACACCTGACGAACCTGCGACACCGTTCGGCACGACATGGTCCATCATGCGCGCGTATCAGCCTGTGGCTGCTTCGCGCGAAATGTATGTCTACCCCAATCCCTTCTCACCGTCGATTGAACCGGCGCGAGTACACTTTGCAGTACCCACCGGCGGAGCGACTGTGACCGTTCGGATCTTCGATGTGGCGATGCAACCGGTACGCGACCTGGTCCGGTCCGCCCAGCGGCCGGAAGGGCAGCACGACGAAGTATGGGATGCGCGTACCGACGGCGGGTCGTTCGTCGCAAACGGAGTATACTTCGTTCGCGTGGAGATCGGATCGGCCGATCCGGTCTGGGGAAAGGTGGTGGTCCTGCAATGAAGCAGCTGGCCGTCATCCTTCTGACCGTCCTCCCTGCTCTCGCTGCCGCTCAACCCGCGATCGGCGGACGGACCGGTGCAGCGTTCCGACTTGGGCAAACCGCAGAAAGCATTTCGCTTGGCAACGCCCGGGCGGCGCTGCCGTTGCGCGATCCCGATGCGTTCTTGAACCCGGCACTCGCCCCCTTCCAGACGACCCCGACCGTGTCGCTCGGAGCAGCGTTGTTTCCGTTGGATCGTTCCGTCCAGACCGTTTCGTATGCTGCTCCGTTGCCACCGGCGGCCGGGATCGCGCTGACCCTGCTGCGGGTCTCGGTGACGGACATCGACGGCCGAGACCGGAACGGGAATCCAACGGAAGTTCTGAGTGTTGCCGAGAATGTCGTGGCGCTCTCCTTCGGTCTGCGACCGTCAGAGCCGCTGACCATTGGAGTATCGGCGAAGCTCTTCTATGCTCAAATGGTGGAAGGATTGACGAGCACGACGGTCGGGCTTGACGCAGGAGCGACGTACACGCTTTCCTCCGAATGGCGGATCGCAGCAGTCTTCCGCGACCTGAACTCGAAATACCGATGGGACACTTCGCCCGTCTACGGCCGCCAGGGGCGGCAGACGACCGACCTCTTCCCCGTGAGATCGGTCCTAGCCGTTGCATACGCGCCGGAAACATTTCCGCTGGCCGCCACGGTCGAAGCCGAGGCCGCAGCGGGCGGATGGCTGTTCCGCGGTGGCCTCGAGTCGCGCGTGCATCCGATGCTGCGCCTCCGGACAGGTTTCGATGGCCTCGACCCGACAGGGACGATCGGATTGCGCTGGTCGGCCGGCGCGGGGATCGAAGACACCGGATTGCTCTGGAACCCAACTTTTCACTATGCCTTCGTGGTCGAGCCGTACTCGCCCGGTGGCGCTCACGTGTTGACTATCCGACTCCACATCAAAGAATGAATATCCTACGATCGCTCTGGCTTCTCGTTATCCCCGCTCTCGTTGCCGCGCAGGGAACTTCCACTGGCGCATCGATCCTGAAGGTCCCACAGCACGCCCTCGTGGCCTCGCTCAACGGACTCGCTGCTGTTGAGGCGGGACGACTGGAGGCGGCACCCATGAACCCCGCGACCCTGGCCTCGAGCGAGCAGACCACGTCGCTGGCGTTCACACACACCGCGTGGGTCCAGGACATCTCTGGCCAACGACTCGGACTCTCGTTCCCAACCTCGATCGGCCGGTTTTCTGCCTCTGCTGCGATTTCGCGGATCCCGGGGATCGAGGTGCGCGATACGCCTGGCCCCCCCATTTCGACGTTCAACGCCCAGTCTGCGGCCTTTCAAATTGGATGGGCTTCGGGCGTCACGGACGGAATCGTTGCAGGGATTGCTGCATCATATCTCTACGAGAAGCTCTATCTCAACGAAAGCACGGGATTCTCGGTGGACCTCGGCCTCCTCGCTTCATCACCGATCGAGGGGCTGACGCTGGGTCTGTCTGCGATCAACCTCGGCGGGATGTCTGCATTCCGCACCGCCTCAACCGATCTGCCAGGGACGGTCCATCTTGCTGCACGATATGACCTGAGCGTCGGCGAGTTCGAGCTGCGACCGGCAATTGCCTTCCGGAGCGGCCTGAATCACGACGAATCGGGCCTGACGCTGGGCGGAACCGTGATGTTCGACGACCTTATCGGAGTCCGGGCTTCTTGGCGGACGGGCGATACTGCCCGCAACGCGGCACTGGGCCTGACGGCCTTGTATCGCGGGATTGGGATCGAATACGCTCTCGTTCCATTCACGTCGGGACTGGGGACAGCGCAAATCCTTACGATTGGATTGAATTTCTAGGCGAACGGAGACCTTGTATGCGAAGCACGTATGCAATTCCCCTTGGTATCACGGGTTTACTGGTTTTCATTGCCCTCGGCTGGGCGCTGAATGACGACCCTCGCCCTTCTATTAGCACGACGGAAGTCGCATGGAAATCCTTCGATGAAGGCATTCAGCTGGCGAAGGATCAGAAGAAGAAAGTCCTGGTCGATCTCTATACCGACTGGTGCACGTGGTGCAAGAAGATGGATGCTGAGACCTATCCTAACCGCCTTGTATCTCAGGAACTTAAGACAAACTACATCGTTGTCAAGTTGAATGCTGAATCGTCGGACCTTGTCACGTTCAATGGTCAGACGATGACCTCGGCACAGTTTGCGCAGGCCGTTGGCGTCACAGGATACCCTTCGACCCTTTTCCTGGATGAGGCGCAACAGCCCATCACAGTGGTCCCGGGATATGCTCCACCCGACAAATTTGTGAAGATCCTGAAGTACTTTTCGGGTGATCACTACAAGAGCACGGACTTTCAGAGCTTCTCAGATAAGAGCGGCGGATGACCGTCAGCGGCTTCACGTTCATCCGGAACGGGATCAAGTTCGACTATCCCTTCCGTGAGTCGATGAATTCCCTCCTTCCTCTCGTCGACGAGCTCGTTGTGGCCGTCGGCGACTCCGATGACCAGACCCGCGAGGCCGTAGCCGGCCTTCGCTCGCCAAAAGTCAGGATCCTGGACACTATGTGGGATCCCGGGCTGCGACAAGGCGGTGCCATCCTGGCCCAGCAGACCAACCTTGCTCTCGAACAGGTCAAGGGGGACTGGGCCTTCTACCTACAGGGGGACGAGGTTCTTCATCAGGACGACAGCGCTATCATCCTCGAATCACTCAAGTTAGCCAATGCGGATTCAAGCGTTGAAGGGGTCTTGTTTGAATACGTACATTTCTATGGAAGCTACAATTGGGTGGGCCACTCGAGAAAATGGTATCGCAACGAGATCCGGCTGGTCCGTAACGGAATCGGGGTCAGGTCTTGGGGAGATGCTCAGGGCTTTCGGAAAGATGGCAAGAAACTCAACGTTCTGCGGTCAGCGGCGAGGATATTCCACTACGGCTGGGTAAAGCCGCCGAAAGCTCAGCAGGAGAAACAAAAGAGCTTTCACCGATTCTGGCATCCTGACGATTGGGTGAAGCAGAAGGTTGGAGAAGAGGCAGAGTTCAGTTACGCAGACGGAGGGCGCCTGAAACCGTTCAACGGGACACATCCAGCAGTCATGGACGAGCGTATCCGGCGGCAGGACTGGCGGTTTGAGTACGACCCCCGACGAGTCCGACTCCCCCTGAAGAACCGGATCCTGGATGCCGTCGAGGATGCGACCGGCTTCCGGATCGGTGAGTACAAGAACTACAACGTCATTCGCTAGCAAGGGACGGAGGCGTGTCGAGGCTAGTTTTCGCCTCCTTAGTAAGGCTGTATATCGTTAGAACAAGACCGGTTAGCAGCCACCAGTTAAAACAATTAGCAAAGGTTCCATAGTAGTTCTGAAACAGGGACGCGATGAGGAATCCCGCCAGCGACACTGCCGCCCCCAGTCCCAACCACGCTTCAAACCCTCCCGTCTGCGTCCGCCAGACCCTCCATCCTTTGCAGAGCACAATGCCCCACATGACCAGGAACGCCATGAGCGCTGGGATGCCCCCGTGCACCATCACCGACAGGTAGTCATTGTGCGGGTGGACGTAGGTATCGTAGAACCCCGGCACCCGATAGCGCTCAAAAACAGACGTAAAGTTGTCCTGCCCGATACCTATGACCGGGTGGTCCTGGGCTATGCCCAGGGAGGTCTTCCAAAGGTTTAGTCGGGTTTCGTGTTGGCTGAGGTCCGCGATGGAAAGGGCCCTCACTCTGAGCGGTTGGACCGTGAATACGACCCCAGCCGCGATGATGCCAGCAAGCAATGCCCAGCGGCGATAGCGTCCCCGCGTTGCCATGATCGCAGTTACGGGCACGAGCAATGCCATCGAAAGCCAAACGCTCCTGGCGAAGGTTCCGAGGATGGCTCCAAGAGCGAGCACTGGGACGATCCAGCGCGCCCGTTCGGAGGGCCGGCTGAGCGCATAGGTCGTCGCCAAGTAGAAGATCGACATGGCAAACCCGGCAAACGTCAGATAGAAACCCGAAAATCCCACCGCTCGGAAGAATCCGCCCCCGGCTTCGTGTAGCGTCACGCCCTTCACCCACTCTACCCCGCTGAACGTTTGAATGACACCATAGGCCATAGCGACCGAGGCTGCGCCCAGGTAGAACCGCAGCAGACGTTCCAATTCCTTCGAAGTACGGACTGACCACCAGAGAAGAAGTCCGAGCAATGCGGGCCACTCGTTGTCAATCAGCGCTCCAAGACTGTGTGCGGGACGGATCGACAGCGCCGATGCCAGCCCATTCCAGGCCCAATACACCACAGCGGCCCAGAGGAAGGCATCCGTTCGAACCTGCATGCGACGAGCGGAGATCGACCAACCGATCCAGCCAAGGAATGCCACGGCCAACCCCAGCTGTGTCGGGACGTGTGAGAACGGAAGAGAACCGGCGGCAGCCGTGAGGCATGCTACGGTGAAGCGACGCCACGTCTCGCTCCGATCGGCCATTGCCACGTCCCTCATCTCCCCATCCTCCCAATGAGTCGATCGAGGGCATCGACGATCCGAGCACTCGGGATCGAAGAAACCGTCGTCCCTGGATCGCCCATCACCACTTCAGACTCCGTATTGCGAGGGTGCCATTCTGCAAATGCGAACGGATCGACGAACAACGCCAGGAGAGGCGTTCCGGTCGCCCCAGCGATATGGACAAAGGAAGTGTCCGGAGTTACGACAAGCCTACTGCGACGAACGAGCGCCACAATATCGGCAAATGAGGCGGAACCCTTATCGGGAAAAGCGAGTACGCGGTCATCCTTGATCTGCGCAAGTACCGCCTGACGGTTTGATGCATCTTGCGGGACCGCCGAAAGGACGACCGGGGCCTGAAGTCGCGACAGCACCACCTGTGCCAGATCTACCGCCTGCCGAGAGGAAAGCGAGCGACCCGGATGACCGGCGGAAAGATTGATCACGACAGGCGGGCCTCCGAGTCTGGCGATGAGCGAATCGACCCTCTCGGCGGACGCTGGTTCGTCGTGCAACGCGTACGGAAGCGATTCCGTGTAGAACGACGGACCGAACGTCTGAACACCGACGGAACGAAGCACTTCCGCCATGTGACTTCTCCCCCGTTCGAGTTTCAGCATTGCGTTGAAATAGAAACGGTATTTCTCGTCCCCCTGTCCCACTTTGGTGCCACCTGGCACAACCAGATTCGAAATGATACCTCCGAGGGTGGTCTGATTGAATACAAGATTCAGAACGACGTCATACCGTGCGGAGCGGGCTTGTCTGATCGAGCGGACGGTCTCACCGAGACCTCCACCGATCACGTACAGCGCGTCGATCCCGTCGACGAGCCGTGCTGCCGCCAGATTGCGGTGGCTGACGACCATCCCAAGCGAGATCGACGGAGCACGTTCGCGAATCCGATGGATGAACGAGGATGTAACCACCATGTCCCCCAGTCGATCGGTCCTTAACAGGAGGAGCCGCCGGATCGATCCGAGGTCCAGAGGAAGCGGTACCTCACGGTTGTTGAGGACACGGCGGAGCGTGGGATACACGACCAGATGGCGGAAGGAACGCTCCAGCTCCCGAAGAATGGCCATCACCGTTCCGTGAGCAAACGAGAACGCAACGATTCGACAGGATGTGCCCGCACCAGGCTTTGCCATGCGGCAAAGACACTATCGACGGTTATCGTGGAAAGGTCGTCGACCGTCGTGATGACCGGAACATGGGGCGCGCGATACGGTTCCCAGATCCTCAGGTCGGCGTTAAATTGGATGTACATCACGACCGAAGGTATGCCGAAGGCAGATGCCAGGTGTACAACTGACGTGTCGGGGGTGATGAGGGCATCGAGATGCGCGATCGTTGCGGCGAAGGTGTCGAACGCTGGACTCGGGGGTACGACGAATGATCCGGGGCAATCGCCCGCGATGGTGGTCGCGCGCTGAAGATCTGCAGGTTTGCAGAAAAATACGATCGCCGGAACAGGGTCGAGCGCTGTCAGGCGTACGGCGAGGTCTCGATATCGCTCGGTCCCCCAGTAGCGTCGCTCGCTACCCGCTGAGATGTTCACCCCGACCTTCGGTCGTCCAATGATCCCGAGGCGCTCAAATGTCTCACGTGCCTCACGCTGCGCAGGAAGGGATGGTTGATATCGAACCGGGCCTTCGGCCGACATTCGGGGAAGCCCAAAGACCTCGGCGAACGGAGACAACCGTTCGATGATGTGATGGTCGCGCCGCGATCTCAGTGGCACACGAATATCGTAGCTGTAGTCGTTCTCCTTCTCCAGCCCAACGGTCCATCGCGCGCCCGAGAGGACACAGAACGCTGTGGACGTTGCACTCGGGTTGTCCATGAGGTCGATGGCGACGTCGTACCGTTCTTTCCGGATCTGACGCACCAGCCGAAGCATGGAGGCAAATGTGCGCTCATAAACCCAGGCCCGGCGAATAGCGGGGAGTCCTGCGCGAGCGGCTACATTGTTGGTGCTGAGAAGAATATCGATTGTCAGGGCAGGATGTGCTTCGGTAAGGGCTGCGATCAGCGGTGTTGATACGAGGACGTCCCCGATCCGGTCCTGCCTGATCAGGAGGACCTTCGCTGAGGACAAGTCGGCAGGCGTCGGAGGTGCCGATCGACGATGAACCAAAGACCCGAAAGCACGAACGACCCGGCGACGGATGAACAACTCGGCGCGCTTCAGCAAGGGATCGTTCGGTCCCGGCCTCACGCCGCGCCCTCCGTGAATTGGAGGGCGTGCAGGCGACGGTACACGCCCTTGCTCCGCCGGAGCAGCTGGGCATGCGTCCCCGATTCCACGATCCTCCCGCCATCAAGGACCAAGATGCGGTCGCAATGGCGGATCGTAGACAACCGATGGGCGATGATGAACGACGTGCGTCCTTCCATCAGCCGGTCAAGCGCCTCTTGTACCATCCGTTCGGATTCGCTGTCGAGGGCCGACGTCGCTTCGTCCAACAGCAGAATACGGGGGTCGCGGAGGATCGCGCGCGCGATCGCGATCCGCTGGCGTTGTCCGCCTGAGAGTTGGGCTCCTCGCTCGCCCACCTCCGTGGAATAGCCTTTGTCCAATTGCCTGACAAACTGGTCAACATTTGCCGCTTTGGCCGCCGCTTCCACTTCCTGATCGTTTGCATCGAGCCTGCCGTAGCGGATGTTCTCGAGGACCGTCCCGCTGAACAGTACCGTGTCTTGTGGCACGACCGCGATCGCACCACGAAGGTCCCTCAAGGACATCGTCGCCACGTCCATCCCGTCTACTGTGACCTTGCCGCTCGTCGCATTGTAGAACCGGGGGATCAGATTGATGATCGTGCTCTTCCCTGCTCCGGAAGGTCCGACCAACGCGACCTTCTCACCCGGTCGGACCCGGAAGGAGACCTCACGGAGGGCGTACGTCGACTCCTGGTAGGCGAAGGAGACATTGTGGAATTCGACATCGCCACGCGTGACGGCGGCAGACCGGGAAGCTCCAGGGTCCGCTTCCCGCTCCTGGTCGATCACCTCGAAGATGAATCCTGCCGACACGAGGGTCTTCTGGATCCGTGCGATACTTTCACCCAACGCCTTGACGGGCTTGGCCAAATTCACCATCAGGATGAGGAAAAAGATCATGGTCTCGATCGTCATCGTTCCTTCGATGAACAAGTATCCCGCAAATACGACAAGGAGCGAGGCGGCGGCCGTGTTGAAGATCTCGTTCGTCGGGCTGAGGAGTGCGATGGTCCGGACGATCTTCATCGAAAAGTGATAGTTCGTATCGACGCGCGTTCGGAAGGCCTTTCGTTCATGTTCTTCGCGCGTGAACGATTTCACCACCCGCATGGCCGCAATCTTTTCCTGCAGGAAGGAGGAAATGTCGGCAAGGGTGTTTGTCAGTTCGCGGCTGAACCGGCGGATCCGGTCGCCAAACGAGCGTGAGATCACCCCTGACAGCGCAAAGATCAGGATCGTCACCAGCGTCAATTGCCAGCTTGCGAAGAAGAGCGCCGAAGCGAAGATGACCGCATAGACGATGTTCTGCGCGATCTCGACCATGAGGTACAGCGACTGTTCGAGATTGTTGACGTCGTTGGTGATGCGCGACATGATGAAGCCCGTTCGATTCGCGTCGAAATACCGGATCGGAAGCGCCACGACGGTGTCGAACAGATCCACGCGAATGCGGCGGAGCAGTTTTTGCTGCACGCTGCTCATGAGCACTTCACGGACATACACGAAGATCGCTTTGACGAGAATGATGCCGAGCACGGCCGCAGCGAACGCAAAGATCATCCGGAAGCTTCCCTCCTGCCCTTGCACCTGGTAGTTCAGCAGGAGCCTGTCAAAGAGCGTGAACGGCACTTCGACGAAAATGGCCTGACCGGCGCGCACTTGCGTGCTGATCGTCTGGAGGACGTCAAAGAGGCGGGCAATGAGGAATGCGCTTCCGGCATCGGCGAGGCTCATCATCGCGACAGCGAACAACCCGCCGATGATGCGCCAACGATACTGCAAAAACGTTCGTAGGAGCCGGAAAAAGGTGGCTGAGGGGGTCATGCGTGGTCAACGTAGCCGAATTTGGCCCGAAGTGCAATCAGCGGGACTGGCAGACCGGGCACGGGCATAGGGCACGCAGCGTCTCCCACGTATAGATCCCTGTGGCATGTCCATCACCCCATGTGAGTTGCAGCGCATAGGACCCGACCGGCTGGGCCCCTTTTAGTTCATACGCGCCGGGTTGTGTCGGGTGGTCGACCGGGGCATATGTATGCAAGAGGACTGTTTCACCCTTGCACCCTGCGCACGGACACGCGTCGCGCAAGCTTGAAAGTGGGATCCGGCTTTCGTGCCCATCGTCCCAACGGATCAAGGCTGTCGAAGGATCGGCGAGGCTGATATGGGTGGCAGTCATATGTTGTGGCGGAAAGAAAAAAGGACAATCGGGTGGATTGTCCTTCGGTGGTCACGTCGTTGGTGGACCGTACCGGGATCGAACCGGTGACCTCCACAATGCCATTGTGGCGCTCTCCCAAACTGAGCTAACGGCCCGCTGATCAACAAGATACGAACGTTCGGCCGGAAAGTCAACGGATTGATTCGCCGGACACTCCTCCGTATACTTTCCCTATGACCTCACTTCACCTCTCCATTCGCAACGGCTTCCATCGGTCTCTCCGCCGGTTCGGCCCGCTTGCGCTCGTGTTCGCCGTCGGGATTTCCGGTATCATCTGCGCGTCGTGCGAAGATGAACTGGTGAACTTGCGACCCTCAACCGTCGTATTTCCTGATTCGGGCGTCAGCTATTCGCGGCACGTCGAGGCCCTCTTCCAGGAATCGTGCGCAGCCGCTGGGTGCCACGGCGGCAGTTCACCGTCCGCAGACCTGAATCTCGAGACCCCTTCGTATCGGGCACTGGCGGACCATCGGCCGCGCCTCATCCTCTCGGGCGACGGCGCCAACAGTCTGCTGGTCCTGCGTCTGACCGGCGAGGTCGGCGCACGCATGCCGCTCCGAATGCAAGCGCTGAACGAGAATCAAATCCGCGGCATCAAACGCTGGATCGACGAAGGGGCGATCAACAACTAACGATCGGCACCCGTCCGGACGTCCATCCCCCATCCGAGCTTGTTCCGCAGTACATCGAAGTAATTCCTGCCGCTCCGCCGCACGAGGATCGTCCGATGGGGCGCCTTTCGGATGCGAATATGGAGCGGACCACGGATCGATCCGCCCGGTTGTCCATCAGCCGTCACATGAACGCGGCCCGGAGCATGCACCACGCGCAAGTCGACAGTGACCGAATCGGGCACGACGATCGGCCGGGCCGTGAGATTGTGAGGACAGATCGGACTCACCATCATCACCGATTGTTCCGGCGTGATGATGGGTCCTCCATTTGACAGTGCATACCCGGTGGAGCCGGTCGGGGTCGAGACCATGATGCCGTCACCCGTGAATGTTGCCACGAACTCGCCGTCGATCAGCGTTTCGACGTGTACGACCCGCGCCATTCCGGGCATGTTGACGACGACATCATTCAGCGCGCTCAACCCACGCTTCAACCCCTTCCCCTGCGCCGTGATCATCATGCGCGCTTCCATTCGCGTCCTGCCACCGACCAGATCGTCTATCGCCTCATCGACCTCATCGACCGAGACCTCGGCAAGGAAACCCAGCTTACCTAGGTTCACCCCCAGGATCGGTGTCTCCCGAGGAGTCACCAGGCGCGCGGTCCGAAGCATCGTCCCGTCACCTCCGAGCGAGATCATGACGTCTGCGCGGCGCACCAGAACCTGGTCCGAAACCACCGAGACGCGCGTCTTAGGCCTGAGCGGTTTGGACCGATTGAGCAGTCGCCCCAACTCCCGCTGAAGGACTACCTCGATCCGTCGTGCCTCGAGCGTGCGAAGGAGCTCCCGAAGCACGCCAGGAAGATTGGGTTTCTCCACGTTACCGACGATCCCGATGGTCATGGCGGTCACGCCTTCTGGTCCTTCGCGACCTCATCGACGTAGTTCAACTTGAGCTCTTGTACAGTACGGGACAAGAAGGTCGATTCATTCGCGGAAAGGTTGTTCCTGGTCTTTTCTGCAAGCATGTCGAGCAGGTCGATCACCATCTGCGCTTGTTCCAGGTCGCGACGGACGGCATCCGAGCCCGGCTCCTTGACCTTGCCGAGGTGCTGCATTGCAGCGGCGTGTAGAGAGAGCACGAGGCTTGCGAACAGTGCTTCGCGTCGTTGGTCATCCATTGGGCGATCCCTTCGATCTCAAATGCCGGAGCTTCGTGTACTTGATGAGGACTGCCGTCGATGACAAGACGGCGATCAGAAATCCGTGGAAGCCATCCAGCCAGCCACTTTTCAGGACGTAGTCTCGCACGAATCGGAACGGGGGCGCAAGAAGAATGCGCCACAGCGGAGCGCGAGCTCCAGCACGGTAAAGTTCTTCTGCGGAGATCGTCGTGAAATAGTCGATCTGGCGGACATGGTCGCTGATCGATCGGTAGCTGTAGTGCAACAGGTCGCCTCGCAGACGTCCTACGGGGGCGGCAGTGTCCGTGAGCGCGTATCGATCGTGCGGATTGATGCCCGTCCAGGCACCGCGAGAACGACGGAAAAGGCGAAGTTTCCGGTCTGGATACCAACCTCCGTGCCGGATCCACGTTCCGCAATAGTTGGTGAGCCGGTTCATCTCGTATCCGTCGTACCGTGGGGCGGTCAGGGTCTCACGGATCGAGGCGATGAGGAGGTCAGAGAGCGCTTCGTCGGCATCGAGCGAGAGCGCCCATTCATGCGTGCAAACGCTCAGCGCGTGGTTCTTCTGCTGGATGTGCCCCTCGAATGGGTGTGTCACTACCCGCGCTCCCGCTGCAACCGCGAGGGCGACCGTGCGGTCGCTGGAGCCGGAGTCGACGACGACGATCTCATCTGCCAGCCCTTTGACCGACGCCAGGCATCGCTCGATGTTCCGCTCTTCGTTGAACGTGATAACGGCGACGGACAGCACGAGATCAGCCCCCTTTGATCACGATGTTCACGAGTTTTGCGCGGACGACGATCTTCTTCAGGACCGTCTTCCCCGCGATGTACCGCTGGATCTGTGCGTCGGCAAGTGCAGCGGCCTCAAGATCTGACTCTGAGGCGTCGACCGGGACCGTGACTTTTGACCGTACCTTGCCGTTCACCTGAAGGACGATCTCGACGGAGTCGGAGGCCAACTTCGAGGGGTCGAACGTTGGCCACGGAGCTCGAGCGAGGCTTTCCCGATGACCCAAGCGCTCCCACAGCTCCTCAGCAAGATGCGGCGCGAACGGAGATAGGACGAGGACGAAGGACTCCATCGTCGCCTTTGGCCGATGTTCGGATTTCATCGCCTCGTTGACGAAGATCATCATTTGCGAGATGGCCGTATTGAACCGCAAGTGATCGATATCCTCGCCGACTTTCTTGATCGTCTGATGAAAGACGCGATCGAGCGCCTGGTCCTGAACGGGGCCGTCGGGGAACATGACGGTCGCTCCCGTCTCATCGACGTATAATCGCCAGACGCGGTTCAAGAATCTGAAGACCCCGTCCACGCCTTTCGTGCTCCACGGCTTCATCTCCTCGAGGGGACCCATGAACATTTCGAACATCCGGAGCGCGTCGGCTCCGTACTCACGCACGACATCATCGGGATTGACGACATTGCCCCGTGACTTCGACATCTTCCGCGAATCCTCGCCGAGGATGATGCCTTGATGGCGTAGCCTCGGAAACGGTTCGGACGTGCTGACGTATCCGAGGTCATACAAGACCTTGTGCCAGAAGCGAGCGTACATCAGATGGAGCACGGCATGCTCAGATCCTCCGACATAGAGCGAGACCGGCATCCACTGACGTTCCTTGGCCGGATCACAGAACATCGTGTCGTTGTGTGGATCGATGTAACGGAGATAGTACCAGCATGAACCTGCCCATTGGGGCATCGTGTTGGTCTCACGAATGCCGGGCTGGCCAGTCTTCGGTTCTGTGATGTTGCGCCATTCTGTTGCCAGGGCCAACGGAGACTCGGTCGTTCCGCTCGGTTGGAACTTTTCCAGGTCCGGCAGCGTGAGCGGGAGCGTGTCCCACGTTTCCATGGTCCCGTCGGAAAGGTGAACGATGGGGATCGGTTCTCCCCAGTATCGTTGCCGCGAAAAGAGCCAATCGCGCAGCTTGAACTGTACAGTCCCTTTGCCTCGATTCGTCCGCTCGAGCCATGCGATCACCGCCTTGGTTGCATCCTGCGTACGAAGTCCATCGATCGTCAATTCTGGCCCCGACGAGTTGATCGCAACGCCATCACCCACGAAGCAGGAGGGTGCATCTGGTCCGCCGTCGACGACGGTGGCGATGGGAAGCGCGAAGGCGGTCGCGAATGCATGGTCGCGATCGTCGTGCGCTGGGACGGCCATGATGGCGCCCGTTCCATATCCGGCCAGGACATAGTCTGCGATCCAGATCGGGATGGGTCGGCCGGTGGCCGGGTTGACGACATTCGTTCCGAGCGCTACGCCTGTCTTCTCCTTGTCAGCACCTCGCTCGATATCCGACCGCAAAGCCGCCTGCTTCTTGTACGCCTCGACCGTGTGCGCTTGCGATGCCACCGTGAGCGACGGGACCAGCGGATGCTCCGGTGCGAGGACCATGTACGTTGCGCCGAACAGCGTGTCCGGCCTGGTCGTGAAGACCGAAATACGCGCATCGGGTCGACCCTCCACCGCGAACCAGATCTCGGCCCCTTCCGATCGGCCGATCCAGTTCTTTTGCTGTTCCATTGTTGACGAAGGCCAGTCGAGCGTGGCGCCATCTTCCAGCAGTCGCTCCGCATACGCCGTGATCCGCATCATCCATTGACGCATCGGCTTGCGTTCGACGGTGTAACCCTTTTCCGTCCACTCAGCAACCTCCTCGTTGGCGAGGACAGTCCCGAGGGCCTCACACCAGTTGACCGGGATCTCCGCCACGTAGGCAAGTCTGAAGCCAGCCAGGATCTGCTGACGTTCGACCCGGCCCAACGACCTCCATTGCTCGGCCGTCATCGTGGGCATTCCGGCGATCGACCCGCTCCCCTGCTGTTCGAGTTCCCTCTCGAGCTCTGCGATCGGACGCGCCTTCCTGAGGCGGCCATCGTACCAGGACCCATACATCTTGAGGAAGATCCATTGCGTCCACCGATAGTACGACGGGTCGGTCGTGTTCACCTCGCGCGACCAATCGTAGCTGAGGCCCAGCATCTTGATCTGGCGGCGGAAGGTGTTGATGTTCTCTTCCGTCGTGACGCGGGGATGGATGTTTGTCTGCATGGCATACCGTTCCGCCGGCAGGCCGAACGCATCCCATCCCATGGGATGCAGGACGTGGTGCCCCTTCATGCGAAGGAACCGGCAGACGATATCCGTGGCCGTATATCCTTCAGGATGACCGACGTGAAGGCCGGCGCCTGAAGGATATGGGAACATGTCAAGGATATACGTTCGAGGAGCTGGGGCGTCATCGGGAGTTCGGAATGTCCCGTGGCCCTCCCAGTATTCCTGCCATTTCGGTTCGATGGTCCGGAAATCGTAGCGCATGCGTGAGGATCGGAAGGTTGAGCTGGGTGGAACAGTTCAGGTCGTTCGGCGTGGGGAACTGAAGGTTCTGGCCGTGCGTGCGATCAAGGTACGGCGCAAAGGCAGGAATAGCAACGCGGGGACGATCAGGTGGCGCGGAGGATCAGAGCGGTAATGTCATCAGATTGAGGATGCGATCCTGCATGCGTCTCCACAGCGTTTAAAAGTCCCTTCAGGATCTCGGGTGCGGGCTGCATGCGAAGCCGTCGGAGGACCTCAAGGAGACGTTCTTCAGTGAAGTCCTCGCCTTCGGCGTTCATGGCTTCGCTGACGCCGTCGGTATACAGCACCAGCACGTCGCCACGGTCCAATCGTACACCGGCCTGCTCGTACGGGGTCATTGTCGGGAGAACGCCGAGGATGAGTCCCCCCTTGTCGAGATATTCAACCGTCCCGTTCGCCCGAAGAACGATCGGGGGATTATGGCCGGCGTTGACGTACTCCAGGGTGTGCGTCGAGGCATTGAGCACGCCCCAGAAGAACGTAATGAATTTGCTCCCACCCCGGGTATTAGCCGCCGCAAGATCATTCATCCTGCCGGTGATCTCGCTGAGCGAATCGGCGGATGGCGAGAGCGCCCGTAGTGCGGCCTGGGCGTTCGCCATCAAGAGGGCGGCCGGAACGCCTTTCCCGGATACGTCTCCAATGGCGATGACGAATTCGTTTCCTTTTCGGGCCAGAACGTCGTAGTAGTCCCCACCCACCTGTTTCGAGGGAATATTCGCGGCGGCGATCTCAAACCCTGGGATCGTGGGCAGATGCTCCGGCAACAGGTCGCGCTGGATCTCCTGCGCGATCACAAGCTCATCTTCCAGCTTCTGTTTCTCGATCGCCTCGCGGAACAACCTGGCGTTCTCGATGGAAATGATGGCGAGATTCCCGAGCGCGTAGAAATATTCAAGGTCGGCCTGACCGTACGGTACGGAGCGAATGCGCGGACCCAGCAAAATCAATCCCTTTGTCTGCTGCTGGAGCTGCATCGGAACGACCGCCTGAAACCCCAGCCTGAGCAGGTCGCCGGCAATGGCGCGACAATCACGATGCTTCAGGAGGTCGTGGACCGTCGAAGCACCCTTCAGGTTGCACAACCCGGAGAGAACCGGCTTCAGGGCCTCAGGGTGCTCCATACGGCTTGCCGCCACCTCGAGGCCACCGTTCCGCTCGAGCGCTACGGCGTACTGGCGCACGCCCACCTGGCCCATCAATGCAAACGACAATAGGCGAAGCACCCGGTCCAGGTCGAGACCGGCGTTCAGTTCCTTGCTCAGATCGAAGAGCGTGTTCAGCTCCTGCACCTTTCGGTCGAGGGCCCGATTCGCGTCGTGGACTTGGCCAAGGATCAGGGCTTTTTCGATCGCCGATCCGGAGAGGTCTACGAGCGAACGGAGCAGTGCACGATCATTGGCAGAGTATGGGAGATTGTTCAGCCGAGGTCCCAGGCCCAGGTAGCCGACGATGGAAGCCCTGGAGAAGATCGGGATCAGTAGGTCCAATCCGGCGTCGGTCAACGTTGTTGCCCATTCGTCGTTGCGGCGTCTGAGCTGTACGAAGCTCTTGGGAGTGCGGGCAAGTCGGAATGTCGTTCCGACGAGTGCGTTCGGAAGGCCTTTGACGAACCTCACGCTGAAGTGAGAGCCTTCGCCGCGGCTGAGGACGGCCCCCCTGCCCACGAGCATCTTTCCCATGATCGTCCTGAGGACCGTCGTGAGAATGAACTCGAGGTCGAGTGACGCGTTGACGACCTTGCTGAATTCGAAGAGAGGTTGCAGCTCGAAGGTGACGCGACGGGAGGACACGGTTCGCCCGCGCTTATGTACCGGTATGTGCCGACGGGGCGCCGAGGAACTTCACGAGACGGACCTCATTCGGGCGGCCAGGGTGGATGGAATACTCCACCTGGTCCATCAAGCGCCGCATGAGATACACCCCGAGCCCACCGCGCCGATATTCGGAGAGATGTTGTTTCAGATTTGGAGGATGGATCGCTTCAGGATCGAACGGACGTCCTGAATCGTGGATCTGTACTTCGAAGGAGCGGCCTTCTCGAACAACGGTCACGCGGATCTCCCCCGTTGCTGCTCCGCCATAGGCATGCTTGATGATGTTTGTGCAAGCCTCATCGACGGCGAGAACGATGTTCGCCACGTCCTCGTCAGGGAAGCCGAATTGCCGCGCAGCCGAATCGACGAAGCTGCGTACGTCACGCAGATGGTCGGTCGTGCTTCGGACAGTGGTCGTTATGGATCGGGGAAAACGCGACATGGCGTCTTGTTCAGCGACTCGCCGAGGCCTCTCGGAACTTCCTGACCGCTTCCTGCTCGTCCTTGTAGATCTCGTACAGGATCGGGAACCCGAGCAGATCGAAGACATTGTAGACCTTCGAGCTCATGTTCGTGAGCTTGATGTCTCCCTGGTTCTTCCGGACATCCTCGATGTAGGCCATGAAGACGCCGAGACCTGCGCTGCTGATGTACGTCAGGTCGCGACAATTGACGACGATCCGGAATTTCTGCTCGTTGATGAGGCGCTGGAACGCGCTCTCCAGATCGGTGGCGGTGTGAGCATCCAGGTATCCCTTCAACTCGATGACCTGTACGCCTTCGCCTTCCCGGTGGTTGACCTTGAAATCACTCATACCATTCTCCTATGGTCGCCGCTCCGTTGCCGTAGATACGTTTGGGGGCGTGCGCCACTGCAGGACGACGAGCGTCATGTCGTCGGTATACGCAGTCCCGTCGGCAAAGGTTCGGACCGCCGCTAAAATACGACTTTTTAGGTCATCTGCCGAGAGACCTTCAGAATTTCCGACGATGTCGAGCAGGCGATCATACCCGAATTCCTCGCCGACGTCGTCCCTGGCCTCTGTGATGCCATCCGTGTAAAACACGCAACGGTCTCCGGGCTCCAACCGGATCACCTGCTCCTCCGTTGCCCCTTCGAAAACGTCGGTCAGCGCCATTCCGAGGCCCAGACCATTCGGCCGGATCAATCGTGCCGACCTCCCGCGCGCATGTATGACCGGGCAATGCCCGGCACGCGCCAAGATGAGATCGCCCGTTCGTTCGTTCAGGACTGCGTACACCAGGCTGACGAAAGCTTTCCGATCGAGGCTTCCGTGCAATGCTTCATTTGCCCGCACGAGCAATTCCTTCGGCGACGCGCAGATCCGGCTGAGCGAAAGAACGATCCCCTTCACCTCGGCCATATAGAATGCTGCGGAGACACCTTTGCCGGAGACATCGCCAACGGCGATCCCCCATCGTTCGCGGCCCAGCTGCACGAGATCGTAGTAATCCCCCCCCACCTCCATCGATGACTCCGACGAGGCGGAGAACTCGACGCGCGCCAGGCTCGGGAGTGTTGCGGGGAGCAGTTGACGTTGCATGCGGCGGGCGACGAGGAGCTCCTGCTGAAGCCGCTCGCGCTCGATGGACCGTGAGATCAGCCGGGCGTTTTCGATCGCGATCGTGACGTGGTCGCCAAATGACGAGAGCACGTCGATATCGTCCTGGTCGAAGCCCTGCGTTATTTCCTTCGCCGCGTGGAGGATGCCGATGAACTCGTCACGAGCAGTCAATGGGACGCTGATGAGCGATCCGCGCAGCCGGCCGATATCGCGCAGACCCTTGGTGCGCCCGTCGCTCCACGTGTCGTCGACAAGCACGACGCTCCGGGTCTCGACAACGAGGTCACGGTAATGCTGGCTGAGCGCGTCACGGACCTCGTCGACCTCTGCGAGAGAAATATCGCGATGGGCCACGACCTGTGTCGTCCACGCGCCATCCGGTCCTTTTGAGAGCAGCTCAAGCCAGACCGCTTGCGCACCGCAGACCTCTTGCGTCATTTGCGCAACGGTCTGAACAAGCGTGTCGAAGTCGAGGAGCTGACTGGTCAGCCGGGTGAGGTTATGCAGCGAACTCAGCTCCGATTGTTTGCGTTCAAAGACCTCCGCCGTGGGCATGTGGAAGAGCGTCGAAATGAACGCCATGCCGAAGTAGATCGTCGAGAACACGGCCGTCAGTTGAGCTAACGAGAACGTCGGTCGGCTGAACTGCTGGAATACAACGATCGCGGGATGGTCCTGGGCGAGCAGAACGACTGTCAACAAACCGAAGAGAAATGAGAGAAAGGCGTACAGGAGGGTGTACAGTTTCTCGCGTCGAGAAAGGTAGACGATCCAGCTCTGCCGGAACGAAAGGACGATGGAGGCAATGATCGTCAGCGGTACGAGCAGCGACAGTATGAAACTCCCCTCGAGGGGCAACACCGGAGAGAACGCCACACAGGTCGCGGTCAGAAGCGTCACATAGATGATGACGTTCCGCCGTGAATCGTTCCTGCGCTTGAAGAGGATGATCCCAAGGAGAGATTGCAGCGTCCAAAGAGCCGACGCACCCATGACGACAGTCAGCACGGCTCCACGAAGGATCCCGAAGACCGAGTCCTGGGGAAGAATGTCGGCCCTGATCGATTCCTTCCCGGGACCGAGAAACATCATCATCCCGAGGAAGAACAGCCCGGATCCGGAGATGATCGTCAGCCGCCCGATCTCTTTCGCAATGTTCCGTGGCCTGGGTTTGCGGGAAGCGTCCAGAAGCCAGTACCCCCCGTACGCCATGGCCGCGATCAGCAGTTCGCGAACGATCAGCAGGCCGGAGAGGTCGAGATCCACCACCGCCTCGATCGTGTCGTAAACAAATACCAGCACGATGGAAACGGATATAGCTCCGACGACGAGGATAGTGCGGAAGCGAGTCATCCGATGGCGTTCAGTGGATATCGGAGAGTGTTCGAGCCGGACGCGACAAAAGTTGCACGAATGACAATGGCCTGGACCGGTGAATCCACCGGCGCCAGGCCATCAAGGCTCTGACACGATCTACGAAGCGAATTCTGCCTCAAATCGGTCGAGATCGCGCGCATACTGAGAGGTCGGATACTTCGTGCGAAGCGTAGCGATCACGGCGACAGCCTCCGCCGATTTCCCGGCTCGCTTATAATTGGCTGCGGCGGCAAGAAGTCGATCTGCGGCAAGCGGATTCTTTGGGTCGGACGATGCAGCCCGCTCATATTCTGCAGCCGCCTCAGCGTAGGCCTTGAGCTGTTCGTGGCACCGTGCGGCACCAGCCAGCGCTCCAGATGAGACGAGCCGGTCATCTGCGGAAATGTCTTGGTACAGTTCGAGGGCCTCGGCGTACTTCCCTTGCTGCGTGTACGCGTTCGCGAGATACAGTCGGGCCATGTTCCCCGCATCCGTTCCGCCATATTCATCCACGATCGATTGCAGTCCGAACGTTCCCTCGGCCGGAGCGCCCTCAATGGCCTGCTGCAGATTACCCTGATCATAGATCGGAAGCACCTTCGCGAGGCGGGTGGTCGCCTCCGTCTCGGCTGCCGATCTGCGGTCCGTCCAGACCACGGCGATGACGATCAACGCGACGAGTGCAAAACCGGCGTACGTCAGGATTTGTTTGTGCTCGAGCGCCCACGCTTCGGCCTGCATGGCGCGAGTAACGAGTTGGTCTTGTTTGATCTCCCGTTTGGAGATCTTCTTCTTTGGTTGGAGCATGGCTTTTGCGAGGATTTAGTGATGTTGGTGCGCCCGAGGCGATTCGAACGCCTGACCTACAGCTCCGGAGGCTGTCGCTCTATCCAGCTGAGCTACGGGCGCAT
>CAYYOV010000021.1:0-53970 GCA_964473365.1 uncultured Ignavibacteriaceae bacterium
TGCATTACAAATCCATCGACGGAGAGGGCTACAAGACGCTCAACGAAGGCGACAAAGTACAGTTCGAAGTTGAGCAGGGCCCGAAGGGTCTCCAGGCCGTGAAGGTCTCCAAGATCTAAGTTCCTTCCGCCGTTGAAATGCAAAACCCCGTCCGAGGCTTCGAACGGGGTTTCTTGTTTTCAGTCAGGCCGATGCTGTACTACGCGACAGCTTCCGTCCGATGCGTGCTCGCCCACGAGCGAACGTAGGCCACGATGTCGAGTGTGGATGCTCCGGGCGTGAAGAGCTCACCTACGCCCTGCGCCTTGAGGGCCTTGATGTCTTCCTGCGGCATGATCCCCCCGCCGAATAATAGCACATCTTGAAGACCCTGTTCCTTCATCAGCGTCAGGAGTCGGGGAAAGATTGTCATATGCGCGCCGCTCAGCAGGCTGATCCCGATGACGTCGACGTCTTCCTGGGCCGCGGCCGAGACGATCATCTCGGGGGTCTTGCGCAGACCCGTATAGATGACCTCCATCCCCGCATCACGAAGCGCCGCCGCCACAACCTTCGCTCCCCGATCGTGTCCATCCAGACCGGCCTTCGCGATCAACACTCGGATCTTTCGAGACATACCTCCTCCGTATCAGTACATGTGCCGATGGAACAGCTCGAACTCCCGATGAAAACGCGCCAGCGGGAATCCGACGACCGTATAGAAACAGCCTTCCACGCGTTCGATGAACACTGCACCATGGTCATCCTGAATGCCGTACGCGCCGGCCTTGTCCATGGGCGATCCGGTGGCTACATAGTCTGCGATCTCTGCCCCGCTCAACCGACGGAACGTAACCTTCGTCGACTCAACAAATGTGCGTCTTCGGCCCGTGCGCGCATCCACGATGGCTACTCCCGTATGCACAGTGTGCGTCTTCCCGCTGAGGTCGCGTAGCATCCGGCGAGCATCAGCCGGCGACGAGGGCTTCCCGAAGATCCGGCCCCGCAAGATCACCTCGGTGTCCGCACCCACAACGATCCCTCGCTTCAGGCGGCGTGCGACCTCCTGCGCCTTCTGCAAGGCCACGGTGCGCACGTGTTGCGTCGGCGAATGATCGGGATGGACCGGTTCAGCGATACCGGACGGACGCACTTCAACACGGTACCCGACCTGGCGAAGCAGACGTCGGCGTCGAGGAGAACGAGATGCAAGGATGAACGAGGGACGAACGGAGGTACGACGCGTGGAACGGTGCACGGAGCGGCGGGCGACGGATCGATGGATCAGCGGAACATAGCTTTGATGCTGCCCCACGTGCGGCGGGCTGTCGAACTGACATGCGACACTGTCACGATCTCGGTCTCGGGAGCCGGCGTCTGACCATTCTCGACCCGCACCCGGTACTGGAAGATGCTCGCCGTCGCCTTGAAGACCGAACGATCGACGTACTCATACGACGATCGGTCTCCCTTCGGTTGAAGCGTCGCAACCGGGATGAACTCCCCATCCGTACCGGCGCGACGGACAATGATGAACTGCTGGACGCCCGCTTCGCTCTCCGTGTTCCAGCGGATCACGATATCGCTGCCGTTGCTGCTGGCCGTGGGACGATCTTTGATCACCGCCGCCATTGCGACAAGGCTGATGACCAGTATCCCCACGAGCGCCAGGATGAGCTTCGTCCGCATACGTTTAGAATATAGGTGTCGACAAAGTCAAACTCAAGATGGTATTCCTGTTTTCAAGACGGCCTAGGCTCTGTCCCGCCTGGTCGAAACAGCACATCCGACAGCTCTGACACCAGGAGGCCGGCCACGATCAGGCCTCCGCCCAGGATCCCCAACGCTCCAATGTGTTCGCCAGCAATAACATACGCCAACACAGCAGCGATCACGGGTTCCACGGAAAAGATCACAGCGCTCCTCGCGGGCGTCGTGAACCGCTGGTATGCCGTCTGGAGGGAGAGTGCGATCACAGTGGCAAAGATCGCCAGATAGGCCAGTTCCAGCCCGAATCGTAAGGTCCACGTCACCGCGGCGTCCTCCAACGTGAGTGCGGCAAACCCACCACCGACTGCGCATACGACGAATTGCGACATGGTCAGTCGGGCCACATCCGTCCGCTTACTCATGACGTCGAGGAGGACGATGTACAGGCCGAAGACCAACGCGCATCCCAGTGTGAGCAGATCGCCGAGTCCGAATCCCGAGCCCGCCGGCGATGTGAGATAGTAGAGGCCCACGGAAACGAGAGCGACGCCGATCCACGTCCCTGTGCGCGGCCAACGTCGTTCGATCGCCACCTGCCACAGCGGGGTGAAGACCACCATCATCCCTGTGATGAATGCCGACTTCGATGCCGTGGTCGATTGCATCCCGACCGTCTGAAGCGCAAATCCGGTGAAGAGCAGTCCGCCCAGGACCAAACCATCGCGCAGAGACGGGGCGTCCCACGACCCGATCGATGAGGGTCGGAGAACGGCAAAGACGACGGTGGCGAGCGTGAAACGGAGGGCGATGTAGGCAAACGGCGTGACCGATGCGAGCAGGTCCTTCGTGACGATGAAGGTGCTCCCCCACACGAACGTGATCAGGAACAGGATGAGTTCGGCCTTCGACCGCGGGTCACGCAACGGCATGGTCATCAGCGGGGCGCCGCTTCCGGATACGATGCAAAGAGATGTCCCCAGGGCGATTCCTTGAGCCACCGCGCGAACACCCGGCGGTCCTTGATCGGCCATCGGTAATAATCGTGGTATGCCTCCGAACCGAAGATGAACGCGTGGACGAGGGGCGTCCGGAAGAAGAGATTCTGAAAGCGTCGCAGCGGGCTGAACCACAACAGATCGCCGATCATGCTCGCCCCATTATCACCCACGGAAAACTTCCAATCGACGCCGCTGACATCCTCCCCCACCACCTTGATCTCGCGCGGATCAGCGACTCCCAATCCCCGCTGATGCGCAAGTCGAAGATATTTGATGCTCATCGGGTCGAAACCCATCATCTTCGCCGCCACCGCATCGATCGCGGTCTGATCGGCGCTCGCCAGGATCACGTTCTTCGTCTCGGGATACATTGTCCGAGGACCGGGACCATTGCCCGCCGTCGTTCCATCCATTACCGCAAAGATCCCGCCGTGGATCTCCTTCTGGATCGCAAGGAGGTCGACGAGCGTTTCGTGGATCCACGAGTGCGTGTAGTGGCGATGCGTCGCTAGCAACCCTCCGAACGCGTTCTTCATTGCCCCGGTGGTCGTGGTATAGATATGACACTTCACCGTAGGAAGATGGACGATATTTTTTCCGAAGAAGAAGTCGGGGATCTTGATCCCCTCGTGATAGATCTGGTCCAACACGAGCAGCGGAGTCTTTGGCTTGAAGTCGACCCACGACATATCAGCAGGCCGGAAGTTGAACCGGACAGGGATGCCGTACTTTTTGAAGATCGGCGTGTATTTGTTCAGGTCCTCCCCTTTGAACGCGTCTGTCACTACGGTCTGGTTCTGGACGCAGACCAGGTCCTTGATCCCGCGCCGGTGGAGACCCAGGATCGTGGCCTCAAGCTGCCACGGAGTCGAGTTGGCACCCGGAAACGGGAAATGCCAGGAGATGTTGTCCTTGAGGATCGTCGTCCGGTCGGCCGGAAGCGCTTTGTCGATCCCCGCAAGGTCCATCGCCCGCTCGATGTCATCAAGAACGGTCGCGGGTGTGGTGGTGACGACGGCTACGACGGGGTCGACGGTCGGCAGGCCGGAGACGCGTGTGGCAGGCCGGGGTTCAGGCAGTTTCATGACAAGCCCAGATAGGTGCGAAGTTCGTTGGAATAGATGATGGCGACGCACGACAGGAACCATGCCGCCATATTGATCAAGGTCGGAACGTCGGAAAGAAGCAGATGCGTCGGGTTGTCGTCGGTCTTCCGCGAACGCATCAGATACAGGTATCGAAAGATCCCGAACAACACAAACACCGTCGTGAAGATCAGGTTCTCGCTCCCGAACACCTCCACGGTCCGTTCGGCGACGGTGTACAGAGCGTACGAGATCGCCATGCCAGCTGCCGTCACCGTCATCATCTGCTCGATGAATTGGATATCGTAGTGTCGCAAGACCGGCCGGGCATTCTCCGTCTCTTGCTCGATGTTCAGCAGGATCTCTGCTCGCCGCTTCGAGACGGCCAGAAAGACCGACACGAAGAGCGTGCACAGCACGAGCCACGGCGATACAAGCACTCCGATCGCGAACGCGCCCGCAAGGACCCGCAGCATGAAGCCCGACGCCACAATGAACACATCGACGAGGATCACCTGCTTCAGTCCGAATGAATATCCGACGTTCAACACCAGATACAGTGAGGTGATGAACATGACCTTTGGGCCGAGCCACATCGCGCCGGACCCGGCGGCCAGCAACAGGATGATGGCGACGACGATCGCCTGACCGATGCTCACGGCACCCGATGCGATCGGACGGCTCCTCTTCAGCGGATGGAGACGGTCCGAAGCCCTGTCCGCGATGTCATTCACGATATAGACGGCGCTGGACACGATCGAAAAGACCGCGAAGGCAGCGATCGATCGCTCGATGTACGCCAGGTCGAACAAGTGACGCGAAAAAACGAGGGGAGCGAAGACGAACACATTCTTCGTCCACTGGAGCGGCCGTAGCAACCGGATCATGTGCATGTCTGGACCTCTACCGATGTGACCCTATCGTGCGACCACCGCCTGAATCTGGCGATGGTGTGGCCCCTATCATCTGCCATTTGTCTTGGTCGGTTGCCCATCAGAATACGGCTGGCTCCTCGTAGATCCCGAAGACCTCGGCCATGGCCTGGCACTGCTCGCCGAGCGTGCTGTAGGCTCGCACCGCGTCGAGCAGTGGCGGCATCAGATTCGAACCGTCCCGCGCCGCTTGACGCAACCGATCGAGTGTCTCTTCGACCCGCTTCGGGTCGCGACTTTGTCGAAGGTCGGCGAGCCGTTGCCGCTGACGACGTTCAACCTCCGGAGAGATCTGCAGGATCGGAATGTCGACCCGCTCATCCGCTTCGACAAAATCATTCACTCCGACAATGATCTTGTCCTTCCGGTCCAGCTCACGCTGGTACCGGTAGGCCGCTTCTGCGATCTCACGCTGGAAGAAACCCGCGTCGATGGCCGGGATGACGCCGCCTAGGGCGTCGATGCGCTCGAAATACTGCTCCGCTTCCGCTTCCATCCGGTCCGTCAGCGCCTCGACGAAGTAGCTTCCGGCGAGCGGATCGATCGTATTCGCCACGCCGGTCTCATAGGCGAGGATCTGCTGCGTGCGCAGTGCAATCTTGACTGCCTTCTCCGACGGCAACGCCAGGGTCTCGTCCATGGAGTTCGTGTGAAGCGACTGCGTGCCGCCCAGAACCCCCGCGAGCGCTTCGATCGCCGTCCGGACGATGTTGTTCTCCGGCTGCTGGGCCGTCAACGAGCATCCGGCCGTCTGGGTATGGAATCGAAGGGCCATCGATCGGGGCGAAACGGCCCCGTATCGGTTCTTCATGCGCTTGGCCCAGATCCTGCGGGCCGCGCGATACTTCGCGATCTCCTCGAAGAAATCGATGTGTGCGTTGAAGAAGAATGAGATGCGGGGCACGAACTCGTCGACCTTCAACCCCCGGGCCATGCCGGCTTCAACATACGCAAACCCGTTCGCAAGCGTGAACGCCAGCTCCTGGACCGCCGTCGATCCTGCTTCGCGGATATGGTACCCGCTCACGGAGATCGGGTTCCACTGCGGCGCCTCACGGTTCAGGTATTCGAACATATCGACGATCAGACGCATCGAAGGCGCGGGCGGGTAGATCCATTCCTTCTGCGCAATGTACTCCTTGAGGATGTCTGCCTGGATCGTCCCGCGCAATTGACCAAACGGCACTCCTTGTTGTTCGGCCACGGCGAGGTACATGGCCATGACGTTGATGGCCGGAGCATTGATCGTCATGGACGTCGAGATCGCCCCGAGGTCGATGCCACGGAAGAGCGTCTCCATATCGGCCAACGAACTGACCGCCACGCCGCAGATCCCGACCTCGCCCTCGGAAAGCGGGTCGTCCGCATCGCGCCCCATCAAGGTCGGCAGATCGAAGGCCACCGAGAGTCCGGTCTGCCCGTGCTTGAGGAGATACTGGTAGCGCTCATTCGTGTCCTCGGGCGTTCCGAAGCCGGCGAACTGCCGCATCGTCCAGAGCTTCCCCCGATATCCGGTCGGATGGATGCCTCGGGTGTACGGATACTCCCCCGGGAACCCGATGTCCGAAAGATAGTTCGTGGCCGCAATGCTCTCCGGCGTATACAACGGATCGATCGGCTCGCCGCTGACCGTCGTGAAGACGGCTTCGCGTAACCGACCGCTTGCGTTGGCGCGGGTTTTCCACGCCTCGAGCCGTCCTCGCTGTTCATCTGCCATCGATGACCTCTCCTCCTGCGGTGAGAAAGTGTTCACGTCCGGCCAAATCGCCGGTCAAGCTCTTCGATCGGGATCCGGATCACAACCGGTCGGCCGTGTGGACAGACATATGGCATCTTCGTCAGGAACAGCTGCTCGATCAGGACCGTCATCTCGTTCGACGTCAACGGATCTCCCGCCTTGATCGCTGCCTTGCATGCGAATGACTTCGCAAGCCGGTCCCGGGCGTCCATCACGTCGGCGTGCTCATTCGCCTTGTATTCTTCCAGCACGTCCAGCAAGATCTTCTTTTCGTTCCCCACCTTCACGTCGGCCGGGATGCCTTCGATGACCACCGTGTTCTTGCCGAACAGCTTGATATCGAACCCGAGAAGCCTCAGGTGCTCTTCCAACTCCCGCACCAACGCATAGTCCGTGGCGGTCAGTTCCAGCGTCTGCGGGAACAGCAGCTGTTGGATCGAGGGCAGGCTGTTCTCAAAATTCGCCAGGACCCGTTCATAGAGGATGCGTTCGTGCGCCACATGTTGGTCCACGATCACCAGGCCCGAACGCACCTGGGAGACGATATACTTGTTCTGGATCTGCCAGATCGCGCGGGCATCGGTATCCATCGCCCGTGCGGCAGAAGGGCGATGTTCGACGGTATCCGCCGAGCCGTGGCGGGGCGGCGGGATCGTCATCGGCAGGATCGCTCCCCCATCCGTGTGGGTGGGGCCCGTGACCGTCGGATCGTCCCGGAAGGCGAATACGGGTGCAGGCGGGATGTCGGGAACGAGATGGAAGCGGTCTTCTCCATGCACCGCATCCCCGTCCCTGAACTCGATCCGCGGAACAAGGTCATGCGCCGTCAGCGTCTTACGGACGACGGACAGCACGATCCGATAGATCGTCCCTTCCTGCTCGAATTTCACCTCGAGCTTGGACGGGTGAACGTTTACGTCCACGCGCGCAGGGTCGATCGACAGGTTGAGCACGAACAACGGAAATCCGCCGTTGATCAGGAGGTGCTCATATCCCTGAAAGATCGCGTGGGCGATCATCTTGTTCTGGATCGGTCGCCGGTTGAGCGTCAGGTACTGTTCCGTGCGGGACCGTCGCGCAAACTCAGGCCTGGCCAGAAAGCCCTCGACCGAGAGGTACTCGTTCCGTTCCTCGACCTGCATGAGCGAATTGCCGACCCTCTCGCCGAGGATCGCGGAGACCCGTTCTCGGGGCGTCGATGGGCGAAGGTCGAGCAATGTTTCGTCGTCGCTGACCAGCAGCCAGCCCACGTCCGGGTGCGCCAGGGCCGCCCGTGTCACGGCATCCGCGATGTTCTTGAGTTCGGTCTGACGCGTCTTGAGAAAATTCCGCCGCGCAGGAGTGTTATAGAATAGATTCCTGACCGTCACGGTTGTGCCGACGCCGGCGGCCGTTCGGGTCACGTCGCGGACCGTGTCGCCTTCAACGCGGACCAGCGTGGCCATTTCATCCTGGGCCGTTCGTGTGCGAAGCTCCAATTGCGACACGGCCGAGATCGACGCCAATGCCTCGCCACGGAATCCGAATGTTCCGATCCGTTCCAGGTCTTCCGGCGATGACACCTTGCTCGTGGCGTGACGATGGATGGCGAGCGCCGCGTCTTCCGCACTCATTCCCGAGCCGTCGTCCGAGACCTGGATGTACGCGCGGCCTGCGTCCTTGACGTGCACCGAGATCTTCCGGGCCCCGGCGTCAAGCGCGTTCTCCACGAGCTCCTTGACCGCCGAGGCAGGCCGTTGCACCACTTCGCCCGCCGCGATCTTGTTGGCGAGCTCCGGGGGCATGATATGGATGGTCGTTGCCACGGTCAGTGGATCGGTTGGACGCCGATGCCGGGATCGGACGGAAGGACGAGGCGACCGTCGGTAACGACCGCTCCGCGGAACGGATCGTTCGTCGTCAGGATGTTGCCGTCTAGATCCGCGTAGTCGAGCAGCGGCGACAGATGCGCGCCTGCCGTGATTGCGATCGACGTTTCGATCATGCATCCCATCATGACCTTCATGCCGCACGCTTTGGCCGTACGGATCATCGACATCGCTTCACGGAGTCCGGTGCATTTCATCAGTTTGATGTTGATCCCGTCGAACACGCCCCTCAGGGGCGGAATATCCTTGACGCGGACGCAGTTCTCATCGGCAATGAGCGGCAACGGCGAGCGTTCTCGGACCCACGCCGTCCCGGCGAGGTCCGACGCCGGCATCGGTTGCTCGACGAATTCGACGCCCTCCCCTGCCAGCCACTCGATCCGCTCGAGCGCCAGTTCCTTCGTCTTCCATCCTTCGTTCGCGTCAACCCGAACGGTCTTGCTCGTCACCGACCGGATGGCCTTCATGATCTCACGGTCATGGTCGCTGCCCAGCTTGATCTTGAGGAGCGGATAGGGCTCCGCCTCCTCGACCTTTCGTTTGATCATGTCGGGCGTGTCGATGCCGATCGTGAAGGACGTGACAGGGGTCTTGCCCGGGTCCAAACCCCACAGTTGATACAACGGAACTCCGAGTTTCTTGCCCACCCAATCGTGGAGCGCCAGGTCCACAGCGGCCTTGGCAGCAGGATTCCCAGGCTTGTGGGCATCTACGCGCGCAAGGATCCCTTCGAGCTGGAATGGATCCTGCATATCCGAAAGATCGAGCGACCCAAGGAAGCGCTCGACCGTCTCGATCGACTCACCGTATCGCCCGGAGGGGGCCGCTTCGCCACGACCGGTCACGCCATCGTGTTCGAGCTCGACCAGCATGACCGGATCTACGGAGGACGTTCCTCGGGAGATGGTGAAGGGATGACGCAGGGTCAACTCATACCGCCGATAGGTCAAACGCATGGCCTTACTCCGTTGCAGAGACACTGCGTGAAAGGAGCGCATCCGCAAACTGACGGGCGTCAAAGACCTGCAGGTCGTCGATCCCTTCGCCGACACCGATGAAGCGCACCGGTAACTGATGCTCCGCGACAACACCGATCAACACGCCGCCCTTGGCCGTTCCGTCGAGCTTGGTCACCACGAGACCCGAGACACCCGCTGCCACGCCAAACTCGCGCGCCTGCTGGAGCCCATTCTGGCCTGTCGTGCCGTCGAGGACGAGCAGGACCTCGTGCGGAGCCCCCGGCAGACGTTTTCCCAGCACCCGGTGGATCTTCTTGAGCTCTTCCATCAGATGCGTCTTCGTATGCAGCCGTCCGGCTGTGTCGAGCAGAACAACATCGATCCCGCGGGAGAGGGCTGCGCTCACCGTGTCAAACGCCACCGAAGCCGGGTCGGCTCCCGCTCCCTGGCGCACGATCTCGACGCCTGCCCGAGTTGCCCACACGTCGAGCTGTTCGTTCGCCGCAGCGCGGAAGGTGTCTGCGGCACCGACGAGCACCTTGAGTCCCTCACGCTGGAACAGGTGCGCGAGCTTCCCGACGGTGGTGGTCTTGCCGGCTCCGTTGACACCGACGACAAGGATCACGTACGGCCGCGGCGACGCGGGTAGGAGCGATGCCGCAGGCGGAGCCCCATCCGTAACGGTCTCGGTGATCACCGCGGCCAGAAGCGGAAGCGCGTCGGCAGGAGTCCTGATGCCGGTCGTCTTGACGCGATCCCGCAGGCCCTCGAGGATCTTCGTCGTGGTCGTTACACCGACATCCGCTCCCAGCAGTACTTCTTCGATCTCGTCGAGTGTCGCAGCATCAAGTGAAGTGCGCGTCGTCAGGATCTGCTGCACCCGGCCCACGAGCGACTCGCGTGTCTTCGACAGCCCGTCCTGGAGTTTCTTGAAGAACGTTCCAATGCCCATGGAAGGATCGTGCGGGACCGTCAACGATTCGAGGGACCGATGAAAAGTCTCTGGGCGTAGAGCGCCGTGGAGAGGACCACCATGGCCAAGCTGAACCAGAGGGTGGCCACGCGAAACCACTCCCATCCTTCCGGCCGGAGCACGCCGAGGATAACGAGGACTGCGAAGGCCGTTACGGCGACCTTCCCGGGCCAGTTTGACTGGACGACGATTCGCTTTCGGCGACGGATGACGAGGCTGCCGGCGAGAATGAGGAGGTCCCGAAAGACGATGATCGCAGCAACCCACCATTCGAGATCGCCCGTGACGACAAGAACGACGACGGAGACTCCCACGACGATCTTATCGGCTACCGGATCGATGATCTTTCCGAACTCGGTCACTTCATGCCGGGCCCTGGCAACCGCTCCGTCCAGAAAGTCGGTCGCGACGGCGACGAGCGCGATCACGGCGGCCCAGGGACGGGCGCCGGGCGCATCACCCAGCAGCAGCAGAGCGAATGGTATCAGAAGAACGATCCGGCTCAGGCTGAGAAGGTTGGAAAGTGTCCAGATCCTGGCCGGCATCAGGCATCGTTGGCGTCTTTGGAGGCGCCGCCGTCGATCGGCGCCGGATACACGCCGCTGAAACACGCAGTGCAGTACGACCGCCCCTCGGCGGCGGGCGCCGCTTCGAGAAGCTTGTCGAGCGAAAGGTACGACAAAGAGTCGACGTCGAGATACTCCCGGATCTTCTCTACATCACCGCCGGCCCGATTCGCGATAAGCTCTTCACGGCTCGGGAAGTCCATCCCGTAATGGCAGGGATACTTGATCGGCGGAGACGTGATGCGGACATGGACCTCTTTGGGGCCGGCTTCCTTCACCAGTTTCACAAGCTGTCGCGACGTCGTCCCACGAACGATCGAATCGTCGATGATCACGACCTTGCGTCCCTGCAGAACGCCCTTCACTGTGTTGAACTTGGTCTTGACCTTCAATTCACGCGAATTCTGCGTCGGGGCGATGAACGTCCGGCCGACATAGTGGCTTCGGATCAGACCCAGTTCCAGCTTCACGTCATGGCCCCGGCTCTGGCTCTCGGAGACAAAACCGAGCGTCGCCGTATTGCTCGAGTCGGGCACGCTGATCACGACCACTTTCTCGTCGTTTGGCGTCTTTGTGACGGGCGATTCCTCCGCCAACAGCTTGCCCAGCTTTCGCCGGACCTTGTCGACGTTCTCGCCAAACACCTTGCTGTCCGGGCGGGAGAAGTAGATATACTCGAAGATACAGTGGTGCGTCGATGCCGCTTTCTTTGCCAGATGATACGATTTCACAGTCCCGGAGGCGATCGCTTCGTCGTCGATGACGAGGATCTCCCCTGGCTCGACGTCGCAAACATATTCCGCGCCAATGATGTCGAACGAGACCGTCTCCGAAGCCACCACATATGCCTTCCCGAGCTTACCGAGGGCCAGCGGGCGGAACCCATGGGGATCGCGCGCCGCGATGAGGGCTTTGTCGGTCAGCATCACAAGTGAGAACGCGCCCTCGACCGTTTCGAGCGCTTCTTTGATCTGCTGGATCTGATCGGTCTGCCGGCTTTGGGCAATCAGGTGCAGAATGACCTCCGTGTCGGAGGTCGACTGGAAGATGGTGCCGCGGTCCTGAAGGGTCTGTCGGATCTGCCGGAAGTTGGTCAGGTTGCCGTTGTGGGCAACAGCCAGGTGGCCCTGGCGATAGTTCACGACGAATGGCTGAATGTTCGTCGCGTTGTCCGCCGATCCGGTCGTGGAATAGCGGTTATGGCCGATTGCTGCGTTTCCCCGCAGATCATCGTTCAGAATGCGGCTGTCTCTGAACACTTCGCTCACGAGCCCCGGGGCCCGATGCAGGTTGAAGCGAAATCGCTGCTTTGCCTGGTCGAAGTCCCTCGTAACGATACCCGTCGCCTCCTGGCCCCGATGCTGAAGGGCATGAAGGCCATAGTAGGTCTGGACGGACGCCTCTGGATGGCCGTAGATGCCGAAGATGCCGCAGTTGCACCGCGGCTTGCCCTCAATGTGTGCGATCTCTCTCACGACAGGAAGTTACGAAATATTGGAAGGCCGGACAAGGTGGAGAAGCTGGGGAAACCACAGAACGACGAAGGGCTGTCCCGCTCAGCGCAAGACAGCCCATCGCTCTACAGAGAACGTTTTTCGATCAGAAGTAGATGTGCAACGTGGCGCCTGCCGCTCCGAAGCCAAGCAACGTCGTGGAGCTTCCCATTTTCTTGGTCACCGTCGTCGGTCCAGCGATCGTCTCTTCGTCAGACTGTGACGTCAGGCTGATGATATTCAGCTGGTATTCCGCAGACAGGCTCAGTTCTGGATAGAGGAAGAATTCCGCACCGGCGATGGCCCGGGCCCCGATCGTCATCCCGCCGAAGTAGGTGGTCCCGTTGATGTTTTCGCCGAACTCGTTGTTCTTGATCTCGGTCTGCACGGTCGCGCCTGTCACCGGGTTCTTGCTGTTCGTGTTTGCAAAGCCGAACTGCACGCCCGCGCCTAGGAAGGGACGGACCCGGGATGTGGCCCCGGTCATGAACATAAGGTAGTCAGCTCCGATCGCGGCCTGGAAGGCCGACTGGCTGCCATCGGTGCCCGGAGTACCGGCCGGAGGATTGGCCGGCATCGACGCGGAGGCGTAGGCCGCTTGTAGTCCGAGACGGACGGCCGCGTCGCTCGAAAGGAAATAGGTCATACCTAATCCTCCACCGATGCCTGAGGGTCCGATCCCGAAGGCGCCCAATCCGGCGAACGTGAAGTTGAGCGACTTTGAACCTGCCGTGACGGCCGGTTTGACGTCCTGAGCCATAACGCTCGTGCTGATAACGAGGGCCACGATGACCAGCGTGAACGCGGTACGCATGAGAGATCCTTTCTAAAATAGGAGATGGACAACCTGATCCGTGAAACAGCCTATTCGGATGACTGAGCGGCACCCTAGCGGGGCACCGCACATGATGCATGCTAGAGGATCCACCAACTCAAGAAGAGTCCCACTCTTGTTGTCGCGATCATCGCTCCCTTCTTCCCGTCTGCGCTCGTGTCACCCGTACGAAATTCCAGGCCAACGTAACTGCCGGCCGAGAAACGCTTCGAAAAAGCGTATTCAGCTCCTGCCTGTGCGATGATGCCCATGTCCCCCGCCGTGCGGGTGCCTGATGCCGACCGGAACTGGATCGCACCACCATAGAACGTTGACACACCGTCCATCGGCGTCTGCGAGACCCAAAGTCCCGTCTCGATCGAAAACGTCGATCGCGAGGCGCCACTGTCTGGCGAAGACGTGTTGAATCCTATCCCAAAGTTCAGTCTGAGACGGTCGGAGATCGCGTACGACGCGCCAACATCGGGAGCGAGTCCGACGGCAGTCGTCAAGGCAATGCGGCCCGGAACGAGTTGAGCTGATCCCACGAATGCGAACAGCACGACTGTGACAAGCACGAGATACGTGCGCGATCGGACAACAGTCGAGACTCCAAATATGCTCATGAACGGAGCGGAGATTCGTGGGAGGTCGGACACCAGAAAACACGCCCAAATCTAGCCGACCCCCGGCCGAATGTCAAGCGCAAGCGTCAAGTCGTGTGACTTGCCGCATCGCTGCAGCAAATGGCCGTTCGGCGGGCCCAAAAACACAAAGGAGAGGACCTTTCGGGCCTCTCCTTTGGAACATTCGACTGCCAGACTCCTTACAGCTTGTACGTCACGCCGATCGAGAGAAGACCGATGCCGTAGCCGAGCTCGGCCTGGACACCCAGCTGGGGCGAGAAATAGTACCGTCCGCCGATGAAGCCGCCGAAGGCGAGGTAGCTACCGGACGCCGACGCGCCAAAATTGAAACCAGCGATGTTCGACTTCACCGTGCTCGAGACAATGTTGTATCCGAGCATGATCCCGCCATACGTATCGATGTTGTCCTTGTGGAGGAGGTCATAGTGGTACGCTCCACGGGCGCCGACGAGGATGTACGAATAGTCGACCGAGCCACCGAACCAATCCTCCGAAGAACCGGTATAGCCGACGATCCCGCCGACGGAAATGTTCTCGTTGAGTCCCTTCTCGTACGACGCTGCAATGGCTGGCATGCTGGACGTGCCATAGACACCCGCAAAACCTCCGATACCGAGAAGTGCGCTGACGTTCGTGTCATCAGCCTTGTAAGCGATCTGGCCGAACATTGCCGACGAAACCAGCGCGAGGGCAACGACAAGCAGAAAGAGTTTCTTCATGTGAAACATCCTCCGGGAAGTGTGGGAAATGGATAGCGGTTCACCGCGGAATCCGAACCGATTGTTGATATGGCTGTCCGAATATAGAGGGACGAAAAATGAATGTCAATCCGGCTTCTGCTGAAGGATGCGGTGAGGTCCGCTCCCTAGGTGGCTTTCGACCAGTCACTTACCTACCGCATCGCCACGTCATAATGGTCGTAGTAGTCCGAGATATTATCGACATACCGGGTTGTCTGTCTCCAATCGGAGAAGGTCCCAGCCTTTGGCTGTCCGTCAGACCAGACCTGCTGGTGGAGCGTATAGTAGCGCTTGGAAAGCAGTGGCAGGGCTGCTCGAACCCCTTCCCATGTGAGGGGATCCTCGCCAAGGTGGGCGGCGAGGGTCTGCGCGTCCTGGATCCTTGCCAAACCCGCATTGTAGGCGGCCAGCGTCAGGAGCGTCCGATCCTCATCAGAAGACCTTGAAAACGCTTTGGAAAGACGCTTTAGGTGGTAGATGCCGGCCTTGATGTTATTCTTGGGGGTCAAGGTTTCGTCAACACCCAGCCGCTCCTCCAGTTCTAACCGGGTTTGGGGCATGATCTGCATCAGTCCGAACGCCCCCTTGTGGCTTAGAGCATTCTTGTTGAATCTGGACTCCTGCTGCATGACGGCCAGGACCAACACCCAATCTACTCCGTATTTCTGAGCATATCGCTTCACGACGGGGGCGAATTGTGCTCCTCGGGCACTCACCCCAGAGACATAGGAAGACTGAACGCCTGGCTCGCCTGCCAATTCGTCACGCTGGCTGTCCGCACGTCCAACGATCTCAGAGGTCGATGGGGTCTGGAAGCATCCAACGAACGCCAACGTCATCAACAGGAGAATCGAAACTTTCAGTCGCACCATAGAGGACCTTTCCTTCGTTCAACAGTCGTGAGTTCACCACAAAATTACCACAGATAGGACTCACTTCCAAGGTCTGATCCTCTTACAAACGGGTAAGTGCTGAATTCTGCCAAGAAATGACCATTATCTCACAAGCAGAAGTGATTCTTGTCGGCCCTTTACCCATTTTGCTTTTCCGTTCTCGTCCAGGATCACATCCTCCTCGAGGGCCATTCGAACCTCTTGGCCTCCCCAATCGGGCACGGCTGAAGTGGCCTGTAACTCGATCGAATACCAGGTCATCGGCAGGACCTCAACGTCACCGCGTCCTGGAACGCCCTCCTGCCTGTCCCAAAGACCGACCAGCGGACCCGCACCGTGACCATGTTCCCCGATCGGATGCGAATAGACCGTCCCGTTGATCCCCTCGGACTTCATGGCATTCAACGACCGCTGCAATACCTCGTTCCCGGTCCCACCTTTGCTGATCTCGCCAAGGACAATGTCCTGCAAGCGCTGACCAGCCCGCAAGGCCGCGACCAATCCTGCAGGCGGGCTCGTTTCCCCCTCGCGAAGGACGTACGCCATATGTTGCGTATCGGTGTGCAATCCCATTCCCACAACTCCAAAATCACAATGCAGCACATCGCCTCGTTCGATAACGGAAGGGACCGGCGTTTCTCCCGTCACGCCGCGCCTCTGGATCTCGACGGACGGCTGAAACCATGTCCCGAGCCCGAGGTCGTGAGTCGTTTGCCGCATCCACCATACGACATCGTCCGTCGTCGTCGTTCCGGGAATGATCACAGACGACGAGAAGGCCGTGGCGATGATCTCGTGCGCCGTCATCATGAGCTGTCGATAGATCGTCTCCATCTCAGGCAACCGCAACGAGATGAGGTCCAACGCGAGGCGGTCCTTCCGAACGATCCGAGATCGATATCGTTCTCCGAGCGCATCCTGAAGCTGCTCCCACTCGCCTGCCGAAAGCCCATCGGAGAACGCATGGACGTGCGAGATGTTCACGGCGATCGCCGACGGATCGCGCGACTCGACCACCCGACGAAGCAGGTCCCATTGCGACCGTCCCCACAATTCGGCATTCGCACGGGTCGTCTCTCGCACCGCCTCAAACACGCCTCCCTGAGGGGATCCACCGAGTGTCAAACGTTCTATACCCTTCTCCTGACCACGGTCAAAGAAGACGAAGATCGTCCGTCGTCGCGCGGCGAACGTGGTAGGTGAGACGAGGGACGAGAACACCGGGTCCTCGTTGTATTCGCGCATTGGAATGACCCACATGTCCACTCCTTGACGCCGCATGATCTCCGGTAGATATCGGTCGAGACGCAGTCGGAGCCAGTCTTGCTGGACCTTTGCTTGCTCCCGCAGAGACGGAAGTGGGGAACGCAGCTGCGGTTGAGCGGTCAGGTGATCGCCAACACACATGAGCGTGAGTAGCACACATACGACATGTCGTATCATTGGATGCTCTCGGTTAGAAGGATACGGGAGGGGGATCAGCGGATGACGGTGCGGAAGGCATGTTCTGAGATTTCGACGAGTTTCCGGCGTGATGTCTGGCCGGAGATCACACGGATGGACGATGGCCGGCATCTCAGGTGTGCAGCCAGGACCTCGACGAGGCGGTCATTGGCCCTTCCATCCACCGCAGGCGCCCGTACCTTGACCACCCACACCCCATCCGAACGGACCTCGACCCCTTCCGTGCGGGAACCGGGTTTCGCGTGGACCATTATCCGGGGCATGGCAAGGACCAGTTAATTCCGATGATGGAGCGCTCCGTCGCCCCACCGAAGCACCTCAAGCCGAACCTTCGCAGTGCCCGTTCCGACCATCTCGAGCTCACGCGCGGCCCGGAGCGACAGATCGATGAGGCGACCTTCCTTGAACGGCCCGCGGTCGTTCACCCGCACAACGACCGATCGGTCATTGGCCAGGTTCGTCACGCGGACCTCCGTGCCGAACGGGAACGTCCGGTGGGCCGCCGTGAGGGCATTCATGTCGAACTGTTCACCGTTTGCGGCCTGTTTTCCGTGAAAATCGTCGGCGTAGTACGAGGCGACGCCTTCGAGCGTCAGGAGAACGCCTGTGCGCGAAGCAGGCGTTGCAGGTCTGGAAGTTGTCGATGGAGTGGATGGCCGAGGAGCACCGCTCGTGCGCGTGAATCGTGGGGAAGATGAACATCCCCATGTCCACAACAGGATCGCGACGAGGAGAAGCCTCATTGGTCGGTCACAACTGATCGTTCATCTGTTTTCGCCGGAGGTAGTCGACGACCTCCTTGACCTCTTGCGAACGGCCTTTCTTGCAGATCAGGACGGCATTGGCCGTCTCGATGACGATAAGGTCCTCTACGCCGATGGTCGCCACGATCCGGTGGCCAGCGTCGACGTAGACATTGCGCGCATCACGCAGGAGAACGGTCCCTTTGGTGGAATTGAGCTGGTCGTCGGCCGCTGACAAGCGTGCGACCTCATCCCATGACCCGACATCGCTCCACCCGAAATCCCCTTTCAGCACGTAGACTTTCGCCGCCCGCTCCATCACGCCATAGTCGATCGAGATCCCCTTCGTCTTCCCATAAGCCTGTTCCAGCGCCGCCTTGTACCCCGCCGTCCCGATCGTGGGACGTATCTCTTCAAGATGTGCGTACAGGTCGGGTAGATGTTTCTGGATCTCATCGAGGATGACCGACGCCTTCCACATGAACATGCCGCTGTTCCACAGGAAGTCGCCGCTCGCCAGGAACCGCTCTGCCGTCTCCAGGTTCGGCTTTTCGGCGAAGGTTTTGACCGTGTAGACCTCCCTTCCGTGGTACGGGTTTCCTTTCGGGGAATCGTCAAACTGAATGTACCCAAAGCCCGTCTCGGGATGGGTCGGACGGATCCCGATCGTCACAAGAGCATTCGACGCCTCGGCGACCGATGTGGCCGTGGCCAAGACCTCGAGAAAGCGCTCCGGACTGCGAATGAGATGATCGGCCGGGAGGACCACCATGACCCCGTTCGGATCCATCCGATGAACCCACAGTGCCGCAAGGCCGATACATGGGGCGGTATTCCGGCCCACCGGCTCTACAAGGATATTCTCCTTCGGCAGAAACGGCAATTGCTTTGACAACTGGTCCTGATGAAGGACGTTCGTTACGACGAACGTGTTCATCGGCGGCACGACCGATTCAAGGCGCCGAACGGTCTGTTGGATCATCGACCCTTCCCCAAGGATCTCGAGGAACTGCTTGGGACTCCGTTCACGACTTTTGGGCCAGAAGCGTGAACCGACGCCTCCGGCCATGATCACAGCATAGAGTGAAGGCATGCGGCCTCTTATTCGAACATGGTCCGGAAGTCCCGGTGCATTTCGACGCACTGATCCAGGATCCCCGGACGGTTTGCTTCGTCTGTCGACAGCCACTGGCCGAACGGTTCCTGAAGATTGGTCACGAGGTTCATGACCCGAACGTCGTCCAGCAGCTGATGCTCGTCGATGTACCCGAGAAAATCTTCCATCAGGCCTGCGTACCGTTGATATTCTTCGGGCACGGTCGTGTCCGATTGGATGGCCCGATGGTTCGCGCGCAAGCGGCCTAGCAACTCCGAGCGATCATCTCCGCCGCTCTGGACGGCCTCGAGGAAACGCTCGAGCAACCGACCGTAGATCTCCTGATCGGATGTGCCACCATCATCATCCTCCATCGGCATGATTGGTCCACCACCCGGCTCTTCGTCCGTTGAACCGGCCGACTCGGAATCATCAGTCGTAACGCTCTCGCTGGCCGATGGCGTCTCGGCCATCGCGTCGGGAGATGCTTCCATCGTTGGAGCGTCAACCATCGTCCCTGTCTCTGGCGCCGGGGAGGCCTCCTCCCCTGTTGCAAGGTCAAAGGAAACCCCAGGTTCATTCGCCGGCTCGAACTCCGATTGTGTCTCGGGCGAACCTGCCCCGAAGCCCGAGAACGCCGCATCCGGCAGCGCGAGCCCCTTGCGTAGTGCGCGCTGGAAGACCTCTTCTTCATCCGGAAGCGCCGTCGTCCGATCGACGTCCTGCTCCAGCCGTTCGGTCATCCACAACAGGCCAAGGGCGAACTCGTCGCAGCGGTCGGCTTGATACAAACGCCTCAGCGTCGACGGCCAATCCTCAGATGTCGTGAGCACGTCGCGAAGTCGGTCGAACTGATATCGCTCCGGACCGCTGCCGAGGTCATTGGCGGGGAACTGTTCGAACAAGGTATCGACGACCTGTTGAATGCGTGTCATGGATGGTATGTCCTCGGGACACGTGCAGAGATGGCGCAGGTGACCTCATACGGAATGGTACCTGCGGTCTTCGCAAGATCCCATGCAGTGAGTGTACGTGATCCTGACGTTCCGATAAGAACGACGTCATCGCCTGTTAGGACATCGGCGTTTCCACAATCGACCATGCACTGGTCCATGCAGATCGTTCCGACGATAGGGAATCGACGGCCGCGGATGAGCACTGAAGCTCCGCGGTTTGTCAGCGTTCGAAAGAGCCCATCGGCATATCCGATCGGGATCGTGGCGATCGTGGTCGGGCGGGAGACGCGATACCGGCGGCCATAGCTGACACTCTCGCCACGACGAATGCGCTTGACGAGAGCCACGCGGGTCCTAAGACTCAGGGCCGGGCGGACCGGCAGGGTGCGGTCATCCGGGCCCGTCGGCGAATAGCCGTACATCAGGATGCCGGCCCGGACCATGGAATAGGTCGCGTCCCGACGATGCAGGATCGCTCCGCTGTTTGCGACGTGAACCACCTCCGGTTCCACGCCCGCTCGGATCAAGATCTCAACCGCGTCCTCGAACCTTCTCAACTGCTCGCCGACGAACCGGGAGCCAGGCACGTCCGATGTTGCAAAGTGCGTATAGACGCCCCGCAGCTCGACCCGATTTGCTCGGGCGAGCGCACGCAGAAAACCTGGGATTTCCGCCGTTTGGAGGCCGATCCGATTCATGCCGGTCTCGACCTTCAGGTGGATCCCGACCGTCCGTCCGAGGCGAGCAGCTGTGCGCTGAACGGCCCGAAGACCTTCGACCGTCGCCACCGTGGCGTCGAGTCGGTGTTCGACACAGAGATCGACCTGAGCACCCTGCGACAGTGCAAACACGTGGATGGGAGCGCGGACTCCGGCGGCTCGGAGGATCAAGCCTTCCTCAGCAAATGCTACACCCAGGTCCGTGATGCCATTCTCGACGAGATAGCGGCTCACCGGGATGATGCCGTGTCCGTACGCATTGGCTTTGACAACAGCCATGACGCGAACGCCACGACCAACGCGACGTTCGATCAAACGCAGGTTGGAAAGAAGGGTTGGGAGGTGAATATGGGCCGCTGTCGGCCGTGTGGGCAGCCGCATGATGCGCTATTCAGGTCGAATGCAATATAGGCGGCCAGGGTCCGGTTGTCAACGCATCACAAACGACAACAGCCCTTCAGGCTGCGGCCAGAGGGCTGTCAGGAACCGTGCGAACCTGCGACCTTGAGTCGGTTCAACGCCCGGTTCAAGGCGGCACGAGCTCGTTCGACATCAAGGTCGGCCGTCCGCTCAGCGAGCCGCCCCTGCGCCCTCTCGCGGGAGGCCCGGGCACGCGCCACATCGATCTCGTCGGCTCGTTCGGCGGTCTCCGCCAAGAGAACCACGGTATTGTTACGCACCTCAACAAATCCGCCGCTCGTGGCATAGCGCCATTCGGACCCGTCAGGCTCGACCACTTTCACTTCTCCCGTTTGGAGGGACGAGAGAAGCGGAGCGTGACTGAACAGGACTTGGAATCCGCCCATGACACCCGGGGCGCTGAACGAGATCACTTCGGCGGCGTAGACCGTGCGTCGAGGCGTGACGATCTCCAACCGATAACGCTTGTCGTCCATGGAGCTATGCCGACTGCATCTGCTTGGCCCGTTCGAATGCCTCCTCGATCGGTCCGACGTAGAGGAACGCATTCTCGGGGAGTTGGTCGCATTCTCCGTCAAGGATCATTCGGAAGCCGCGGATCGTATCCTCCAGCTTTACGTACTTGCCGGGATACCCGGTGAACTGCTCAGCGACGAAGAAGGGCTGGGACAGGAACTTCTGGATCTTCCGGGCCCGTGCCACCGTCAGTTTGTCGTCGTCCGACAGTTCGTCCATCCCCAGGATATTGATGATGTCCTGCAGGTCTTTGTAGGTCTGGAGCGTCTCTTTGACGCGTTTGGCGACGCGATAATGCTCATCGCCAACCACGCCGGGCTCGAGAATGCGAGAGGTGGAGTCGAGCGGATCGACCGCGGGATAGATTCCGAGCTCGGAGATCTGACGGCTCAGGACGGTCGTGGCGTCGAGGTGGCTGAACGTGGTGGCCGGCGCCGGATCGGTCAGGTCGTCTGCGGGCACGTAGATGGCCTGGACAGACGTGATCGAGCCCTTCTTGGTCGATGTGATGCGCTCCTGCAGCTCTCCCATCTCCGTACCCAAGGTCGGCTGGTAGCCGACTGCCGAAGGCATACGGCCAAGCAACGCCGAGACCTCAGAACCCGCCTGAACGAACCGGAAGATATTGTCGATAAAGAGCAGGACGTCCTTCCCCTCTTCGTCGCGGAAGTACTCAGCCATCGTGAGGGCCGTAAGTCCGACACGTTGGCGCGCACCCGGAGGCTCATTCATCTGGCCGAACACTAATGCAGTCTTGCTGAGAACGCCCGACTCCTTCATCTCACGCCACAGGTCGTTCCCCTCACGAGTCCGCTCACCGACACCGCTAAACACCGAGTAGCCGCCGTGGTGCGTTGCGATATTGTGGATCAACTCCTGGATGATCACGGTTTTTCCAACGCCCGCGCCGCCAAACAGTCCGGTCTTGCCCCCTTTGGTGTAGGGCTCCAGAAGGTCGATAACCTTGATGCCGGTCTCGAAGAGTTCTTTTTTCGTCGTCAATTGATCGAACGCGGGAGCCAGACGATGAATCGGGCGCTGCTGGTCCGCTTTCACGGCCCCGAGTCCGTCGATCCCCTCGCCGACCACATTGATCAATCGGCCCAGGACGCCCGGCCCGACAGGAACTGACATCGGCCCCCCGGTGTCGAAGCACTTCATGCCCCGGACAAGCCCATCCGTCGAGTCCATTGCGACGCAGCGAACGCGATCCTCACCCAGCTGTTGCTGGACCTCCACGATCAGTTCTTCCTGCACGCCTTCGACATTCGTGCGAGGGATCTTGACCGCGTTCATGATCGACGGCAAGCCGCCGCCGCTGAAATCAATGTCGACGACAGGTCCGATGACCTGCACGATGACGCCTTCGTTCACGCCGTTCTTCATGGTTACGAGCTTGAGTGAGACAAGAAGTTCTGTTTTGAGTTTATAAAGGTACCCAACAAACGCAACAGATTCAACTACTTACAGGCGCCGGACTCGGACGTTCTCGGCAATGATCCTCTTGAAGAAGTTCCCTCCTCCAATGATCGCGGCATGAACCATGTTTGAGGTCGGCTCTGCAGGGGTGCGGAAACAATACGGCGCCGGATCCATATGAAGGACCCGGCGCCTCGTGAGCTGGCGGGCGGATTTGAACCGTCGACCTGCTGATTACGAATCAGCTGCTCTACCAGCTGAGCTACGCCAGCAATAACCTAAGATTATACGGAAAAGTGCTGTCATCTTCAAGCACGTGCGAGCCGCTGCAAAACGATGAACGTGATGTCATCACGCAGATCCGCACCTGAGCGGTACTCCCTCACGTCCCCCAAAATGCGATCTCGGAGCGCTTGGACGCCTTCGGCATGGAACGCCTGCAACAGGGCCGAGAGCCGCTGTTCTCCGTATTCGCCCCCTTCTAAATTCACGGCTTCCAGCAGGCCGTCAGAGACCATGACCAACTTGTCCCCCTCGTCCAGATGGACCTCCTCACTACGAAGGGCATCCCTAAGCGTTTCCTCGACACCGGCGGAGGCTCCAGCTGCCATGCCGATCGCCGCTCCGGCCGGCTGGACCAACCGCACGGATCGCTCCGAAGTATCCACGAGAACTGCCCCGGGATGTCCTGCCCGGCAGATCGTCACCCGTCCGTCAGGGTACGTGCGAACGATCAGCAGGGTCAGAAAATAGGAACGCCGGAGTTGTCCGCGTACGTAACTGTCGAGGCGCTGCACCAGCTCACGCGGGTCTTGTGTCTCCGTGGCGTATATCCGGATCGCCGTTTGCACCGTGGTCGTGTACAGGGCCGCCGAAATGCCCTTTCCCGAGACATCCGCCAGAACGTAGAGGACAGATCCATCGGAAACGGGAATCGCATCGTAGTAGTCACCCCCTACCGAATTGGCTACTTCCGAATATGCCGAGACTTCGAAGCCCACCGGTACCACAGGCTCTGCAGGTTGCAATCCAATCTGGATCTCGCGTGCGATCGACAGCTCATTCTTCGTGACGAGCTTGTCAGCAACTTCCAGGACAAGCAAGAAATTCAGGAGCAGGAATGCCCACACGGCATGCTCGGACAGACCCTGCACGAGCCAGAGCCCGAAGAAGACCAACGCCACCGCGAACAACAATCGGCGTATCGGAGTCAATTTCTCCAGGAATGCCAGGAACAGATACCACGCGAATCTGGTCCCGCGCCGTACCGAACTGGACGGCTGGGGAATATCCCTCATGGTCCGGCGGTAAAAGGAATAGGCTCCAGGGACTTCCTGCCTCAGGAATCGTTCGAATTCGGAAGTTGAAACACTCCCGGTCAGGAGATCCCACAGTTGGCGAAAAGCAGTCATGACGTTTCACACGGTAGCGGGGGGATTTGTAGTCTACGGAAATTGCGGCGAAAGGTTGTCACACCCGTCGCGCCCACCATACTCCGGTCACCGTCATGGCTGCACCGACGATCTGCTGGAGGAACACCGGGGCACCAAAGATCGCATAGGCGATCGCGAACGTTAGGACGGGAACGAGGTTGTTATAACCGGCCGTTCGGCGCGGCCCGAGGCGCTTCACGCCGTACGACCACAACAGATTCGCCAGACCGATCGAAAATCCGCCGGAGATGATGGCGATCGCCACTCCGGTCATGTCCAGCCGAGACCAGTCTTGATGGATCCCGGAGGGCACGGCTAGAATGGTCAAGCCAACGGCCCCGACGCCAAGGGAGATGACCGTCAGTTGCAGCGCGGGGTATCGCGTGAGAAGCGGCTTCTGAAGATTCGTGTTCATGGCCCACAAAAAAGCCGCCGCAAGCGACAGGAGATCCCCAACGACAGCATCTCCCCCGAACTCGATCCGTGTACCGCTCCCGGTGATGATCAACACGATCCCCGCCAGCGCTAGTCCCATGCCGCCAAGAACCTTGAGCGTCAACCGTTCCTGGTTCATCCTCGCGCTGATGAACGCCGTCCACAAGGGTGACGTCGACAAGAGGACCGCGGAATTTCCCGCGGTGGTATATCGCAGGCCCAGGATGTAGAAGAGCTGATACACAATGCTCGCCACGATCCCTAGCCGCAACAACGGCCAGCGATCGGCGGCCTCGACGCGCACCCATTCCGTCCTGCTGCGGAGAAGAAGGATCAACGCACAGAACGCCACCACGTAGCGGATGCTATTGAACAAGAAGACGTCCAGATGCTCCAAGCCGAGCTTCGCAAACGGCGCGTTCGCCGCCCAGATCGTCATGACGACAATGACGAGCAGCTCGGCCTGCCGGTCCTTTCGATCGGTCATCGAGATGCCGGCCCCGGCCGCACTCCAGGCTCAGGCTGTGACCGGTTCACGGAATCCTGCCAGCTTCTCTCCGGTCGCCTTCTCGACGTCAGCATGGAGACTGTTGCCATGCGCATCCATGGTCACGATCGCAGGAAATTCTTTGATGCGCAGGTGCCACATCGCCTCCGGAATGCCGAATTCCATGAAGTCCACGCCGTCCACGTCGGTGATGCATTCAGCGTAGTACTGAGCAGCGCCGCCGATGGCGTTCAGATAGACTGCGCCAACCTCTTTGAGGGCAGCCAACGTCTTCGCCCCCATACCACCCTTTCCGATGACGGCCCGGACCTTGAACTTCCTCAGGATGTCCCCTTGGTATGGTTCTTCACGGCCGCTTGTGGTGGGACCCGCCGCCTTGATCTTCCATCCCTTCCCTTCCTTCAACACGACCGGTCCGCAATGGTAGATGACCTCACCGTCAAGCGAGACCGGCGCATCGTGCGTCATCAGATGGTGGTGGATCATGTCTCGGCCGGTATGGACCGCTCCACTGAGGACGACCACATCTCCGACACGGAGTCCACGCACCTGCTCCTCCGTCAGCGGCGTCGTGAGGCGCACTTCTCTTCCGGTGGCAGGGAGCCCCTTCTCCTTTGCCATCCGGACGACCGGACCGTCTTCCTTGAACAACCACCGTTTGATCGTTCCCGTCTTTCCGTCGAGCACAACGCCCAAACGGCGGAAGGCCCAACAATCATACGCCACTGAAACGAAGAAGCTGGCCGGGAGCCGGTTGTAGGATCCGATCTTGCACCCGATGAGCGACACTCGTCCGCCAAAGCCCATGGTCCCGATGCCAAGTGTATTGGCGTCCTTCATGATGCGGGCCTCGAGCGCCGCCAACTCCGGGTCCGGATTGATATCATCAAGCGAACGGAACAGTTGCTCCTTCGCATGGGCGTATCCCGAGGCCCGGTCGCTCCCGATGGCAACGCCGATCGCGCCGACGGCGCATCCGTGCCCTTGTGCCTGCCACACCGCGTGCATCAGGCACTTTCGGACACCCTCGAGCGTGCGGTCAGCGCGTCCGAGATGGGTCAGCTCCATCGGAAGGGAGTATTGGATGTTCTTGTTCTCACATCCACCGCCTTTGAGGAGAAGCTTCACTTCGATCTCGTCCGACTCGTGCTGGTCGAAATGGATGACCGGCGTCCCTGGCCCGAGGTTGTCTCCGCTGTTCTTTCCCGAGATCGAATCGACGGAGTTGGGACGGAGCTTGCCGAGCTTGGTCGCCTCTGCGACGGCTTCCCGGATCTCCTTTCGCATCGTCATCATATTGGCACCGACAGGCGTTCGCACTTCGAACGTGGGCATGCCGGTGTCCTGACAGATCGCTCCGCTATGATCGCACGCCATATCGACGTTCTGGGCGATCATCTTGAGGGCCAGGCCCGCCTGCGAGTTGGGATCCTCATATTCCATCGCACGCAACAGCGCCCGTCGGACATCCGGGGGCAGATTGGTCGACGTTTCGATGATGAGCGACAACATGCTCTGTTTGAAGTGTTCCACGTCGGTCTCCTTCGTCGGTCAAGGGTTCTTCGTATACGCGTCGATCCAGTCGAGCACCGTGGTGTACCAGAGAACCGCATTTGCCGGCTTGGTCACCCAGTGCCCCTCATCAGGAAAATACAGCATTTTCGAGGGGATTCCCTGCCGTTGCAGCGCGGTGAAGAGCTGGAATCCTTCGCTCACATCCACGCGATAGTCCAGTTGACCATGGACGACGAGGGTCGGCGTCTTGAACTTCGAGGCGTTTCGAAGGGGCGACCAGCGATCGTACAACTCGGGATGCGCATACGGCGTCCCCTTGAATTCCCATTCGGTGAACCACAGCTCTTCCGTCGTTCCGTACATGCTCCAGGGGTTGAATACCCCGTCATGACTGACGAAGCACCGGAACCGGTCTGTCGTGCCGAGCAACCAGTTCACCATGAACCCCCCGTATGAAGCTCCCGCCGCTGCAACACGCGAGCCGTCAATGAACCGATACGTGGCGACGAGATGGTCAAGACCCTTCATCAGATCTTCAAAGACCGCCCCGCCCCAATCGCCAGAGATCTCGTCCGTGAACCGCTGCCCGTATCCGGTGCTTCCACGCGGATTGACCATTGCGACCACATACCCTCTCGAGGCGAAGAGCTGAGCGCTCCAGCGGTAGTGGAATTGGTCCGCCCATTGTCCCTGCGGACCACCATGGATGAGATAGATCAACGGGTACTTCTTCCCTTCAACGAAGCCGGGAGGTTTGAGAAGCAGCGCGTGCACCCTCGTACCTCCGGACCCCTCGAACCACACATCTTCTTTCGCCGGGAGGTCAAGCCCCTTCACCTTATCGTCGTTGAAGTTCGTGAGTCTACTCAGCTTCTTGGAACCCACGTCAAACCGGAAAAGCTCGGCAGGCCGGTCCATACGTTCATGGGTGAAGAAGAGCGCCTTGCCGTCAGGAGATATCCTGATCCCACTGACAACGCCCTCCTGTACCAGCCCTTCAACGCTCCCATCCTTCACAGCAATCCGGAAAAGCGAGCGTGCGCCACGGTCGTCGGCCGTTGCATAGATCCATTTGCCGTCCGGTGACCAGGCCATTTCGCCAAAACTGCGGTCCGCAGATTCGGTGAGCGCTCTTCGCCGGCCGGAGGCGACATCGTAGAGCGTGATCACCCGGCGGTCCGCTTCGAATCCGGGACGCTGCATGGCTGTATAGGCGATCGTCTTCCCGTCCGGCGCATAGAGCGGCTGTGCGTCATTTGCCGGGTTCTGCGTGATCCGCGTAGCCCCGCCACCCGATACCGGAACCACGAACAGATCGTTGTTCGTGCTCGTTGCGATGGATGGATCGGTGTTCATTGTATAGGCCACTGATCGGCCATCCGGTGCGAATGTGTAGTCCCACGAGCCTCCAAGGTCGATCGGTGGCACATCGTGGTCACCCGGAGTAATGTCTTTGGCCGGTCCGCCAGAGACCGCCTGGACAAAGAGGTGGCTCCGCTTGCCATCCTTCCACGTGTTCCACACGCGGTAGGGCAGCCGATCGAAGACCTTCGCCTTGCTGGCCTTCTTGGCGATCTCGGCGGTCCGCCGCTGGTTGGCCGCGTCATCCTCGCAATCCGGAAACACCTCCGAGTCGAATGCGATCCAGGCACCATCGGACGACACCTGGAATCCGGAGACCTCTGTCGATAGTGTCGTGAGCTTTCGGGCCTCTCCGCCCGTGACAGCGATCGTCCAGATCTGCGATTCGCCGTCCCGCGTCGAAATGAACGCGAGCGTCGACGACGACAGCCAGCGCGGAGATCGATTAGAGCCCTTCGAGGCCGTCAGTGGTACGACCGCACCGCCCGTGGCCGGGACGAGGACGATGCTGCTGGTGGCCTTGTTCTCGGCGACCGAATGGTCCGAAAGTGTCAGGGCGACCCATCGACCATCGGGCGACACCTGCGGATCCGACACTCGCCGCATCGCCAACAGATCGTCGACCGTGATCGGTCGCGGCGCCTGAGCCATCAGGGATGCCGCCGCAATGATGAAAAGGACTGAGGTGATAAGCCAGCGTTTCATGACATGCTCCCTTCGGTCACTTCGTTTGAACCTGAACATTCCGCGCGAACAGGAAGGTCAACGGCCGCCAAACCCGCGCCGCCCATGCTGCCTCATTGTGCTCAGCGGTGGGATCGAAGAACCACTCCAGGTCCTTCCCCTCCTGAAATCCCCGTGTTGTGAGCACCCCGACCATCTCGTCCATCCCGGGCTTCAGCGAAACCTCTCCGGGAGCCCCGCCACAATCAAGGTAGATCTTTCGCATCTGCCCCCCGCGCGGAGTCCGTTCAACAATCTTCAGCGCGTCCGTCCTCCGCCGGTCCAAGACACTTGACAGGCAGGCCGCCTTCCCGAACACCTCCGGATGCCACCAGGTGAAGAGGAATGAGATCAATCCGCCCATCGACGATCCCATCACCGCCGTGTGTTCGGGCCCTGGAATGGTCCGATAGGTCGAATCCACCAACGGCTTGACCACATTGATCACAAATGACACATAGGCCTCGCCCAGTGGCGTGTCCGAGTATTCGTCAATGCGATCGCTCGTGTTGTTCATGGCGACGAGGATCATCTCGTCGATCTGGCCGATCGCTGCCAGGCTGTCCATCGTCTCGTCCACCCTCCACTCGGCTCCAAAAGCGGCCGTCCTCCGGTCGAGACAATTCTGCCCATCATGGAGGTACAGGACCGGATATCGACGTTCTGGCTGTGATCGATAGCTGGGAGGGAGACGCACGGTGACAGTACGCTTCGATCGGAGTCCCTCGCCAACCAGGTCTGTAAAGACGTCTGCCGTCCCGGTCAGCGTGCTCGAGGGCTTCGGCATCGAATCCTTCCAACCAACAGGGACAAGCGTCAAGGCCGTGTCTCCCTCGACCACGTGCTGCTCGTTCTGCGGGGGATGGCCATCCGCTGAATAGATCGCCTCCGTATCCCAGGAACCTCGCGTGACCTTGAATTCGAGCTGAAAGCCCCTGGGGAGCCTGAACGTCCGCGACGCCGTCAGAGCGCTCGCGCGCTGGAGCCCTACTGTTCTCGGGTCCCAGGTACCCAGCGCCTCGTGATTGCCGGCCACAGTGATCGTATCACCCAGCGGCGTGCTCGTCGGCAGCTGAACGACGATGGTGATGTCGGACGTGGAGCGACATGCAAACAGTCCAAGCACTCCGATCACGCTGACCATCGTCGCGATCGTCCGTGGGAAAGCGTTCATCGCACCCCCGGTTTCAAGATAATGCCTCTATTCTTGTGCCCGTTGATCTTGATCGTGAACGGTCGCTCACAATGGATGTGCCGCACCATCGACAGCGCCGTCTCGGCCCGTTGGGCCAACAGCCAGTCCCAGTCGATCGATCCGACCCGTTCGAACGCGTTGACCGAGAAGTAGCCGACGCGGAACGAGGTGATGTTCTGGAAGAAATGAGAACCCTGCGACGGCGTCACGTTGAAGTCTTTGAAGGCTGATTCGACGATCACTGCCGCGCCGGAGATCTGTTCCCAGGTCACCGGGATCCCCAGCCAGTGATCCAGGCTCCCCCACCGACCGACCCCGATGAGCACGTATGGTCGCTTTCGTTTCACCAATTCTGCATTCAATTGGCTCACTTCGCGTGCGGCATCGAGACTTCGCCCTCGATCGAACACATGCATGTCCACGACGATGGCGTCGGAGATGTCTGTCATGACGCCGTTTCCCATCACTTGCGGACTCTGACAGAGCACTTCAGAGGGATCATGATCTTCAACTTCCAGCTCCTCAAGCTCACGATGGAGTACCATGGGCCGGATCTGTAGCATGCAGAAGTCGCTGGGCCGATGCGGCGGTAGGTTCATCGTCGCGGCGAACTCGATCTCCACCGGTGTGCCCATTCCCCAGGTCCCCATGTCCAGCATGAGGTCCACGATCTCTGGCAGCGGGAACAGACCGTGCTTCAGTACGGGTGCAAACGTCACGATACGACGACCTGGCCGGGAGATCCCATCATAAACTGTCTCATTTTCCGGCGACCACGTCGAACCGACGTAGAACAGCGTCTGGTCCTGCTCGGCCTGCGTCAGGTCGTAGCGCTTCACGAAGGCACCGGGCGTGTGCGCCTGGCCGTCCCGCAGGTCCAACTCCAGATCGACGGCGTAAAAGGACTGCTGGGCGTTCTTGATGGTCTCCGTCGTCGAGAAGAATTGCATCAAATGACGGGGATATTTCGGGCAGAATCGGACGGTGTTGCCACCGTCGACCACCGTTTTTCCGAGGCCGAGCGCTACCTGACAGATTCCATCGGTCGCCGTTTGCGGTGGGACTGGATAGAAGTTGTATGACCGTGCAACACCTGAAAAATCGGGATAGTACCTGCCGTTCCGGGCCGCTCCCACCATCCGTTGAACGATCACCGCCATCTTCTCTTCTTCGGGCCGATACGAAGTCATGCGCATATACTCGCGCGCCGGCTTGGCGAAGGTGGAGGCGTACACCAACTTGATGCTTTGGAGAAGCTCCAACATCCGGAGGTCTTTGTCCGGATTGTTGTTCGGGATCATGTACGTCTCGTACACGCCCGCGAACGGCTGATACTGTGAATCCTCGAGCAAGCTCGACGACCGCACGGCGAGCGGCTCCGTCACGATATCGAGGAGTTGCCAGAGCCTCTCGGCGACATCTTCCGGGAAGTGTGGTGCCTCGAGGAATCGCCGCTGCAGGTCGGCATCGTCGGGCTCGCTGAGCGCGAAGGATTCAAGGTCGTTCATCGCCAGGAACCGGTCGAACGCCTCCGTGGCAATGACCACGCCTGCCGGCACGCTGATCTCGACATCCGGGAACTTGTTGCGAAGGCTGTAGCTGCTGATCAGCGCGCTGACAAAGCCCAGGCCCCTCGCCTTACCGCCCAACGATCCTCCTCCGATGCGTGCGAAGGACGAACGCGGGTCGAATGTATCACGGTTGAACTCCGTGATGACACCCCGCTGGCGCATTTCTCTGTACGCCCGCAAATCTGCAATGAGCGACTGACGGAGGGCCTCCGGGGTCGGATAATCCTCGACCTTCTGCGGACGTAGTCGATGGGCAAGACCGAATTCGGTCCGCGCTTTCAGCCATTTGGAGAAATGGTTGCGACGGGCGTGGAAAACGATCGACTCCTCCGGCACGCTCCGGAGACCTTCTTCGAGCGTCACCAGGTCCGTGGCCCGTCCCACCTCACTGTGATCCGGCATCCGGAATATGAAATCGCCGAACCCGAAATTGTCGAGTGCGAACTCTCGCAACTCATGATGGAGGCGCGGATCGCCTTTCTTGAGGAACGCGGCCCCCGCCTCCCGGGCCGGCCCTTCGAATTCCGGCGAGCTGGACTGGAGCAGGATGGGGATATCGTCCTGCAGCGACCTGACCTGACGTGCAAACAGCAGACCTGCTTCCGGATCTTTCGTACCGCCCCGAGAAAAGTTGATATCAGAGACGATCCCGAGAACGTGTTCGCGATAGGCGATAAACGCCGCCCAGGCTTCATCGTATGTATTGCACAGGATGATCTTCGGCCGCGCGCGCATGCGCAGGATCCGGTGCGAGAGGTTCACTCCCTCGCGGATCAGGCGATGGGATTGGTTCAGGATCTCCGAGTAGAGGATCGGCAGGTACGATGAGTAGAACTTGACGTTGTCCTCGACGAGGATAATGACCTGCACCCCGGCCGTTCGGGTATCATCCTCGACGTTCCGCCGGTCCTCGATGTCCTTGATGATCGCAATGATGAGCCGATAGTCCCCTTGCCAGATGAAGATCCGCTCGAAGATCGACGTGTCGTATTGTGTAACGATCTCTTTGCGTTCCCGGTTGTCGTATGCCAGCAGCACGATGGGGATCTCGTAGCCGGCGCTCCGAACGGCCTGCGCAAACTTCACCACGGGCAGATCTTCGATATGCATCGTCGTGATGATCAGATCGAAGGTCCGACCATCCTTCATCAGCTCCAGCGCTTCCGCAGCCGTCGAGGCATGCGTGAACTCGGGAGCGGAGCTCAGATTGAGCGCCATCGCCTCCTGATGGATCAGCTCGTACAGGCGCCCATCCTCCTCGAACAGATAGTTGTCGTAGAGGCTCGAGACAAGCAGGATGTCACGAATGCGGAACCGCATCAGGTGCTGAAAGCTCCTGATGCGGCTCCCTTGGACGTCTTCGATATGGATGAAGTCTGCGCTTGTCATGGAAAGAAGAGTCGACGACCGATGGCCGTCAGACCTCTCCGTCAATCGGCATGCATCGCACCGCTACATGCCAAGACGCCAGGCCTGGCATGATCGAAGATCCGACCGCGCCGGGGTGGCGTCTTGGCGCTGCACCGTTCACGAAAAACTGGGCCTGCTGGACAGCGTCCTACACGAGACCCTGGTCCATCATGGCCGTTGCCACTTTCAGAAAGCCGGCGATGTTCGCGCCCGTCACGTAGTTGCCCGGGGCGCCGTAGGTCTGGGCCACCGTCACACACGTGTCGTGGATCGTCCGCATGATCTGGTGGAGTCGCTGGTCGACCTCATCGCGCGTCCACGACAAGCGCATGCTGTTCTGGCTCATCTCCAGCCCCGAGGTCGCAACGCCCCCCGCATTCGATGCCTTGCCGGGCGAGAAGAGCACCTTCGCCTCCTCGAACACCCGGATGCCCCCAAGCGAGGTGGGCATGTTGGCCCCTTCGCAGATGCAGAGGCACCCATTCTTGACGAGTTCCTTCGCGTCATTCTCGTCGAGCTCGTTCTGCGTGGCGCAGGGCAACGCAACATCGACCTTGACCCCCCAGGGGCGCTTCCCGGCGTGAAACTCGACTTTGAACTTGTCCGCAAAATCTTTGACGCTATCGCGCGCGCTTGCTCGCATCTCAAGCATATAGTCGATCTTCTCACCTTTGATGCCATCGGCATCGTACACGAACCCGTCGGGTCCGGACAAGGTCACGACCTTCGCGCCAAGTTGGGTGGCCTTCAGCGCCGCTCCCCAGGCCACGTTGCCGAAGCCGGAGACCGCCACGCGCATTCCGTCGAAGCTCTTGCCCCGCGTCTTGAGCATTTCCTGCGCGAAATAGACGACGCCGAATCCAGTCGCTTCGGGACGGATCAGCGAACCACCCCAGTTGAGCCCCTTGCCGGTGAGCACTCCGGAAAATTCGCGGCTCAGACGTTTGTATTGGCCGAACAAGAATCCGATCTCTCTGGCTCCAACGCCGATATCCCCGGCCGGCACGTCCGTATCCGGCCCGATATGGCGGAACAGTTCGGTCATGAAGCTCTGGCAGAAACGCATGACTTCCAGATCGCTCTTCCCCTTCGGATCGAAGTCCGACCCCCCCTTCCCTCCGCCCATCGGGAGCGTCGTCAGGGCATTCTTGAAGACCTGTTCGAAGGCGAGGAACTTCAACGTTCCAAGCGTTACAGACGGGTGGAACCGAAGACCGCCCTTGTAGGGACCGATCGCACTGTTCATTTGAACGCGGTATCCACGATTAATATGGAAATCGCCGCGATCGTCGATCCACGGAACGCGGAACATGATCACTCGTTCAGGCTCTACCATGCGCTCGAGGATCTTCGCGGAACGGTACTCTGGATGCCGTGCGAGCACCGGCTCCAACGAGTGCAACACTTCTTGAACGGCTTGATGGAATTCGGGCTCAGCGGGATTTTTCGTCTTGACGAGCGTCAAGACCGATTCAGCATACGGGTTCATTGGATGTCTCCATGGGAGTCAGATCGGATCCGGCCCCTGAAGCATGGCTGAGAAGGCCAGACGGGTCGCCGCCAAGGCGTCAATCGTCATGCCACGGCTTGCTCAGGATGTTCCTCCAAAATCGGTGGAAATGCAAGACAATCGAGCATTGCCGACGGATCGGTGGAGACGGAGGGACTCATTTCGCACCGCTGGGAAGTCTCTTTCCTGCGGGTCGGGATGTCCTCCGGGATAGAAACGCAAAGGTCCCCGAAGGGGACCTTTGTGGAAGATGAGGATCTGTTAACGAACGACAGACTCGCTGGGCATCGCCCACTCAGGCATCCATCGTCGTGCAACTTCGAATGTGCCCGATAGGATCGCGACATACACAATGTCGCCGAGCACCGTATTGCGGAAGAACGGGATAGCAGCGATGTAGCATTCCGTCAATCCGGCGACGGTCTTCGGGTACACGCCGCCGTCACCGACGAGCCACACGCCAAAATTCGTCACGACAAAGAAGAGCATCGAACCGGCCAGCGATGCACCGGCAACGACAGGGATCGACCGGCGAGTCCGAAGCAACACACCTGCGGCGCTGATCGCCACGAAGCTCACGTAGACGAACGGCATGATCCGATGGAATCCGAGGAACAGGTCGCTCAACAACATTGCCGCGAGCGGGAGCACAAAAGCGAACCGCCGGTCCAGGTATAATGCCCCGGTGAGCGCAAGCGCTGCCAGCGGCGTAACATTCGGGGGATGGGGAAGGAATCGCGACAGCGCGGCGATGCCGATGACGACGATCCCGAATACGAAATGCTTCATACACGGCCTCCACATTGACAACTGCGTGAATAATGGTACGAAAAAGAACACTCGGATGCTATTGGGCGAAAACCCTCACGGAAGCACGACGAACCCGTTTGGTGCCACGCCGATCCCAGACGTATAAGTTCGCAACGTGCCGCCGGACAACGAGCGTACGTGTACGACACCGTTGTTGACAAAATCTCCTGCCGTCGCCAGATAGAGCTCAGACCGAGCGTCGTCCACCCCGATGCCATAGTACAATCCGCTGACAAGCGAAGATGAAACGACCGAAGGCGAAGCGCCTCCGGAGATCTTCCAGACCCCCGGGGCAGGCCCCCCGGTGACGGTCACGAAGATGTCGCCTGCAGCATCGTTCGCAATCTTCCCCGCCGGGTAAGTGAGCGCGAGCGTATCGATCACGCGGCCTGTGGAACCCTCCAGCGTGAGGATGGCCCCGGGCACGTCCGGGCCGGACCCATACGAGGAGTAGCCTGTGCAGAGCACATGCACCAATCCCGAGATGCCGTTGATGCCGAATGTTGGGCCGGGTGGAGTTGCGATGGATCCGATGACAGAATCGACCGATACGTTGACGATACTGACCGAAGCGCCATAGCCCCACGCGCTATTGCAGACATAGAGACGATCGCCCGAATGTACCATCCCCTCCGGGAACGAACCTACAACGAGGTCCCGCAGCACCGCGCCGGATCTCAAGTCGAGAACGGAGATGGTCGAATCCATGTTCGATACGTAGGCCTTCGATTCAGAGACCACCTCGATGTACCTCGGCGCTCGCAGCAATGCGATCGTCTGCAGAGACCGGTGCGTACCGGCCTCGAGCACTTCGATCTTGCGCGAATTGTTCACGACGACGTAGAGCTTGCCGTTCGCGACAGCTCCGTGCTGAGCGATGTCGCCCAAGGTCCGTCCGGGATTCATGGTTGAGAATACCGACCCCGAAGCTGAGACGCGATCCTCCCCGATGTAGGACAGTTCAGCGTTCGACGCAAGATATGATCCCTCATTGATGACATAGATCCCTTTGGGACCCGTTGAGACCGGGCTCGGATCGACGACCGGGTCACAGCCCATCACGAGCCCGACGAGCAGGAGAAGACACGCGCGGCGCCGTGCGAAGGTCCGTCCCGTCTCTGCTTGATGTATCAGCCGGCCTTGAGCAAGCCTGATCCTCACGCTAGGAACTCCTTATGACGTAGAACCTGGTAAGACGAACATGGCCCGCAATGATAAGCTGCGTCCGGGCAGAGGATACCCCGGGATGGATATGCCCGAGACATCGAAGATGTTGTCCGCAGTGGCCGTGAGAACGGTCTCCACGCCAAACACCAACAACATGGTCTGACCTGCGAGTGAAAAGCGAGCCGACGGAGGCAGACTCAACGCCGCCGAGTTATCCATCGTCGTGAATCTCCGCGAGACGTAGCGCACGGTAGGACTGACAATCGCATTCCCAAAGCGGAGATCGATCCCCGTCGCCGCAAGCCACCGCGGAACATAGGGGAGCTGTCGGCCCAGGACTGCGGGAGAACGCGATTCGACGATAGCCATCGTGCCGTTTACCCACCACCGATGTCCGGCAAGCCACAACGCGGCGTTTGCGTCTACCCCCCAAGCCAACGTCCGGGTCAGGTTCGCCGGCGGCCATCCCGTGATCCGATCCCGGGTATCGGCGATGAATCCATTGAGAGCAAGAGTGGTCCCCTGTGCCGCCTCCGTAGCGTAATGAAGCCCCGCATCGGCCGTCGTCACCCGCTCCGGCAGCAACAGGGGGTTCCCGCCCGGTCTCCAGTAGCGTTCATTGAAATTCGGGGTCCGGATCCCACCACCCACGCTCGCCCGGGCAACGATCGTTCGATCCGCACGGAGTGGGACCTCGACAGCCAGTCGAGGTGCCAGGTGGGCACGCTGGTCGGACAGAATGTCCCACCGGAGCATCGGCATGATGCGTGCTTGCGAAGGAGCATGCAACCACTGTGCATGTGCGATCAATGCTGCCGATGAGCGGCGAGCGCCGGACGCGATATTCTGGCTCTCCAAAGAAGCGATGGAGGTTTCGGTGCCCAGACCGACCTGAATGCCTTCTGCGATCGAGAACCTGGATTGGACCCAACCCGCTGCGGCTCGCGCTGCATACCGCTCCGGAGCGAGTCCGATGGACGGATCCTCAAACGTTTCGTCCATGACGGAACCGGATATTCCGGCCTCCCAGGCGATCTCATCGTCCCCCTCCGCAACATAGCGCACAACGCCGTGTCCAACGCGGTCCTTGAGCCGGGATGCGATCGTGGGACCCGCTGTCACGGGACCGGGCGAACCCCGATCGGCGGTCACTCCGATCACCGTCGCCTCCAGGTGACCGCCATCGGTCCGCGGGAGGACCACGGAAGCCGCAGCATACCATCGCTCGTATGAAGCACCTTCACGAGTCCGGGTAACCGTGCCTGCCCCGTCGGACCAGGGGAACGTGAATCGTCCGTCGGCACGATCGGTACCACCACGCACGCTCGTTGAGACCGCACCGACATTCGCATCCCAGCGGAACGAGGCCGCGCGTTCGCCGAACGAACCCATACCCCCTCCGATGGACCAACGATCGGTCATCGAAGGCCAGATACCCAGCACAACGGCCCCAGCATTCGCCTCGGCGCCAAAGAGGGCCGATTGACCCCCTCGCACGACCTCCACAGCATCGAACAGCGCGACGGGGTACAAACCGAGGTCCACGAGGCTGTTCTGCGGATGGTTCAGACGAAGTCCGTTCAGCTGAACAACCGTTTGAGTCGCGGGTGCATTCCGCAGGCTGACGGTCTTGACTCCTCCAGGGCCGCCCACATCCCGGACGAACAGACCACCCTCCTCCTGAAGGACGGCGTCGAGCGTTCGTCCGTCCATGCGGCGGATCGACCAACCTTCAAGCCGAACGACGGTCCCCAACGTCGCCGCGGAACGTGGCATCAGCGGCGTGGCGTGCACGGTCACCGGAGGTTGTTGGTACGGGGTCACCGTATCAGCGGCCGATTGTGCACGCAGCGCTGGCGCAATGAGAAGGATGATCAGGAACAGGCAGATATCCCTGGAGGTCACTGGGAAGAAAAGAAAAGGCCCCGTCTCCGGAGGAGAAGGGGCCGCGGGCATGCATGCGAAGCGATGCCAAAGATCCCAGTCCCTTCCCGCGAAGGCACGGTGCAGTTGCGATCTGGCAGGTCTCCTGGCTTTCCCGGCCCCGACCGCCTTCTCAACCCATCCACGGGTCAATGGCGCGCGCGTCGAGGCACTGGCCCACATCGGGCCGGGATCACAGTTGCGGGGCAGCTTCCGATTGGTCCGACCAGCAGGTCAGACGCACGGAATTCCCTTTTCATCCCGCCGCACCGCGCGACGGGACACCGGATCGTGATGAGACAAAGAACAGGTATACACTAACGTACATCGAGAAAGATGCAAACGCAACTCACTCGCAGCCGACGACCGGTCAGTATCCGACGGCTCCGGCATCGGGGTCACGCGGATCCGCCACGCCCCAGCGCAGGTTCGTCGCCGGATCGATCAGGATTGCATGCACGCGGCCTTGTGTGCCGCCAAGACTGACGCGATGCCCTTTCGCCCTGAGCACCGCCTCCGTGTCGCGCGAGATGCCATTCCGCTCCACACGAAGGATATTCGGCTCCCATTGATGGTGGACGCGCTTGGCTGCGACCGCGTCGGCCAGCCCCATGCGATGGTCGATCAGGTTCAAGACGACCTGCAGCACCGTATTGATGATCGTCCGACCACCAGGACTCCCGACCAGCGCCCAGGGTTTTCCATCCTTCAGCACGATCGTCGGCGTCATGCTCGACAACATCCGCTTGCCGGGGGCCACCCGATTCGCCCTTGTGCCAATGAAACCTGTCGAATCCGTGAAACCCGGGATCGGATTGAAGTCGCCCATCTCGTTGTTCAGCAGAAATCCGAGCCCGTCCGCGACGATACGCGAGCCGTAGCCATATTCGAGGGTATACGTTACGACGACCGCATTGCCCTGTGCATCGACGACTGAATAGTGAGTTGTTTCCCCGCTCTCGCTCGCCGTCTCGACAGCTTCGACAGGGATAGAGCCAGCTCGCGACGGATCGATCGTCGCCCTCATCTCCTTCGCATACTCCTTCGACGTCAGTCGAGCGATCGGCAGACGTGGATTCGCGTCGGGATCGCCCAGAAAAGCCGCTCGGTCCGCGAACGCTCGTCGCATCGCCTCGGTCACCAGATGGAGATATTCTGCCGAATTGTGCCCGAGACCACCCAGGTCGTACCCTTCCAGGATATTGAGCATCTCGATGACCGCCGTCCCGCCCGAGCTTGGCGGTGGTATCGATACGATCTCGTAGCCCCGATATGTCCCACGAAGCGGCGTACGCTCCACCGCCTCATACGCGGCCATGTCCGCCTCGGTGACCAGGCCCCCGTTAGCTTTCATGTCGGCAGCCAGCCTCTGCGCCGTCTCCCCACGATAGAACCCCTCGCGACCATCGTGCATGATGCGTCGCAGCGTCTTCGCGAGGTCAGGCTGACGCCAGATTTCGCCCATCTCGTAGTTCGACCCATCCGGCTGGAGGAATACTCGTCCGGACGCGGGATATCGTTTCCAGTCATTCGTGAGCGAACGGAGGTCAGAGGACAGCGACCAGCTCAACGGGAATCCTTCTTCCGCCAGCTTGACGGCCGGGGCCGTCAGCTCTTTCCAACCCTTCGTCCCGAACCGGCGGAGTGCCAGATCGAACCCTGCGACCGTCCCCGGGACGCCCACGGAAAGATATCCCTCATGATTCAGGTCGTCGACATACCGGCCCGAGGCATCGAGATACATCCGCTCGGATGCCGCCGCGGGCGCCTTCTCCCGAAAGTCGAACGCCGCCGTCGTCCCATCATTCCATCGCACCACCATGAAGCCACCGCCGCCAATGTTCCCGGCAGCAGGATGGACCACGGCAAGCGCGAGTCCCGTAGCCACGGCCGCATCGACGGCATTCCCACCCGAGCGCAATACGTCCATGCCGACCTGCGACGCCAGCACATTCGCCGAAACGACCATGCCATGCGTTGCGACAGCAGGCCCGTTCGAAGCCTGATCGACGACGCTAGAAGGTGGAGCGATACATCCAGCCGTAGTGAGAAGGACCGCGAGCGTGACAACGAACGCAGGACGTTTCATGGCGAACTCAGAACGGAAGGTCATCGTCCTTGGAGGACGGTCCGGGCGTCGGAGGGGGCGCGGAAGGTCCCGGATCAGCCCCGCTGGCACCGCCGGCTGTGTCACGATTGCGGCCATCGAGCATCACCATCTGGTCCATTACGATCTCGGTGACGTAGCGCTTCACCCCGTTCTTGTCGTCATACGTACGGTATTGGAGACGTCCTTCAAGATACAGCTTGCTCCCTTTCTTCAGGTACTCTCCGCAGACCTCGGCGAGTTTTCGCCACACGACAATATTGTGCCACTCGGTCCGTTCCTGTGTGTTTCCCTCGGCATCGCGCCACGACTCGTTCGTGGCGACCGTGAATGTCGCAACGGCGACGCCGCTTCCGGTGTACCGCACCTCGGGATCTTTTCCCAGGTTGCCGATGAGAATGACCTTGTTGACGCTGCGAGCCATAGGACCCCCGTCCAGTGTAGTGTGTGTGATATGTGAACGGCACGTCGGCAGCTGACCGACGGGACCGGTTTATGATTCGACGCGGAGAATGACGACGGAGCCGGTACTCAGCACAACGAGCGAACCCTCATGCCATGCCAGACCCCACAGTTCAGAGATTGCACTTCCGGGAATGATCTCAGACCTCCCCCAGCGAAAGACGAGGCTGCGCTCGTCATCGTAGAGAAAAAGGGTATCCGCTGAAACTGCGGCGAGCCATCTGCCCGATCCGCCCGTCCCTCGAACGACGAGACCCTCGGCGAGCCTGATCGATCGAAGTTGATTGCCGAAGAGGTCGAACATGCGGATACCGCCGGCCTCACCGACCAGCAGGCGTTCGGCACGGTCGACGCTGACACACGTCGGAGATGAGAGCGGAGGGCCGCCCGAGACCTCACGGCCAATGCGAAATGCGACACGCCGGTCAGGACGGAATCCCACGACGTCATCCGATTCGCCGTCGAGGACGATCAAATCTCCACGGCCACTTACAGCAACGGCATCCGGATACCCGAAGCGGCTGCGCGCATCGGCGGTGTCGCGCGTCGAGAATGCGTTCAGGGGACGAAGGTCTCGGTCGTATGAAACGATCCGGTGGTTGCCACGGTCGGCCACATAGACGCGGTTGCCGTCTGTCGCCACACCGCTCGGATGGTCGAGTGCACTCAGGCCCCAGCCATAGCCGCCGACTTCCGGACCCCTTCCGCCGTCGAGCGTCCATCGCGTGACAAGATGTCGTTCAGGATCTGCGACGTAGCAGGCACCCGATCCCCCGACCGTGATCATCCGCGCCGTTGCCGGCACGTCGAACCGGGCTGCCTCGATCAAGAGAGGCCGGACCTGGAGCTGGGGCGCCAACAGCCACAGCGCCGCTAACGCAGCAAGCGCTGCCATCCGTCGTCCTGTAGCTCTCCCCTCTTCGTGGAATGCGCGAGGATATACTCCCCGAAACCCGATCGATCGATGAAAATGAACTGGACGCCGCTTTCGATCTGATTGTAATACCAGATCTCATACGGCTTTGTGTCCTCATTGCTCGGAATGCGTTCGATATCATCCGGATCGCCATACAGCAGAAAGACCCGTCCGCGGTCCGACTGCCAGCCTTCCCGGCCGTGTACGCGATACTTTTGATTGGCCGTGACAACGCGCTGCAGGTAGTCCATCCGCGAGATACCTCGGAAGCCGGCGCGACCTCGCTCGACAGCATCCCAGAAACTTGCCAGAAATTCCCGGCGGGCATCGGCCGTCGTCAGCTTGGCGAACGCAGTCGCTTCCTGTTCGGTAGCCAGATAGCGCGCGCGACGGAATTCCTCTCCCAGCTCCTCGAACGTGAGACCCGCCATCTCGCTCGCTTTCATCGATGTCGCGGAGACCGTACGAGCCTGGATGTGGGGGTTGTAGGCATAGAACGTTTTCGACGTCTTCGCCACTTCTTCAACACTGTCGCGCAAGACCCGGTAGACGAGCGTGTAGCGGCCGGATGGCACCGAGCTGACGTTGATCGTCGCCACATCGACTGCGTCTGGCGATGTGAACGTCCGAAGGCGCGACGACTGACGCACGACCTGACCTCGAGAATCCTGGATCGTCGACACCAGTGCGTACGGAGAGGTCGACGACAGCCGGTAGAGTTCGGCATACTGGAACAGGACCGGATGTCCGGTCACGCCGAACATGAGCGTGGCGTTGGGTATCACCTCCAACGTGTTCTTGACGAATGAACTGCCCTCTTTCCCTGGGCTGATCGAGGAACAGAGCTCCAGGTCGCTCACAGATACGCTCGGGCCCAGCGGCGCGATCTCGATTGGGATCGAAAGGCTGTCTCGGCGGGAAGGATCGAGCGAATCCACGGCCATAACCGTGAGCGTATACGTGCCGTAGGGCAATGCATACCCCGTCTGGCTGACGGAAGTCAGCCCGGCATTGAGTTGCGACGTGTCCCGGACTTTGATCGACAAGAACCGTCGTTCGTAGAGCATCGGGGAGCCCGTTGCTTGATCGGTCATGCGCTCGGTGAGGATCACCCAGCCCTGTAAGCCACCGTCGCCATTTGGCTCGCTCGTGACAAGGTTGGGATAGAACGCGTAGTACAGCTCGACATAACCGGAACGATCGTCATTCCGGAATCGCGCGTAGTCCACGTTCAGGAGGAACGGAGAGGACGGTACGTGCCGCTGGGCCTCAACATCGGGGGCGAAAATGAAGAGGATTGCTGCCAGGACAAGAAGTCGCATGGAGTCACCGCTTGGTCAATATATCAAGAGGCAAGAAGGTTCGCAAGCAGCCGATACGCTGCCGGAAGCCCGTTCAGGAATTGATGATGCAAATTGAGGTTGACGTATGTGATCTTCCCCCGACCGATGCTCCAGCGGATCACTGCGGGCATTTCCTCGACGCCGACGGCGGCAAGGATTGCAGCCCTGTCCAACCGGATCGTCAAGCGATGAGGTACGCGACGATTGATCCATCCGTCCCACCGATCAGACCTGAGATCGTTCGGGCCCGCAAAGAGGGGCTCATCGCCCGAGAGCATGATCGCGGAGGTCGTGTCCGTCGACGCATCGGGGAGCGCCGATCGGATCGGCGAACCGGGGATGCTCGTCTGCACTCTGGCCTGCTGCGCCAGCACGACGATGCTCCCTCCCTGTTCTGCATACTTCTGCAATCGGTCCCATCCCTCACGAGAGATGCGATGTCCCAGCCACTCACCCACAACAATGACAGGATCGTCTTCGAGCGATACGGCGGATACCTGTTCGGGATCGACCCAACGGGCGTTCACTCCCAGCCGGCGGACGGCCATACCCGACACCGAAGCTTCTTTGTCGCCGACCACGAGAACTGTTCGCAGTGAGTCGATCTGCACGGGGAATTTCCGGACCACAAAACGTCCGGCGGGTTGGAAGCCGATGAGGACCTCAGCAAGGCTCGTACCCTCAGGGTATCCATCATCGAATATCAGCGACAGCGAATCGAGCTCCGTCGACCCTTTGGCGTTCATGCGGAAGAACATCGGGAGGGAACGGAGGAACGGCTCGAGCACTTCGAGTGTATCGCGCACACCGTCTCGAGAATGGTTCGTCAGGCGCACGACAAGTCGTTCCCCCGGGACGGCAACATGGACAGGCGTTTGGATATCCACGGAAAACCGCGGAGCGCCAAGGAACCCAGCATCAACCCGAAGGGAGAAGCTGCGCTCAGCCTTCGTGGCCCTGTGGACGATGAAGAACGGCCACGGGGTCCGAAACCGAGGTTGCTCGAGCCCGGACCATTCCCTCGGAAGGTCGTACGGAATGTTCTTCGAAGAGATCAGTCGGTAGGGTTCACCCAGGACCAGCGCCGCCTTGTTCTGAGGCGATTCGTTCAGGATCCATCCCTTCTGCACCATCGGGAAGAAGATCTGGGTGTCCCCCTTCGGGTCGAGACCTCTGACAGAATCGATCGTCAGATACGTCAGTTGTGTGTTCGTGAGCACCGAGTCTGACACATGCCAGAATACGTCGGCTCCGATCAGGCGGATCCGCAGCGCCTCGATGGCGGCACGCTTATCCAGAAGGATCCGTCGCTCGGGATCCTGATCACGAGCATTGGTCTGAAGCCACAGGTCGATGTGGCCGAGGACTTCGATGGCCTCTCTCAGGGCACGATCGGCTAACGACCCGGTGGGAGGCTTTTTCCACCGAGCGATCTTGCCTGCAAGCGATCCTGCAAGTGAGTCGATGGAACGGATGGCCGCGGGTATCGATCTGCGTATCACAGGGAACCGGGTCCCAGAGACCTTCCCAGACGGTGGAACGCGATCAGCGAAGGGGACGTACAGGACCTCAGATGGTGAGTCACCCACGTTCGTGTCCCGATAAACCTCACGAGATTTATCGGCCGCGCTTTGCGCGAGGCGCTCATTGACGCCTCGAGAGACCTGTCCTGTTGCAGACCGAGAGGGGTCGGCATGCGAAGCGACATGCACGGCCGGCACCGGACGACGTGCATAGTTCAATCGTTGCAGTACGTCCGCGAATGACGATCGAACAACCCTCCTGACCGGGTCTGGCGTTTCCGGCCGTTCGAAACCATTCACGAGTACCAGATCGGGCTGGAATTCATCGATCTGGCCACGCAGTCGCGCACGAAGCGAATCCATGCCCCACGTCGATTCGACCAGCGATGTAGAGGCGGCCCCGTCGAGGTGCGGCAGATTCAGAAAGGCGTGGTCGGCATCGATCTGTTGTGTCGCCCGATACGCCTTATCACGCATCGCTGCAGCAACGTGTTGCGGGAACAGGACCGAGGAGGAAGCTACCTCAGCTTCCCCATTCGTCAGGTACACCACGCGTACCTGCGCACCTGCCACGAACCGATAATAGGACCCGGCCACCAGGTCTTCCTGACCGGGGACGAGCGCGAAGAGCATCACCCGACCACCCTTTCGCAGTTCGGCCGACCGAAGAGCGACGAATCGGTCGAATTCTGAGAATGACTGCCCGGGGGTCAGGGAGCAGACAACCCCGATCAGGACAAGGAGAGCAAAGGAACGGACACGCATACTTGGGAATGGAATGAGGCAGAACACAAAGGGCTGCCCTGCGCGGGCAGCCCCTTGCGTCTACCGATGATGGAACAGATCAGAACCCGAACTTCACGGAGAATACGTTGTTCCCGTCGAAGAACGTCGCGGCGCGATAGGCATAATCGACCGTGATGTCAACGCCGGGTGTGTTCCAATGGACACCGAGTCCGAAGCTTTCACCGAAGATATTCGCATCGGTTTCAGCCTGCGGGACCATGCCCATACCAACGCGTCCGAAGAGCTCGAGCGATTCGAGCATAAAGCCGACCTCAGCACCAACCTTGTACTCATCGAGATACAGGTTGTTGTTCGTGAACGTTCCGTTGATGCCATACATGATGTTGTTCTCGACCTTACCACCATACGACAGGCCGATCTCAACGATCGACGGCAACTCGAAGCTCGCAGCCTCAGAGCGATACCGCTGCTCTGGACGACGGCCGTCCGTGGAACGAGCGACACGATAGAGGCCCGGACCATCATACTTCACTTGCGGTCCGATGTTCTTCACCGCCACGCCGAGCTCGAGGCCCGACACGCCGATGAGGTTCGTGTACTGGATGCCGATGTCGAGCGCGAAGCCGGAAGCGCTCACACGATCGATCTGCTCGCTGATGATCTTCGCCGTGAAGCCGACGGCGATGGCATCGGTCAAACCACGACCGTACGCCAGACCGAGCGTCACGAACGTCGGCGAATAGAACCGACCGCTGATGTTCTCCGGATCGTCTTCCGTGGTCAACGGAATATCACCGAAGCTCAGCGACGTGAGAGAGAAGCCGAGCGTTCCGAAATCGCCGAAGGTACCTGCCACACCGCCGTAGTTGACGTTGATGTCGGCGATGTAGCTCATCGACGAGAACATCCCTTCGGCCGAGTTATGGAGCCGGCCGAGACCGGCCGGGTTCCAGTAGATCGCTTCGACGCCACGGGTATTGGCGATCGCAGAGCCGCCGAGGGCGACGTTGCGCGCGCCGACCGGGATCAGGAGCTGCGTCGAGCTCGCCGTCCCGATCCTTTTGTTCTGCGCATACCCGCCGTCAGCCAGCACGACGAGGCAGAGCAGAACAGCCACCGCCATGAACAACTTATTGGGTTTCATCTGATAGTCTCCTAGTTCGTCGTGAAGAACACGAGTATCGTGTTCACCTTAGTAGGTGTTCAGGATCTCTTGTTCCTGGATGACAGCGAGCTTCAGGACCTTGGTCACCGTGGAGCCATCTGCCGGAAGGGTCATCTCGATGTGAGCGATATACATACCGCTCGCCACCGGGAAGCCCGCCTGGTTCATGATGTTCCACCGCAGGAACTGGGACGGTTCGTTCTTGTCGATCGTCCGCACCAGCTGGCCTGCCAGGTTAAAGATCCGGATCTTCGCGACCGGAGGCAGATTGTTGAATGTCACAAAACGCTGGAACCGGTTTGTCTCAGCCGCGTTGTAGGCGTAGTACGGGTTCGGGAAGACACCGACCTTGTCCGCGCTGATCTTTTCCTGCTCAACACCACCAGCCGGCGCCGGCACGACGTACTGGAACACGTCGGCAGCCGTGTTCGGACGATTCGGTGTGAACGACACCGATTGATCGCCCGGCCATGCATTGGCGTTTCTGCGGTTCCAGGTGAACCAGTACATGATCGGCATGGTCGCATCGGTCAGAGGATTCAACCAAGCCGTGTTCCGTGTTGCGCCGGTGTACGGTGACTGGAAAACGAACAACCATTCGCGAGGACCCGTCGCACTGGTATTGTTGTCGCCACCCCGCATCGCGCCCTGGTTGCCCGGCCAGTAGTACCCGTCCAATTCCGCGTTGACAGCGTTATTCTCCAGGTACCCAACCGCAAGCCGCTGCGGAGGATTGACGTCCGTGTTGTAGACGGCGAGCGGGCAACTGATGCGGTAGTCCTGGAACCCGTAGCTGCCGTTCGCACCTGTCACGATCCACGGGGTGAAATCTGCGGTTCGCGAAGCAGGTGGAGCCGAGGCCGCTCCGCGGAGGAACCGGTACGCGTACGACGCCGAGTCATCGTCGGTTTGATCGAAGAGATCGGCACCGTAGTTCCCAGTGGTCGTTCCGGCAGCGTGCTTCGTGAACTTTATCAGGATACCGTTCAACGAATTGGCATTGACCGCCATGCCCAAGCCATTGAAATATTCGGCCGGGCTCATATAACCGGCGGCGCCGTTGAAGTCCTCAAAGCCCAATCCGTCTCCGTTTGCCCATGACATGTTTCGGGCTCCGGTATTGTAGGATGTCCCATCTCCCAAGCCCCATGTACCCGACTTGAGGCCTGGAGGAGGACCTTCGACCTTCAGGAAAATCCCACCCTCGACGAATTTGTAGTTGGCGTCGCCGCTTTGATTGGTCTGACCCGCCAGGACCGTGGTGCTCGACGTCACGTTCCGCAGTGACCATCCGGTCACGGCGCCGCCAGAGGTGTCAAACCTCACTTGATACGTCGCGCCGTTGGCCGCACCGGGGTTGATGACGATCGGCCGGATCGTTCCGTCCGATGACCCGCTCACTCGCGTGATTGCCAGCGTATCGCCGAAGCTCGCCTGATAGATCTTGCCGAACTCGACCTTCGGCCGGACCGTGATCACGACCGGATCCGATTCGAGCGCTGCCGGCAGGTAACCCGGCACTGTGGCCTGAGAATAGGCCGTCACGACGATGTAGTACTCCTGCCCATTGTAGAGTTTGTTGATATCGAGCAGGTAGTCGCGGTTGAACTTGAAGAAGCGCTGGAGACCCGAGTTCGAGCCGTACTGCACCGGCAGGCTCAGGATCTGGCCCGATGCCTCGTCGAACTGCTGGTCGAGGATGACGGTCGGGTCCGTTGTGAGGTCGTACGTGGCGATCCGCTTGCCTTCGCTCAACCGTGAACCGCGCGAAGGAAGCTGATAGACGTTGTACCCCTCGAAGACGTACGAGCCGGGCTGGTTGGTCTTCGTCTCCGTGTCGCTGACACGGGTCAGGTTCGTGCCCCACTCCAGGATGATCTCACCATCGAGCTCGGCAACCTTAACATCCGGCGGCGCCGGGGCGCGCGGGACCTGGAACAGAGCATCGAACGTGTTCTGGACGAATCGGTCGTTGAACTTCATGACCGCGACGCTCGTCAGACGGTCAGCGCCGATACCAGCCACGACACCAACGTAGATCTCCTGCGTGTCGCCCGGAGCCATCTGGAATGGTCCCGTGGTGCACAGCAGACGACGGTCACCAGCCGCAAACGAATAGGCCGTGCCAAGACCATCGACGAATCCGCTCCGCGTCACAGGGTCACCCGACAACGGGAACTTGGTGATCGTGGACGTCGGGTGCGCATAGGGCTGATCGGCAGTGGTCAGGTCGCCCAACGGGGCGAAGCCGCGGAGCATCTTCCACCACCGGCCTGTGCCCTGCAGATACGCGCCAGTACCGCCCGGAGGATCCGAATACGGAGATCCGGCCGAGAAGTACGAGAACGACGACATCTTGCGGTTCGCCTTCCCATACACACGCTTCAGGTTGAACACTGCTGAATCACCCGGAGCATTGTAGAGCGGACCAGCGAGGAAGTCGTAACCGACCGCCGGAGGCGGCAGGTTGAAGCCACGATACTCGGCATCGACCGCGTTGCCGTTGTAGCAATAGCCCAGAGAGAGCAGCGAGTCTGACCCGAGAAGGTCGTCACCCGCGTTGCCAAGGTCAGGATCGGACCACTGGCAGACGTACATCGAATCGATCCAGAATGCGCCGAACTGATCGCCCGTGGTCGCCGATGTGTCGACACCGCCCTTGTTGATCAGCTTGTACCGGTTGAAGTACAGGTTGCCAAGAGCATCCGTGCGCTTGTAGCCCCACACGGTCTTCTGCACTTCGAGACCGAACGGTTCCGACCCTTCAAACGCAAGGGCCGTCGATGGCGTCAGGTCGTTGTACACCGTCCAGATGACCTGGTCCGCGGGCGAATTCGGGTCGCCACCAGCAACGCCAGGCTCATCAAGTCCGCGGGCGATGATGCTGTCCACGGTGAACACCGGACCCGCCAGCGGGTCGGTATTGAACGGGAAGTATGTCTGCGGCGTGTTGCCGCCGTTCGTGGCATCATACACACCGTTTCCGTTCCGGTCGATGTACGGCGCGCCCTTCGATACCGGCCAGTTCATCCAGTCGGTTTCGTACTGCGCCTTTACCGCCGCCATCTGGTTATCCGTCACTGCCGTTTCGCTGATCTCGTTCACCGAGGCAGCGTCACGCGTCAGGTCGGAGGCCGAAATGGTGTAGTAGTCACGACGGATGCGGAAGATGCGGACGCTCGCGGACTGCGGATCTTCAACGCCGGTTCCGACCGCATAGCCTAGCGTCGGATCCAGGACCTTACCGGAGCGCGTTCCGATGCCGTAGGTACCACCACCAACACGAACCGTCTGGCGGGGTCCCGGCGTCGTCAAGCCTGCATCCGTGAACACCTTACCGCCCCACACCACGCAGTCCTGGTAGATCGCGCTACCGGTGCCACGGGGATAGTAGAGCCCGTCGTCTGCCGACGGCGAGTGGTTCGAGTGGCCGTCAAACCGCAGCCACGTCGTGAGGTTGTTGATATTGAGGACAGCGTAGTTAGGCGAACCCGCTCCTTTGGAGAGCGTCGTGCCTTTCTTGCTCTGATCGGCAGGCTCTTTGGCCAGCGAGACTACGCTGACCAAGGCGCCGAGCGCCACCAGCAGCCCTGCCCTCAGGAAATTCGTCGCTTTCATAGGTTGAAGCTCCTTTTGGATGAACTCGTGGCGAGGATCTCGGATTTTCCGTGAAGCATGGGAGGGTGTCCGCCGTTTCCGGCGGACACCCGAATGCTTACAGCTCCAGCTTCATGCCGATCCGGATCTCGCGCGGCGAACCGTAGAGGTCATTACCGCCCTGCTGACCCAGGCCACCGCCGCCGCCGACGTTCATGTAGGCATGCCGGTTGGCCAGATTGACTGCCTTATACCACGCTTCGTAATTCGGGATCGCTTTGTAGGAAACGGCGTATGGCGACTTGAGCCATCCGTCGTCGAACGGCGTGCCCGTCGTCGGATACACATTGAGAACGCTCTTCGTGTTGAAGAGGTTGAGCACGCGCGCATACAACTCGAGGTTCACGAAGTCGAGGTAGAACACCTTGCTGACGGTCATGTCCATATTGAACACCCACGGCGTCGACGAGCTTCCAACGGGCTCGACCGGGACGCGCGTACGGGAGTCGATCAGGGCACGAACGCCAATGTTCCACGCTGTTGCCTGACCCAGGTTCTGCGGCTCCTGGATCTTCGTGTAGTTGTGACCGCTGTTGAACGTCGACAGCAGGTTCACGCCGAAGCCTTCCATGAATCCGCCTTCACCCTTGGCCCAGCGGTAGTCGAGCACGATCGAGCCCTTGTGGGTCTGATTCTGATCAAGCGGATACACGAAGCGCGGGAAAAGGGCCTGTGCCTCGTCCGTCACAGAGTTCTGCGACGAGCGGTTCGATGAGGCCGTGCCGCGGGCATCGGACAACGTGTAGTTCACCTTCGCCGCCAGACGGTTCGTCCGGCGCAGTTCGAGCGTCAGCTCAACGCCCTTCTGCGTTCCGAAGTCCTCATTCTGGTAGGCCGTGGAGATCGGCACGCCCGAAGAGTTGAACAGGCGCGTGATCTGGATCTGGTCGCGGGTATCCTTGTAGAAGCCCGTGACCGTCAGGGCGAAGTTGTCCGTCAGCGTTTGACGGAGACCGATCTCATACTGCGTCAGCCGTTCCGGACGGATCAAGAATCCGATCGTCGAGCCGCCGATGTTGTATCCTACGCGACGTAGCGGATCCAACAGGGTCGACATCGTGATGTTGTCCTGATACATAAGGCTCAGCGACGGCAGCTGCGCATACTTGCCATACAAGGCATAGAACACTGTACGATCGGTCACAGGGAACGAGAAGCTGATACGGGGCAGCAGAAGCTGGAAAGCCTCTGTCTTCGTCAGCTTGTCTTCCTGGAAGGTGTCATACGTGTAGTTCCACACCTGGTCGAGGTTCTGATAATCGAGCTCGTTCGTGGTCGGGTTCAACTGCTTCGGAACCGACACGGCCTTGGGGTCGATCATTTCATACCGAACGCCGACGTTCAGGATCAGGTCCTGATACTCGAACTTGTTCTGCACGTAGGCCGACGCCTGGAAGGGCTCGCCCGGGGCGTTCACGCCGTCGTTGACTTCGACGCCGTAGTTGTCATAGCCCACGGTCGAGATGGCGCCCGCTTTGTTCACGAGCACACGCTCTTCGAGCGCGTTCGCGAACGTACGGTCGAACACGCCATCTTCGTTCGAATCCATGAACTTCAGGTAGTTGGCGATGTTCCCGAAGTTGTACGTGCGGATCGTCCAGGTCTCGACCTGACCGCCCGCCTTCAATTCCCAGTTCGAGTTGATCTGCGACGTGAAGGCCACGTTCGCGATGATCGCGCTCTGCTCGTTCTTTCCATAGCCGTTGTTCGGCGAATCTTCATGGCTGAACAGCCACTGCTGGATGGCCGAATACGCGAACGGCGTGGAATACCGCGAGCGCCAGCCGGTGTAACCCAGCTTCGCATTCTCGAGGCTGTCAGGATACTTCAGCCATTCGGCGAACGTGCTCCCCTTGAACTCGGGATCGTACGTTTCGGCGAAGCGGTTCTGATACGACACGCCCACTTCATAGAACGTGCTCGGGCTCAGAACGTGCGTCACACGGGCACCGACCAGCATGCGATCGGTTTCGCTCATGCTGTAGCGGCTCGTGATGCGGGTCGAGCCGTCAGGCATGGTCACCTGACGCGCCTGTGAACGGAAGTAGTTCGCCAATCCACCCGGCCAGCCGCCGCCGTTGGGGTTGCGGCTCATCTCGTACGAACCTGTCACCTTCAGCTTGATCGGGTTCATGTCGAAGAGCAACGTTCCCTGCAACTGGTTGCTTTCAAACCAGTTGTCATACAGGTAGTTCTTCTTGTACTCGATGTTGCCGCCGAACGGCAACAGCGTACCCGCCACGGACGGACCGCGCGAACCGAGGGCGTCCTGCGTGAGGCCTTCGAACTTGAAGGGCTCGATGAACGTCGACTGCCGGTTACGCACGAAGTTGTGCTGGCCAGCCACGAAGAACCGGATGTCATTCGACACGACCGGCCCGCCGGCTGTCACGACGATGTTGCGATAACCGCGCGAGCTCGTTCCGAGGAATTCCTCGCCCGGCTTCGCGAAGTCATCCGTCTGCGCATCGACGGTGAACTGGTACTTCGTTCCGCCTGTCCGGGTCGTCGTCCGAACGAGGCCAGACATGGCGCCGCCATACTCGGCCGTGAAGCCGCCGGCTTGCACCTGGACCTCTTCGATCGCTTCCTGGATGACGTTGATGTTGTTGCTGTTGAAATACGGGTTCGTCGTGCTGGCACCATCGATCGTATACGCAACTTCGCCAGCGCGGCCACCGCGCACATACAAGTTCCCGTTCCGCTCAACGATACCGGCCTCGAGCGCCACGATATTCTGCAGACCGCGGACCGGAAGCGACGCCAGATTCTCCTGCGTGTTCACGCGAACGGTGTTCGTCGTGTTGCGCTGGATCAGCGGACGCTCGGCCGTGATCACGACCTCACTCGCCTGAACGGCGGTGGAGGACATTTGAATGTCCTGGGTCGTGGTCATGTTTGACAGAATTCGAACGTTTGAGATCGTCACCGGGGCATACCCGATGTATGAGGCCTTGAGCGTGTAGATGCCGGGAGGCACGGAGAGGATGACATACTCGCCGTTGACATCAGAAGCTGACCCAAGATTGGTGCCTTGAACAACAATGTTTGCACCGATCAGAGGCTCGCCCGATTCTTTGTCCGTCACCAAGCCGCGCAGCTTTCCGTCCTGCGCGAGCAAGACGATCGGCACCAGCAACAACACGAACAGGGCCAACGCAATCTTGCGAAGCATACAGAACCTCCTTCTAGTGGAGATTTAGATTGAGATGGAGATGGGGTGACTTCGTGCAGCTACACCGCCCAAATCTTGGGCAGTGCAGTGGTGGTGTGAAAAACGTTCCCAAGTATTCGTTCCTCGCGCTGCACCTCTGCTCCTCCGCGAGGGTCGTCAAGGGGCCTCCTTTCGGTCCTGTAATGGTTCTTGTGTGATTCGGCGCACGTCCAATGGCAAAATATAGATGGCGTGCGACTGTTTGTCAAGCCCCTGATGAAGAAAACTTCACAAATCGTTCATTTGTAGAGCCCTATCCTCCTCCCCCCAGCCCTGAACCCATGACAAAGAAAGCGCGGGAATCCGGCTGGTCGCCGATCCTCCCGCGCCTCGAGCCCATCCTGCCTTGAGAGTCCCTACAAAGAGACGGTCCGCACCTCAAAAACTCCCTCAATGCGGCCTACTCTGGCCAGAATGTCCGCCGGAATCGGAGTATCTACGCTGATGACCGTCAGGGCCGTCTGACCTGGTTTGTCGCGCCCCAAGGCCAGCCCCCCGATGTTGATGCCCGCCGCCGCCAACTCTGCGCCGACCTTGGCCAGCATA
>CAYYOV010000022.1:0-3330 GCA_964473365.1 uncultured Ignavibacteriaceae bacterium
GCGATGCGCGTGAACCACCGCCATCGTCTGGTAGACCAGTGTGAGTCATACAAGCGCGTCCGTTCGTCGACGGACGGTGTCACAAACATCCGTTCAATGATGTCACGTCCCACGAGCCAGCGGGTCATGGTCCCGAGGATCCGCATGTAGCGCTCGAAACGCCCGGCATGAATGACGCCCCGGCAAATCGCGCGACGCTGACCGTCCCAGAATGCCCGCGCAGGTCCGGACAATTGGTCGCGAAGCGAACGATACGTCGCCCACCGATCCTGATGATTGGTAACGCCCATGAATGACAGAAGGTCATCATATGACAGCGACCGGATCGCTGCCATCTTCAGCTCGAGGAGGTCATTCTGGTGCCGGTTCAGATCAAGGGCCACGATGGAGGCGGGATCGTCCAGAAGAAATGTAAGCGCGTTACACCCGCCCGACGTGATCGTCAACATCCGGTGACCAGGTGCGATGCCGAATGCTGCGCGATCGATCGCGGGGTCTTCCCAGCACTGCGCGTAGAGGACGCCGTCGAACACGCGCTTGGCGAACCATGATGGTCGCTTCATGATGCCACCTCCGATCCGGCGGCGGATCCGAGGCCTTTGCGCGTATGCCAGTAGGCCCAATCGGCAACGCCTGGAAGCCCGATCACGACCGCATGAAAGAACTCCCCCGACCAGGCGGCGACCATAAGGCCGGGGACGAACAGGACATACAGCCCGTTGAACCGGGCACCGTCGTAGTTGATGCGCAGACGGCGAGATTCCTTTGCACAGGCAACAACAGATGCGGGCGTGGGAAGCAGCCGCGGTGTTGACCTCAAGAACTCGTGGTACGTGTCCCCATGTGTCGAACCGAGCGATGCCTCCTCCCACCGGATCAACTGTCGATAGTGGAGCGACATGAGCGCCGGGTAGAGGATGCCTGGCCAGGGCATGCAGAGGGAAAGTCCGGCAGCAGCGATGAGGTCAGAGAGGTAGATAGGATTGCGAACGAGCGAATACGGAGGGTCGATTGCCAATGCCTCCGGCCGCACGCCAAATGACATCACACGCTGCGAATGGAGCACCGTTCCTGCGGTCATGCGGAGTATGCTCGCGAACGCACAGCAGAATGCTGCAGCGAGAAATCCGGTCGTTCGTCCACCCGGACCGACGAGAAGCTCAACTACCGTGCGCCGATCGACCGGCAATCCGTAGGCTGCGGTGCATGCGATCCACACGATGCCGAGAGAGACGAAAATGCGATACTCGAATTCCAACACCCGTATCGAGTGCAGGGAGGTCATAAGGCCTCCGTCGGAACGATCAATGGTAAGATGCCGGGAACAAGCGAGATCCGGCACGGTGTGGTTCCAAGGAACTCGCCATCGGCCTCGACCTCGATCGGCTCAGAGGAACGTACCTCGGCATGTGCGAAACGGCGGATCGAGAACTCTCGTCGTCCCACGTGTGACGCTGAGTAGATGCGTCGGAGATTGGCAATGCGCTGTGGTACCGTCTGCGCGCCCATGATCAGCAAGTCCAGCATGCCGTCGAATGGAGAGGCGCCCGGCGTCAAGTGCATTCCGCCCCCGGTGAACGGTCCGTTCCCGATCACAAGTCCGAGGGAGAGAGTGGTCCCGATCCGGTCATGATCGCAGGTAATGTCCAGCGGTCGATTACGGATCGTCAAAGCCTGACGAAACGCCGCAGCTGCGAAGGTCCACCGGCCGCTCCGAGTCTTCCCCCGGTGCTCGACGTCGCGCACGACTGCACCTCCAATACCGAATTGGCATTCGTTGACGAAGTAGCGTACGTGGTCAGCCCCGTCTGGACTGAATTGAACGACGCGGCCCAGATCGAGTCTTCGGACCTGTCTTGATGTGAGCAGATCCAACTGCGATCTGAGGTCGCGCGGAAGGCCAAGTCCCTGGGCCAGACCCTGGCCAGTACCGCTGCTGACGAGACCGAACCGGACGCCGTGTCTCAGGTCCGCCGGAAGGTCCATCCACCCGTTTGCGACCTCTTGAAGAGTCCCGTCGCCGCCGATGACGATGATCGTTCGCTGCCGTGATCGGTCGACAGATTTGGAGACGAATTCCCGGGCGTCACCGTGTCGGGTGGTGATGTGCCATTCGATCGACTCCGTGTAGCGTGAGCCCAGCCCCTCCCGAATGGAAGGGATCATGGAAGCCGTTCGACCTCCGGCAGAAGACGGGTTGATGATGCAGGTGACCATGCTCGCTCCGGGATGACACATGCAACGTCGTCATTGGAACATTCATCGATGTCAGCCGTCGGTGAAACGCATGTCAAGATTCTGTGGAGAGCGTTGCGTATCTTAGAAGTGAGAATGGACAAATCGTTAACGATGGCGGGACTGTTTGCGTGAACATTACGACGCTGTGTGAGATCTGTGAACGAGCGGATGCGGAAGCATGGGCCGATATGCTCGAAGCTGTGCCCGCCGATCAGGTCAGGCAATTTGATGTCCGCGTAAAACGGTACGGTCATGCCGTCGCCGGTGTGGTCGGAGCGTTCGACGTGCTTGCGATGAACCGAGTGGTCGGCGTGACCACGCCCGACGGGCTTGCCCCCCGCGACCTCGATGAGATCGTCAAGATGTATGAAGCAGCCCAGGCCCGACGGTATGCCATCCAGGTCTGCCCGACGGCCCAGTCGCCGCAGTTCGTTCAGAGTCTCAAGGACAATGAGTTCGTCCTGTTCAATCACTGGACCAAATTGCATCGGCCGGCACACCGGGAGATCCCCGATCCAGAGCATACCCTGCAGGTTGAACGTATCGGCGCCGACCGGGCGGATGAATTCGCCGCGATCTGTGTCCCCTCGTTCGGATGGCCAACACCGCTAAAGCGCTGGGTCGCCGCCCTCGTCGGCCGGCCAGGGTGGCACCACTATCTGGCCTACGAAGACGGGCTTGCGGTCGCCACCGGGGCCCTGCACGTCAAGGACGGCATCGGCTGGATGGGGTTTGCCGCGACCGATCCCGGACATCGCAAGCATGGCGCCCAGAGCTCTCTCATTGCCCGACGTCTGCATGACGCGCTCGACCTCAGCTGCAAACAGATAGTCGTGGAGACGGCCCAGGATCGTCCCGATAAACCCAATCCGTCGACGCACAACCTGCTCCGGTTCGGGTTCGAGGTGGCCTACGAACGGCCGAACTACGTTCGCGTACACAAGGACAAAGAATAGACGCACCACCCCTGGATCACGTGTATCAGATCGTCTGGAGACCTGATTCCCATGTTCCTTGCCCATTACGCCACAGGTTTTGCCGCCAAGAAGATCACCCCCCGTACGCCGCTTCCCTTGTTGCTCCTGGCGTCGC
>CAYYOV010000022.1:3430-48464 GCA_964473365.1 uncultured Ignavibacteriaceae bacterium
GTCAGGTTTTGGACAGCGAGAGAGCCTTGGACAAAGAGCGCATGATCTAGTTCAGGGCATTCAACCTGATCGTGCCCGCCCGCACCTGCCTACTCGCTTCTTCTCTCCCCTGGACTCCGCCGCTTCTTTTCCGTACCCTGCCTCGATTCCTTCCCCGCACTCGAACGCTCATGAAACGATCCCGCGCCAAGCGGTCGGCCTCGCCGGCGTTGGTCCCTGCCCGAACCCGTCGATCGCTGACCCCCGACCAGCTGCGATGGCAATGCAACCCCGCCGCCATTCGGTCGCTCGCGGCCTTCAAGGCCAAACTCCCCGCACGTCGTGAGATCATCGGCCAAGAACGGGCCTTGCGCGCCTTACGCGTCGGCCTGGAAATGGCCCATCCCGGGTTCAACATCTTCGTCACCGGGTTCAGCGGCACCGGTCGTACCACCACGATCAAACGCATGCTGAAGGAGTTTGAGGGAAAGAAGGCCTCGCTCCGCGATCACTGCTACGTGCACTCGTTCAAGAATCCCGACATGCCCGTCGCGCTCTCGCTCCCCGCCGGCCAGGGACGCGGATTGCGCATGGATATGGAGGGACTGCTCCGTGACCTGCTCAAGGATATTCCGGCGGTCTATGAAAGCCAGCGCTACCAGCGCCAGCGCCGCCTGCTCGTCCAACACTTCCAGGACCGCCAAAAATCGGTCCTCCAGGGCTTCGAACGCCGCGTGAAGGACGAAGGCTTCGACCTCGTCCAGGTCCAGGTCGGATCGATGATGCGGCCTGAGGTGGTCCCGGTCGTCAACGGGTCGCCGTCAAGCCTGGAACAGGTGGAGGAGCTGGTTCGCAAAGAAGAAGTGACGCGTGAGGCCTTCACGCAGATGCGCGACAAGCTGGCCGAACTCGAAAAGCAGATGGCCCTGGTGTTCCGGGAACTGCGGAACATCGAGAAGCGGGTGCAGGAATCGCTGGAGGAATTGGAAGAGAAGATGGTCATGCCGGCCGTTGACAGCCTTGTCGGGGCTGTGAAGGCCGCGTACGACGACCGGAAGGTGCAGGACTATCTCGAGGAGGTCCGGACGTACGTCCGCGAGAACCTGGAGCGGTTCCGTCAGCAGCAGTTGCAGGCGGCACAGCCGAACAAGTCGGGGAACGAGGACGAGGAAGAGGACACGTTCACCGAATTCACGGTCAACGTGCTCGTCGACAATTCCGAGACAAAGCAGGTTCCGATCGTCATCGAGACGAACCCGCGCTACAAGAACCTCTTCGGCACGGCCGAGCGGGAGCTGGAGCGTGGTGGCGTCTGGCGGACGGACTTCACGAAGATCAAGCCCGGCGCGCTGCTCCGTGCCGACGGCGGCTACCTGGTCCTGAACGCGCTCGACGCGCTCATCGAGCCAGGCGTCTGGCAGGACCTGAAGCGTACGTTGCGCACGAACAAGCTCGACGTCCAGGCCGGTGAGCCGAGCCTTGGCGTTGCCACGACCGGCATGAAGCCCGAGCCGTTCGACATCGCAGTCAAGGTCATCATCATCGGCGATACCGAGCTGTATCATCTGCTCTGGCACCGTGACGACGATTTCAAGAAGATCTTCAAGGTCCGTGCCGACTTCGACTTCGAGATGCCCCGTACGAACGACGCGCTCGGCAAGTATGTCTCCTTCGTGCGGATGGTCATCGAGGACGAATCGCTGCGGCCGTTCGAACCAACCGCAATGGCCCAGATCGTGGAATTCGGCGTGCGACTGGCAGGGAGTCGGCGAAAGATCTCGACGAGATTTAACGTCATCGCCGACGTCGTTCGCGAGGCGCACTACTGGGCAGGCAGGGAGCACGCGCGCGCAGTGAAGGGTGAACACGTGGAGCAGGCGATCGCGGAACGCATCTATCGGGTCCGGCTTGTCGAGCAGAAGATCCAGGACCTCATCGACAAAGGCGTCATCCTGATCGATACGGGCGGAGCGGCCGTCGGGCAGGTCAATGGCCTGTCTGTCTACGACACGGGAGAGCATGCATTCGGCAAGCCCTCACGGATCACGGCAAAGACGTCCCTCGGACGGTCGGGCGTCATCAATATTGAACGGGAGGCGGACCTGAGCGGCCCGTCGCACACGAAAGGTGTGGCGATCCTGTCAGGATTCTTCCGCGACCGGTTCGCCCAGGACAAGCCGCTCGTCATGGACGCCAGCATCACCTTCGAACAGTCATACGGCGGTGTTGACGGCGACAGTGCGTCATCGACAGAGATCTATGCGATCCTTTCGGCGCTGTCCGGCGTCCCCATACGCCAGGAGATCGCCGTGACGGGCTCGGTCAATCAGAACGGAGAGGTCCAGCCGATCGGAGGCGTGAACGAAAAGATCGAGGGGTTCTTCGATACCTGCCGATTGCGCGGATTGACCGGTACGCAGGGCGTGATCATCCCGGTGCAGAACGTGGACGAGTTAATGTTGCGCGAAGAGGTCTACACGGCCGTTCGTAAGAAGCAGTTTCACATCTATACGGTCTCCACCGTCGACGAGGGGATCGAGATTCTCACCGGTGTGAAGGCGGGTACGCGGCGGGCGGACGGTTCGTTCCCGCCTGGAACCGTCAACGCGCTTGCCGACGACCGGTTGCGTCGCTACGCAGAAACCTGGCGGACGTTCGAAGGCGGGAGGCGCTGAATGGACATCTCCGGAGCGGGTCTCGACTTCCACGGGCCGTCCCCTCTGGTGCGGGCGCTCAAGATCCTTCTGATGTTGCTGGCGATCCTGCTCGCCGGAGCCCTCGGCTACCATTTCATCGAGGGATGGTCCTTCTTCGACGCCTTCTACATGACGGTGATCACGCTGGCGACCGTCGGGTACGGAGAGACCCATCCGTTGTCGCCCGTCGGGCGGGCCTTCACCATCTTCCTGATCCTTGGCGGTATCGGCATCATCACGTACGGCCTGACGAGCGTCACGGCGTTGTTGGTCGAAGGCGAAATGAACGGATACTTGAGGAGACGTCGCATGCATCGTGCTATCGGAAAGCTCAAAGGTCACTTTATCGTCTGCGGAGGCGGGAAGAACGGGCGATACGTGATCGAAGAACTGCGACGCACCAAGCGGAACGTCGTCGTCGTTGAAAAGAATCGCGATCGCCTCCAGGAGTTCATTGACCACGGAGTGCTTGCGCTGGAAGGGGATGCGACCTCGGACGAAGTGCTGCGCGAAGCAGGGATCGCCCACGCCGCCGGCCTGGTGGCGACGCTCCCGGAAGACCGCGATAACATGTTCGTCGTGATCACGGCGCGGGGACTGAGTCCGACGATCCGCATCGTGGCCAAGATCGACGACGTGAACGTCAAGGAAAAGTTCATTCGCAGCGGAGCCGACTCGGCTGTCTCGGCTTCGTTCATCGGCGGATTACGGATGGCGTCGGAGCTGATCCGGCCGGAAACGGTCAGTTTCCTCGATACGATGCTGCGCGACAGCTCCAACTTCCGCGTCGAAGATGTCCCGGTCGGGCCGGCGTATGTCGGCAAGACCATCAAGGAATGCGAGCCGCTCGCGAGCGCCGGCGTGCTCGTAGTAGCCGTCAAACACGGACAGGAATACGCCTTCAATCCGAAATCCCACACGAAACTGAAGGAAGGGGATACGCTGATCGTGATCGGCGATCCCGACCACGTCCAGCTGGCGATCCGAGAGATCGCCAAGTGATCTGACGCTCCCTGAGGCCTGAAATGCGCAACGGCTCCCGATCCGGGGAGCCGTTGTCATGTACAGGTGGAGCAGTGTGACGGTCCGCTAGTCCGCGACCATATCTACCCGCTTCTTCGACTGACGGGCCCGGTCATTGTGGTCCAGCACCTTTTTGCGGAGGCGAATGTTCTTCGGGGTCACCTCGACGTACTCGTCATCCCCGATCCATTCAATTGCCTGCTCGAGTGTGTGGATGTGCGGCGGTTCGAGCCTGATCGCGTCGTCAGATCCCGACGCGCGCATGTTCGTCAGGTGCTTTGTCTTGCAAACGTTCACGACCATGTCCTGCTCGCGGGAGTTTTCTCCAACGACCATGCCGGCGTAAACGGCGGTGCCGGGTTCAACGAAGAACGTCGTCCGGTCCTGGAGCTTGCCCATGGCATACGCCACGGCCAATCCCGGTTCGAGGGCAACGAGCGCCCCCTTCATGCGGTGTGACAGATCGCCCTTGTAGGGCTCATAGCCGTGAAAGTTATGGTGGAGGACGCCGGTTCCCTTTGTCTGCGTCATGAACTCGCCCCGAAAACCGATGAGACCGCGGGCCGGCACGAGGAACTCCACCCGCGTGTTGCCTTGCGACTGGAGCATGTTCTTCATCTCGCCCTTCCGCTTGCCGAGGTTCTCGATGACGACGCCCGTATGCTCGTCTGGCACGTCGATGATGACATGCTCGATGGGCTCGCACAGCACGTCGTCGATGCGCTTGTAGATGACCTCGGGCCGCGACACCTGCATCTCGTAGCCTTCCCGGCGCATTGTCTCGATCAGGATCGCAAGGTGAAGCTCGCCGCGGCCGCTTACCTTGAAGGCGTCCGGCGAGTCGGTCAGCTCGACGCGCAGGGCGACATTCGACCGAAGCTCGCGCTGGAGCCGTTCGCCAAGGTGGCGCGTCGTGACGTACTTGCCGTCCTGGCCGGCGAACGGGGAATTGTTGACGACGAAGTTCATCGAGATCGTCGGCTCTTCGATCGACACGAACGGGAGCGGCGTCGGGTCAGAGGCATCGGTGATCGTCTCGCCGATGTCCACGTCTTCCATGCCGGCGATGGCGACGATGTCACCCGAGTGGGCCTCCTGGGTCTCGACCCGCTTGAGGCCCTCGAACGTGTAGATCTTGGTGACGCGGGCATCTTCGATGGTGTGGTCGCGGTGAACGACCTTCATCGGCTGGCCGAACCGCAATGTCCCCTGGGAGATGCGGCCGATGCCGAGACGGCCAAGATAGTCGTTGTAGTCGATCGTCGTGACGAGCATCTTGAACGGCAGGGAGGCCTCGTCCGGCGGGCCGGGAATACGGTCAAGGATCGTCTGGAAGAGGGGCTGGAGGTCGGTGCCGGCGTGTTCCAGCTCGCGCTGGGCGATCCCCTGCTTGGCGATGCAATAGACCGTCGGGAAATCGAGCTGCTGGTCGTTGGCGCCGAGCGCCAGGAAGAGCTCGAACACCTCATCCAGCACCTCGTGCGCGCGCGCGTCCTTCCGGTCGATCTTGTTGATGACGACGACCGGCTGCAGGTTCAATTCCAGCGATTTTTTGAGAACGAATTTCGTACCTGGCAGGGGACCCTCAGCGGCGTCCACGAGGAGCAATACGCCGTCGACCATTTTTAGCGTCCGCTCGACCTCACCCGCAAAGTCTGAGTGGCCCGGCGTATCGACGATGTTGATCTTTGTAACGGCGCCGGTCTCGGGGTGTTTGTAGAAGACGGACGTGTTCTTGGCAAGGATCGTGATCCCACGTTCCTTTTCAAGGTCGTTCGAATCCATGACGCGCGTGGCGACCTCCTGGTTGGCCCGGAAGGTGCCGGTCTGGCGGAGCATGTGGTCGACGAGCGTGGTCTTCCCGTGGTCGACGTGGGCGATGATGGCGATATTGCGTATCTCTGCTCGGCGGTGCATGAGGGCCTCAGGGCTACAGTGACAACAAAAAATGCCTCAGCGACGACAGTGCGCTGAGGCATGTGTAAGATACGCAGAATTGCGAAGGTTTCCAAAGCGTTGTCCGCCCTGCGTCGATCGGCCGCAGATGAGCGCACACCTCAGGGGCCGTGAAAACAACGAGGGCCGGTGAAATTCACCGGCCCTCGGCCTTCAACAGAAACAAAGCGACAGCTTACCGGAACGTGATGCCAACGCCGGCACCAAGCATCGGCGTGTCGGCGATGCTGTACTCGGCGTGCACGTTGATGAAGAGCAACAGCAAGCGTGCGCCGACCGTGACGCGCGACTTGTTCGAACCTTCGATATCGAAGCCCTTGATCGTGAACGGGGTTCCGGCGAAGTTCGCGCCCTTGATGTCGGCCACCGTGATCGTGCTGTTCTCAAGCTGGAAGCCGCCGTAGACCGTGAGGAACAGGAGGCTCTTGCTCACTTCGACGCCGTAGGCCGTTGCGCTGGCCGTCAGCACGTCGTTGTCGCCACCGTCCTTGAGGCTGAGCTTCTGCGTGGCGAAGTGCACGGCGATATCGATCGGGAAGAGCGGGATCCATTGGTCGACATCATACCGAACGCCGAAACCGGTGAGACCCACCTTGCCGCCGTCAAAGCTCTGCGTCGGCAGGAACCGGCCCATCACCTCGATGCCGAACGGAAGTCCAAGCGCCACCTGCGGCGCGATCGCTCCGACCACAGGCAGTTTCGTGCCGCCGGGGAGTTCGAAGATCTTCGTGCCGGCCGGAACTGTGACGCCTGGCGCGATCGTTTTCGCGGTCTTCGTTGCAATGGTCGTCACCTTGTCTTCGCCGGCCGCCGACTGCGAGGTGATCTTGAGGTCGTAGTCCGTACCGCCGATGAAATTCACGTTGTACGACGTGCCATTGTACGAGAATGGCATCGAAATGTTTGCCGGCATGTCGAACGTGAAGGTCTTCTGGTCATCCGGCACACGGCTGATACCGACCTTTACCTGCACGTCGAAGCCGAGGATGCTGTGCAGATCGGCAGAATGATAGAAGGCCGTGTTGAGGCCGTTGCCGAGTCCGCTGGCCAACGGTGTCACGTACCCCTTTGCGACACCGGTCCCGAGCTTGGCGAATTCCGCCAACTGGGCACCGAGATCCTGTGCCGGAGCAATGCTCAGGCCGAGCAGGCCGACAATGACCAAGAGGCTCAGCCGACGCGTAAAGGACTTCATGGAAAACTCCTGATGGTGTGAATGGGGGGTGTGGTGCAACGATTCTCAAGTGTGCAAATATCGATAACGGGCCTGCCAGAGTCAACGGCTCTGTGACTCCAAACACATGCTGCCCCCAAAATGGCGCTCGGAATTACGATTTCGTAATCCCATCGGACCCGAACAGAGGAGCAAGATCGTCCAGGTCCTTCTTCAACGAGAACCGAAGCGCGTCACCGAAGGTGTTCAGAACGATCACGGCATTGACGTTTGCGTCGAACGCCGATGCCTTCGAGAGCCGGTTCCAAAGACCCTTGTTGACCCTACCGATCTCTTTATAGAGGTCGTTCAGGCTTTCGAGTGTCCAGTCGGGTTCCTGGCCGGACTTCATGCGGAACAACTGCCCGATGAGGTACATCGACACGGTACGGTACACGCTTTCGAGTGCCGTGGCGAACGGCAGATGGAATCGGACCATCGGTCGCAGTCGATCGAGGATCGGGCATCCGCTCGTCACCATAACGATCCCCATGATCGACGCCAGGCCGTTTTGTACGGATGTTTCCTGCGCGTAGGTCCGCTCCGGTGCCTCAACGACGACCCACGTCTGGTCGTAGGAGGTCGAATACTTGAATTCGTCGACGAGGTGGGCCAGGTTCAGAGCGACAGGGCAGCGCTCCTGCGTTGCCGCAAGCGGGCAATTCTCGCATTGCTGGTAGCCGAGACGTGTCCACTCTGGAGGTGAAGGGAAAGGCGGTGTCACGATGTGGAGCGTCCGCGAGTCCAGAAGGACGGAAAACTCTTTCTCCTTCCCATCCTGAAACTGGAACTTGTAGCCGTACCGAATGGTGTTCGTCATGTCCGCAGGTTGCATGGTGCCCGTCGAGTGCTTCTGGTTGCGAGTGAACGGCGGATGTTACTGGGGTCAGGTGCCGGGATGATCCAGACAGCGCAGGACCCGTCAGTCCATGGTGCGGCCTTGTCGCTGCCGCACGATCTCCGTCCGGAAGACGTCCGGCCGGCTGTAGTGCCCGCCGACATCCAGCGTCAACGCTTCTTCGATCGCCTTCGTGGTGTCGATGTCGGCCGTGATGAGCGCCTCCTTGCCGGTTACAGGTGGTACAAGATATTCACCGTTCGGGCCGATAATGGCGCTTCCGCCGTCGATGAGCACCTCTGGAAAGGACGCTAGATCGTCCTTCAATTCATAGTTTTTGGGGAAGTGCTTCTTGTGGAGCACCATGGCGGCGGCGAGCACGAACGTCCTTCCCTCGAAGGCGTAATGACGGCTCGCGATCTGATGCCGCTCCTTTCCATGCGGCCAGGCGGCGATATGAATGATCTCGCCTTCTTGATGCAGGACCTGTCGAGCGGGGGGCATCCAATGCTCCCAGCAGATGAGTCCGCCGATCTTGCCGAATGGGGTATCGATCGCCCGCAGATCGACACCGTCACCATACGACCATACCAATCGCTCGCCGAACGTCGGCACGAGCTTTCTGCGGTGCCCGACAAGTTCTCCTCGGTCGTCGAAAAAGAAGAGCGCGTTGTAGATCGATTTTCCGGCCCGTTCGTTGGCGCCGAGCACGGTCCACACCTTTGCCTTTCGGACCGCTGCTGCGATCTGACGGAACGCAGATGAGCCCACCTCAAATGAATTCTGGTGCAGACGAGCGTGCAGGCGTTTCGCGTCGGGATGGTCCCATTGACTGAACGTTCCCATGTCTGCCCAAGCGGGATACACCGGGATCCATGTCTCCGGGAACGCCAGCAGATTCACGCGCTTCTTCCCGGCGTCGGCAATGATCCGGCATGCTTTCGCCACGGAGCCGTTCAGGTCCAGCACGACGGGGGCATACTGGGCGATCGCAACACGAACGTTCATAGGTGTCTCTTGTTCGATCCTTCTGGAGAGCGGTGCACCCTGTCAGGTGGCCCCGGCAGTCGAAATGCTTCCGCTATTTCCACTCGGAAATCTCGTCCAGGGATCGGCGCTTGATGTTGGGCACCAGGGCACCGTCGGCCGGATAGCCGACCGGAAGCAAGAGAAAGGGTTTTTCATGCTCCGGCCGCCCGAGAATGCGCCCCAGGAAGTCCATCGGACTCGGCGTGTGCGTGAGGGTCACAAGTCCGGCCTCGTGGATGGCCGCGATCAGGAATCCACACGCAATGCCGACCGACTCTTTGACGTAATAGTTCTTTCGCTGTCCGTGTTCGTCCTTGTCGTACGGCTTCGCGAACACGACGATAAGGGCCGGAGCGATCTCGAGGAACAACTTGTGCCAGTCCGTCCCGAGAGGCGCCAGATCGGCCTTCCACGCGTCGGACATCCGATGCTCGTAGTTCTCCCGCTCTTCCCGTTCAGCCGCCTCCCGTATCTGTCGCTTCACGCCAGGGTCGGTGACGACGACAAAGTGCCATGGCTGTTTGTTGGCGCCCGACGGAGCGGTTCCTGCGATCCGGAGGATGGCTTCGATCGCGTCACGACGCACCGGACGGTCCGAGAACTCCCGCACCGATCGTCGGCGCCGGAGTTTCTCATACATCGCGTCAAGGTACTGCAGTTGTTCGTCGTCAGTGAGGCGGAGGGGTTCGTAGGGAATGAAACCGTCGCTCATGAATGCGGTCCGGTGGTCGGTGGCGGCGCACTGTTGGTATCGTCCGCCTTCCTGCGTGAGCGCACAATGAGCGCGCCGACCATGGCTCCGAAAACCAGGCCCATTGCGACGCCGTTCGGAATGTCTCCGATGGCTGCTCCGACACCGATTCCGATGAGCAGTCCGACGGCGATCGATCGGGCCATCAGAGGCCGGACGGACAGCCAGTGGAATCCGCTGACCGTCAGCACTGCGCCGGCGATGAACACCGCCGAGACGCCGATGATCTCATACCAATATCTGGGGTCCTCGGCGATGCAAAGATATCCGAGAGAGCCCAACAGCAGGAACATGATCCCAAAGATGCGATCGGCCATGGCGGTCTCCTTCCACGACAGGGAGGATGATACGGGAGATTACCCGATTTCTCGCCGAACAGCAAGCCGCGAACGCGACTGACAACCACTTTTGGTATATTGACCTTCCCCTTGGCCCGTCAGACGATGGGTCGTGGGGTTCGTGTATGTACTTCCCGCCCCGCGGGACCGAATTGAATTGCCCCCATGCATACGCTCGCCCATCTTGAGACACGGATCGCCGCCTCCGAGCCCCTCGCACGACTGCTCGCGGCCCGGCAGCCTTTGGTCACCCTGCGTGGCATCGCGGGGTCGCTCCTGGCGTTCGTGGCCGTGCAGGTGTTCCGACGGGACGGCGGAACGGTGCTTGTCGTCGTCCCGGACGATGACGCGGCGGCCCGTATGCGCGACGACTGCTCATTGATCATCGGAGACCGGTCGGTGAGATTGTTTGGCCATGCGAGCGGGCACAAAGCGTCGATGCTCGATCTCTCGGGTCCGATCGCCCGTATCGAAACGCTGCAGTCGCTGTCAGACCGACAGCCTTCTCTTGTGGTGGCTTCAGCGGCATCGCTGGCCATGCCCGTCCCTCTGCCCGATACCTTCCGCCGCCGACGCGTGGAGATCGCGACAGGAAGCGACACCCCCTTCGAACCGTTGCTCGCCCAGCTCTCCGACCTCGGGTTTGAGCGAAAAGACTTCGTCGAAGAGGTCGGAGACGTCGCCGTTCGCGGGGGCATCCTTGACGTCTTTCCGTTTGTCGGCGAGAACCCGATCCGCGTCGAATTCTGGGGCGACACCGTCGAGTCCATTCGCGAGTTCGACGTCCTGTCACAACGCTCGATCCGCGCGCTCGACCGCGCCTCCATCATCGCATCGCTCACGCCTGGACAGGAGGATCAGGCCCTTCCGGCGGAGCGCTCGACACTCTTCGAGTATCTTCCGGACGGATCAAGCATTTTCGTTCAGGAACCCGCGCTCTGCGAAAGCGAGTGGGAGGAAGCGACCAAAGAAGGGGTCGAGGGACTGCTCGAATGGTCCGCCGTTGTCGAAACGATGTCGTCGTTCCGGCGCATCGTTCATACGTCGATCGATGTTCCCACGGATGCGATCGACTTCGGCAGCAAGCCGGCGCCCGCCGTGCGGGGAAATGTCCGTCGCCTCCTGGAGGTCATTCACCGTCTGCCTGCAGTGACGGAGGTGATCATCGGCGCCGATACGCGCACGGAGATCGAGCGATTGCAGGAACTCGTCGACGAGGAATTGACCGGTCCGGAAGATGTGCCGCCACGTGAAGACCAGTGGACCGTTGAGCCCGAAGAAGCGTCCGACCTCGATGCGGACGAAAGATCGGCAGAGGAACCATTAGATCGCCGTCCGACGCGGCCTCGCACGCGACTGGAGGGATATCGTCCGCCGACCTTCATGGCGGGAACGGTGCACAGCGGATTCCAGTATCCTTCGGCGGGGCTGGTCCTTTTCACTGAACACGAGATCTTCGGACGCCAGCGACGCCGAGGCACGCCACGGCGTACAAAGTTCAAAGGACTGTCGGCCAAGGACCTGGCACAGCTGCGACGCGGCGATTTTGTCGTGCATGTCGACTACGGGATCGGGCGGTTCGCCGGCCTGCAGAAGCTGAAGGTGCGCGGGATCGAACAGGAAGTGATGAAGGTCCTGTACGAAGGGGAGGAGGCGGTCTACGTCCATCTCGCGTACGTCGGCCGCGTTCAGAAGTACTCGTCGCCTGAAGGTCACGTTCCCACACTCTCGAAGCTTGGCTCCGCCGAATGGGACCGTTTGAAATCGAAGGCCCGCCGGCGCGTCAAGGATATCGCCCGCGACCTCATCAAACTGTACGCACGCCGGAAGACCGAGCAGGGCTTCGCATTTGCTCCGGATACGCACTGGCAGAAGGAGATGGAGGCCTCCTTCTTGTTCGAGGACACGCCCGACCAGGCGAAAACCTCGCTCGACGTCAAGACGGATATGGAATCGCCCTCACCGATGGACCGGTTGGTCTGCGGCGACGTGGGCTTTGGCAAGACCGAAGTGGCTGTTCGGGCAGCGTTCAAGGCGGTCATGAACGGCAAACAAGTGGGCGTGCTGGTTCCGACGACGATCCTGGCCGAACAGCATTTCAACACGTTCTCTGACCGCATGGCCCGCTATGGGGTGCGGATCGCCGTCCTGTCGCGGTTTCGGAGCACCGGTGAGCAGAAGAAGATCCTGGCGGCATTGAAGACGGGGGGCGTCGACGTGGTGGTCGGAACGCACCGATTGCTGTCGAAGGACGTGGAATTCAAGGACCTGGGCCTGCTTGTCATCGACGAAGAGCATCGATTTGGCGTGACGGCCAAAGAAAAGCTGCGGCATCTGCGTGCCACAGTGGACACGCTCACCCTGACCGCCACTCCGATCCCACGCACCCTCCAATTCTCACTGATGGGGGCGAGAGACCTGTCGCTCATCAACACTCCCCCGCGAAACCGTCTGCCCATCGTCACTGAGATCGTGCTTGAGGACCTGCGGCTGATCCGCGAAGCGGTCCTGCGTGAGATGCATCGGGGCGGACAAGTGTTCGTCATCCATGACCGGATCCAGGACATTGACCTCTTCGCCGCCAAGCTCAAGGAGCAGATCCCCGAGGCACGGTTCCAGACGGCCCACGGCCAAATGAAGGGGCACGAGCTGGAGAATGTGATGATGTCGTTCCTCGAGAAGAAATTCGACGTCCTCGTGTGCACCAAAATCATCGAAAGCGGCATCGACATGCCGAGCGTGAACACGATCGTCATTCACCGGGCCGATCGGTTCGGCCTTGCGGAGCTGTATCAGCTGCGAGGGCGTGTGGGGCGGTCGAACGTGCAAGCATATGCCTATCTGATGACGCCGCCGGTCGCGATCCTGCCGAGGCAGACGCTTCGCCGCCTGCAGGCCATCCAGGAATTCACCGAACTGGGGAGCGGCTTCAACCTGGCGATGCGTGATCTCGAGATCCGTGGAGCGGGGAATCTGCTGGGGGCCGAACAGAGCGGGTTCATTCTGGAGATGGGCTTCGAGATGTACATGAAGATCGTCGAAGAGGCCGTGGGAGAACTGAAACAGGAAGAAGGCCTCGTCGCGGCCCCGGCCGGTCTCGGCTCGGCCCTTCCGGGTGTCGACCGCTCGGGTGCCGTCGTCGAGATCGATCGGCCCGCATTGATCCCGGACATCTACGTTGCGTCCGACGCGGAGCGGCTGGATCTCTATCGCCGTCTTGCGGCCGCTGGATCGGACGAAGAGATCTTTCGTCTGCGCGACGAGCTTCGTGATCGATTCGGAGAATACCCGGAGGAGGTGGAGAACCTCTTTGAAGTGGCCCGTTGGAGGGTCGCTACCTCTCGGTCGGGGTTCGTCCGCGTGGACCTGGACGGAGATCGATTGACGCTGACCCTGCCGCCCCAGGATGCAGTCTGGTTCTATGAGGAGCAGGATGGCACGAAGGCGCGGTTCCAGCAGATGATGGAAACAGTCTCAGCCGTTCGGTCCTCACGACCGGAGCTACGGCAGGAGGGGACGACATTGCGTCTTGTATGGAAGCTGCCGCCGGTCGCCGACGAGGCGGACCGATATCGTTTGGTGCGCGACTGGCTGGGCAGGCTGGCGCCGGGACAGGTGGACGCCGAAGGACACACAACTGGGACTTGACATTGTCGGGGAATTATATTAAGTTTGAAATAATGACCGCATGAAGTCGACCAAACAATATGGCAGGAAAGCGGACGCCGCACTGACGATGTGGGTAAAGCTGGCGCGTGCGTACTCGGTGTTCAGCCATCGAACGGAAGAAGACATCCGTTCCTACGGCTTGACCGCGCCCCAATTCGGCGTCCTGGAGACGCTCGGCCATCTCGGTCCGATGCTGACCGGGGAACTCAGCCGCAAGCGTCTCGTGAGCGGAGGAAACGTCACAGTCGTCGTTGACAACCTGATCAAGCAGGGCCTTGTCGACCGGAGGGTGTGCGCCGAGGATCGCCGGCAGATCTATGTGCAGCTGACGGCCAAGGGGCGCCGGCTGTTCGAAAAGATCTTCCCCAAACATGCGGCGTTCGTCACCAGCCTCGCGGCCGCGTTGAATGAAGATGAGCAGGCCGATCTCTCCAGGTTGCTGAAGAAGCTCGGCCTGGCCGTTCAACCTTCGCAACCAGAGTGAACCGCCTCTTTTTTGCGTCGATAGTTCAAATTTGAACCATTTTACGAACGCCCGTTCCGTAGGCACCACGGGGCGCGGTCCCTGAGACTACTGCCGTGTAACGAGGAGACACACGTGTCCGAAGAACACACATCCCTGCCCGTCATACGTCCCTGGCTGATCGAGTTCGACCTGCCGGAGATCAACATGGAGTTTGCAGCGTTGATCCCGGAACAGCGGATGGCGGTGGGATTGATGATCAGTGCCGGAACGATCACGTCTTACACTCTGTCGGCCGACCGGTCGAAGCTGTGGGTGACGATGGTCGCCCCGTCGGAGGAACAGGTGCTGGCGAACTTGCGCAAATTCCCGATCCTCCCATTCACGCGCTGGAAGATCACCGAAGCGATGTTCAGCGAGGTGGCCCAGGTGGGAATTCCGCGAATGTCACTGAACTGAACACTGAACACTGATCACCGATCACAGGCAACGCCACCTCCTCGCTCCCGTTAGATCGCACATGCTTCCCGCTGATACGTCTATTCGCTCCGTCACGCTTACGGTCAACGACCTTGGCCGGGAACTGGATTTCTACGAAGGCGTGCTTGGATTCGTACGCCAGCGTCACGAAGGTGAACGCGTGACGCTAGGAGCGTCCGAGAACGGTCCTGCATTGGTCACGCTACACGAGCGCCGCGATGCCACGGTACGTCCCGTGCAGGCACCGGGGTTGTTTCATACGGCGTTTCTGTATCCGGATCGTACGGAACTGGCTCGTGTCTTGAAGCGTGCCGTGCAGCGCGGAGCGCGTTTCCAGGGTTTTGCGGACCATCTGGTCAGCGAGGCGCTCTACCTGGCCGACCCCGAGGGGAATGGCGTGGAACTCTATGCCGACCGACCGCGCGAGGCGTGGAAGTGGGTGGGCTCAAGCGTACAGATGGCCACGGAGCCGCTGGACCTCGAAGATCTGATGGCGACCCTGGACAAGGCCGATGCGAGCTGGGACGGAACGCCGCCGGATGTCCGGATCGGTCATCTCCATCTTCAGGTCTCGGACCTGGGGACCGCAGAGGTCTTCTGGTCCCGGCAGGTGGGCTTCGACGTGGTTACGAGGGACTATCCGGGCGCCCTGTTTGTATCGGCAGGCGGGTATCATCATCACCTCGGATTGAACATCTGGAACAGCAGGGGGAGGAGAAGGCCGGAGGGAATTCTTACCGGCCTCCAGGCGTTTACGATATCTGTGCCGACGTCCGCTGGCCGGGAAGCCCTCGCGCAACGACTCGACCGCCCGTGGGCGGGGGAGATTCTCACCGCTTCGGACCAGGATGGTATCGCTGTGAGCTTCGTCCCAGAAACGATTTGAGATTACAACTCTACTCCATCACGTTCCATCATTTCACATTCAGAGGATCTACAATGCGTCGTTTCATCTTCTCGATGGCGCTGGCCATCAGCGTGTCGGCTGTGTCGTTCGCGCAGAGCGCCTGGACCTTGGACAAGTCGCACAGCGGCGTCAAATTCTCCATTCGCCACATGGTCATTTCGGACGTCGAAGGCTATTTCAGGGATTTCGCGATCACCTTCAAATCGGACAAGGAAGATTTCTCCGATGCGGTGATCGAGGCAACGATCCCGGTCGACAGCATCGAAACGCGCAGTGCCAGCCGTGATCGACACCTCCGGAGCGACGACTTCTTCAACGCCGCAGCCTTCCCCATGATCACTTTCAAGAGCACCAAGTTCGAGAAGACGGGGGAGGCGACATACAAGATCTACGGAGATCTGACGATCCGAGATGTCACGAAGCCGGTCGTGTTCGATGCGGTGAACGGCGGCACGCTCAAAACGCAGCGAGGCCTCGTCTCCGGCTGGAAGGCAACACTCACGATCAATCGGTTCGACTTCAACCTGAAATGGGACCGCGCCATCGAGTCGGGCGGTCTTGTGGCAGGCAAGGACGTGACGATTACGGTGAATGCTGAAGTGCGGAAGTAGCGCGCGGGGGAGGCCAGAGGTCGGATCTAGAACCCACCGACGGTTCTGAACGGTAGTCGATCCACCTCGAACCCGCCTGCAAATTGAAGGGCCGGAGAGCGCTCCATGCGCCTTCCGGCCCTTTGCATTCCAAGTCCGCCCAAGAAGACCCCCAAGACCCTACCTCCTCTATCCTTTCTCCTATTCTTTCGAATCCTTCAACGCCCTGTGCGTCCGATCATGACCATCCTGCGGCTCCAAGTGGGTCGTGATGGTCGTATGGACAGGGAAGGCAGACTTGATCGCCGCCTCAACTTCGGTGGCCTGCCAGTGTGCTTCGTCGATATTGGTCTGATTGGGGAACAGCAGGTGGAAATCGACCCAGAGAGAAGCTCCGCTGTTCCGATGGCGGAGTTCATGATAGTGTAACCCTCGGGCCGCGGTCTCCTTATCCAGGAGCGCTACAAGCGCGCTATGAATGGCTTCGTCCCCCTCGTCCATCAGGCCACCGACCGATTGGCGGATGAGCTTTCCACCCGACCAGAGGATGTTGATCGCCACGAGGATGGCAAGGATTGGATCGAACGGAAGCCATCCCGTGACCATGACAAGGATGAGCCCGATGATCACGCCCAGACTCGTCCACGAATCGGTGAGCACATGCCTGCCGTTTGCGACGAGAATGAGCGAGTTGTGCCGCTTTCCCTGCCAGACGAGAAACGCACCGAGACCGGCGTTGATGACGGCCGCTCCGGCCACGAAATACGTGCCGATATCGAGGTTCTCGATTCGAAGGCCGGCGATCCACTTCTGGACGGATTCGTAGATGATGTAGAATGCTGCAAACACGATCATCGCCCCTTCGAAGCCGGCGCTGAAGAACGAGATCTTGTCATGACCGTAGGGATGCGACGGGTCGGCAGGCTTGAAACTCAGCCACAAGCTGAACCCCGCGAACGCCACGGCCAGCACGTGCACGACAGATTCGGCCGCATCGGACAGGATCGCCGCCGAACCGGTGATCAGGTATGCGTACATCTTGCCGGCCAGCATGAAGAATCCGACCCCCATCGAGAGAGCCATGGCGAATTTCTGCTGCTGCACTGCTGCGACATTGCTGGGAAGCGGAGCGTCCATGATGCGTGTGTGTGGCGAGGTCGGAAAACGTGGATGATGTCGAACGAACGAGTATGCGGAATATAAGATGGAAGATGTGGATCGTGAGGTCTGTTCCGACCTAGGCCTGCGTGCCGTCGGGTGTCATGCGGACGATCTGCCTTGTCACGACTCCCGCCTAGACCTTAATGATCCAATTGCGCTTATACATCACCCAGGCGATCAGGAACAGGAAAAGCATGAACGCGATGGAGTGCGCGAATGATGCCATGTACGGGTCGTTGAACAGGGCCTGGAAGACGGCCGGATAGTACCATCCCTTGAACGAAGTCTCGAATCCGAACAGCTTCATCGAAAAGAGGCGACCGAAGACACCAGCAAGGACGAACATGGTGATCGCATTCTGACCGTAGATCTCGAAGAACTTCGACCCCCGGCGCCAACCCTGGACGTCCAGCACCCAGAAACAACTGGCGAACACCACGAGAGCCAGGCCTGCCATGAATACGGCGTACGTGCTGCTCCACATCGGCTTGTTGATCGGCAGCCAGTTGTCCATGATCAGCCCGGCGAGAATGAGAAGACTCCCGGCGAAGAACATCCATGAGGTCTTTTCTTCTCGCGTCCGTTGACTGCGAAGGAACAACCCAGTGAATGCGCCGAACATGACCGTCGCGATGGCGGGGATGGTGCTGAAGATCCCCTCGGGATCGAACCCCTTCACGGGTGCTCCGCGCCACGTGTGGCCCGCGAGGAGATTTGAGTCGATGTACCACACGAGGTTCCCGGGGGCTTCCCACAAGCCGGCGCCAAACCCGGGGACCGGCACGAAGGCGATAGCAAGCCAATATCCGACGAGCAGGAGGATCGTGATGACAAGTTGGGAGACGGTTGAGGCATACAGCATGAGCAGGCCGCCGATGAGATAGCAGACTGCGATCCGCTGCAGGACGCCGGGAATGCGGATCGTGTTCAGTCCGGCCGTCTGAATGAGGTTCGGCGCGATGACAGGAAGGAGGGCAAGGAATATGCCGATGCCAGCGTAGACCCAGACCATCGTTCGTGCCGGCGGAACGGCGACCCACTTTCGGATCTGGAGGATGGTATAGACCAGCCCCGCTACCCAGAAGAAGAACAGGCTCAGATGCGGGACGCCGGCGAGGAAGAGTCCAAGGAAGAAGATCACACCGGCCCGCCAAACGACATGACCGGCAAGCTCTCGCGGGGTTCCACCTTTTTCGATGCGCTTCCCAAACGACAGCATCATCGCCACGCCGACGATCCACAAGAAGAATGGAAACACGGTGTCCGTGTACGTCCAGCCGTCCCACGCCCGGTGCTTCCATGGGGCGTAGATATGGCCCCAATCGCCGGGATTGTTCACCAGCATCATGCCGGCGATCGTGGCGCCGCGGAATACGTCGAGAGAGAGAAGACGACCTGAAGGGGTGCTCATGAGACCTCCGGGAGGAGGCGCCCCGCCGCTACCAGGCGGTGCCGGAGCGCAGGAAGACGACGGCGAACCAGCCGATCAACAGGATGAGCGCGATGCCAATGCGGTACTTCTGATTTTCAGTCATTATGAAAGTCGTGTTCAGTGACGACAAGATAGAGACAATTTCGGGGAACGGCAAAACGATGCGGTTGGTCGCGTACGGGCAAGTCCGTTGCAAGCGTCAATACGGGAAAGGAGACATCCAGATAGTCCACGTTGCAGGATACATCCGGCCGAGAACCGCATGACGGATCAGCGGTTCTTGATGTAACGCTCCAACGTTTGCCGGATCATCTGTGCGTCTCCGAGATCGATCGAAGAGAGCGGCAATTGGCCGAGGTCTCGTCCGTCGGCGGTCATGGCAATCAGAAGCCCTCCGAAAGGAGATACGAAGGAGACCGGAGTCGCAGCGCGAACCGTGTCGATCCAGAGGGCCGAAGGCCCCTCCTGAACCAGAAGGACGGGCTCAAAGTTGGTGGAAACAAACCGCCGTATGGTCGAGTCAGCGACGAAGGCATCCAGATCTTCCACCCGCTCGGCCGAAGTGACGATGACAATGAGCATTGGCTTCTTCGTCCGCTGCGATCGCACCCGAGCGTCAGGAAAAGCATCCCAGGTTGACGTCGCCGTCAATGTGGAATCTGAAAGCCAGCCGATCATCTGCTGTGCCGATTGAAAGCCCACCCGTCGCCGCAGCACGCCGCCCGTGGACGATACGATCATCGAGGTTGGAACACCCTTGATGTTCCACGACTTCTTGAGCGAGTCAGAGAACAACGGGGTATCGATATCCAGACGAGCCGGTATGAACCGCTCGGCCAGCAGAGCCTGCACCGTGTCGTTGGTGAAGGTCACGCGGTCCATCTCTTTGCACGGGCCACACCACGTGGCGTAGAGATCGAGAAACACAGGCCTGCCCTTCTGTTGCGCTTCCGCGAGGGCATCGGGGAACGACCTCCACGGGACAACACTCTCCTGGGGCCAATATTCCACGATCGAGCCCGCTATGGCCGCAATGGCAGCCACTACCGTGAGACGTCGCGTCCACACCGATGTACGCTGACCGTGCATCACTCGGATCCTGTTTCGATCGTGACGCGATTGAACGCCCAGAACGTCAGCGCTGTAAATCCCGCCGAGGCGGCAATCCCCCAGATGATGTTCGCCCAGAGTTCGTGTCCTCCAGGTCCGAGGATCCTCGCGGCGTCGAGAAAGCCGGATGGAAAGATGAAATCTGACAGCAGGGTCAGGATGCCGCTGTCCCACTGTTGTGCACGAACGTAGGCCTCAAACAACGATCCGGCGATCGCCCATGCGCCGAGGACGACAATATTCATGATCCCAGGGAGCCAGCACGATAAGAGCGTCAACAGAACGATGATCAGATACAGGTGCATCAGAAAGAGGATGAACATCGGGAGCGATTCTGAGAGCCGGAGGACGATCTCCTTCCCGCTGATCAGGCCTGCAATGGGGATCGGCACCCAGGCGTTTATCACGATCGTTGCCGCAGCGAAAAGATACACGGCCCCAATGCGAGCCATCACGAAGTGGACGCGGGTGACAGGACGCATGAGGGTGGTCCTGGCCCAATGACTGGTGAGGTCATGTGAGAGCATACCTGCGCCGAGGAGCGGTCCGGCCAAGGCAAGACTCAGCGAAGCAACCGTATTGAGGAAGAATCTCGGTACGATGAATGAAGGCGAAAACCTTGCTTCCAGGGCTGCGAGGAGCAGGGAAAGGACCAGAAGGAGAAAGGGAATGGCCAGCGTTGTTCCGTTCCGCATGCGTTTCAATTCTACTCCCAGCATGATGCGGAATGTGTTCACGTGTTTCCCCTCCGTTCGACGAGGTGACGGCGAAACGATTCCTCGAGGAATCCCATGGTCGTTCCCTTCATGTCATACTCTGCCAGCAGGCGTCCATCGTTGATGAACAAGACGCGGCTGCAGACATGTTCGACCTCGGTCAGATTGTGTGAACTGAAGAAGACGGTCACGCCGCGAGACTTCTGCATTGCAAGGAATTCACGAAGCTCGAAGACCGACGGAGGATCGAGCGATGCCGTCGGTTCATCGAGGAAGACGATGCGAGGAGAACCGAGGAATGCGAGAATGAGTTCGACTTTTTGCCGCATCCCCTTTGACATCGACGAGAGGGAGCGATCGGCCGACCCGGACATCGTGAACGCGCTGAGATATTCATCCACCTGGCCTGAGGGCGCCGCCGGAGAAAGGAGTGCCGCGTGAAACGTAAGGAGCTCGCGGACGGTCAGTGTTGGCGTCCTGAAATGTGAATCCGCCTGATATCCTGTCCAGGAGCGTGTTTCGAGCGCGTCGGGTTCATGACCGAAGATCGAGGCCGAGGCGCCCGTGTCGGAAGGAAGAAAACCGAGGAGAATCCTGAGGAGTGTGGACTTGCCGGCACCGTTGGGTCCGATCAGGCCGACCACTTCTCCGGGTTCAATGACGAACGAGACATCAGAGAGCGCTCTGACTGATGAACGGAACGAGCGATACGTCTTGGAGACACTCGACGCGCGAATGGCAGGAGAAGACATGGGGAGGAATGTGGAGAACCGCGCCGCAAAAAACAAGCGAAGGCTCGATGCGTCACTGAGCAAAGGAGAAATGTGGTCGGAATACCATGAGGCGGGGAGGGCTCCGCCGCTCTCAGCTTGCCTCAACCCCGGACAGGCCTGCCTTCTGCCTACTTCTCCAACTCTTCAAATGATGCCACACCGATCCTCCAGTTCGCCCATCCGGAAAAATCAAAATGCCACCATTCCCACTCATATTGCTTGAATCCTTCTCGTTCCAACGCTGTCGTAAGCAGCTCACGATGCCATCGTTGCAGTGACGTGCCTCCGGGATAGTGCGGAAAGGCCCGCTCGGAGAACTCGTCATAGCCGCTAACCATGTCGGCTGGCGATCCGGTATCGAGATGATAGAGCGTGACGTCCAGTGCACATCCACGGTTGTGGCGGGAGCCTTTGGAGGGATTGGCGACGAAGACCTCCTTCATGGCGTCAGGCGTCGCGTCCCAGAACATCTTCGTCACGGCCCAGGGTCGATACGCGTCGTGCGCGAGCAGGCCGTACCCATACTGGCGAAGCCATGCATGCGCTCGGGCCGCCGCTTCGGCCGCAGGCCGTTGCAAGTATGCACGTGCCAGCGAATAGAACTGCTGCCCCATAAAGTTGTTGGTCGAGGCGTAGCGGATATCGTACCGAATCGTCGAGTCGAGGGACCGCAATTCTACGAGGTCTGTTGGCCGAAATGAGCCGGATTCGACCGGCGGGGATGCGGCTCTCGCACGGCGGAGAAGTTCCTTCTCGGGAAAAAGCGGCGCAATACGGAACGTTTGCCCGTCCTCGGCATCCAATGCCCGCCGCCGATAGATGCGACCTCCAAAGCGCAGCGTGTCGGGTCGCCCATTGGGACGCCAGAATAGGTCGACGCTCCGGCCCGTCGGGTGGAGCCACGACATGAACGTCGCCGACTCCAGAGGATCGGCCGCACCGTTCAAATGCCCAAGCCACATCGATCCGCCATTCTCAAAGAAGATGAGCGTGTCGGCACCGATGTATTCGCCGATCAACCGCTTCACGGAAGGAGTGACGTCGGCCGGCTTCGGCGCGAGGTTCTGTGCTTGGGCCCCTGTTGTGGCGCAGGCCGAAGCGATCAGGAACATCGACAGGATGCGGTTCAGCTCGTTCATCAGCGTTCAGTGGTTGATGGATGTTCTTCTGTCGTCATGTCACGGGATCGACCGGCCCTAGAACACCAGCACCTCCCGCATCCGTGCGATGAGCGGAACGATCTCCCGTCCCCAGTACTTCCACGAATGGCCACCCGGGGTCTCGTGATATTCGTATCGCACCCCGTGCGCACGAAGCGTGTCGGCCAGCATCCGATGGGCTGGAAGGAACCCCCGGAAGCCGTCCTGGATCCCCGTGGCGAGATAGACATACGGTGCACGGCTTGTGTCGACGCTGCCGATCAAAGCGTACACGTCGTTGCGGTCGCGATGAGCATTGGGCTCCGGCCCGAACGCACGCCGCAGCGAGCGGTTCAGCGACGCTCCACGTGGTTGACGGAGGGTGTCTTCCATGAAGCTCACGAGCGAGAACGCCCCGCTCAGACTTCCGCAGAACGAAAACTGGGCCGGATGCTTCAGCCCGTAGAGCAACGCGCCGTATCCCCCCATCGAAAGGCCCACGACCGATCGCCGCGTGGAGTCGACACGAAAGCGACCTTCGACCGCCTTCCGCAGATCGTTCAAGAGATACCGTTCATAGGCGTTCGTTGAGTCGCCCAAGGCATCGACGTACCACGAATTGTCGGCATCGGGAAGGACCACGATGAGCGGAATGTCGCGAACGAACGAAGCGACGGAGGTCCGGTCGGCCCAATCGCGGTATGAACCGTCGTGGCCGTGCAAGAGATAGAGAATGGGATACGCCCTCTCGGGGTCGTGGTTCCGAGGAAGCAACACGCCGTATCGTCGTACGACGCCGAGAGCGGGAGAGCGCAGACTGTCGATCAGCATCTGGTCCTGGGCAAGACTTGTGGTCGTCAGCAATACGGAGATGAACAGAACGTGAGCGGTCCTCATAGCATCCCCGATCTCTTGCGGAAGAACCACTCGGCGGAAAACAGGAGGACAACGATGGCGAGCATCCACGGATGATCCCACAGGTCGACGTCAGTGCGTCGGACCAGGTCGGTCTCGCGGAATGCCGGGAGCGTTCGGATGCGCTCGACCGCGTCTGTGATCTCGCCGGGGGTCACGTATGCACCCCCCGTTCGGGATGCCAGTCCTTCAAGAAGGGTCCGGTTGAGGCTCGTTTCGATGAATTCGATGTTGATGCCGCCGACGGAGAACCTCCCGCGATCCTCTCCGAGCACGGTTCCGTTGGCCCGAACGACCGAGACCGTCGAATAATCGCCGGGAGTCAAGCTGGGAAGAGAACCGGCATATTGTCCGTTGCCAAGCGGTGAGAGGATCGTCGAAACGGTGACGCCGTTCCCGCGCGCCGTGACCTCGACGTCGGCATCGTTGACAGGCTGGAGACTTTCGTCGTAGACCTGCCCCGAAAAGGCAGGAGGTTCGAGCGACGTGAAGACCTCTCGATCCGGCCGGACACGAATACGGCGTTCATCTTCAACTGCCGTCAGCCAGCGAACCATGCGGTTCACAAAGTCGTCGACCTGGTCAGCGGTTCCCGCAACGGTCGGGGCCAGGAGCTTCCAGCGCCACAGGCCGTACGCCGCCAGCACGGCGGTCCTCCGGCCTTCATGACGGCGCACCACGAGCAAGGGATCGCCCAGTTCCTTATTCCCGGCGCGGGCGGTGGCCAGCACATCGGATCCCGGTCGAGGGATACATCGACCTATCGGACGGAACAGTGGTGGGAGAGACGTCCAAGGGTCGATGCCGTTCGTCGCCTTGAGGATGGGATGTCGGCGACGGGCTTCGGAAACCGAGAAGAACACCGGCTGTTCGCTGCCGACGACCGCATCGATGGACACCGGCAATTGATCGGCGAGCGGCCCCAATCGGGAGAAGTCCGTGGTACGCTGCGGCAGATACCAGAGCGGGGTGGCCGCAGGTGCATCGCGCACGATCGACCGCAGCACAAGATCAGGGGTCCGCGCGTCCGGGAGCCCTACGAGGATCATGACACTTGCCCGGCGGAGTTCTTCGGGCGAGAGCGGCCCCTCCAGGAACGAACCGGCGGGTGTGCCCGTGCGCATCACGACCGTGAGCGTCGAATCGGCCGAAAGCGACCTCCGAAGGAACGCCGCATCCTGGTTCGGTGTGGATGAGACGATCAGCACCCGCTGCTTTTCGCTGAGGACGTTCGTCAGAAAGCTGGCCGAGTTGTTCCGCGTCGTGATCTCGCCGGGCAGACGCGTCACGTTCACACTCGACCGGTGCCAACCAGCGCTGTCGGGCGAAAAGTACAGCATGAGCCGCCGGTCGTATGAACCGGCGTCAAGCACGAGGCTCGTCCGGTCCACCACGCGTCCTCGGTGTTCGAGCGTCACATCCACCGTCTCGCCGCGGGCGCCGCTGCTGTGGAGGACGATGTGAACCGGCACGCGGGTGCCCGCGTACGCCGTTTCGTTCGAGACGATTTGGCTGATTCGAAGGTCACGCGGCTCGTTGGTGTCGCCGATCCCGACGGCAAAGACGGGCGATCCAAGCGCCTGGGCTTCGTACACCGGATTCTCGTTCGTCGTCGTGTTGCCGTCCGTCACGAGGATCACGGCTGCCGGCCGGTTCGAAGGGTCGGAGAGCCGGATATCCCGAAAGGCCCCGGCAAGGTCCGTCCGTTCTCCGGCGAACGTGAGGGAATCGGCAGACCACCGTGAGACGTGACGACGCCGGTCGGCAAATGTCGACCAACGCACCGTAGCACTGCGAGCGAGCGAGGCGAACGTCGGATCGTTCACAAGCTGGCGAACGGCATCGCGACGGTCACCCTGAGCATCGATGAGCGCAAGCGACTGTGAATCGTCCACAAGCACGTCAACGAGGGGAGGAACGGAGGAACGCTCGATCAGCGAGAATACGGGCTCCCCCAGCAAAAGGATGAGGAACCAGAGGGAGGCGGCGCGAAGGATAATGAACGCCCGACGTCGTCCAGGCGGCTGTGGGGGCACAGGGAACCGATACGACCACCATGCGATGAGGACGGCCGCAGCCAGGCCAATGAATGCGAAGAGGACGTGATACGAAAGGGCGAGGTCGACGCTGGGCATGCGTTCGACTATTTCAGGAGCACCATAGTTCCCGACAACGTACTGTGCGGCGACGTGAGACGATAAACGTAGATGCCGCTCGCAAGCGGACGGCCGCCGGTATCCCGCACGTCAGACCACGGAATAACATTATCACCGAGGGTGCTGGGACCATCGTAGACTGTGCGGATATGCCGCCCGAGCAGATCATATACGTCGAGCCGGACAGGTTCGATGCGAGGAGCGCGGAAGAGGAACGTCGTCCCGGCGTTGAAGGGATTGGGGTAGTTGGAAACGAGTTGATATCCCGCCGGCACCGGCGGAGGCGCACCCGGCGGAAAGAGCGCGGTAAGGCTGTCGGATGAGGGCTGCAGGGCGAACGTCGAAGTGCCGACCGGCCGGCGCAGGACCGATCCGCCGGTGACTCCATAGGTTAGATATCCAACATAGGCCGTGTCCGTCGGTCCGCTCACGGGGAACGAAGCAGAGTACAGACCGGGCGTCGCAGAGGGGGCGAACAGCACACGCGTGAATGCCGAATCTGGTTCCGAGCGGCGCCGGTAGTACAGCGCGAACTGATCGGGCGCAAGGGGTGCGTTGGACAACGTCCGCAGCGACACGATCATCATCGGTGTCCCGTTCAATACGTAGTACTGGACGAGCGGCAGGTTCGACACCACGGGTCCGATCGACAGAGCGGCCGCGAGGGCGTCTACGCGGCCCGACCCGTAGTACGGGTTTGGCCATCTAGTCGTCTTCGCGGTACCGTCGCTGGCGCGATTGGCGGTGGTCATCAGCGCTGACCGGATCTGCATCGGCGTCGCATCCGGATGTGCCGACAGGATCAGCGCGGCGGCAGCGGCCGTGAGAGGGGTCGAGAACGAGGTACCTTGCCAGAAGGAGAAGCCGGTCGGAGCGGTTCCCGGAGGGGCGTAGACGCCGGCGCCTTGTGCGACCACCTCAGGTTTCATACGACCGTCTGCGGTCGGTCCGGTCGAGCTGAAACCGGTCAGGATGCCGTCGGAGAAAGTGGCGCCGACTGAAATGATGCTGTCCGCGTCGGCGGGAGCGATGAGCGTTCCGGTGAAATTGACGATGGAAGTGTCGGTCCGGAACGTCCCTTCATTCCCCATTGCGGTGACGAGGAGAACGCCTCGTCCGGCCAGATGACGCGCCGCCTTCGTGGTGATGGCGGTCCTGCCGTTCATCTGTGAATAGTATGGGTACCAGTCGATGTACCCCAGTGATGTCGAAATGATGTCCACCCCGAGGGCTTCGAGCCACTCCAACCCTTGAACGTAGTAGTCTTCTTCGACCGACGTTTCAGACTGTGCGACCTCGGTCTTCCCGAGCGCCAGCGTTGCACCGAACGCCGGTCCGATCAATGAACCCGGAAGGTATCCGGCCAGCGTGCCAAGCGTCGCAGAGCCGTGGTATCCTTGGTCTGAAGGTTCTCCGGGCTGGATCGAGGTGTTGGAATCGCGCTGGATGAAGTCATATTCCGCGGCCACGCGTATCGATCTCAGCGCGGGATGTTCACGGTGGTAGTTGAAACCGTCGTCGAGCATGCCGACCATGACCCCCGCGCCAATGACGCCAGCACCGTGAAGGGCGACCGCATTGATATTGGCATTCTGCGTCAACGAGGTACCGTACGACTGCATTGTGCGCGCATCGGTCTTCAGTAACGGGGAAGCAAGGGGAGCCGCGCTGACAGGCATCGGACGGCGCAGCGAACGGCGGACCGGCTCAATGCGGGCCACGAATGGCATCCGCGCGATCGCTTCGGCCTCAGAAGGTTGGGCGAGTTCGACGGAAGCGGCGTTGAGCCATCGAGAGATGGCATGCACGTGCAGGCCGGCAGAACGTATGCCTTCGAGGTACGCTGGAGAGACCGGGCGATCGTTGTCGTCGATCAGACGGTCGGGGGCCATGACCTTCGCACGTCGTTCAAGTGCCCGAGGGGACAGATACGAGATGTCCTCGGAACCAGTGTGAGGCTTGTCCTTGAAGAAGACCCACCACCGTTGTGCCGATTGAGCCGACGCGTCGGTGACGATGATCGACACAAGAAGGAACGCGATGCAGAAGCGCACCATGGCTGACATCAACCCACCGAGTCGTCGAGGAGGCGTTGTACGATCTGCACCGGCGCGATTCCCTCTGCTTCGGCGGCAAAGCTGGTGACCAGACGGTGGCGAAGCACGGGAGCGGCAATGGCCTTGACGTCGCTGATCTCGGGCGAGGGCCGGCCCTGCAGGATCGCGCGCGTCTTGGCTCCGAGAATGAGGAACTGCGAGGCCCGGGGTCCAGCGCCCCACCGAACCCAGCGGCGGATGTAGTCAGGGGCGTCGGCTGCCGTCGGTCGTGACCGATGGGCCAGCGCGACGGCGTACCGAACGACGTTGTCGGCAACCGGCACGCGGCGGACGAGCTGCTGGAATGCGATCACGTCGTCCGCGCTGAGCACCGGCTTGACCTCGGCAGCATACTGGCTGGTCGTCGACTGGACGATGCGGACCTCTTCGTCGACCGACGGATACTCCAGCCAGAGATTGAACATGAATCGGTCGAGCTGCGCCTCGGGAAGAGGGTACGTGCCTTCTTGTTCGATCGGGTTCTGCGTTGCCAGCACGAAGAACGGTTCGTCAAGCGTGTAGGTATGGCCGCCGGCGGTGACATGGTGCTCTTGCATAGCCTCGAGGAGCGCCGCCTGGGTCTTCGGCGGCGTGCGATTGATCTCATCGGCCAGGATGATATTGGCAAATACGGGACCCTGCACGAACCGGAACGACTTCGTCCCCCTGGCCTCGGTAGTCTCGATCACCTCGGTACCGGTGATATCGCCCGGCATGAGATCCGGCGTGAATTGAATGCGGTTGAATTTGAGGTCGAGCGCTTGGGCGAGCGTCTTGATCAGGAGGGTCTTTGCGAGGCCCGGGACCCCGACGAGCAGGCCGTGCCCGCGGGCGAGCAGAGAAATGATCAAATGTTCGACGATGGCGTCCTGACCGACGATCACCTTGCCGATCTCAGCACGGAGGCGTCCATACGCGTCGGTAAGGTCACGAACGGCTTCAACATCGGAACCGGAAGATTGACGGGTGCGAGTGGCCACGGCGGCGTCCGGAAGTGGTCAGAGACGGATATCCAGGTAGATCGTACGCTTCAATTCTTGGACCCATTCGGAGTTCTGCCGGTTGCGCTTCAGGTACAGCGCGACCTGGGCCACGCGGTCATAGTCAGTCTCCACGGTCATGGCGTGAGCGGCGATCCGTTCGCGCAGCCACACGATGTGCCAGCCGTATGTCGACCCGAGGCTCGCTCGTGCCGGCTGGCTGATCTCACCCGGTTGAAGGCTCATGACCGTTGCAGAGAATTCGGGCACGAACTGATCGGCAGTCAGCGTGCCGAGTTCGCCCCCCTGCGCCCGTGTCTCTTCGTCCTGCGAATGGCGTCGCGCCAGATCGGCGAATGGAACTCCTGCAAGCGCCGAATCGCGGAGGACGTCGAGAAACCGGACTGCGGCAGAATCCGACTCAGCTCCGCGTTCGACACGAAGCAAGATATGCCGGGCCCGCACTTGATCGCCGCGGCGCTCCATCAGTTGGACGACATGGTAGCCGTACTGCGTTTTGATGACGGATGAGATCTGGCCAGGTTGGAGGCCGAAGACTGCCTCTTCGAATTCCCGGACATAATCGCCGCGCCGGGCCCACCCGAGATCGCCTCCGCCGGAAGCCGTCCCGTCGACCGAGTAGCGCCGTGCGAAATCGGCAAAGTCACCCCCGGCGGCGATACTGTCGCGGACCTTTGAAAGTCGCTCGCGTGTAGTGCGTTCGATGTTCGAGTCGGGTTGGGGAACGACGAAGAGATGGCTGACGGTGAACTCTTCCGGGACCTGCGGAAGGCTGTCGCGGAAGGCCGCATAGAACTCTTCCACTTCGCGTCGCGTTACCTGCAACCCGGCCTCGCGCTGTTGTCGCACCTTCTGCACGAGCAATTGCTGACGGATCTCGTCGCGGTATTCGCGCTTGATCCGGCTGATCGATTTGCCGTACAGCTGCTCGACCCGCTGCTCTGACCCGACCTGACGAATGAAATTCTGCACCTGCTGGTCGAGCGCACGGTTCACCTCGTCGTCCGTCACCTCGACGCTGTCGATGATCGCCTGGGCGAGAATGAGCTTCTCCGTGATCATCCCGTCCAGCACTTGGCGGCGGAGCTCGGGTGACTCGGCTTCAAGCCGGTTCTGGATCGCCAGGAACGAAACCCGCTCGCTCAGTTCGGATTCGGTGATGATCTCCTTGTCGACGACCGCGATGATGCGATCGAGCGGGGTCTGTGCGGACAAGGAAAGGAGGGCGCCGCAGAGGACGCCGAGGACACGCAACGATCGGGTTATGTTCATGGCATGCGGGAAAGGGCCGTCGTGTCGCCGAACGACGGACTAAGATAGATATCAACAGCGTACCGGGCGCGCAGACCTTCGACGAGCGAACGGTACGCCCGCTGGCGTCGCTCGACGGTCAGGCGGTTCACGATCTCTTCTCGGACGTACGGCAGGTCGGCGGCAACCCCTGGCCGTTGCACTCCCCACACCTGCACGACAGTGAAGCCTTCGTCGGTCGAGACCGGAAACGAGGGATTGCCGGGGGTCAAGGTCGATGCGACACGCCACAATTCACGGGGGAGCAGACGTGCCTCGGTAAAATACACGGAATCAGTACGCGCCCGGATGCCGGGCGCATGCGCTTCTGAACGCACGGCGGTCGTCCATGCCGTGCCCCGAAGTACGTCATTCCGGAATGCCGTGGCCAACGCGCGGTCTTCGAACACCGCCAGACTGGCCAATATGACCGGCTCGGACAGCTCGAACGACGTGCGATGCTGGTCGTAGTACCGTTGTACCTCGTCCTCGGCGGGCGTGGTCGCCGGGGCCCGGTAGATCTCTGTGTCCAGCAATTCCTGGATCACGATGGTGCGGTGTTGTTCCTCCAGCCGGCGTTGGACGGCGGGCGACTGGTCAATGCCGCGGCGGACAGCTTCGCGATAGAGCAACTCGTCGGCGACCCACCGGCGAAGATACTGCTGGATCTGCGCCTCTGTCGGAGGACGGGTGGAATCGAACTGCGTCCGGATCTCCTGCATGGTCAGCGTGCGGCCTTCGATGCGGGCAACGGCGGTCTCGTCCGACGGCTCCTGTCGACAGGAACCCAGCACCATCGCCGCAAGTGCGACGATCGCCAGATTACGGCGTGTCAGCATGGGGTCGCGTGAAGGCGCTCTTGAGCGCATCAAGATCCACGGTCAGACCGTAGCGGGCGCGCAGCGAATCGACCCACGCCTGCTCGCGTTCCTTGGACGCCTGCTCTTGGTAGGAACCGATGATCTCAGGCCCGGCTTCGTCGAACGTCTTCGTCCTCGGATCCTCTTTGCCCAACACCTTGATAATGGAGAATCCGCTGCCGTTGCGGAACGGCCCGGCGACACTGTCGACCGCCATGCCCATGGCCATCGTCGAAAGGTTGTTGAACGCGGAGGTCTGGAAGCCCCAGATGCCGCGCTTCTCGCGGTAGCCGGCGCGCATCGTCATGTCTTCGGCAACATCCACAAAATCCTCTCCGGCAGCGAGACGCTTCATCGCGACCTTCGAAAGGCTGTCGGTTGAGACGAAGATCTCGGCAAAGTTGACCCGATGAGGCCATTGATAGGCGTCGCGATGCGCATCGTAGTATGTATGAAGCACGGAATCGTTCACCACGACCTTCTGCCATACCTCATCCTGCTCGATCCGGTACAGAAGAATGCCGTCACGATATTCGCCCATCAACTCGCCGAAGGCCGGATGCCGGAACGCGGCCGTGCGCGCGTGTTCTTCGAGGGCGAGCGTTTCACCCAGCCGTTCGACGATATGGTCGATGTTCTCGGGCGTCAGGCGGAACGATTGGAACTCCGCCGACTGAGCGATCCGGTTGAGCACGCTGTCGACCGTGAGGGTACGTCCGGCCAACGTGATCAACGGCTCGCGGAGGAGACCTTCGTTCTCGATCTCCCGCCAGGCGCTGTCAGCAGGCGTGCGCGTCGAATCAAGCGCTGCCTGCAGCCGCAGGACGTTCGGCACGTCGAGCGAATACCGGTAGAGGCTCTGGAGGCGGTGCGTGAAATTGCCCAGGTCGTTGGCATAGCGCATCTGCTGATACTGCTGGCGCAGATCACGCTGCGCGTCGGCGAACGCGGGAAGCCCCGCAAATCCGTTCACGCGGAAGATATGCGCCCCATACGGGGCGAAGTACGGCGATGCGATGGAATCTTTCGGGGTCGCAAACAACAGATCGCCCAGGTCTTGCGGCAAGCGTTCGCGCTCATACGCGCCAATGTCGCCGCCCCGGCTCACACTCGCCGGGTCCGTCGAGTAGTTCATCACGAGGGTCTCGAACGGAACGCCGGCCTGCAGTTGGCCCATGATGGACCGGACCGTGTCACGGATCCAGGCCGTATCCGTCGGCGACTCCGATCGGATCAGGATATGACTGATCTGCACCGCCCCGCGATTGGGTTGACGGTCGAGAAGCTTGATCACATGATAGCCGAACGGACTACGGACCGGCGTCGGCGTGACCTGGCCGGGAGCCAGCGCGTAGCATGCGTCCTCAAATGCCGGCACCATGCGGCCGGTGCTGAAGTAACCGAGGTCGCCGCGATTGAAGGTCACGCTCTGATCTTCGGAGTACTTCAGCGCAAGCGTATCGAACGGCTTCGTGGCGGCTTCCGCGATCAGCTCCATCGCCCGGCTCCAGGCCCGGAGGGTGTCCTGTGGCGAGGCCTGCTCGGGAAGCCGGAGCAGAATGTGGCTTGCCCTGAGGACAACCTGCTTGCGGTTGTACAGCTCCTTCACGGCAGGTTCGACCAGCTCTTTGTCGACGATGTACGACTGAGCGAGCGTCTGCTCGTATCCGGCGATCTCGGCCACGACGGTGGAGTCTTTGTCCAGTCCGAGCCGCCGGGCTTCCTTTACCTTGAGCCGGAACTTGACAAGAAGATCCAGAAATCGTTGACGCTCTTCCGGAGAAGCCGCAACGCCTTTCTCCCAGCCGCCGTTGTTCTTGGCGTAGGAGGTCTCAAAGTCCTTCAAGGATATGACCTCGTCGCCAAATGTGGCTACTGCCGGATTGCTGGTGCCACATCCGGCGATCCCAATGGCCGCCGTGGCGCTGAGGATAGCGATCGTCATTCGAAGCGTCATCGTCAAAACCCCGTAAGTCCTAGAAAAATCAACCAATTGTGAGCGAGCAAGGTACTACTATTTGGACCCCCACGCAACCGAGCATCGGATGGGGGCACCCTCTCAGAATTGACAAGAACGCCCTTCTTTGGTAGAAGGGCGCCGAGTGTCAAGGTGGCCACTACAGAAGATCCTTCTTCCTCTTAAGTAGTTGGTCCGCCCGCCAGGACTCCACGACGTACCATTGGGGACCCGCGGATGATTGGACCAACCAACGGGTCCCGTTCAGCTCCCGCGAGAATCGGACCTGCTGCCCGCCCACGGTTACCGATGCAGCGACCCGAGTTGTCGCAGGAGCATCGATGAAGTCATCGCATTGGAAGTTAGAGAGCGTGCTGAGTACATCGTCGACGGCAGATGTCTTCGCCGCACGTCCGTCAATACGCCAGAGACTGTCCGCGAACTGAACGACAAACGTCGTGTCGCCATACTGGTAGCGGATCTCGCGGATCTCGGGGCGTGGCACCGCGATGATGGTGCGATCGCGCCAGTCGCGGACCGGCCTATTGAATGTCCATCCAAGCGATCCACCGACAAGGGCTACGTCGTTGGAAGATTCCTCCCGGACGTAGGTGTCAGCAAAGCCCTCCGATGGTTTTCCGACGACGAACGCGGCCACCACGCTCCCGCCAGCGAACAGCCGTACCCGGGTACCGCTCACCGTGTCGACCTGGAAGATCGATTGCTTCTCCTGCTTCGAGGAAGCGATGCTCTTGACCTTCAGTGAAGCGGCCTGTCCGAGAGCGCCGGCCACTGTGGATGCGTTCGCTTTGGCTTGCACGGGGTTGGTCACGAACCATTCCATCCCGCGCCGTTCGAGCCGTACGGCGCCTGCGCTTCCATGAAGCTCGATGGCGTCAACTGCAGCAGAGTCGACCTCGACCAACTTTTCGCCTTCGGCAGTCGCCAGGCTCCGCTCGCCGGGGCGTTGCATCACCCACACCGCCAGTGCGGCCAGCACGACGAGCAGTCCGGTCAGGACCAATGTCGATCGTTTCATCGGGTACCTCCGGATTCGATGGCCCGTTTCAACGCCTTCCGGCGCCGCCATCGCAGAATGCCGTAGCCGATCACCAGCAACGGAGGGAGCAACAGGTTGGCATACTTCACCGCTTGCTTCGTCCCGTCATCGAGAACGTCGAGCGGTGGTTGCGCAAGGTTCTTGGACCGGATCGTGATCAGGCCCGCGTCATCTGCCAGGTAGTCGACGATGTTGCTGAAGAATGTGGCGTTGCCGCGCGAACCCGCAAGCTCATCTTTCATGAAGTCGCCGTCGCCCACGACCACGATCCTCGTGGATGGACTTCGGAGCGTCGGCGGCGCCAGCGGCGTCCCTTCGAATGCCGACGGGAACGACCCGGTGACGGCAGCGGCTAGCGCCAGGCCACGTTCATTCCAGTCTGTCGGCTGATACTGCGTGAACGGATCCACGAGCGTCATGCCCGTTGCCCGGCCGCTCTGGTCAGACGAGCGGACGAGGACCTCGGCTGACAACCCTCGTGCGGCGGCAAAACTGGTGTCGACCGACGAGGCGAAGAAGAAGACGAGGCTCCTCAGGTCCTTGACCACCGGATTGCCGCTGAAGGACGACGCGTTCGGTAGGTAGGGGAAGGGAACCTGGCTCTGGATCTGGAAGATGCCCTGCTGGCGCATGACCGTGATGTTGGCGCACTGCTGGTCGCGCACCAGATCGGCGTTGACGCGCGTGCCGTACGACTCGAGCAGCTTGTCCAGCCCGACGTCGGTCGGCTGGGCGAACCGATACTGCGAGTTGAGGTCCACACGCATTCGGTTCAGAAGGAATGCCGCCGTACCGCCCCCCATGAGGTATCGATCAATGGCCGCCGCCGCCGTGTCCGAATACTTCTGTGTCGGGCCGACGATGAGCAGCGCGGCCAGGTCCGTAGGAACGTCGTGCGACGTTGAAAGATCCACTGGCACCAGATCGTAGTTCCGGCCAAGTTCCTGGTACGCACGCTGCCACTCATTTACCGGCGTCTCACCGTACCCCTGCGTGTAACCGACCCGTTTCTTGGCCCGGGCAGTAAGACGTTTGACGGCCGAGCTGAGGTCGTATTCAAGGGAGCCGAGATTCTGTACGACCGGAATCGTCTCCTTTCGGTCCTCGTACGTCAACACGAGCCCGAGGTATGCGCGCTTCACCTGAAACTTGTCCTGTTCCACCACCTGCACCTCGACAGGCGGAACTCCTTGTTGCTGGGCCTCCCGTTCCGCCGTCTCAGAGGTGGGATCGACGAACTGGTACTGAAGGTTCGCTCCGGCGTAGGCCCGGTACTCGTTCAGCATATCAAGCACCGCCCGCCGCGTGTTGTTGTACGGGGCCGGTAGGTCTTCGGTGAAATATGCCGTCACGTTCACGCGATCGTCGAGCCCCTGTACCAACGTTCGACTGGCCTCGCTCAATGTGAAGACATGCTGGTCCGTCAGATCGAAACGCGTGAAGAGCCGCACGGAGACGATGTTGACGAGTATGAGGATCGCAAGCACGAGGATCATGCGCACAGCCGCCTGCGACCGTTTTCCGGTTATGGTTCGTAATGTCATGGTCGGTCTCTCTGCGGTCACCATGTGCGCCGCTGCAACGACAGCACGGTCAGATAGATCGCGAATCCGGTCACGGAGGCGAAGTAGACAAGATCACGCGTGTCGATCACTCCTCTTGCGATGCTCTGGTAGTGATAGTCCGTCCCCAGGAACTCGACGATGCCGGTCAGGAACGATGGAAGATAGATGAGCACCTTGTCGAGCATGAAGAACACGAAACAGAAGAGGAAACCGAGGATGAACGCAATGATCTGGTTCTCGGTCAGGCTCGACGCGAAGAGTCCGAGACTGACGTACACGGCGGCCATCAGCACAAGGCCGAGATAGCCGCCGATGATCGGTCCCATGTCGGCATCGCCCAGCGAGCCGATCGTCGCGGCATAGACGAGCGTCGGCACGAGCGCCAGCCCGATGAGTGCCCAGGCGGCCAGGAACTTGCCGAGAACGACCTCGGCGTCCTGCAGAGGTTTGGTCGTCAGGAGTTCTATCGTGCCCGACTTCATCTCCTCCGCGATGAGCCGCATCGTAATGGCCGGGATGATGAACAGGAAGGCCAGCGGTGCGAACTCGAACGTCATACGCATCGACGCGATATTGAGGAGGAACAGGTTGCTGCTGTGGAAGTAGCCGATGATGGCCAGGAAGACGACGATGACGACGTAGGCCACGGGAGAATTGAAGGAGGAACGGAGTTCCCGGCCGGCGATGATGGCCGTATGCCGGGTGCGATCGATGAACGCGGTCATGCGGACACCTCGTCAGTTCGGGTAAGACGATGAAAGACCTCCTCGAGGCTTGTTGCCTTGCGCGACATCTCCAACAAGACCCACCCGTTCCGAACAGCTAGTCGGAACAGGTCCTCGCGTACATCAGAGCCCTTGATGGCGTTCAGAACGAAGCGATGGGTCGGTCCGTCACCGGGGACATACGTTGCGTTCTCGACATTCGGCAGCGCGGCGAGTGCGGGGTGGAGGTCCGCCATCGCGTTCGTCGTATCTGCGCGGAGCTCAAGCGTGATGATCTCTGAGCCACGGAACTGCGACTGCAGGTGCTCCGGTGTGCCGTCGGCGACAATGCGCCCTTCGTTGATGATCACGACGCGGTCGCAGGTGGCCTGTACCTCGGAGAGAATGTGTGTAGAGAAAATGACGGTCTTCTGACGGCCAAGCTGCCGAATGAGTGACCGGATCTCGACGATCTGGTTCGGGTCGAGGCCGCTCGTCGGTTCATCGAGGATCAAGACCTGCGGATCGTGAATCATGGCCTGCGCCAGACCGACACGCTGGCGGTATCCCTTCGACAGCTCGCCGATGTCCTTGTGACGGACCTCGCCCAGACCGCACAGTTCCACCATGTCCTTCAGGCGTGAGCGCAGGAGCGCGGGAGCCATCGTGTGCAAGTCGCCGGCATACGACAGGTACTCCAGCACGTTCATTTCGAGATAGAGCGGGTTGTGCTCGGGTAAGTACCCGATCTTCCGCCGCACGTCGAGCGAGCGTTCGGCAATATCCAGACCGTCGACCGTCACCCTGCCGCTCGTTGGCGGAAGAAAGCAGGTGATGATCTTCATCGTCGTGGTCTTGCCGGCGCCGTTCGGACCCAGGAAGCCGAGGATCTCCCCCGTCTGTACATCGAAGGAAATGTTGTCGACGGCCTTCTCTGAGCCATAGAATTTGGTCAGATCACGGACTGCGATGGCCATAAATGGTTGTGTTGGTTGAAGTTACGAAGATCTCTCGAGCCGTTTCTCGGCCCAGATGTAAAGAAAGGGCTGAAAATATACGAAAAAGAGCACACTGAAGTCAACGTGCAACACGATTTGACGAATCGAGCTGCTTTGTCGTTCCGACCCTTCCATGCCAGAAGTACAAAGAGGTTGTTTTCTTCGCGAAAAGGGTGTATTATCAATAATCAACGACATACCCGCCTGCTGACCGAACAGGGCCCATGGTTGGGACCCCCGCTCTGACCGCAGAAGCTGCAGTAGCACGTCTCAGTACCCCTTTCGTTGGAATCCGTTCCCCGGGTCTGCCATCGTAGGATGAACGTTGCACGGCAAACAGCTTACCCGGGAGAGCACGGGCACGGACGGATCAACAACCATCATCAATCTTCAACGAAAGGATACACCCATGGCACAGGGCACCGTGAAATGGTTCAATGCCGCCAAAGGATTCGGCTTCATCTCCCGCCCGGGTGATGAGGACGTGTTCGTCCACTACAAGGCGATCGCTGGCGACGGCTACAAGACCCTCAACGAGGGCGACAAGGTCGAGTTCGAGGTCGTGAAGGGCCCCAAGGGTCTTCAGGCCGCGAATGTCGTCAAGGTCTGACGATCATTCCTTTGATGCCGCCCCCGCGGTTCTGTCCGCAGGGGCGGTCCTATCTTTGGCGGCCGTAACCCTTGCGTCCGCCCGTTCCTCCCACCGACGAAAGGCTGAGTATGGAACGAGGAACCGTAAAGTTCTTCAATTCGACCAAGGGATTCGGCTTCATCACGATGGACAACAACGAAGAGGTCTTCTTCCACGAGTCCAACGTTAAGAACACCGGATTCCGGTCCACACTAGGTCAGGGTGACCTGGTGGAGTTTGAGATCAAGAACGAACAGAAGGGAAAGCGCGCGTATAACATCTCGCGCGTCTGACCCGCAACACGACGAACGGGAGCCAACGGCTCCCGTTCTGCTTTTCTGCCTCTCCACCATCGCCGCGTTCAGGGTCGGGCGGGCTCCGACCGCTCCAGCGCCTCGAAGTACTTCCTGATCAGCTCCTGGTAGTCGCGCGCATATCCCTGCTCGAGGGCCCGGTCCAGCTCTTCCCGCAATCGGGTCTGTCGGGGCGCCTCGATCGCCGTCGGACCGGGACGGCGGATCTGACGCCCCGTCGTTGCGCGTCGGCGACGCTCAAAATCGCGCTCCTGCATCGAACGTGATGCGTCCAGCAGCCGCGACAAGATCCGCTCTTGACGCCGGATCGTTTCCGGACTGGCGTTGCTACGCTCAAGCTCCCGGATGACCGCCTGCATCTCCTCGGCCACCTGTCGGAGATCGCCGAGTGCGCGCTCGCCGCGGTTGCTCGACCTCGCCTCACGATCGAGCTGCTCCAGCGATTTCCGCACGGCATCCTGTTCCCGCGCCAGGCGGGCCGCCTCGGCGGCGCGCTGAGCGGACCCCATACCCGCCATCTGCTGGGTCTGCATGTTGATCGACTGCTGCTGGCCGGCCATCATCTGCAGCTGCTGCATCAGGCCCATTCCTCCGGGACTGCCGTCGGCGCCTTGCATCATCTGCTGAAGCGCCTGCTGCACCTGTTGGGCCGCGCCGTTGAGCGAACCCATTGCTGCCGTTTGGTCCTGCGACGCGAGCGCGCCGTTGCGCCCCTCGAGGTCGCGCATAGCGCTTTGCATGTTCGTCAACGCCTGGCCGAGCGCCTTTCCCATCTCCGGTGTCACGGCGAACGATCGTTGCGCCACCTCGCCCAGTCCGCTGATGACGTTCGTCAGGTCCTGCATCGCGCGAAGCTGTCCCTGGGCATTCTGCCGGAGCTGGGGCGAATTTGCGGGAGCCGAGCGTGCTTGGTTTCGGAGCGATTCCTGATCGGCGGAGATTTCGAGAAGGTCGGCCGTGGCCCGGCGCAGGGCGTTCATCGTTTGGGCGGCCTGGTTCTGCAACATCTCACGTTGCAGCGCGCTCATCTGTTGAGCGAACTGCTCGAGCGATCGCTGTGCCGACTGCTGTCGTTGCCGGGCGGAAGAAGGGTCGCCTGCGCGCATGTCCCGCGCTGCCTGGCGCATCATCTCTTCGAGCTGTTGCGCTTCGAGCGATCGGGTGAGCTCCGCCATCTTCTCGGCCGGCATTTCCGTGAAGAACTCTTCCATGCGCCGCTGGAGGTCTTGCGCCGCCGACTCAAGCTCACGCTGCGCCTGCGCCAGGTCCTCTTGACGCTTGGCCATCTCTTCGCTCGTCCGCGCGAGCGAATCGGCCTTCCGCCCCTCCTCCGCCTGCTGTTCAGCCATTGCGGTGGATCGCTTGACCAGCTCGTCCATCTTCTGTTCGACCTGGATGCGCTTGAGGAGATTGATCGTACGCTCCAGATTCTGCCGGAACCGTGATTCGGAGAACTGGGCTTGTTCGAGCGCCTGCCGGAGTTGTTCGCGGTCGATGTTCTGCATCGACTGCTGCATTTGTCGCAAGGCCTGCTGCAGCGCCTGCGAATCCATCTGCTGGAACAGGCTCTGAAGCTCGAGATACTTCTCCATCGTTTCGGGGGAGAGGACCTGCTGCTGTTCCATCTGCGCCGTCATCTCGGCCATCTTCTGGGCCGTCTCATCCACCTTCTTCTGCAGGTCTTCAAGCCGCTTCGACATTTCCTTCGTCTGTTGTTCCTTCGCCCAATCGGCCTCCTTGTTCTGTTTCAGGTCCTGGGAGACCTTTTGGAGGTCCTCCTGGAGCTTCTTCGATTCCTCAAGCGCCTCGCGCATCTCGTCGAGAGCCGTCTCCTGACCCCGGTCCAGGTCTGTGAAGACCTCCTCCAACGAAGGGAGCCGGAGTGTGTAGAGCGGACTGCGGCTGGACTTGGGACCGTTGATGTCGTCAGTATCGAAAACCTCGACATAGTACTCGACCACGTCCTCGGGAACGAGGCTCAACGGCGACAGGTCCCATTGGTTGAGGATCTGAACGCGCGTTCGGTCGCCCGGAGGGAGTGCCAACGGTCGGAACGTGTACGTGTCACGCACCTCTTCGAATTTGGAGTGACTCAATCGGTACGCCAGGCGGACAGACCCGACGCCAAAGTCATCGCCCGCCTCCACCAGGAGTCCCACGGGGCTGTCTCCAGCCACGTCGATGTTCCTGCCGGGCTCCAGTACGCGCACCGTCGGCGGCGCATCGGGGAGCGCTGTGATCGGATACCGAACCGGGGAGGCGTTTGCCAGTCCGGCGTCATCGAAAAGTTCCACCCGGTACTGACCGTCCGTGCGGACTGTGAATGTGCCGGTGAAGGCCCGGTCGCGCGTGCGCAGCGGTACGACCGACGAATCGCCGAACACCAGTCGGCCCTGGCCGAGCGATTTGCTCGCCTCGCCCGTGACCGTCACGATCGTTCCGGGGAGTGCACGCACGTCGCCCGCAAAATCGTCCTGCTGGCGGCGCGGAAGTCGTGCGTACGCGGGAGGCTCCAGACGAAGTCGCAGCGATGTAATGACCGGACGATCGACCACGTCGATGCGATAGTGAACGCTCGCAAGATCGTCAATGCTGACGGCGTACTCCGTCGTGAAGCGAAGATCGGAAAGGGTAGATCGGTACATCCCGGACGAGTCGCGCGTCATGGCCACCCGATCGTACGATCGTTGTCCTTCGATCCGACGAGCAAGCTCGACGGGCAAGCGGCGGTTCACGAATTCGCCGCGCGATGTTCGCACAACGACGTGTACGTCAAGGTTTGCTCCTTTCACGACCTCGATGTTCCCAGGAATCACTTCGAACAGGTAGTCGGGAGGAGGAGTGAAAGGGGTCGTAAACATGACCAGCCGCCACAAGGCGCCCCCGAGCGTTATGGGAAAGGAGGCCGTGAGGAGGAGTACGAGTGACCCGACGACCAGTCCGCGCATTCGCCACTGTCGTGCCGGTCGCTGATCGACGGCGGAAGTGAGGTCGACGGAATCCAGTTGATCGTGAAGTTGTCGAACGGCTTCGGCCGAAAGTTCGGGGGAGACCCAGCCCGCATCGGGACGCTCGGGTCCGAGCTGAAGGATGTTGACCAATCGGTCGCGAAGATCGGGGAACGCGACGCCGATCCGGCGCGCCACGGTCAACAATGGGTCTCCGGGTAACACGCCGAGGGAACGCAACCACGGGATCGCTGCGTACGCAAAGGCACCGAGAAGGCCGACGACGAACGCAACCACGATGAATGTCCGAAGCTCCGCGCCAGCCTGGATCCCCGCTTCGGCTACGACCGCCGTCCCAGCCATAGTACAGCTCGCGGCGAAGGCCCGCCATGCTCGCGTGGCCGCCTCTGTGCGCTGTTCGACCTGCCGAACGGCTGCGACCCGTTCGCGCAGGCGCGCGAGTTGCTCTTCGTAGGAGGAGGGAGACGTCATGGTCAACGGGTCAACGACCACACGATGAGGTTGGTACCGAACCGAAGCGCCTCGAGCCGGACGGACTCGGGGTCACCATGGACCTCTGCGTCCACCCAGCCGTCACTCGGGTTCGACTCCACAGAATAGAAGAGGGCAAGCCGTCCGTTGACGAACAGGCCGTAGCCGCGCGAGGGTTTGTTGTCGTGTTCATGGGTCTTTGGGACGCCATTGGGGAAGCTGAACGGGACCCGATAGATCGGATGATCGAACGGGACCTCAGCAAGCTGGCCCCCGGGAACGACCTTGGCCAGCTCCCTCCGGAACGCCTTATCCATCCCGTAATCATCATCGACGTAGAGAAAGCCGCCGCGTTCCATGAACAGCCGCAGGCGTTCGGCCTCGGCCGGGCTAAAGACCACGTTCCCGTGCCCGGTCATGAAAAGGAAGGGATACGAGAAGAGCCGGTCGCTGGAGATCTCGACGAACTCGTAGCGGGCGTCGACGTCGACCCCAGCGGCCTCCTTGGCAAAGCGCAAAAGGTTCACTTCGGCGGATGGATCGTTGTACCAATCGCCGCCACCGGAATACTTCAGCCGTCCGATGCGGAATTGCGATTCAATGCGCCCCTGGCTGCTCGATTCACCGGCCACGAGGAGGAGCAGCAAGAATGCATGAGCAAAGCGCTTCATGCCTACAAGGTAGCCACAACGGCCTGGAACTACAAGACGACCATTTGCATGTTGTGCCACAACGAGCGTATCATACTCCTGACGGACGAAAATGTCTCTGAGATCTCAGGGTCGGCACGTCCTGCCAGACCGATCTCAGACCCGTCATCGTCCGTGAGTCCAACGATCCACCCGGCATTCTCTTCTTCATACTTTCTACATTCTACTACCACTACCTACTACCTGCCACCTACTTCTTACTCCCCACTACCTACTACCCCCTCCATGTGTGGCCGATACGCCGTCATCAAGTCCATCCGCGATCGTGAATCTGAAAAGATCTTCGCTGAGATCGCCAATTCGGATGCCGCATTCGCCGGAGTGCCGAGGTATAATGCGTCGCCGATGCAGATGTTGCCCGTGATCGAGGTGCGCGACGGCTCGCTCCGGGCCGACGCCATGCAGTGGTGGCTCGTACCGCACGGGTCCAAGGACGGAAAGCCGATGATCGGGAAGGATGGAACGCCGCTGAAGACCTTCAACGCCAAGGCCGAGACACTGACGACGTCGCGGCTATATGCGCCCTACTTCCGCTCAGCGCGTTGTCTGGTCCCTGCGGACGCTTTCTATGAATGGAAGACGCTGACGGACCGTCCGCCCACGCCGTCCGGCAGGCCGGAAAAGCAACCGATGGCGATCCGCTTGAAGGAGGGTCGCCCGTTGATGTTCGCGGGATTGTTCTCGGTGTGGAAAGGGGAGGAAGGAACAGCGGTAGGTTCGTTCTCGATCATCACGACGGCGGCGAACGAGTTGATGGCATCGATCCATCAGCGGATGCCGGTGATCCTGCCGTCAACCGCCTACGAACGCTGGCTCGACCGCTCGTATAAAGATACCGACGAACTGCAGAAACTCCTGCGTCCGTACCCCGCGTCCGAGATGGAAGCGTGGCCGGTATCCAAGTCCGTCAATAATTCGAAGAACGACGCACCGGAATGCCTTGAGCCGGTGCAGGCGTAAACGGAGCGTTCGCGAAGAGCGGATGACCGACGTTGACCGAGACGCTGAGCGGTGCTAGGCCGGGGAATTTCCGCAGGAGCCGGTCCGGAACCATCACCCGGCGTCGAGTCATGAGGTGCCGGAACTGGAAGCCATTCAGCAGTGACTGTGCCTCCGGGTCGTTGTGGAATACGACGAACGTTTCATTTCCGCGGGAACGGAGCATTTTGACCGTTTCGGCGATCGCCATCAACTCGGCCGCAGAATACATATAGAAGTAGCGTTCCTGCGTTTCGATCCTGCCGTCGCCCGCCTGCCGGTTCGGATGCTCCCACGCCACCGCATTCCTTCCCATAAGTCTCACGTAGGCAGCTCCCCCCCATGCTTCCGACGTGAACGGCATGTGCCTCCGGATCTGCGGCAGGTCGACGTTGACGAGATGCAGTCCCGCTTCTTGAAAGAAGTTCAGCATGAGGGGACTGTACCATGAATTGTGCCGCACCTCGGCAAAGATCCGGACGGAGGCGAACGCCTTCGCCAGATCGGAGAGATAGCGGCGCTCGTCGGGCCCGTTCAAGAATGACGCCGGGAACTGCATCACCAATCCCCCCAATCGCCCGGCGCGTCGGATCACGTCCAGCGTTCGATGCACCGCCAGATAGTCCGATCGCTGGACGTCGTAGGTGTGCGTAAACCCGCGAAAGAGCTTTACCGTGAAGACGAAGCGCGGATTGTCCGAGATGTCGTCCAACCATCGGCCGATCTGTTCGGGAGAAAAGCCGCAGTTATAGAAGGTGGAGTTGACCTCGACGCTGTCGAAGAACTGCGCGTAATAGCGCAGCTTCCGAAATCCACGTTCCTTCGGAGGGTAGAACACTTTCTCAAACGGCGGTAGGTCCCATCCACCCATTCCGATATGCAGCGGCGGCAAGTTCTCCATGGCGTCCTCTCAAGTCGGTCCGAAGTACCATACGACAATTATGTCGTAGTGTCAAGCAACCACACGACATTAATGTGCTGTGCCTGAGGGTGGTGGGGGAGGAGAAAGTGGCCGTAGACAGGCCGTTTGGGGAGAAGGTGGGTCGAAAGGGGAGTCGCTTCCAGACCCCGGACGCGGGCGCCCCTCATGCCCCCCTGCACGCGAGACGCCCTGACCGAGGCAATTCCCTCAGAGCAGTCCCGGAGGAAGAGCGAAGCGGTTCCCCCCTCGCATGCAGCGATCCTGCCGCACGCTCTCCCTACCGAGAGTCTGCGGCGGCAATATAGGAAGCGGAGCCGGGGGTCCGCAATTGGTAATACTAACAGTTTTTCGAGGGGCAATGAAAAGGCGGGAACACAGATAGAACCGAAAAAGTGATGATCACAGATACCATTTCCTCATCTGTGATCATCCTCTTCTTCTGTGTCATCCGAGTTCACGCATTTCATCAGACGAGCCCCTCGCGGATTGCCTTTGCAACGGCCAGACTTCGGCTGTTCACATGCAGCTTCTCGTTGATATGCTGAGCATGTTGGTTGATCGTTGAAAGACTGACGAACATCCGCTTTGCGATCTCCTGGAACGGATATCCGTCCGCCAGGTATCGAAGCACCTGCGTCTCGCGCTCCGTCAAGCCGTAGTCGGCAGGCGTTCTCTTTGCCGGCGGAGGGATCTCGCGCACGACATGGCGTGTGACCATCGGGTCGAGGGGCATGCCGCCCTGCGCCACGCTCTCGACCGCCCGCACGACCTCGGGCATGCTCGCACTCTTCAATAAATAGCCTGAGGCGCCGTTCCGCAGCGCCGTGGCGACCTTGTCATCCGAGTCGAACACGGTCAGCATGATCACCCGCAGCATCGGAGCGTGCTGTTTGAAGAGTTCGATGGCGGAGAGTCCGCCTATGCCCGGAAGTCCGATGTCGAGGAGCAGAATCTGGGGTGGCGGGACGCCCTCTTCGAGCGCCTTGAGCGCTGGCTCGCACCGCCCCCATGTCTGTTCGCACCGGAATCCTTCCGACAGGTTGACCGCCTCGGCCACGACCTGCCGATAGTCATCGTTGTCGTCGATGAGCCAAACGCCGATGGCGCCCCGGGAAACATCGGACGGGGAAGACATGACGCGCCCCTCTTAAGATGGTGATGAAGACGCCGTAAG
>CAYYOV010000022.1:48564-51475 GCA_964473365.1 uncultured Ignavibacteriaceae bacterium
GCGGTCTGGGGGAGTCCGCGGAGCATGCCATAGTTCTCGTCGCGGATCACCTTGATCTGAGCGTTGATGACATTGCGCGGAATGTGGAACCGGTCGAGCACTCGCGTGAAGATCTCGATCGAGGTCTCGAATTCCTCCGGGATGACGTCGTCGGCGCCAAGTCGGGTCAGCTCCTCCACTTCTGAGACGCTTCGCGTGCGCACCACGATCTCGATGGACGGATTCATCAGTCGGCTCAGTGCCGTTACGGACCTCGCCACGGCGACCTCGGAGATCACGATGACGATCAGCCGGGCCCGATCGATGCCGGCGGCCGTCAGAATGTCCTTCCGTGATGCGTCTCCATACAGAACGTGGATCCCCTCGTGCTTCGCGAGGCGCGCCGGGACGACTTCGTTCTCGAGCAACACGAACGGAATGCCCGTTTCCTTGAGCACGCGGGCAAGGTTGCGACCGTTCAATCCGTAGCCGACAACGATGACATGATCTTTCAGAAGGGGCCGGTCGGGGCGCGCTTCCAGCGATGCAAGGCCCGGAGCGGGAAGCCGATGCTGTAATCGGTCGCCCAGCCAGGGTGCGGCCAGGATGAGCGGGGGAGAGAAGACCATCGAGAAGATCGACGCGCTCAGGAAGTACTGGTAGAGATCACCCTCGAGCAGGCCGACCGAACGGCCGACGTTGAACAAGACAAACGAGAACTCTCCGATCTGCGCCAACAACAGGCCGCCCACGATCGCCGTCCGCGTGGAGTAGCCCATGAACCGCGCAACGACGAAGATGACGGTCGCCTTCAGGGCCATCAAGCCGAGGCCCAGCCCGACGATCGTTCCCGGCGAGGCGGCAACGAACTGCAGGTCCAGCAACATTCCGACGGAGATGAAGAAGAGACTCGAGAACAGATCGCGGAACGGTACGATCTCCGCGATGACCTCGTGGCTGAATTCGGACTCGGAGACGATCAGGCCGGCGAGGAATGCCCCGAGTGCGTAAGAGAACCCGAGCGAAAAGGTGACCTCGGCCAGCGCCAGACAAATGAGGAGCGAGCCCAGCAGAAAAATCTCCCGCACCCGCGATGTGGCGATCGTCCGCAACAGCCGAGGCATCAATTGACGGGCGACAAAGAATACGACGCCCATTGCCGCGACGCTCAACGCGAACCGGAGCGCCACGTCCCAGGCGGACGCCTCAGAACGCCCGGCGAGGATCGGGGCAAGGACGATGATCGGAACGATCGCGAAATCCTGGAAGAGGGAGATGCCGACCGCAAGCCGGCCGTGGGGAGCGTCGAGATCATCCCGGTCGGCCAGCATCTTCAGCACGATCGCCGTGCTGCTCAACACGATGACAAACCCCAGGAACACGCGCTCGCGCAGATCGAACAATCCGACTGCCGTGAGCACCAGGACCACGACAGCGGCCGTTCCGAAGACCTGTGATGCCCCTCCCACGAGGAACTGCCGACCGATCCGCCGAAGTTCGGCCAGCGAAAACTCGAGGCCGATGAAGAACAGCAACATGACGACGCCGAACTCGGCGAAGACCTCGATGATCGTACGATCGGGGACGAGCTGAAGGCCATACGGACCGATGATCAGGCCGGTGAGCAAGAACCCGACAACGCCCGGAAGGCGCAGAGGTCGGCTCACCCAGACGATGACCACCGCCGCGGCGAGCAAAATGACGAACGATTGGATGAAGGGAAGAGGATGCATGGCGTCGTGTGGACCCCCGGCCGGCTCGGGCTGCCGGCATGAATATAGGGTACGCCCGTCACCGTTGAGATGCAAGTATGACGCCGGATGTACAAACAAAACGGTCCGGCAGGCCGGACCGTCAGAACACGTCTTGGAAGGTCAGGCGATCTTGAGTCACTTCCGGATGTAGTGCCTCTCGATCCGGGCGCCGGACGCCTTGAAGATCAGGGGACGTAGGCTCCACATCAGCAACTCATTCGAGAACGGCTTCTGGATGATCTGGCCCAGGTCGAGCTCGCGTACGGCCTCCTGGAAGTACTCGTCGGTGGCGGGGAGCATCAGAACGGTCTCCGTGACATGCTCCCGGCCTGACGGTGAGGCCTTCACTTCGCGCAGGAGGTCCATGCCTTGCCGGCGTCCTTCGGGGAAGATGGTCGCCGAGAGGAGGACGTCCGGGAAATCATTCCCGACCGCTGACAGAAAGGCGTCGGGATCCTTGTACATCTTCACCACGACCTTGGGGAATTCAAGCCCGATCGCCCGTGCGATGCGTTCTGACAGGCCGGCGTCGCTCTCAACGACGGCGACGACGGGTTGGTGCTCCGCGAGGAGCAGGTCGTCCTTGGCCTCCGCCATCAGTCGGGTGTGCTCATCGTCGGAGATCCCGAAATCCTGCCGGGTCTTCTCGAGGAGTTCCAGGCTCTCCTTGGACGGACCCTCTTGCACATAGAGATTCTTGAGGAGGTCCTCATAGATCCCCATCAGGGCGCTATGCTGGAGTTCGCGCGTGTCGGTCTCGCTCAGGTGCGCAAAGAACGCGACCATCTGCAGCATGGGTGCCCGGTGTTCATAACGGACGCCGAGCTTCTGCATCAGGTAGACCATGGACCGATAGAGCTTGCGCGCGTCTTCCTGATGACGCTGTTCGAGCGATTGCACGAGTGCCTTCTCATGCTCGATCATCAGGTTCTTTATCCGCTCGAGCCGTTGCCGGTAGAGGTTCCCAAGTTCCGTGACCCGCGCCTTGGCATGCTCAACTGCCTGGTGTGGGTCTGCGGTACGTTCGAGGATCAGTTCCAACAGCCGTTCCCGCGCCTCCTGCGTTCCCGTGTCGATCTCTTTGAGGACGTCGTCAAGCTTGCTCCGCGTCTCGTCGACGTGTGGTGCGGGCGATGCTGGCCGGCGGAGGCGGCTCTCCTCCTCCTGCGATGCGAGGA
>CAYYOV010000023.1:0-20248 GCA_964473365.1 uncultured Ignavibacteriaceae bacterium
TCTGCGCGTAGTGCGGCTCAGGCTCGGTGAAGGCGTCATAGAGCAGCGACATCTTTTCACCGCCGATGTCGATGAGCTGCGACGATTCTGGCTGCGAAGGACCCACACCAAGGTGCCGGCCGTGAGAAAGCTTGTTGAGCGCGATCAGGTACTTTCCGTCCGGATGCTTCGTGTCGCCCTCCGCAGCCGTCAGATGGCCGATGTTGTATGACACGGGCACTTTGTCCACCACGTCCCACGTGCCGAGCTTCCACTTCGCCACTGCACTTTCGACGAAGAGCGATGTATAGGCAAACCCCTTATCGTCAAACTGCGTGTGAAGCGGTCCGAGTCCCACGTTGACTTCCACTTCCTTCACGGATTCGTACGACAACACGGGAATGCCGTCCTCGTCTCCGCTGAAGTCCTTCTTGGCGATCGCCGCCAACATTTTCTCGAAACTGAACACGGTGGTAATGCTCTGCAGCTTCCCGCTGGCGATGATCCACTGGCCATCCGGGCTGATGTCGACACCATGCGGTGATTTCGCTGCGGGGAGCAAGTAGACAACACCCGTCACGTCCTTCGGATCGATGACCTTGACGCCGCCGATCATCTTGAACTTGCCCGCGCGGATCGCTTCTTCCGCGTTTTTCCAGTTCACGGCAACAACATAGTCGCGGTCCTTCTGTGAAGCGGTCACCTCGAGCTTGCCCGTAGCCCGTTCGGAATTGTAGCATGTCCAGAAGCCCCACTCCTTCGAAGGACCCTTGCCAGCGTCGCCCAGATCATAGTTGAACGGCGGCATCAGCACTTCCCATCCAAGCGACATCTTCCCACTATTTGGGTCGACGGCGATGCCCGCCACGACGCCTTTGTACTTGGTGGCATAGTCTTCGATCCGCTCGTAGCTCCCGCGCGGGAGCGGAATGGAGAACCGTGAACCCGCGAGCACGTATTCCGTGTTCTCGGTTACGAACGACGAACAGTGATTGCCCGACACGTTGGGAATGGGGCCAAAGATCTCCTTGGTCTTGAAGTCTCGCATGTCGATACGAGCCATGCGGTTGTTCGCGTTGTCGGAGATGAACAACCATCGGCCGTCGTAATCGCCGTCCTTTTCGCTCAAGGACGGATGGTGTGCATCTCCCCAGCTATAGCCGCCGAGGAGCTCCTTCGACTCCTTGTCAAAGCCGTAGCCGGTCGCCGGATACGGCGAGAAGACCGGGATCGTGGAGATGTGACGCATCGATGGGATACCGTACACATACACTTGACCCGAATGGCCACCTGACTTGAAGATGTAATATTCGTCCAGGTCGCCTGGAGCCACGTAGGTCTTCAATGCCGCATCCTGCACGTCGGACCTGGCCGCTGTCCGACTCTTTCCTTCGCCACCGCACCCTGCGACGACGCTGACCAACGCGACGATCATCAACAGCGACATCCATCGGTGTATCATATACACTCCCTCCGCTGTATGGTGGTTTGAACTTCGTTAGACCGCTGACCGCTGAATTCCGACTTCTGACTTCGCATTTCGGCCTTCTTTTGCTTCCTTCCTACTTCCGCTTCGCTTGCGCACGTTCCTTCTGCTTCAACTCATAGGCTAACTGCAACTTCGACACCGCTTCCGCCCGTTCCTCCGGGGTCAACGTGATCATCGTCGAGAGCACGACCTCCATCGTCCCAGTCGGACGCTCGAGAAAATCTGGCAGTGTCCGGGCAAACCTCGACGGAACGTCCTCGACCGCCAGCGCCAAGTCGGGACCGATCTGCGCGGCCGCGTCGATACCAAGCGACGAGACCGAGTGACATACGAAGCAGTTCTTCTTAACGAAGAACGCGCCTGGGCCTGTCAACATCCGCGCCTCCTTCTCCCTCTCTTCGGCGGTCGGAATGTCGCGCACATTGTGGCCGGGCAGATACTCCAGCGGCAGGTCCCGCTTCTTCCAGCTCATGACGATCAACGCGAGGGCCTGTGCGTCAGCGCTCGAGAAGTTGAAGTTCGGCATGACCGATTCAGGGACAAGCTCCTTGGGGTTCTTCAGATGCGCCACCTGCCAGCTGAACTGTGTATGCAACCCCTTGATCCGTTCGTAGCTGAACTGTTCCGCCGATTTGTCCCCCTCCCAGGTCAGGTCGGGTCCGACCGTGCCGCCACGGCCGTTGATGACGTGGCACGCCCGGCACCCCTTCTCCTGGACGAGTTGTTTCGCCCGGTTCATGACGTCGGCCCCCTTCGTCGTCTTGTCATAGCGGTGGCAGCCATTACAGTTCATCTGCATCATGGCCGAACGGTTCGAGATGACGTAGAACTCTGCCAATTCCTTTCCGAGCATCGGTTCTTCCCAATGTTCCACGAGACCGTGCGCCGCCACTTCTTCCGTCGCATAGCCCTGTCCGCCGTGGCAAGGCGTGCACCCGAATATCTCGATCGGATGCTGCTGCAGGATCTCGCTCGGATGCGTTCGGTACGGTTGAGGGGCTCGTTCCAGACCCTTCCAGGTGACACCTTGGTGGCACGTTATGCAACGGTCGGCCACGCCGAGTCGCTCAACAAAGACCTGTTGCAGACCCTCCGGCACCGCTTCGGCTCGGTCGTCGCCCAAGGTTTCTCGCACGATCTCTCGGAATTCGGCCTGATGTTGGCGCCAGCCGGGGGTCCAAGTGCGCACGAAGACGAATGCGACGCCCGCGAGAAAAGAGATCGCACCGATGAGCAGCGCCACCCGGTCCCGCGTCACAAATCCGAGCTTCTGGTCTTTCGTCGAATGGTCCATGTCGTCTCCGGTCGCTGTCGGTCAGAAGTTGACCGGCGTGGTCGGCCATGCCTCCCACGGCCAGTAGAAGTTCCAGTACGGTCCGCGCAAGAACGTGCCGATGATCGTGAACAGAATGATGATCAGACAGATGGCCAGAAAGACCATGTTCTGCCGCCGCCGCTCCGGCGCGAACCAGACCCCCACCGAGCCGAGACTGCTTCGATCCCGATACGGCCACCAGATCGCGAGCGCGACCAGCAGGCCGGGGAGCAAGATGCCGCCGATGAGTGCCCCGTTGATCGTCAGGGGACCCATCTTGAGGGTCGTGATGGTCACGATCTCCTGCAGCCACAGGAAGTACCAGGGGGCCTTCGCCGGGTTCGGGGTCACCGACGGGTTCGCCGGCGCTTCGAGCGGGGCCGGAAAGATGATCGCGAGCACGATCGTGACGACGGTCGTCACCACCGCCACGATCAGAAGTCGGCGAAGGAGATGCGGGATCGCGGCCACTGAACGGTGATCGTCCTCAATCCCTTTTGTCTGCACGTGAACGCTTGTGCCATTCGTGATGCCCAAAAGCGAGTACGTTTTGGATCTCACCGGCGTGGTGGGCGTCGACGCCGACTGTGCATCCTCATGGTCCACAGCTGCAAGGCCGCCGTCCTTGCGAACACGCCACATATGGTACGCGAACAGCACGAGCACCCCCAGCGGCAAGAAGAACACGTGCAGAACGTAGAACCGGATGAGTGTCGACTGCTCGATCGTCGTACCTCCCAGAAGGACGAACCGGACCGCCTCGCCGGCGAGAGGCGCCGAGCTGGCGATGTTCGTCCCGACCGTGATGGCCCAGTAGGCCAGCTGATCCCATGGCAACAGATATCCGGTGAAGGACAACAGCAGGGTGAGGATCAGGAGGACAATGCCGACGATCCAGTTGACAGGCCGGTTAGCCCCCACGGCCGTGCCATTCTTGTACGCCCCGGTCAGAAAGACGCGCACCATATGCAAAAAGACCGACGCGACCATCAGATGGGCGGCGATCCGGTGCATCGACCGCAGGAGCCAGCCGAACGAGATGATGTATTCGATATCCTTCACGGAACCATAGGCTCGCTCAACCGAAGGCACATACAGGAACATGAGGATCAGACCCGTAAAGGTCAGGAGCAGAAAAAGAACGAACGAGACGGTCCCGAGCCAGAAGGAGTAGGACCAGGACAGGCTCGTGAGCGACACCTTGCTGGGGAACCAATGCAGAAGGAGGTTCTTGACGACCGCGTCACCCGATTCCTTCTCGCTGTTTGGCGACCAAGCCCACGTGAGCCGCCGCCATAGATCATGTGATGTCGAGCGCAGATTCATTTCGTCTTCCTGCCCATTGTGAGCATGATACCTTGGTCTGTTTCTGGAGTGGATCGAGAACGTCCTGGCAGTCTTCAGACTGTCAACCGAGAGCCTTGCTCCACCTCCTGTCCGAGGTCGGCCATGAGCTGGCCGTCGTCGGGTGATACATCGAGCTTATACCAGTGCAACGATCGCGGCGCCGGACCTGCGTAGTTCGTGCCGTCGGCATAGAACTTCGACCCGTGGCATGGACAATGGAACTCATGGTCGATCGTTGACGGTCCCGAGGCGAGGTCGACCTGCTTCGGCTGGTTGAGCTTGGTGTACTTCACAGTACAACCGAGGTGGGTACATGCTGCCGAGATAGCGAAGAAGGTCCTCCCCTCTTTGAAGATGTAGAGCCGCCGGTCCTCGAGGAACGTGACGCCTTCAGGGAGCGATGCGGGCTGGCCGATCTTGAAGCGCTGAGACGGTTCATACAACACATTCGGGATAAGGGCCCGGACGCTCTGGAACAAAAAGCCGGCAACTCCAGTGATGAGCGCACCGATACCAAGCTTGTACAGAAAGTCCCGGCGTTTGGCGTCGGTCGATGCCACGTGTGATCGTTCCATGGCTGACATCCGCTTTTCTGATGTGAGGAGTTCGTGCTTCTGACGTGTTTCGTGTTTCGCGTTTAGCATCTTGGATTTCCCTCAACGCTGTTCATAGTAGAAGACCTCCATGGTCATGGCCTCCGTCGGACACCGTACCGCGCACAGCCCGCACCGGATGCACGTTTCGTCGTCCTTGATCATTGCCGTCATCTGCAGCGTGGGATCGACTGCATAGTGGTCCGCAAGCGTCTGCTTCGTGCCGGGGTCGAGGTCCAGTTGATCTACCGGAACGAGGGAAAGGCAATATTCAGGGCACACGTCGACGCATCGGTTGCACATGACACACTTCTCGGCGTCGTAGATCGTCTGCACATGACAAGCAAGACAGCGCTCGGCCTGACGGCGAGCCTGGGATGTGGAGTACCCCGACTCGACCTCCGAGATCCCGGTACGGCGTCCAAGATCGATCGTCGGCGGCGCTTCGCGCGGGATCCGTTCATACTCCTCGGGGCGCGTGAACCGCCGGGTCGGGACCTGCTCCACCAACAACTCATACCGGATGGCCTCGCCGCCTCCACGGAACATCTCATCAATGGAGAGGGCGGCCCGCTTGCCGTTGGCAACGGCATCGATGATGTTCCGCGGACCGAACGCCGCATCACCGCCTGCGAAGATCCCCTTCGCGGTGGTCGCCAGCGATGCCGGGTCCACCTTGATGAAACCGCCCGGAGTGAGCGCGATGCCGTCGTCGGGCTTAAGAAAGCTCAGGTCCGCCCGTTGTCCGATGGCAAGAATGACCGTGTCCGCCTCGATGGTCTCGGTGATTGTTTCATCATATTCCGGCCTGAAGGCCCCCGTGTCGTCGTAGGTCCTGATGACCCCTCGGAACTCGACTCCCGCCACGCGGCCGTTGGACCCGACGATGCGCCTCGGCCCTCGCTGCGGCCGAAACCTGACCCCTTCGCGCTGTGCCTCTTCAAACTCCTCGTGCCCCTGCGCCGTCCGCAGGACGGGCATCTCCTTGAAGGACTCAAGAGAAACAATATGGACCTCGGAGGCTCCCGTACGCACAGCCGTACGTGCGACATCGACCGCCTCGTGCAACGAGCCGCCTTCGTCGGGGCCGCCACGCAGCACCAATCGTGCCGCGTCGAACGCCACAAAGCCCCCGCCGATCACGACGACCTTCTGTCCCACATCCACCCGATATCCGTTGTTCACGTTCAGCAGGTAGTCGACTGCCTTGATCACGCCGTCGAGTTCTGACCCTTCGATCACCAGGTCTCGCCCTTTCGTCGTTCCGACCGACAGAAACACGGCCTCAAATCCCTCGCGACGTAAGTCGTTGATCCCAAATGACTCGCTCAACGGCCGCTGGTAGACAACTTCGACGCCGAGACTCCGGATCTTCTCGATCTCCTTGTCGATCACGCTCCGCATCAAGCGGTACTCCGGGATCCCGTGGCGGAGCATGCCGCCCGAGACTCCAGTGGCCTCGAAGACGGTCACGCGATATCCCATCCGTGCCAAGTCGTGTGCGCACGAGAGGCCCGCCGGCCCCGATCCCACTACCGCCACCCGCCTTCCTGATCCCGTCACCCCTTCCGTATGGCCCGATCCCCCCTTCCAACGGCTCAGATGCCCCCGCCATTTGTTCCCCGGCTCGATGGCCCCGCCGGTCAGATCATCCTGCGTGTCCGGCACCATCGATTCCACGCCGTACTTTTCGGTCACGAATCGTTTGAGCGCCCGGATCGAGACGGGAGCATCGATCTTCCCGCGGCGGCATCGGTCCTCACACGGAGCGGCACACACGCGCCCGCACACACTGGCGAACGGGTTGGGAGATCGGGCGGTCAGGTACGCTTCGCGGTCACGGCCTTCTGCGATGAGTTGAACATAGCGGCCCGCATCAGTGTGGACCGGACATGCGACCTGGCAAGGCACGAGGTCCTTCCAGAAATCCATATCGGGCAGGCGGAGCGGAATTAACTCAGACATTTTAGTCTTATTTGATGGTGTCGAGTTTGTGTCCGGTGGCCCCGGTGAAGCATTCGTCGTTTCAAGCAGAAGCGGTCGTTGCGATCAGGAAGAGATCCGTTGACGTGGTGGCATCGAATGGCTTGAGGTCGATGCCACCAAAAGTCGTCGTCGAAGCGAAACCCGCGCGTTCGATCGCCCGGACGAGCTCGTCGGCACGCCAAGGCCGGTGGAGAACCGACTGCGTGTGCGTGTTCGGCCCGCGACGGACGGTGGTCCGGAATTCCAGGAGATCGCCGCTCGGGCGGTACGAACGCTCGAACACCGCCCCTTCCCGTTCTCGCGTACTGAGAATGATCTCTTCTTTACCCAGGAGTTTCGCATAGTTCAGGACCTGAATGACGGCAACGCTTTGCCGATGCACGATCCGTCGAAAACCGGCCAACGCCTCGACCAGGTCCTCTGTTCGGTACAAATGGGCGAACGTATTTCCCAGACTGACGACCGCATCGAAGGTGCCGGTGACAACTTCTCCCAGCGTCTTGAGGTCCGTACAGAGCGTTCGCAGTCGTACGCCGTGACGCGAGGCATTCAGCCGGGCGATGCGCAGCATCTCGGCCGACACGTCCACCGCCGTCACCCTGACACCGAGCTTGGCCATCAGGATCGCATGCACCCCCGTCCCCGTTCCTACATCGATAGCCGTCCTCACGTCATACCGCTCGATCAGAACATGAAAGAAGGGTCGTTCGCGCACGAGCCTCGACCCGATGTCGGTCATAGCATCGTAGTCCGCCGCCAAAGCGTCAAAGAACGTTGCAGGCGAGTTCATGGACTCGATCATGGGCTCAGTAGTCGGGGACGCTGCCACGATTGTGCTGGTAGACGGGACTGTCCAACTTCTGGAAGCGCCGCTGATACTCGCCCGGCGTAATGCCGTTCTGCCAATGTCCGGCGAGCATCGCCAAGCCGGTCACCGCCACGAACACTCCAGTGACGAGAATCCCAAAGACCCATGAGGGGACCGGCCGCGAAGCCGATGATGGCCTTCGCATCTCGAGCGTGTTCTTGACGGGACAAACTTCAACACAGGCATAGCATGCCATGCACTCGTCGCTCCAGACGCGAGTGGCCGCGTGCACCTTGATAGAAGACGGACAGGCCTTTGTACACAACTCGCAGTCGATGCAGGTCGACGCATTCCGCGTGATCTTCAACGGACTCAACAGACTGAAGAACCCGAGGAGGGCGCCGTACGGGCAAAGATAGCGGCACCAGAAGTTCTTGATGACCACGGAGAGTCCCGCCAGGATGAGGATCGTCCAGAGGGCGAACGAGGTGATGTCCGCGAAGAACAGATACATCTTGATGTCAGCCACCCTGTTGTACGGGCTGTAGATGAACTGTCGCAGCTCGGGGACCGCCATACCGGCGATAGCATGGACGAAGAAGAGCAACAGCAGATACTTCAATGAGCGGAGGGGATAATCGAGCCAGCGCGGAAGGGTCAGCGTCCGGCCAAACAATTTCTGACCGGCCATCCACAGTGTTTCACTCAGCGTGCCGATGGGACAAAGCCAGGAGCAGAAGCTCTTCTTGAGCAACATGCCCGTTCCAAAGATGGCGAGAAAGATGAACATGCCCGACGGATGGATCTCATTGATGATCCCCGTGCTGATCCAGTACTTGAGGCTGATCAGCGCGCTGATGGGAAGAAAACCCTCGACGCCGGGCGGACGCCCGGCGAATGGTGACAGGCCGCCCGACATCCCCCATTTCACGAAGAGGTGGAACTCGTATCCGATCCAGAGAATGAGCAGGAGGAACGCGACCTGCACTGTCGTGCGGAGCTTCTGGCTGTCGTCCCGTCGTTCGAGCCACCACCGGAGATACCAAGGCTCGGCCGAATGATCGGGATGGCGCCGACGAAGCTCCGGAGTAAGCTTCTTGATCTTGAAGCGAGGCTTCAAATAGCCCGTCCCAGTCCGGGCCGGCCCAACGCTGGTGGACGTTCGAGCTTGGCTCTGTTGTGTAAACTCTATCGTATTCATCACAGTCGATTCTCTCGTTCAGAAAAGCGGCGGCAAAAGATCGCAGGTCCTGAACAGATGCGCAGCGCCCGGCCGCCTCTTCGCTACGACGTCAAGTTGTGTGTCATAATCAGATAATTTAGTCTGATTTGATATCAACAAAAGTGAGCCCGGTCTAAACCGTTCGATCGTCATCGCTCATCTTTTCGCGACGATTTGCCTTCCGATCCCCCGACCCAATTCCCTACCTACCCGCGACTTGCTCTATACTCCACTTTCTTCGTCTCTTTCGCCATTTCGGCGATGTTCTTCCGAACAAGCATCTCGTAGATGTTCTCTCGAAGCCCCGACCACTGATGATGAACGGCACATGGATTCTTGCCAGAGCACTCCGGAAAGCCGATGACGCATTTCTTGGTGAAGTCGACGCCGTCGATCGACTCGACGATATGAAAGAGCGTAATGTCCTGCGGCGGTAGCGCCAGGGCGAAGCCACCGGAAGCACCTTTCTGCGACATCAAGAGACCTTTGCGCGTGAGGCTCTGCATGATCTTGCCGAGGAAATGGTACGGCACTCCCAGACGCGTTGTCAGGTCCTTGATCGTCGTGAGCGTGCCCCGCGGCTGCAGAGCCAGATACAGCACCGCCTGAAGCGCGTACTCACATTGCCGACTGAAGAGGATGCTCATGCGTAATCAGATGTATTTGTCTTAATTATAGCATCACATAGGGGTCTTGTCAAGTTAATTTCAGGCGCACTATCCCCTCTAGGGGCCTTCCCTTGAACCTCTTCTGGATTCTCCTAAATTGAAGCAACCCTTACGTTTTCGTCAGAATGAAGCTCCTGATCAAACGCATCCTTCTGGCCGGCGCCGTGATCGCCATTGGCGCCCAGGCCTTTCGGCCCGACCGCACCAATCCGAGCGTAGACCCCGCGCTTTCGATACGCCACGAGCCTCGGATCAGCGCTGAGATCGTCGGGCTGTTGCACCGGGCCTGCTTTGACTGCCATTCGAACGAGACTCGCTGGCCGTGGTACACGAACATCACGCCGGTCAATTTTCTGACCGTTCGAGACGTCGAGGAAGGGCGGAAACATCTCGATCTTTCTACGTGGATGAACCAAGCCCCCGCCCGGCGGGCATCGGCCCTCGAACGAATGTATGATGAGGTGATCGACAGCGCCATGCCGCTCGCTCCGTATCTCCTTCTCCATCCCGAGGCATCGTGGACACTCGAGGAGAAGCAGGCCTTTCTGGACTGGGCGGCGGCGACGCAGGACAGCCTGATGATGACTCCCAGGTGAGGTTCATCCTTCGGAGTCAGAACACGACCCTCCACGGCTCTTCCATACGGTCATGGCCTCAACCAATCTCCTCCTCACCCTCCTCGATCAGGCGTACGATCGCCCCGCATGGCACGGGTCGAACCTCAGGGGCTCGGTCCGCCGATTGACAGCAAAAGAAGCGGCGTGGAGACCCGGCAAGGGCCGGCACAACATATGGGAGATCGTCGTCCACTGTGCATATTGGAAGTACGTTGTCCGGCGCCGGATCTTGCACGAGAAACGAGGGTCCTTTCCGCTGAAAGGGAGCAACTGGTTCTTCCGGCATGGGGTTGAGGGGCAGGAAGTTTGGAAGGCCGATCTCGCGCTTCTCGAAGAGAGCCATCGCGCCCTTCGCTCGGCCGTTGCGTCCCTTGGACCTCGCGACCTGAGCCGGCGTTCCGCTATCGGAACGTGGACGCTCCTTCAGATGGTCGAAGGTGCAGCATCACACGACCTGTACCACGCCGGTCAGATCCAATTGCTGAAACGGCTTCAGCACTAGCGACAAGGCTCGTCGGTCGACAGGCATCGTTGATCGACGAGAACAGGTGAGGGCGTTTCACGTATCCTTACTGCCACGAGGTCTCACCATGAACCTCGGAACCGCGATCCTCCTGCTCCTGTGGTCTTCAGGCCAACCGTCTCCCCCGATTGTTACGCTTTCCTTCCTGACCGGTCCTCCGATCCGATCGGTCCCCTTGCATGAACTCCATGGAGATTCCGTTCGGATCGGTGATGGACAATGGATCCATCTCAATCGGATCGTGCGCATCGAAGTGACGGACCCAAGCCAGCGACCGCCGGAACTTTGGCGCGCCCTACAATATGGTGTTATCGGGGGCGCTACCGTTGGAGCCGTCGTCGGTTCCTTGATCGAGCGGGAAAGGAGGGAGATCTTCGTACCCTCGACATATTTTCCGGAAGGGATCGCGATCGGATGTGCGGTCGGAGTCTTCGGCGCCATCGCATGGGCGTCGTCGGAGCCGACGGGAACGATCTATGAGCTCGCCGGCGTTCCAATTCAAGATCGACGGACCGTCATCCGCGTGATCATGGCCCGGTCGAGATCAGTCGACTGAGAATGCATCGCCACCGCGGACTCGTAGGAACCGACGATACCACGTTCGACCGAACGCAGGGATGCATAGGGCCGTCGCCCTTTCAGTTAGCAATTGGGTCATCGTTTTCGTATTTTTGAGAATTACCTGCCGCCTCACTCCCAAATGAAACGACGTCGATTCCTACAGACATCTGCACTTGGCGCCGGAGCAGCGCTTATCGGCTCCGATCGAGCCCTGTCCAATCTTGCCCAATCCACACCACATCAAGAGAGGTCTGCCATGCCCTTCACACTTCCCGAGCTGCCGTACAAGCCCGACGCACTCGAGCCGCATTTCGACAAGATGACGATGGAGATCCATCACGGCAAACATCACGCCGCCTACGTGACGAACCTCAACAAGGCCCTCGAGGGCTCCGAGCACGCGGCGAAGTCGCTTGAAGAGCTCCTGACCGCGATCTCAAAACTCCCCGCAGCCATTCGCAATAACGGCGGCGGACACTGGAACCACTCGGCGTTCTGGAACTGGCTCAAGCCGAACGGTGGCGGGGCACCGACCGGCGATCTGGCCGCGGCCATCACCCGCGATTTCGGCTCGTTCGAGAAGTTCAAGGAGCTGTTCGCCAACGCCGGCATGACCCGCTTCGGGTCCGGTTGGGCTTGGCTCGTTAAGCAGGGAGACAAGCTCGTAGTCTCCTCCACCCCCAACCAGGATAACCCGCTGATGGACGTCGCGGACGTAAAGGGTACCCCGGTCCTGGGTGTCGACGTGTGGGAACACGCATACTATCTGAAGTACCAGAATCGCCGCGCAGACTATCTCGCCGCGTTCTGGAATGTCGTCAATTGGGACGAGGCCGCCCGCCGTTTCAGCGGCAAGTAGCCGTTCTGCATCCACAGAGGACGCGGAAATCTCCGCCGGAGGCCTGGAACGGCCGTCGTGAAGCAACAAGTATTCCTCTCTTGGGAGGAGTCTTGGTCGTTGCGTCGCGATGGTGATCGACAGCCTCCGGCGGCTCATTGAGGCTCCCCTTCGTTTACGCATGACCCCGGGTCTCCCCAGATACACGGCCGTCACGCACGACATCCGCATAGTCGTCCGGCCACAGTACATTGATTCGCAGTCGGAGGTCCTCGCGCGCAAGTTCGTATTCGCGTACTTCATCACGATCGAGAATACCGGCGGCGAGACGGTGCAACTCCTCCGACGCCATTGGACGATTAACCATAGCACCGGTAAGGTCGAACAGGTCGAAGGTGAAGGCGTGGTCGGAAAGCAGCCAGTGATCCCGCCGGGTCGGTCGCACGAATATCACTCGTTCTGCATCCTCGAGTCGATGGAAGGCTCCATGGAAGGGACATATGTGATGCGGCGAAAGAACGGGTCGACATTTGAGGTCACAGTGCCGAAGTTCTTGCTCCGCGCGCTGGCAAATTGAGAAGATCAGGGGGCAATCCAGTCTGTTTTCGCCAACTCGGGTGAAAAATCATTCATGTGACCCCCCTCCTTGCCTGGGGTGGAACAGAACCGGACATTGACTACGTCCAAGGTCCACGTGCCGGCAGGGCACACACACTCACAATCTCTGGGAGGTCTCATGAAGCATCTCATCGTTGCCGCGCTCGTCGCGGCGTTCGCTACCGCCCTCGTCGCTCAGGAAAAGGCGACGCCCGCCACCCCGAAGACCGCTCCCGCCAAGCCGTCGGTGAATGCGGAAAAGGGGATGGAGATGAAGCAGAAGGCGATGGAACAGCAGGAAGCAAAGAAGATGGAGATGGACAAGAAGCAGGCCGAGGTGAAGGAGAAGGTCCAGGAGAAGAAGGAAGCCAAGGACCAGAAGATGGAGCAGGCCAAGCAGCACGAAAAGCAGGCGAAGGAAACGGCGAAGGAGGCCAAGAAGGAAGCAAAGAAGGAAGCCAAAGAAGCCAAGAAGATGGCCAAGGAAGCAAAGAAGCAGGCCAAAGAACAGAAACACTAAGGGACGATGAGCAACGAAATCAACAAGGGCCCCATCCGCCGCAGGAGGGGCCCTTGCCGTTTTGCGGCGGCATGTGCCATTCCGTTCATTATCATTTCGGCTGCAGCGCAAGAGAATGATGAAGGGACGGAGCCATCGGCATGGTCCGGAAGCGTCTCCCTGCGCGCCCTCAGCCGCCTCACGCAGTACGGGATCGATGCGGCGCCCGAACGGGTGACGATGGTCGCAGGTGGTTCTCTCGCTCATGAAGGCGGATTCTCGGTGAGCGTGAGTGCGGCGGTTCAACCCGATCCGTGGACCGCCCAACGCACATCCATCGCCGCCGCGTATGAACTCTCGGTCGACGATGCCTGGAGTCTGACATTTTCCGCGGCGCGCTCCTGGTATCCTGCTGGTTCGACCAACCCGCTTGCCAATTCCCCGACCTCCGGATCCATCGCGGCATCGTACGACATCGGTGTCTGGTCGTTTGGTGCCGATCTCGACCGGTATTTCGGCGGTGATGGGGCAACGTATGCATCCCTCGACGCGTCAGCGTTCATCGACGGCGGGAGTTTCAGCGTCATTCCGCTCGTGTCGTGTTCGTTCGGATCGCAAACCGTCACATCCTCATCCCTCAAACGAAGCAAGGGAAGAAGCACCACCCTTTCGACAACGGCGACCGTCACCGGCCTTTCGAGCATCGATGGAATGGTCGTCGTGATCGTGCCGTTGGGTGCGGGGTGGTCGGCCTCGATGCTCCCGGGCGTCATTTTCACCCCCTCCGACCTCGCAACATCGAACACACGGTTCACGTGGAGCGTGGGGATCCGCAAGGCCCTGTAGAACCACCGGCACTATCGCATCCGGAAGGTCGGTTCCTGGAGCAGGCCGGCTCCGCGCACACAGCACCATCCGAATGACAACGGTGGGAGCCTGATGGGTCTCAGAGGTCTAGCCTCGTCGAGATCTCCATCGAGCTCCCACCGTTGTGCGTGTGCCCCCCAGACCTGTCCGCTACTGGGTCCCCATTGCTCGCACCAGCCACAAGCTCAGGTCCGGATAGTAGGTGATGATGGCGAGCGCCATCAATTCCAGGACGATGAAGATCACCACCGACCGCACGATGGTGAACACCGGTTTCCCGAAGCGGAGGCTTGAGAGAAAGAGGTTGAGCCCGACCGGCGGCGTGAGATAGCCGATCTCGAGGTTCGTCAGAAAGATGATCCCCAGGTGGACCGGGTCAACATTGAACTCGCGGGCGATGGGCAGGATCAGCGGGACGACGACAATGATGGCCGAAAAGATGTCCATCATCATACCCACGATGATGAGGAAGACGTTCAGGATCATGAGGAACGTCAGCGGATTCGAGATCCGTTCCTTCACCAGTTCGAACAATTGCTGCGGCACTTCCTGGTCGATAAGGAAGTTCGTCAGCCCAAAAGCGACGCCGAGGATGGCCAGGATGGCCCCGACGAGGACCATGCTTTCCTTCATGACGCGCGGCACATCGCTGAAGAGCTTCAGGTCGCGGTAGATGAATACCTCAACGATGAACACATAGAAGGCCGTGATGGCAGCCGCCTCGGTGGCCGTGAACAATCCACCGTAGATGCCCCCGACGACAAGAACCGGCAACGGGATCTCCCACGCCGCCTCGCGGACAGCGGTCCAGAGGTTCGACCAGGAGAATGCGATGCGCGGAACCTTGGCCGTGATCCCGGTGCGCACACTGTAGACCGACAGAATGCCAACGAGGAGGATCCCCGGCCCCATCCCGGCCACAAAGAGCTGGTCGATGCTCACAGATGCCACGAGGCCGTAGATGATGATGGGCAGACTGGGCGGGAAGAGCAGGCCGATGCTTCCCGATGCCGTGATCAAGCCCATCGAGAACCGCTCGGGATACTTCTGGTCCACGAGCATCGGCAACAACAGACCCCCGAGCGCAACGATCGTCACGCCCGAAGCCCCAGTGAAGGCGGTGAAGAATGCGCAGACAATGATGACCACGAAGGCGATCCCGCCCGGCAGCCATCCCACGAGCGCCTTGGTGAGATCGACGAGCCGTTGCGGTGAGCGGCTTTCCGCCAGCAGATATCCGGCGAACGTGAAGAGCGGGATGGCGACCAACGGCGCGGAATCGGCGATGCGATAGAGCTCGATGATGACGGCCGAGCTGTCCGTTCCCACGCTTGAAAAGCCGTAGAGGGCGATCGCCCCGATGATGGTAAAGAGCGGCGCGCCTGCAAGAGCAAGGAGCAGGAGGCCAGCGACGAGAAGCCAGGTCTTCATCGCGTGCCTCGTTGAAAGGCCGCCAACCCGTTCTCGATCGCACGAACGAGAAAATGATACGCGAGCAGCGCGAATCCCACCGGAATGATCATCTGACTCGTCCACGCCGGGATCTCAGCGTAGACCGTCGCGCCAAACTCAAGATCGTTGCGGAGGAACGTCACGGCGGCGTCTGCCAGAACGACGCAGACGCCGGCGGCGAACAGTTGAGCAATCGCCAGGACGCCGGAGCGCAACCGCGGCGAGAGAAAGCGCGTCAACGCATCGATCGTGATGTGTCGCTGCTGGCTGGCCGCAAGCGACGCGCCAAGCAGACCGATCCAGAGAACAAGATGTCGAAGGAGGATGTCCGCCCAAATGAACCCCTCATGGAAGACATTGCGCAGGATCACCTGCACGAACGCCATCAGGACCATGACCGACAGCATGACGATCAACAGTGCGCCCTCGACGGCGGCGAAGGCGCGATCGATCCTCAGCAGGAGTTTCATGAGCCGGACTTTGCCGTCTTGCGGAACTCAGCGATCGAGGCTTCGATCCGTTTCATGAGGTCTTCGCTGTACATCCGGCCGGCCAATTCGCGTCGAGCCTTGGCCCCGGCTTCCTGATAGATCTTCAGGTCCTGCTCCGTAGCATCAAGCAGACGAATGCCGCGCTTTTGAAACTCCTTCACTGCGGCGTCATTGTCCTGGCGGCTGAGTTCCGTCAGGCGGCGGAGGTAGGTCCGGCCATTCTTAAGCAGGATCAGCTGCAGATCGGCGGGCAGGGCGTCGTAGTATTTTTTCGAGATCAGCACGGCCCCCATGGCGTTCGCCAGCGGCACGTTCACCAAGTACTTGGCTCGCGTGAACCACTGCAACGAAAGTCCGGCGTACGGCGATGTATAGAAGGCGTCGATCAGACCTGTCTGGAGCGAGGTCAGCACGTTCTCGAGCGAAAGCGGGATCGGACTTAGGTTCAATGCACGGAACGCCGCCTGGGCCAATGGGTCTCCCTCCCACGTCCACAGCTTCAGTTTCCGCAGGTCGTCAGGCGTCTTGATCTCAGTGTTCGTAAAGACATGAACGAACCCGACCTCCGCCCACCCCAACAACACGTATCCGCCGTCGGCAAACGCCTTCTCAAATTCCGGCGTAAACCGGTCGAGGATGTGGTCCACTTCAGCCCGCGACCGGAAGAGGAACGGCGCGTCGAGGATCCGAACAGACGGGGCGACCTCGCCAAGGCCAACACCCGTGAACCCGCCAGAGTGGAGCTGGCCGATGGTGATCTTTCTGAGCACATCCTGTTCTTTCCCCTGCACACCTCCCGGATACGTGCGGAATCGCATGCGTCCGCCTGATTCCTTCCGGATCGCCTCGTCGTATTCCTTCATCAACTTCATCCACGTGCTGCCGTCTGGGGCCACGGTGGCGAACTTGATCGTGTATTGCTGGGCCATGCTGACGCTTCCGACTGCGAGCAGCATGACTGTGACGACAGCCGAGATCATCGTGTTCTTCATCGTTCTCATGTCGTTAGAGTAACATTCGTCAGATCGTGAGCGGACGCTCCACCCTCGCCCCGTGGGAGCGCTCTCTTCCATCTGCGCAGCGTGAGAGGTGGTCTGGATCGCTAGAAGAGTTCGTCGATATTCTGAAGAAGCCGTGCGGCTTTCTTCTTCGCCATGGCGTTCGGCAATCGGGCCTCCGGCATCTCTTCCAGCGATGCATCGAGCACCCCGATCAAGAGCTTTTCGAAGAGCTCCCGGTCCTGCACCTGAACGCAATAGGTCTTTGCGTACATCAGGGGCACCATCAGGAATCGCCCGTTTGTCACGGCCATGGCTCGCTCAAAATGGACCTTCGACTGGTCCGGCCGACCGCCGAGCACCGCCGGCACCGTTCCCTTGACCGACCCGAAGTAGGCATCAGCGCCCCCATAGTAGTAGGAAGGTCGGCGTTGTACGACGAATTCCATCAGGACATCCACTTTGGACAGGTCTCCCATCGCCGAAAGATCGGTACGACTGATATTGATGAACGCACCCCACGAGAACGCCGCCCAAAAGACGGCGGGAACGTCGTCGTCGGAGAGCCGGTCAACGGCCGATCGCAGACCATCCAGGTCGCCGGCCAGGGCGGCCCGAAGGTCCATCTTCTGATCCAGGACCCTGAAAGCATATTCTCTCGCACGGAGGTAGAGCGGACGCGCACGTTCCACGCTGTCGTCCTCCACGAATGCAAGCGCATACGCGCTGTATCCTTGAGAGGCGAACAGAAGGAGCGATTCGTTCTCCGGGTCGCCTTTGATGAGGGCTTCGAGCAACTTGAGGTTGCCGCTGAGCCCCTCACGGGCGATGTCGAGGTCCGATTCCTCGTTGAACGCGGCAAGACCATTCTCCATAATGCCGCCGACCGTGCGGATGGCGATCGTCTGGATGCATCCGGACAGGGTCAGGGTGAGTGCGAGCAGAATGACGGTCGAACGCATGTGGGATCTCATGACGGGATATAAAATATACCCAAAAATCCGAACCGCTCAAATGACATCCGCCGATTGACAGTCGCTCGTTTTCAAGGTACTTTGCTCACCGTTCGGTACAAGACCGCATGGCGCTGAAGATCCTGGTCGTCGAAGATGAGGTAAAGGTGGCGCGATTCCTCCGTCGCGGCCTCGAAACGGAGGGCTACGTCGTCGATACAGCGTCCGACGGTCCCACGGGCGAGCGGAAGGCGCGTGCCGAATCGTTCGATCTCGTCATCCTCGACGTTCTTCTTCCCCGCAAGAACGGCTTTGATGTGCTGAAGGACTTGAGAGCCGACGGCACTACGACTCCCGTCCTCCTTCTCACTGCCCGAAGCACGACCGAGGACATCGTCAGTGGGCTCGATTTCGGCGCCGACGATTATCTGACCAAGCCCTTCTCTTTCGAGGTGCTTCTCGCCCGCGTGCGCTCGCTGCTCCGTCGTTCCACAACGCGCACCCAACTCCGCGTCGGCGACCTGCTGCTCGACACGATCAGTCACAAGGCCGCGCGCGGCGATCGGACCATCGACTTGACCGCGCGCGAATACGCGCTGCTGGAACACTTCATGCGCCACGCCGGAAAGTTGATCACGAGGCTTGAGCTCGCCCGCGATGTTTGGGGGTATGATTTCGACCCGGGGACGAATATCGTGGACGTCTATGTGAACCACCTTCGCAAGAAGATCGACACCGGGGTCCCAAAGAAGCTCCTCCACACCGAGCGTGGTCGCGGGTATGTGCTCGAAGAACGGAACGGTCCGGCCTGAGCAGACGGTCGAATGTCCGTCGACAGCCATCCCCACACACGCGATCCACTCCTCGTCTCAGACCTCCGTCGGGAGCTCCGATTGTCCCTGACGGTCACCGCATGGACTAGACCGTGATCAAGATCCGCTCGATCCGCAACCGCCTCACGGCCTGGTACGCCCTCGGCCTGGGGATCACGTTGCTTATCACCGGCGTCACTGCGACCTTCGTTACACGCGCCGCCCTGATCGAGAACCTCGACGAGTCCCTCCATAACGAGGTACGGTGGGTCAACGACTTCATCGAGCCCAAAGCGAAGCGCGTTCGGCTCAAACGGGCCGCCATCCTTGAGCTTCGCGAGCTCCGAAAGACCGCAGCTCAGCAACCGGTGCCGCCGGCAGACTCGCTCGTCGTCGACGACGAGACGGATGCGATGTGGCGCGAGATCTATCGTCACACACTCCTCACGCCCCGCAGTCATTATATCCAGATCCTCGACCGTAACGGAGATCTGCTGTATGCGTCGCAGAGCCTCGGCACCAATCGGCTCGATTACGCCTCGATGCCGTACAAGTGGATCCAGGTCGTCACGACGAACATGTCGGGAGGCGAAGAGATCCGGATGGCGGTCACACAGAACGATTACGTCAAGATCTACGTCGCCTACCCGATGCAGTCTGTCAACGAGGTCTTGAACAGTCTGTTTGTGGCATTCCGGTACTTCGCCCCGCTGGCGTTCCTCATTTCGGTGATCGGCGGGTGGTTCCTCGCGCACAAATCGCTTAAACCCGTCGATGAGATCACGAAAGCCGTCCGCGAGATCACGGCGCAAAACCTGACACGACGGCTTCCTCCAGCCCGAGACGATGACGAACTTGGACGTCTGAGCGCTCAGTTCAACGACATGATTGGCCGACTGCAGGCCTCGTTCGCTCAGGTGCAGCAATTCTCGGCGGATGCATCGCACGAGTTGCGCACGCCCCTCACGATCATGCGCGGCGAGGTCGACGTGGCCCTCCGGGGAAAACGTCTGAGCGCCGAAACGCGCGAACTCCTTTCGAGCCTGCGGGACGAGCTGGTACGGCTCTCAGCCATCGTCGACGGGCTGATGTCGCTGGTCCGGTCAGACGTCGGCCGTCATGCGCTCGACCTCTCGGAGGTCCCTCTCCACGACCTCCTCGCCCAATTGATCGAGGACACCCGACTCCTGGCGACAGCGCAGCACATCACGGTGACATTCGACCCGGTCGAACCGATCGCAGTCGTCGGCGATCCTCTCCGGCTGCGCCAGCTGTTCCTCAACCTCATCGACAACGCTATCAAGTACACTCCGCCACGCGGCTCGGTGCGCGTCTCGCTCACCCGCCGCGCCGGCCGAGCGGTCATCGCCGTGTCCGATACCGGCATCGGGATTCCTGCGGAGGAACAGTCGCACATCTTTGAGCGCTTTCACCGCGTCCACCGCGAGGGACACGAATCGCCCCCAGGCAGTGGACTCGGGCTCTCGATCGCCAAATGGATCGCCGAGGCGCACAACGGCACGATCGAGGTCGAGAGCACCGTCGGAGAGGGAAGCACCTTCCGCGTGATCCTCCCACCGACAAGCTCAGTCGCGTAGGTGACGGCCCCGTCATGCGTCCGTTCACATTCATC
>CAYYOV010000023.1:20348-44047 GCA_964473365.1 uncultured Ignavibacteriaceae bacterium
TGTCGACGGGAATCTCCTCAAGAATGTCCTTGATTGCTGCGCCGTCTGCGACTTTCAGTCGTACGATCTCGGTCTCAGGGTCCGGGTGAGCGACACCTGGTATACGGCTGGACGCGTCCGCGTTCCCGGCATCGTCATTCCAACGGCGCACGCACTCTATCAAAACTTTCCGAACCCCTTCAACGCATCCACGGTGATACCGTTCGACCTCCGTGAACGAAGCGACGTGCGGCTCGACGTGCTCGACCTCTCCGGGCGACTCGTGGCCTGCCTCGCCGACCGCAGTTTCACTGCTGGGCAGCATGCAGTCGATTGGAAGGCGGACGGGGTCCCCAGCGGCATGTATGTTTTTCGGCTGACCGTCACATCACGACGTGCGCCAGCGGTGCAGTTCTCACGCCGCATGGTCGTCGTTCGATAGACCGCAATTCTTTGATTTTCCCTCCGATTTTTGCGACCTTGTGAGTCCTGTGGCACGTCCAACCGCACACTCACGGCTCGCACGCCGCCCCGTCGTCTTCTTCTCTGACGCGCATCTTGGCCTCGGTTCCAAGGAAGAGGACCGTGCCCGTGAAGCACGCATTGTTCGATTTCTTCAAAGGATCGGAAGACGCGCGGAGCACGTCTTTATCGTCGGAGACCTGTTCGATTTCTGGTTCGAATACCGGACGGTCGTCCCCAAGGGACACGTCCGATTGCTCGGAGCCCTCGCCGCCTTGCGTGACAGCGGCGTTGGCATCACGTACGTCGTCGGCAATCACGATTTTTGGATGCGTGACTACTTTGAGCAGGAATTCGGCATCGAGGTGTGCCCCGATCCTATCGAGCGCGTCCTATACGGAAAGCGATTTTTGATCCATCACGGCGACGGATTGCTTCGCAATGACACCGGGTACCGCATCCTGAAGGCCGTACTCCGGAACAAGGTGAACATCTTTCTCTTCTCGGTCCTGCATCCCGACCTCACCGGCTGGCTGGCCCGCTGGTCATCTCGCACGAGCCGGCAGCATACGGGCAAGAAGGTGTATGAAGGGAACGACATGGTCGAATTCGCCCGCCGTCGCATCCGTGACGGCGCCGACATCGTCGTGATGGGCCACAACCATCAGTCGCATGTCGAACGCTACGGGCGCGGTACGTATGTCAACCTCGGCGATTGGATCGACGAGTGCACCTATGCTGTCTTCGACGGACGGCGGATCTCTCTCCGGCGGTTCCGCGGCTGATCGATACCCATGTCCACGACCAATTACAGCTCCGACGAAATGCAGCGGTATTTCAACGACCCGGAATACCGTCGGAAAAAGGCACGGGGTCGGCGCTCCTGGTCACCTCGCAAGATCTTGGCTGCCATCGTTATCCTTGCCGGAGTGACCGTTCTCGGCACCTGGTATACTGTCTACGTGATCGACGGTCTCCCCTCCCTCGAAGAGCTCGAGAATCCGCGACCCGAGCTCTCGACGAAGATCTACGGAAGCGACGGAGAGCTGCTCGACGAGATCTTCTACAAGAACCGCTCGCGCGTCGCGCTGAGTCAGCTCCCCCCGGGGCTCATTGGAGGACTGGTCGCTACCGAGGACAAGGAGTTCTTCAATCACTGGGGACTCCACGTGACGCGCATCGGGAAGGCGTTCATCAAGAACGTCATCGCCCTCGACCTCGATGCCGAAGGGGCCAGCACGCTCACCATGCAGCTCTCGCGCAATCTGTACCTGAAGTGGCGCGACAGGAACATCTATGACAAGCTCACGCGCAAGATCCGAGAGGCGTTCACATCGGTCCAGATCGAACGCAACTTCACGAAGGACGAGATCCTCGAGCTGTACCTGAACGTGGTGTGGTTCGGCCGGGGCTCATATGGTATCGAATCGGCAGCCCGGACGTACTTTGGCAAGTCGGCCGCCGAGCTCCAGACGGGCGAGTACACACTGCTCATCGGCATGCTCCGCGGGCCTAGCTACTATGACCCCATCAATCACCCGGAGCGCGCGCTGGGTCGCAGGGACGTCGTCCTTGGACAGATGATCCGGGAGGGTCTGCTGTCTCGCGATTCCGTCAATGCGATCAAGGCCGACTCGCTCCAGATCCAATCGATGGATTCCGATTTCCGGGCAGGCGTGGCCCCGCATTTCGTGGAACTCGTGCGCCGCCAGCTCCAACGCAAGGCCGAGCAGTATGGGTTTGACATTTACCGTGATGGCTTGCGGGTGTACACCACCGTCGACAGCCGCATGCAACGCTACGCGAACCGCGCCGTCGAAGAACATCTGCCCGCGTTCCAGGCGTTGTTTGACTCGACCTGGAACTGGGCCGAGCACCCTGACATCCTCGAAGACAACATCGTCAAGACGATCCGCGAGAGCGACGCCTACCGACGATCGCGCAACGCCGACCAGCGAGACAGTATCGTACAGACCTTCCGTGCGAATCCCGCGTTCGCCGACTCGGTCAAGCGGTCCACCCAACGGATCGAGGTCGGCTTCGTCGCCATCGACCCGCACACGGGCGGCATCATGGCCATGGTGGGCGGCCGGAATTTCCGCAACTTCAAGTACGGCTTGAATCATATCACCCAGATTCGGCGCCAACCGGGCTCGGCCTTCAAGCCGTTCGTGTACACGGTCGCGCTCGACAATGGATACCCGGCCTGCTATGAGTTGCTCAACCAGCCTGTCACGATCCCGATGCCTGACGGGACGCGCTGGACGCCGAGCAACTACGACAAGTCCGTCGGCGGCAAGTACACCCTCCGCGATGCGTTGAAGCTTTCCATCAACCTCGTCACCGTCCGCGCCATTCTCGAGATCGCTCCTGCAAAGCAGGTCGCCGACTATGCTCAGCGGATGGGCATTCGCACGCAGATCCCGCCATACGAGTCCATCGCCCTCGGCTCGGTGGAGGTCGTTCCCTTGGATCTCGTCTCCTCGTACGGCGTCTTCGCGAACGAGGGCGTCTATGTGTCACCGGTGTCGATCCTCCGCATCGAGGACAAAGACGGAAATGTGATCGAACGGACGGGTCCGGAAAAACGCGAGGTGCTCAGCAAAGAGACGGCGTACCTGATGACCGACCTGCTCCGAGGCGTCGTGAACGGCGGAACAGCCACGCGGGCGATCCGGACCTACTATGACGGACCGGCAGCAGGCAAGACCGGAACGACAAACGACTACGGCGACGCCTGGTTCGTGGGCTTCACACCGCGACTGGTGGCCGGCGCCTGGGTGGGATTCGACGACAACCGGATCAAGTTCCGCAGCAGCGAGGGGCAAGGTGGCCGCGCAGCCGCGCCGATGTGGGGCCGGTTCATGCAGTACACGTATGACGATCCCGACATCGCCATGCCGTTGGAGAGTTTCAACAAGCCCGACGGCATCATCGAAGATACAATATGCGTCGAGACCAAGAAGAAAGCGCGAGAGTACTGCCCCGACAAAGCCACGGAACTGTTCAACGCCAAGTACCCGATCGGCCTCTGCGACAAACATACATCAGCGCAATGGAATGAGGGAGAAGACGCTGTGCGGAAACGATCGAAGATCACGTGGTGAAGCAAGACGTTTGACCCAGAAACGAAGAAACCCGGATGATCTCCGGGTTTCTTCGTTCACCGCACACTCTGCGCAACTGCGGGTCTTGGGCCTGCGCCTTCCCTACCGCATCAACTGCATCTTTCTGGTCTCCACCCTTCCATTCGCCGTCAAGCGCACAAAGTACGTCCCGCTCGGCAAGCCCCGGGCATCGAACGTCACCTGCTGATAGCCAGGGAGCGCCATCCTGTCCCAGAGCGTGCTGACCTCCCGTCCCAGGAGATCATAGACCCGCAGCGTCACGATCCCTTCGCTGGCCACATCGAATCCGATGATCGTCGTCGGGTTGAACGGGTTGGGAAAGTTCTGATGGAGCCGGTCCGCGAACGGAACGTCAGGTGGCACCTCGACACCCACAGTGGAAGAACTCGTCAGGCCCATGATGTTGCTCGGCGCACTTTCGTTCTGGTGCCGGTCAAGCGCCGTCACGCAGAACCACGCAGTCTCCCACGAGAAGTACGATCGTGTGTCTTCGATGTAGTCGATCGAACCTCCGCGGGCAACGACGTTGCGCATGTCATTCAGGTCGATCGGCAGCGTGAACGACCGGTACAACAGATATTCGACCGGGCTTTCTCCGTCGCTGGCGATCGGCGACGGCTTGGATCGGACGCGCCCGAAGCCGGTGAATTTGGTGATCGTCACGCTCTCCGGCGGACTGGGCGGGACCGGATCGATCCAGCTCATCGTCGGGCGGAGCGCCCGCTGCTGGTAGACCAAACCTTTGAGCGTGTCGTTCAGCTTTCGAGACGCGTAGGTGCTTCGCTGGAAGTACTTGGCGCTGAAATGTACGCTCCCAAGGATGTTTGGAAGCGTTCGATTCAGATTGATCTGATTGACGATCTCCCACGCGGGCCAATTGTCCGCGTTGAACATTCGGTACGTTCCATGACCAACGTAGATGTGGCGGCCGTAGGCATTGGCATCCCACCAGTTCGCTAGGACTGTATAGTCGGCGATGGCAAACCCAGCCCGCCAGTAGATCTGGGGATTCATGTAGTCGACCCAGCCCTCCTGGAGCCATCGCCGGGTATCGGCGTAGAGGGCGCTGTACGACTGGGTACCGCTGGTTGCCGAGCCGGCCGGGTCGGAGGATTGGTTCTTCCAGATGCCGAACGGGCTGATGCCGAACTTTACCCGGGGTTTCACAGCCTGAATGCTGTCGTGGACCATCTTGATGAGTGTGTTCACATTCTCCCGCCGCCAGTCTCCTAGTGGCAATCCCCCGCCATACAACGCATAGCTCGTCTGGTCTTCTGTGGTCACGCCGCTGTACGGATAGAAATAGTCGTCGAAATGAACGCCGTCAATATCATACCGTCGGACCACATCCATGATCACCGACGTGACGTACGTCCGCACCTCAGGCAGGCCCGGGTCAAGCATCTTGAGGGTTCCGAAGGTCAGGTTCCACTCGGGATGAGTGACGGAGATGTGCGAAGGGGCAACGCTGGAGCTCGTCGTGCTGACGACCGTTCGGTACGGATTGAACCAGGCATGGAATTCAAACCCATAGGCATGCGCCTGGTCGAGCGCGTACTGAAGAGGGTCCCATGCCGTGGAAGGTGCAGTGCCCTGGGAGCCCGTCAGCCATTGCGACCACGGCTCGATCGTCGAAGGATAGAACGCGTCGGCCGACGGACGCACTTGAAAAACGACCGCATTGAACCCGACGCGGGCGAGGGAATCATAGATCGTACGAAGCGTAGACCGCTGGGAGTTTGGGTCGGTATCGCCGGCCGTGGGCCAGTCGACATTGGAAACCGTCGCGATCCACGCAGCGCGAAATTCACGCTTCGGCTGGGCGATCCCAAGGGTCGTCAGGAGGAACAACGAGAGCAGCGCCGTGCGCGCAGTCATGGTCATCGAGTGGCAAGTACAGTGTACAGGATGGCGCAAGGTACGAGAGAGGAGGATAATTTCCTATGACGCGGCGTCACAGGTTCGTGAGAATGGGAATCAGGACGCGGTCGGCAGCGTGGCCCGTATCGCATCGACCACCAGGACGGGATCGAGGACATCCACGACTTGAACGCGGCCGACGGCAGTGGGGAGGACGAAACGTGTCGCGCCGTTGCGGTTCTTCTTGTCACGGCCCATATGATCGAGGATCCGCGCGAGCGAGAGTCGAGGCCTCGGTACTGGAACCCGGTCGATGAGATCGACGATCCTGCGACGCCGCTCTTCCGAAAGGAGCCCCATCCACGTGGCGATCTGCGCTTCGATGCGCATTCCGAGCAGGACGGCCTCGCCGTGCCGAAGGCGCTGGTAGTCCGCCGCTGCTTCGAGCCCATGGCCGACGGTGTGACCGTGATTCAGGATCACGCGCTGGCCATGTTCCAGCTCATCCTCCGCGACAACGCGCGCCTTGATCGCTGCAGACCGTTCGACGATGTGCTGAAGCGCATACGGATCGCGCGCCAGGACCTTCGGGAGCTCGCGCTCCAGCCATCCGAACAACGCTCGATCACGGATCACGCCGTACTTGATCACTTCTCCCAGACCGCTGCAGACCTCTCGGGTTGGCAGGGTCCGTAGAGAAGCTGTATCGCTCCACACCAGGAGTGGTTGATGGAACGAGCCGATCATATTCTTCCCGAGAGCGTGATTGACACCCACCTTCCCTCCAACGGCGCTGTCGACCTGCGCCAGCAGCGTTGTGGGCATCTGCACCACAGCGATGCCCCGTTGATATGTTGCGGCGACGAATCCTGCTAGATCGCCGATCACGCCGCCACCCAGAGCGATCAGCCAGCTGTCCCGCCCCATCCCGGCACGCAAGAACCGTCCGGCAACGTCTTCTACTGTGCGCAGCGATTTGCGCCGTTCGCCGGGCCCGAGCACCACTGGGACGATCATGTATCCCTGCGACGTCAACAGTCGTTTCAGCGGGCCAAGCCATCGCCGGGCGACGGTGGTGTCCGTGACGACGCCGACCATCGAACCGACGCCGAGTCGTTGGAGTGCCTTCGGCAGATCGGCCGCCATCCGGCGGCCAACGATGATGTCGTAGGGCCGGCTTGAGACGCTGACGCGGATCCTTGTGACCGATCCACCCCGTTTCATACAAATCCTCGCAGCCGGCGCACGATCTCGTCGACGGTCACTCCTACGCGACGTCGATCCGAGGGAACGATGATGTCGGCTTGGTCATAGTACCGTTCGCGGTCATTGAGTAGTTGCTTGATCCGCTCCTGCAACTGGTCAGCCGAGAGCAGATTGCCGGCTCCATCCCACAGCAACGGTCGGTCGGGCCGATGGTGCACGCGCTGGTAGATCTGATCGGGCTCAAGCCGAAGGTAGATGATGATGCCACTTTCGCGGATCAGCGAGAAATTCGATTCATTGGCGATCGTTCCTCCACCCAGCGACACGACACAGTGATCGCGAGCGGTGATTGCTTCGAGCGCTTCTCGCTCCAGACGACGGAACTCCTCCTCGCCATCTCGCTCGAAGATCTGAACCACGCGTGCGTTCGCCTTCTGTTCAATGAGCCGGTCCACGTCAGCGAAATCATACCCGAGCGTGTTGGCCAGGATCGGACCGATCGTGCTCTTCCCGCTTCCCATGAAGCCGGTCAGAAAGATCAGGTGACGTCGCGACAGGCGCGCCGCGAGCGTCGAAGCGTTGGTGGCCATTGTCCGGGTTTCGATCACAAGAGCTGATGGATATCCACCATGATCCCGGCCGACAGGGACAATCCGTCGAGGTTGATGCGCGTCGTCGATGGCTCGGTCGGTAGGAGCAGCGTGCGGCCATCGAAGACCGTCCCGGCCTGCGTAAAGCGGGTCGTCACGTTGGTCTCGGGATCCCGGAATCGGGTCGAAAGATGTCCATAGAGGCCCGGCCACATTCGAACTTCGAACGCAACGCCGACGAATATGCCCAGCGCTGCTGGAAGTCCTTCGTTACGGGCCTTGACCCCTGCGATCTCCTGGATTCTCGAGGCAAAGGTTACTCCCAGACCCCCTGACATGAGCAGGCGGTAGGTACCTTCGCTGATCGGAATGCCGGCAGCCACGCCGATTTCGACCGGCACGATATCGTACCCGTCGCGGACCGGCAGGGTCTGCAGCGAACCTCCAAGTGCAATGGGACGGTTACCTTCGTCGAGCGAGCGGAGCCATTCGACACTGGCCGTGATCGACAATTCGTGCGAAAGCGGTATGAGGATTTCGACGGCGGCGCCGTACCATCCATCCATCGATTCCGACATGTTGCGGATCTCGGAGGATGGCGAGGTGGGATTCTGGAAGACCTTCGCGCCGGTGGTTGTTGTGGCGCGAAGGACGAAGGGGAATGTCGTGGGCTGTGCGAATGCACTGCCGGCGAGCATGGCCAACAGCAGAACCGTCAGCGTGCCGGCACGCCGCGGGGATCCCGAGGGTCGATCAGGCTCGGAGCGGCGCATACGACAGGTTGGGCCGGTTCAACGATAGAACCGGTCCCGATTGTCCTCGATGGTGGCACTCTCGCGCAACGACCGTTGCCATTCGCTCAGGAACCGGTTGTGCTTCTCTTGAAGCAACTGCGTCTGAAGCGAGGCACGTTCGATCGCATACGCCGCCGTGTCGACCGGCGTGCGCGAGATGACCTTGATGACGAAGTGTCCGCGCTGACCTTCGAAGGGTGCCGAGACGGCCCCGATCGGCGATGCCAAAGCTGTGCCAATGAACCGCGGATCGCGGCCGACTCCTGGCGGAACGTCGGTCGGCTTGAAGGGTCCTGTGCGCATGGCGACCAACTGGGGATTCGGTTGGGCCGCGGCGATCAGTTCCGTCGACCCCTTCAGGTCGCGGACGAACGCTTCGGCCATCGACTTTGTGCGCTCCAGTCGTTTCTCCCGGAACGCCATCGAGCGGACGGCTGGAAGGACCTCTGACATCGGTCGCACGCCCTCTTCGCGCACCCCTGAGATCTTGAACACGCCTACCGACCCGGAGAGCGTGATCGCTTTGCTGACATCGTCCATGTCTCCCTTGAACGCGAACGCGGTCACGAGGTCGTTCGCGCCGATCCCGGGGATGAACCCGTCCTTCGTGAATTCCGGGGTCTCCTGCACCGCGTACCCTCCAACTTCAGCCGCTTTCTCAAATCCTTCTTTGTCAGCCAAGTACGCAAAATCATCAGCGTTCCTGTAGCCGTCCTCGACTGTCCGAGCGCTGGCCTTCACACGCATGCTAATGACAGAGACCTTGACCTCCCGCTTGTCCCGTGCCAGCACTTTGATGACATGCCAGCCGAACTGAGAACGGACGGGGCCGACGATCTGTCCGGGCCGGCCACTGAACGCGGCGTCTTCGAACGGCTTCACCCATCCTCCGCGGCCGGTGTAACCAAGCTCGCCACCGTCTGCCGCTGAGCCATCTTCGCTATTCTCACGGGCAAGTTTCGCAAAGTCTGCGCCTGCACGTGCCTGGCGCGCTAGCTCTCGAGCTCTCTCGAGCGCTTTGACACTGTCGGCCCCCGGAAGCGGCCGGATCAGAATATGTGCTGCATTCACGAATTCCTGCGATCCCTGGCGCTCATCCAGGACCTTGATAAGGTGCATGCCATCGACGTCGGCCACAGGCCCGATCACGTCGCCCTTCCGGGCCGCGCTGATCGCGCGTTCCTTGACCCGTCCAAGTTCCCCGTGCTTAAAGAACGCGTCCGACTGTGGTCGCTCGGAGTACGTGGTCGCCAACTCCGTGAAATCCATTCCACCGTTCGCCTGCTCATGCAAGCGATTCAACTCTTCAATCACCTGTGCGGTGTCCTGTGCAGTGGCCTGCAGATTGAATGTGACATACTTCAGGCGCCGGGTCGCACGGGTCTTGAAATCCTCAGGATGGTTCCGATACGCGGTTTCGAGGTCGTCATCCGTGACCGTGACCGACGAATCAGGCACGAGGCGATTGAAATCGAACAAGACGAACTCGACGTCGGACGTCACGGTCCGGTCCATGTACCGCTTCAGGATCTCGCTCTCGGCGACGCCCACGGAGGCGAGGAGCAGGCTTTGTAGTTTTTGGCGTTTTTGCTGCTCCCGCACGATCTCCTCGACCTGCAACCAAGCCTCCTTGTTCTGCGGATTCATCATGGCCTGGAGATAGGCATCGCGGCGGAATGTGCCTGTCGAATCGCGGAATTGCGAGGTCAGGAACTCGGGGGGATTGGCACCTTGGACGACATCGCGGATCTCCTGATCCGTGACGGTAATCCCCAAGCGCTTGATCTCTTCCTGAACGAGCACATCCTCGACCAGTTGGTTCCACACCTGCGAACGGATCGTTCGTTCGGCGTCCTCGTCGGGATCCTGGCCCGTCTGGTTCTTCTGGGCCTCTACCGATCGACGAACAAGGTCGGAGAACTGCTTGTAGCTGATCTTCTGACCGTTCACCTCACCGATGGCGTCAGGATCGCCGCCCATGAAGCCCTGTGAGCGGCCCGAGAGGTCCATACCCCATTCGAACACGATCATGAGGACGAAAAGGAACGCCAGCACGGCGAACATGGTGGCGAGGTTCTTGCGGATACTGGACATCAACGGCATGACGATGACCCCATTCTATTCCGATGAGCACAAGGCGGTTTTTCGCACAACAGAGATGAAATATAGACGCGATTCGCCAGAGAAGCAACGTTTCCCGTTGACTTTCGGGGTTCATTCCGGTATATTTTTTCTCGCATTTTTGCTGAACGGATGTTCTCTTCCGGCGCGACGCATGCCTGCTCGCGCTTTTTTGTCAGGCTGTCATTCCTCCGCCTTCGCAGGAGTCTGCTGTCGTGAAGAACTACCTCACCCGCTTCATCCTGATCGTCGCCGCCATAGCGCTTGCGATCGTCTTCCTCTATCCAACGTACCAGGATTGGTCATTCCGCTCCAAGCTGGCTGGCCTTTCAGGCCCGGATAGCGTGGCGTACCTCGATCAGAACCAGGACGCGATCGCCGAAGCACGCCTGAAGCGCATCAAGCTCGGCCTCGATCTCCAGGGCGGCATGCGCGTCGTGCTCGAGGTCGACATCATCCAGTTGCTCGATGATCTGGCCAAGAACAAGGACGACAACTTTCGCGCGATCATCGATGAGTTGCGGCGAGAGATCGCGGTGTCCGATGCCGCTGTTCTGCCTGCGTTCGTCCAGAAGTTCGAGCAGCGGGGTATTCGCCTCAGCCGCTATTACGGGACCCTGAGGGATGAAGATGCCCGGATCACAGCCGAACTGAACGCCGAGACCGAAAAGGCCATCGACCGCGCCATTGAGATCGTACGCAACCGCGTCGACCAATACCGCGTTTCTGAGCCAAACATCCAGAAGCAAGGGAGCCGACGCATCATTGTCGAGCTGCCGGGCGTGAAGGACGAGGGTGAAGTCCGGCAATTACTGCGCGGAACAGCCAAACTCGAGTTCAAGCTCCTTCGCGATCCCCAGGTCTCCTACCGAGTGATGGAGACGATCAACAAGTATCTCGCTGGCAAGATCGACTCAACCGGTGCCTCGCTCGATACTGTGACCGCTTCCAAATCGGGCGCCGCCTCGCGCAAACCGACGGATGCATTGAGCGAACTCACCGGCAACGCCCAGGCGTCGCCCGCCGATACGACGCAGGAAGCCCGGTTCGCGCGTGAGAATCCCTTTTTCGCGTATGTGCGCCCCGAGACACGCGGCGGAACGGGCGAAGGCTTCGTCATCAGCAAAGACCGCGACCGCGTTCTGCGACTCCTGGCCCGACCCGACATTCAGCGTCTGCTCCCCCCCGATTTCGAATTTCTCTGGTCCGCGAAGACTGTCAAAGATGAGGGTGGCATAGAGTACTACACCCTGTATGCGGTGAAGAAGACCGCCGAACTCACCGGAGGCGTCATCACTGACGCTCGCGCGAGTACTGACCCCGAAGACAGCCGTCCCATCGTCAACATGGAGATGAACAGCGACGGAGCCAGGGAATGGGCGCGCATAACGGGCGCAAACATCAACAAGCGCATCGCTATCGCGCTCGACGGCGGCGTCTTCTCCGCCCCGGTCGTCCAGAACAAGATCATGGGCGGTCGCTCGCGCATCACCGGAATGGACTCGCCCAACGAAGCGCGCCTCCTGGAGATCGTCCTTCGGGCCGGCGCTCTTCCCGCGCCGGTGTCCATTATCGAACAACGGGAGGTCGGACCATCGCTTGGAGAAGATTCGATCCGGAACGGACTTTCGGCCACCCTTTATGCGGTCTTGGTGACCATCCTGTTCATGATCGCGTACTACCGGACTGCAGGCGTTGTCGCTGACGTCGCCCTCCTGTTCAACATTGTCTTCATCCTCGGCGTCATGGCTGCCTTCCAGGCCACACTGACGTTGCCCGGCATTGCGGGTATTGTGCTGACGATCGGCATGGCCGTCGATGCCAACGTTCTGATCAATGAGCGTATCCGGGAGGAAGCGGACGGGGGCAAGACGCTTCGCGCCGCGGTCGATGCGGGGTACACCAAAGCCTTTACGGCGATCCTCGATTCGAACGTCACGACCCTCCTGACCGGCATCATCCTCTACCAATTCGGGTCCGGGCCGATCCAAGGCTTTGCCATGACCCTGATGATCGGTATCGTCGCTTCGATGTTCAGCGCTATCGTCATTACACGGATCATTTTCGATTTCATGATCGATCGCGGCATGCACCCCAATATGGGTTGAGCCACGCTCCCTTTCACACGGATCCAACATGCGTCTCTTCAAGACTACGAATATCCCGTTCCTCGACGCCCGCAGTCTCTGGTATATCGTATCCAGCGTCGTCATCGCGATCGGCCTGGCGGCGATCCTGCTCCGGGGTGTCAGCCTGGGCATCGACTTTCTCGGCGGCACTGAGATCGTCGTCGGATTCCAGCAGGCGCCTGACATCGGACAGATTCGGTCCACGCTGACCGCCGCAGGACTCGAAGGCGCGGAGATCAAGACGTTCGGAGAGCCAACGGACATCATTATCCGTACGACGGAACAGGCCGAAGGAACGGCGGTCGGCGACAGAATCCGAGCGGCGCTCTCCACCTCCTACGGCGCTGGAAGCTTCGAAGTCTTGCGCCAGTACAAGATCAGCCCGAAGATCGGCAAGGAACTCCGAGAAGACGCCATCTACGCCATCGCGTGGGGTCTGGTAGCCATCCTCATCTATGTGGCAATCCGGTTCAAGTTCGCCTACGGTGTCGGGGCCGTTCTCTCGCTGTTCCATGACGTCCTCGTCACGCTCGGAATCATTGTACTGCTGAACGGCGTTATCCCGGGGCTCAATCTTGAGATCACGCTCGAGGTGATCGCAGCGTTCTTGACGCTCGTCGGCGTCTCGGTCAACGACACGGTCGTCGTCTTTGACCGTATCCGCGAGAACCAACGGCTCTACCGCAGCATGGACCTGAAGTCGGTCATGAACCGCAGCCTCAACGAGATGCTCGGCCGGACGATCATCACCAACGGCACGATCCTGGCGGTGCTGGTCGTTCTGCTTCTCTTCGGCGGCGAGGTCACGCGTGCGTTTGCCTTCACCCTCGTCATCGGCCAGTTGACGGGTACGTATTCATCGATCTACGTCGCAAGCGCCATCGTCCTGGATTGGCCGCGGCGCAGCGCCAAAGCCTGAACGCACCACAGCGGAGGTTCGTCATGATGCAGTTCTCGGCCAAGGATGTGCAAGGGGTCACCGTCATCAGCCTGTCGGGCAATGTACTGGGCGGTCCCGACGCCAATGTGCTGAATGACCAGCTTCGGACCCTGCTCGACGGCAAGAAGACCCGGGTCATCATCGATCTGGGCGATGTCCAATTCATCAATTCTTCGGGCCTCGGCATGCTCATCGGCGGCATGAGCACCATGCGCAAGGGAGGCGGTGAATTGAAACTCGCCCGCGCCTCCAAGAAGGTCCTCACCCTCCTCGAGATGACGAAGCTGACGAACCTCTTCGACGTCCACGAGACGGTCAAAGCGGCTGTCGGCGCGTTCAAGTAATCGCCCGGAGCCATGGCCACCACCCGGCCCCTCTTCGTTGCCATCGCCGGTAACATCGGCGCCGGCAAGTCCTCGCTCACCCGCCTCCTCGCCGAACGATTCACCTGGAAGCCGTACTACGAGTCCGTCGAAGACAATCCATACCTCGCCGACTTCTACGGCGACATGCTTCGGTGGTCCTTCCATCTGCAGATGTACTTTCTCGCCAATCGCTTCAAGAGTCACAAGCAGATCGTTGATTCCGGAACGTCCGTGATCCAGGACCGCTCGATCTACGAGGACGCGGAGATCTTTGCGAGGAACCTGTACGAGATGGGACGGATGACGGAACGGGACTATACGACGTACGTCTCCCTGTTCCACGTCATGATGACGTATCTGAAGCCGCCCGACCTGATGATCTACCTACGGTCGTCGGTCGATACGCTGGTGCGGCAGATCGGGAAACGAGGAAGGGATTTTGAGAAGGGGATCGAGCGGGCGTATCTGGAACGCTTGAACGGACACTACGAGGACTGGATCCGGCGCTACACGATCGGACCGCTCCTCATCGTGCCGTCCGACGACCTTGACTTCGTTCACCGGCCGAAAGACCTGGACTACGTCGCAGCGCTCGTCCATCGAGCTCTGCCACAGATCGAAATGTTCTGACGATCGTTCTAGCGAGCAAGACGGCGACCGTAGGCCCCCGGTTGTTTCAACAGTCCGACGGCTACGGACAACTGTCGGTCGCCTTCCAGCGAAGCCCGCACCCGGCCACGCTCACCCTGCCAGCGCGCCGCGTATTCCACCTGCAAGCCTCGTCGCACTTCCTCCCGGTATCGCTCGAACGAACGACGTTTCTCAGAGGCCGCGAGTTTTTCGATCGCCTCAAGTTCTACCAGAAAACCTGGCTGGTACCGGCCTTCTGTCGCGACCGTCCGAAGTTCCCGCAACGCCGCCGCCGTCTCCTCGTCATACGTGAACCCGGTCGAATCCAGATACCGCTCGAACTCGCTCAACGTGCGGTCGGTCACCCGTGTCGTACTGTCCACCCGGCCGCGGGCCGACATCCATGACGCAAATTTGAAGAACATCGCTTTTCGGTTCAGCGCGGCGATAAATGAGCCAGCGTTCGGCTCTGCGACGATCGTGTCGGGCAGAATGCCACCGCCCTCGGCGACCGGGCGTCCATTCTTCGTACGAAACGTTCGTCGAAGACTGTCGGGTGTCGTCGACGCTGAGCCGTCCGATGCTCGATGTGCATAATCCAACAGCTGAATGCATCGTCCGGACGGGGTGTAGTAGCGCGCCGTCGTGATCTTCAGCGAGGCAGTCTCCGTCAGGCGCGACACGGTTTGGACGAGTCCCTTCCCGAACGTCCGCGTCCCCACAACAACGCCCCGGTCCAGGTCCTGGATGGCTCCGGCGACGATCTCGCTGGCGCTGGCACTGTTGCCGTTCACGAGGACCGCGAGGGGCAGGTCGGGAACGAGCGGCGCCTGGTCGGTCAAATAGCTCCGTTCCGTCTCACGACGACGTCCCTTGGTGGAAACGACAAGACTGCTTTCCGGAACAAACGTCGACACGATGTCCACCGCTATGTCGAGCAATCCACCCGGGTTGTCGCGAAGATCGAGGACTACGCCGCGCAGAGACCCTCCTGACTTCAGCTCCTTCACTGCCGTACGAACGTCTTCTCCTGCTGTCCGCGAGAATCGTTCGAGTCGAATGTAGCCGATTCCCGGCTCGACGAGACCGCTGTACGAGATGTTACGCACACGGATATCTTCCCGAAGGAGGACGAAATCCAGCGGCGCCGGTTCTCCTTCCCGCTCGATCTTCAATCGCACTTCGGTCCCCGGGGCTCCACGCACGAGCCGCCTGATCTCTTCGGGTTTTAGCGTCGAGACGCGCGTTCCCTCGATCTCCAGCAGCTGATCTCCAACCTGCAGGCCCTGACGCGATGCGGAGAATCCCTCGAGCAGGTTCACGATCACGACGACGCCGTCGCGCACCCCGATACTGATCCCGATGCCGCCATACCGGCCAGTGGTGACGAGCTCGAGCTCATCGCTCTCCTTGTCCTCGATGAACACGGTGTAGGGGTCGAGACCTTCCAGCATGCCATCGATCCCACGCTTCATGAGCTGGTCCGGGTCGATCTCGTCCACGTGCTGGAGCACGATCTCACGGTAGACCTTGCCGAACAGATCGATGCTACGGTTGATACGGTAGAAGAGTTCGCCATCGTCTGCGGCCACGAACAACAACGTGGCGATGATCGTTGTCGTCGCGATCAAGAGATTTCGTCGTGTCATGGGGTCAGGTCCGTGGGCCAGGTCGGGACAGGAGCGGCTCTATCATCGTCCAGACGTCCTCTCCGAGGTCGGATTCCGGGCGACGTCCATCGAGGACGCGAAACCGCGTTTCCCTCGCTGCCAGGTCGAGGAACGCCTGCCGAACTCGGGCGTAGAATTCATCCGAATTGGATTCCATCCGGTCGCGTTCGATCCCGGCCACCGATTGACGCCGGTGGCGCTCTTCATCTGGCAGATCAAGGAAGAAGGTCAGGTGCGGTTCGAGTCCACCCGTCGCACCCCGGTTGACGGCGCGAATGATCTCGACATCGATCCCCCGACCGCCCCCTTGGTATGCTGTCGTCGAATCGACGAACCGGTCGCAGACGACCACTGTTCCGGCGGCCAGCTCAGGACGGATGACCTCTTCGACCAACTGTGACCGGCTGGCGCTGAAAAGGAAGAGCTCGGCGGCAGACGTGATGGTCGTGTTGGCTCGATCGAGCAGGATCGTCCGGATCGCTTCTCCGACGGGTGTGCCTCCGGGTTCGCGCAGGATGAGCACGTCCCTTCCGACGGCGCGCAGGCGGGTTGCGAGCCGGCGCGCCTGCGTCGACTTGCCGGAACAATCGAGGCCTTCAAAGGTCAGAAAGAGTGACATGCGGATGGTCAAGGTACGAAACGGGCCCGCTGGATGCAACGAACGCTCTGTTGCCGCGTTGCGGGTGCTCCCTCTTTTTGCTATGTTGCACCATCCAACACGCCGCGCCGAACGGATGGCGAAGGCCCGAACGACATCCCGACCTCCCTCCCCCGCCAATCCTTCGCTCCCGTCTCCGACGGCCGAACGCCGTCAGGAATCACGTGACGAAGATTCCGTGCTTATTCGGCGCGCGCTCGAAGGTGACCAGCGGTCCTTCCGGCGTCTGCGGGCCAAGTATCACGACGCGATCTTTAACCTCATCTCGAGAATGATCCGCAGTCGAGCCGAGGTGGAAGACCTGACGCAAGAGGCCTTCATCAAGGCCTTTGGATCCCTCCAAAGCTTCAACGAAGAGTACGCCTTCTCAACGTGGCTGTACAAGATTGCCACGAACAATTGCATCGATCACATCCGGAAGAAGAAACTCCAGACCTTTTCCATCGACAAACCGATCGAGTCGAAGGACAGCGACTACATGTTCGAGCTTCCCGATACAACGTATGAGCCTGATCGGGAGCTTATTGATACGCAACGGACCCGCATGCTCCAGGAGGCCATCGATGCGCTTCCACCGAAATACCGGCGGGTGATCGTCCTACGGCACACGGAGGAGAAGGAATACGCCGAGATCGCACGACAACTCCACCTTCCAATCGGGACCGTGAAAGCCCATATTTTCCGGGCCCGGGAGATGCTTTACAAGTCTCTCCGCGATAAGATGAAGCATTACTAGGACTTACGGCCCTCCGCAGTGCAACTTACGGACGGGGAGGAACGTATGCCGATGATGTGAGTGATGCCACATGACGACCCCCTTCCGATACATTCCGCTGGCCCTCGCGCTGTTGTCCTTTGGACTTGTGGCGCAACCGGTCACCAAACAATTCCCACTGACTTCTGAGCGAGAGCTCACGGTCATCATCGATGTCTCTTTCGGGACGCTCGTCTTCGAGCGAGCCCCCAAGGGTGTGGTTGCCGTCGTTCGGTACGACGAGGCCGAGGACGAGTCTGACCAGCTTCACGTGCAATACGACGTCGGAACGCGCGGCAAACTCCGGATCAGGTCAAAATCGCGCAGCTCTGTTTTCAATGAGAAGGACAGGCACATCAACGACCGACGGATCATTGTTCAATACACCGACCGCATTCCGATCTCGTTCGATGTCGAGCTTGGCGCCGGCCGCGGCGAACTCGATCTGACGGGGCTCAAAGTGCAGGAGCTCAGGATCTCAACTGGCGCCAGCGACGTCTACATGACATGCAACGAGCCGAATCCGATCATCGCCGACAATATCGAGATCGAGTCTGGCGTGTCCAAATTCACGGCCGAGAACCTCGCCAATCTGAACTTTCGTCGCATGGCCTTCAGCGGCGGCGTCGGATCGTATCGACTCGATTTTGGCGGAGAGCTCATGAACGACGCCGATGCATCCATTGACGTCGGTCTTGGGTCCGTCATCGTGGTCATTCCCGAACGCACGCATGCCCGGGTGCACTATGACGATGGTTGGTTCTCCCGGTTCTCGCTCGCAGGAGATTTTCACAAGGCAAAGAGCGGGGTGTATGAGACCGAGGGCTACGACGATGCTGGCAAGCGGCTCGACGTGCGAATCGATTCAGGCCTCGGGAGCGTGAAGATCCGACGGCGTTGACTCCGTTGACCATCGGTATCGACAGAAAAGGCGCAGCCCCCGGGCCGCGCCTTTTTCGTTTCCGTTCATCGACAGCCGATCACCCGATGCCGAAGTGGAAGAACTGCGCCCAGGAACGCGGATGGCTCACATACGGTGTCTGCAGGAGATTAAGCAATGCCTGACGATAGGCGTCGCCGGGAGCGAGACCATTCGACAGGTGTGTGAAGAAGAATTCCGAGAAGAACTTCGAAGCCTTCCGGTCGGCGATCCAGCGATTCAGGAAGATGTCGGCGGTCCCATTGACCCGCAGGAGAAGGGCATGGTCCGGACGGAGACCTCCCGCATCCCCGCGGTCATCCGTCAGGATCACGACAGGAGGTGGCGACATGTCGGTGAGTCGTTCGAAGGGTACGTCGATCGTCGCATCGATTCGGGCTGAATCCGCAGCCATGAACGTGCCAAAAGCGCGCAAGCCCGGTTGGAAGGAGGTCGCCAGTTGGAGCAGGTCCGGTCGCTTTGAACGCAGGTCCTTCCAAGTGGCGTCGCGACCGATGACCACGTCCGCCAGCCGGAAGAAGCTCCGGATATCTCGCAGTTCGTAGTCGGTCGACCAGTTTCGGCCACTCGGATTCCCGAACGCCACGATCGATTGCATGCGCAACGCGGGTCGCGTCGGATAGACAAGCGCAGCCCACGAGGACAGGTAGTCCACGCTCCCGTATTCGATCAGGTGCCCGATCCGCCCACCACGATCCTGTTTCTCAAGCGCATGCAGTGGGAGATGCCCGACGAGATCGGACTCGATGAATACGAGCCCACGGTCGACGGTCGATTCGATGGGACGGATGAAGATGTCATACAACTCGGTAGACAAGACAGCAAATCGGGTCATCGGACCGAGGCTTGCCTCCCCTGCTCCACCGGTGTAGACCATTGGATCTTGAAGAAGCCGCAGGTATTCCTCCACCCGCGCCCGTATTGAATCGGATCCGACCTGTTGACGGACGATCCGCGCCCCTTCACGCGACACGGTCACCGCCAAGAGCGATTTGCCATCGTGGAGATATTCGACGACGGTCAGACCTCGGGGAACATACGCGCGAACGCCCGACAGGACAACCGTATCAGATCGCACCACAGCTCCGTAGTTGGGGTACGCCGCAGCGATTGAACGGGCACGGCGGAACAGCTCGCGCGCGCCACGCTGGATGCCCACCACCCCAGCTGAGGAAGGAGCGGCGTCTGCGCCCAAGGACAACGATGCTCCCACCTCTGCCGACGACAATCGAAGATCGCGCCAGTCAGTCCTCAATGCGGTGGCCGGAAGCGCCTGGGAGGGATGACGAAGCGTGAGGTCTCCCTCTTCAAGGGCGTCTGCCTGAACGGACTGTCGAAACTGTTCGAGCACCGTCAGACCTTCCGTGATTGAATCAGCCGCAAAGTATGCGGCCGCCAGTCGATCTGTCCAGCGCGGCTGTCGACCTGCGGGTCCGAGACGCTCCAGATAGGGTCGGTGCAGGATCGGGTCGGCGTATGAGAGCAAACTCAACCGCTCGACAGAGGCTGCACGCTGCAACAGTCGTATGGCTTGGGCGCTCGCCCCAGAGGCCTGGTACGCTTCGGCCGCCCTTCCCGATGCTGCCGCCTCACCGACCGTTTGTCCGATGGCCCGAAAGCGGTCGGCCAGATCAAGATAGGCCCGAGCAAACCGTGGCATCGCTGCGGGGCGCTGGTCCGACGCCAACGACTCCAGGTCGGCATCCAGAATGCGAAGCGCCAGATGGGTCTGCGCGATGGCGTCGCGCTCGCGGCGCGCTATCTCGTGTGCGTCGCTGAAGTACTTGCGGGCCTCCACGGGCCGTCGGTTGGTCGCATACAGCTCGCCGATACGATACAGTAGCTGGACCTCCAGACGGCGACTTGTGCGCGCCCGCCGAAGCAGGTTGACCCCTTCTCGATACGTTGTCAGGGCTGCGTTCAGATTCCGGACAGCCTCAAGCACCCGGCCGAAGCGTAATCGGAGCAGTGCCGCCTGCTCCGGAAGTCCCGCCGCGTCGATCAGTGTAAGCGCTTGTGTCCCGGAGTTGACGGCCTCCTCCGGTTTGCGCCCGGTCAGGAAGACCTCCGCAAGGCCCATCAGCGCCTGGGCGGAAAGCTCATCCCTTTTGGCTGACTGGGCGAGCGTGAGCGCGAGGGTGAACCGGTCGGTTGCCTCAGAGGTTGCCAATCGTCGTTGATACAGTCCGGCGATGGCAATCTCGGACTCAGCCTGGACGGCCGGCTCGTTGAACGTATCGGCGAGGCGGGCAGCTTCGTCGTAGGCCTGCGCTGCCCTCGACGAAAGTCCGGCGGCAAGGTACACATCGGCCTCGACGGTGCGATGCATCATTTCGGCCCGCACATCTCCCAATTGTCGGGCCAACGACGCGCCACGCGTTGCCTTGTCGAGCGCAGCCCGGTATGCTCCTCGATCGCGCGCGATCCGTGCACCGTATGAAAGCGCCTGGAGTTGGAAGTCACGCCTCCCGGCCGCTGCGAACTGGCGTTCCGCTTCATCAAATAGCGGCGCAGCTGCGGCCAGGTCGCCGTTCTGAACGTGCACCACACCTTGCTCGAACAGGTCGACCGGCAGCGGAGCGGGTCCGGGAGCCGTGTCGCAGCCACTCCACGCCAGCAGAAGAACGACGGCGCAGGTGAAGAGGGAGCGACGGGAAGAGAAGATCATACGGGGCGTGGCTGAGCTGGGTGAGCGTCGTGGAATATACGAAAGCCCGCCGGGGCGTTCAACGTGCCGCAAGCGCTTTCAAGAGGATATCGGGCGCATCGGAAATGAGGACATCAACACCCTGAGCCGAAAGACGGCGAGCTTCATCAGGGTCGTTGACGGTATAGACGGCGACTGCCAGACCAGCGGACTTCGCGTCGGCCAAGCGGCGTGGGGTGAGCTCGGTCCAGGAGCAAATGAAGGCTGAGGCAGCGCATCGTCCCGCGATGTTAGACGGGCTCCGGAAGAGCTCCCGATGCCAGTTGTAGAGGACCCCCGTTACAGCGGCCAGTTCGACGGTCCGTATCGCCCGAATGAGGTCAGGATCGAAAGAACTGAACAATACCCTCCCCAGCATGCCGTTGGAACGAACGACATCGATCACCGTCTTTGCGAAGTGCGACGGCGCTTCGCGGAAAAGGCGGTGCGATTTCAGCTCGATGTTGTACCAACACCGCGCTCCGGCTAACGCAAATACATCTTCCAGGAGTGGCACTCGCTCGGACGAAAATCTTGGGTCAAACCACGACCCTGCGTCGAATGCGGTGATCTCGTTGCTGGTATACGAGCGAACGGCGCCGTTGCCGGTGGTTGTGCGTTGGAGGGTCCGGTCGTGAATGACGGCGACGCGGTCATCCCGCGTCAGGTGAACGTCCAATTCCAGCGCGTCGACGCCAGCATCCAACGCCAATCGAAAAGCCGCCAGGGTATTTTCCGGTGCGGCTGCCGACAGCCCTCGGTGAGCCACGACGAACGGTCGAGTGCCCGCCGGACGAAGGATGCGAAGCGGATCGTTCACGCGGACGGGTTCGGACCTCGGGACCGGTAGACCCAGTCGAGGATCATCTTGTGGACGTAGCCGATCTCCTGCATACCATCGATCTGCACGAACCGGCCCGTCTGGCGGTAGAAGTCCTTCAGCGGCTTGGTCGACTTCAAGTAGACTTCCAGCCGGTGCTTGACGGTCTCGGGCTTGTCATCGTCGCGATGATACAACTCTCCCCCGCATGAGCGACATTGCGAGGCGTCGAGGCCCTTGAGCTTTTCGAGACTGTAGATCCGTCCGCAGGTCCTGCACATCCGGCGGTTGTTAAGACGGCGCACCACTTCATCGTGATCGACGCGCAGGCTCATGACACCGTCGAGCGTGATCCCCATGCGCTCAAACATCTGGTCGAGCGCGCGGGCTTGAGCGACCGTGCGCGGAAATCCGTCGAGGATGAAACTGTTGCGGGCCCTTTCTGAATCGAGAACTTCTTCGATAAGCCCGATCACAACCTCATCAGGGACTAGGTTGCCCGATTCCATGAATTGCCTGGCTTTGACTCCCAACGGGGTCTGGCGTTTGACGGCGTCACGAAGCAGGTCACCAGTCGAGATGTGGACGCTTTCGAATTCTTCCATCAGAAGCTTGGCTTGCGTGCCTTTGCCAACGCCGGGAGGTCCAAACAGGATGATACGCATAGTGGGGATTTGAGCAAGGAATGATCAGGGATTGGATGGAGCAAGCGTTGGGTCCGTCGGGCGCCGCGATGTGCGGCGGCGCGGAGAGGTACCATCGGCCACTGCGAGTTGACCGCAGGCCGCTTCGATGTCTTCGCCGGCATTGCTCCTGACCATCACGGTCACATGAGCATCGCGGAGGCGTTTTGCGAAGGCTTCGATGCCGGCACGAGGGGTGGGTTTCAGGCCGGCTGCGAATCCGCTCGGCCGCGTGAAGTCGATCGAATGGAACGGAATGAGATTCACCTTGCAGGGGACGCGTCTTGCGAACCGGATCAGCAGATCGGCGTCCATGTCCGTGTCGTTGAATCCATCGAACGGGATATATTCGAGAGTGGGACGGATGCGTGTGCGCCGGTAGTAGTATTCGAGCGCTCCGGTCAGGGCCGCGACGCCATGCTTTCTGTTGATCGGCATGAGCGCGGTCCGCTTCGCATCGTCCAGGGCATGGAGTGAGAGTGCCAGCTTGACCTTCCGGTCTTCATCGGCCATTCGGCGGATCTGATCCACGTACCCGGCGGTCGAAATGGTGATGCGTCGCGCTCCGAGGTTGGCACCACGATTGTCCGTAAGGATGTCGACGGCGCGCATGACCTGCTCATAGTTAAGCATCGGTTCGCCCATGCCCATGAAGACGATATTGGAGATACGTCGCTCCGAACGGCGCTGCGCATGGAGGTATTGCTCGACGATCTCGCCCGCCGTGAGATTGCGGGTAAAGCCCATGGTACCGGTGGCGCAGAAGGCACAATCGAGGGGGCATCCGACTTGCGTTGACACGCACAGTGTCAGCCTCCGTTCGGCATCGGGAGCTTCGGCATCAGGAGGGATCAGGACCGTCTCGATGGCAAGGCCGTCTGGCAGCCGGAGCAAGAACTTGGTTGTACCGTCCCGGTCCGACCTTCGTTCGGTGACGAGATCGAGCGCACCTGGGGTCGCTCGCCGTTCGAGCGTATCCCGGAAGGACCGTGAAAGGTCGGTCATGGCCTCGAACGACGGTGCTCCCGCCTTGTAGATCCAGGAGAACAGTTGTCCGGCGCGGTATGGCTTCTCACCGAGGTCGACGACGAAGGAGCGCAGTTCGTCGAGGGAAAGGCCGGTGAGGACGGTGCGTGACATGGGCGTCAACGTACGGAAAACGTGAAGGCTGTGCAAGGAAGGTGATAAAACGATGAAGCCCCGGACGGTGAGGCCCGGGGCTTCAAAATAATTCTGGCATCGACCTACTCTCCCATGCAGTCACCCACATAGTACCATCGGCTC
>CAYYOV010000024.1:0-6442 GCA_964473365.1 uncultured Ignavibacteriaceae bacterium
GTGCCGTCGAATTCATCCGTCGTTGGGATCCCAGTCGCACCTGGATCCGACGGAAGGGCGGGCGCAAGGTATCGCATGACCGGTTCGCCTGTTCCATCGCCGTCGTCATCCCTCCCGATCACGGGCCAGTCGTCCTTCCAACTCATCGGTTGCAGGTGGACGACGCGGCCGAGCGTGCCGCGGTCCTGAAAATGCAGGAACCATGATGCTCCCGCCGGTGTCGCGACCCACGCTCCCTGATGCGGTCCGTTGATCGGCGTTGCGCCCTGCCGGAGGACAATGCGATCCTCGTACGCTCCCAAGACGTTCTTCGACCGCAGTACTGTCTGCCAACCGGTCGACACCCCTCCTGCCGGCGCGAAGATGTAGTACCATCCGTTCCGCTTGTAGAATTTCGGCCCCTCGATGGTCGGATGACGTGTGCCGCCGAGAAAGACGTTGACGCTGTCGTCGAGAATGCGTGTTCCGTCGGCGTTCATGCGACGGACTGTCAGCATCCCATTGAACCCGGTCCGGCTTTTCGCCCACGCGTGAACGAGGTAGGCGTTCCCATCGTCATCCCAAAACGGACACGGGTCGATCCATCCTCGGGACGCACGGACGACGATCGGTTCATCCCAGGGCCCTTCGGGGTTTCGCGAGCGGACCAGAATGATCCCAACGTCCGGGTCGCCATAGTAGATGTGATATCGGCCGTCGTGATACCGGATCGAAGGTGCCCATACTCCTTCGCCATGCCGTGGCGTACGGTAGCGTTCTTCCGGCGGGATGACGGGCAGGGCATGACCGACGAGCGACCACTCGACGAGATCGCGCGACCGCAGAATGGGCAGACCGGGCACGCAATTGAAGCTCGAGGAGGTCATGTAGAATGCATCGCCGACGCGGATGGCATCCGGGTCGGAGTAATCCGCCATGATGATCGGGTTGGAGTAGTAGCGTTCCGGCGATTGGCCGCTGACGTGCGGAGCGAATGGCCCGAACACGGCCATTGCGGCCAAGATCAGTGCGACGGGGGAGAAGAAGGAACGGTTCATGTGAACCTGTGACTTCAGCGCCGAAGACGCTGAGAGATCGGAAGGTCGAGCGTACGGAGATCGTCGACGAACAAGCGGGCCATCCACCATGCGCCAACGTCGGAGAAATGCGTGTCGTCGCGGCGCCCGTCGGGGAGCGTTTCATAGATCCCCGGAGGAATGTGGAGGAAGAGCTGTTTCGACCCTTCGGCCCCCAATTCGCGCACGAGACGTTCCGACGAACGGTGCATATCGACGAGCGGCACCGACAGCTCGCGCGCGACGGAGCGTGTCAGTCCCGGATATTCTCCGTGCACGTCGTAGAACGTGCCTGTGCTATCGAAACGGCGTCGAACAATGGGCGTGCACAGGATCGGTTGAGCGCCCGCCGCCACTGTCTCCTCGACGAATCGGACGAGGTTGGCTTTGAACTGATCGGGGGGCGTGTAGCGGTCGACCTTTTCTTTGCTCTGATCGTTGTGACCGAACTGGATCACGACCACATCCCCGGGTCTCAGGCGGGCCCGCACCGTGTCCCATCGGTGCTCGGAGATGAACGTGCGCGTGCTGCGCCCATTGCGCGCATGGTTCTCGATCGCCACGCCCGGCTGGAAGAACTCACCGAGACGCATTCCCCATCCGCGTTCGGGATTGGCGACAAGGGGCTTGTCGGCCATCGTCGAGTCGCCGATCAGGAAGATGGTGACAGGGTCGGGCGACTGGGAGAGAAGAAGGAGGAAGAGTGCGATCCAGCGCATGGAGGTGTTTCATTGAAAGAGCGTAGCCGCAAAGAACTCAAAGAGCGCAAAGACCCGAGGTCCTGATCAGCATCTCAGCGTTCTCTGCCACCTCTATTCCTTGGGCAGTCAAGCCGTTGAGGTCGTGACGGTACCGTCCACCTCCGAGACCGCCACGCCGCGCCACTCCGCCACTTGTTCCATGATCTTTGCGCGCACAAGGTCACGCAGCTCAGCAACGCGGTCGGTCGTATATCCCGACGTATCGATGGGAGGGAGGACCTTGAGCAGGATGTCGGACGGCTTGCCAAATTTCCATGTGTGCTTTGGGATGCAATCGAACGACCCGTCGAGGGCGACAGGAAGGATCGGGACCTTCGCACGAATGGCCAGATGGAACGCGCCGTCGGCGAACGGACGGACCCGGCCGTCCATCGATCGCGTCCCTTCTGGAAAGATCATGATCGAGCATTTCTGGGCCAGCACCTTCTGTGCATGGATCAACGCGGCCGCGCCGCTGCGTGCGCTCTTCCGGTCGACCTTGATGTCGGCGGAGAGGTGCATCATCCAACCGATGACCGGGATCTTGAAGAGCTCTTCTTTTCCGATCCACTTCATCTCCCACGGTAGATGGCTCACCACCGGAATGTCGGCCAGCGACTGGTGATTGCTGACGACGACGTACGGGTGGCGGGGGTCTTCGACCTTCTCTCCGGAGAGCCGGATACGCCAGCCCGGGTTCACGCGTACGAGCGCACGGCCAAGTTTCCGGAACAGGTATCCGGTGTGGTACCGTATGGGGTCATGGTCGAAGATCCGCCGGATCGCCATCAGCGGCAGCCAGGCGGCGATGAGCGTGATGCTCAGGATCCATATCCAGATGGAGCGGAGGGCGTCGATCATGAGCGCGCCGGAGTATGACTCAATTGTACGAGGATGATGCCGGCGATGATCGCCACGAGACCGAGCGCCAACCGCAGGTCGATATGCTGGTCGCCTTTAACGAGTCCGACCACCGTTCCCGTCAGCGGCGAGAACGCGAATGCGAGCGCGAGCGTCACACCCAGGTTCTCGGAAAGGCTGAGCGACGAGTAGAAGCTCCACATCCCGAGACTGCCGGCGATGATGCCGCCGCCGATGATGATCATGAGCCACGCCTTGACATCGCCCGGGTTGGCGATCGAACGCCACGCGGGGAGCGAGAGGAGTCCGAGGATCACGAGAGCGACCAGCGTGCGCAAGGTGATTCCCGCGATGGGAGGAATGCCCATGGCCCGCAGGCCGGCTTTCTCAAAATAGCCGCCAACCCCCCATGCTACACCGGCGAGAATGGCGAAAATGATGTACGGTTTCATCGGGATCCTGTCGATGGACGATCTGTGACAACGTACAGAAGAAATCCGTCAATCGGGAGTTCGCAAGCCGACCACGGCGGCTGGCGCATTCTGTTCATTGTCCGGGGGCAAAACCGTCGCTGCCGCATCTCAAAGCGCGTGCAGGCTCCGATGCACGCTTGCAACGTGTCTGACCTCTATACTAGAGCATCCCTCGTTGACGGGGCGATCGTTGCGTGTCCGCCGGTTTCTTCCTGGACTCTGTTCTCCCGACAACCGCTGGGCTTTCGTCTCGCAAGCCGGCGGGGGGCTGTCTGTGCGTTACGGGCACGCCTCCTTCGAAAGCCCGGTGAGCTCCCGCTCGAACCGCGCGATCTCCTCTTCCCCAAACCCCTTCTCCTTTGCCGCGCTCTCGAGAGTCCCCCAGATCGGCTCACCGCACGCCAGACACTTGATGCCATTGCGCATCAGGTAGGTCACGGCTTCGGGGACCTGCTGTACAAGGTCTTCGATCGTCATCGTTCGTGTGATCATCATGAGACTCCAAAGATTGTGGTGTTGATGTGATGCCGGCACCGTTCCCAAAGTTGCAGAATCGCGATGCAATCCTCGGAATCACGCCGATCGACTCAGGTCCCCGGCCCCGATGGCCGGTGACGCCACCTAATACCGCCCCAAATCGCCGGTTTGCGCGCCGATGTTCGGGATGTGCGCTGAGCGGTATGTGGCACGAGGGTTGAAAGTTGAGAAGGGTTCTCATCGTCCTGTGTGTCCACGACCCGGAGGTGCTCTCATGTCGATCGAACGAATTCGATGGATCCTGTTGCTGGCGGCCCTGTGCGCCTTCGCGCTTCACGCCCAACCTGCCGCGACGAAGAGCCCGGTCATCAGCGAAGAGACGAAGGTTTGCCTCGACTGCCACGAATCTTTCCAACCCGGGATCGTCGAAGATTGGCGGCACAGTCTCCACGCCGCAACGACGCCCGCACTGGGCATGGCGAAGCCCGCCATCGAGCGACGCATTAGCGCGGCATCTGTGCCGGAAGAGCTCCAGAATGTCGTCATCGGGTGCTACGAGTGTCACAGCCGCAACACCGCTGCCCATCGTGATGCGTTCGACCATTTTGGCTACACCATCAACGTGGTCGTCTCGCCGAATGATTGTGCCACGTGTCATCCCACGGAGCGGGAGCAGTATGCCCCCACCAAGAAGGCGCACGCGCTCGACAACCTGGAGAAGAATCCGGTCTACCATACGCTCGTCCATTACCTGACAAGCCAGAAGAAGGTCGACGGGACAAAGCTGACGCAGCTGCCCGCATCGGAAACGACGCTCGGCGGAGCATGCTATGCGTGCCACGGCACGAAGGTGGAGGTTGTTGGGCTTCACACCGTTTCCACGCCGAACGGCGACGTCGAAGTGCCGCAGCTGACGAACTGGCCCAACCAAGGCGTCGGGCGCGTCAATCCCGACGGCAGTCAGGGTGCGTGCACGTCGTGCCATCCGCGACACAGCTTCTCCATCGAGGTGGCCCGCAAGCCGCACACGTGTGCCCAATGTCACCTGCAGCCCGACGTGCCAGCATGGGACGTCTATGCCGAAAGCAAGCACGGCAACATGTTCCTGTCGAAGGAGCGGGAGTACACCTGGGATCGCGTCCCCTGGATCGTCGGCCGAGATTTCCGGGCGCCCACGTGCGCAACGTGCCACTCCAGCTTGCTGACGACGCCCGATGGTACGGTCGTGGCGGAACGGTCGCACGATTTTGCCTCGCGGTTGTGGGTGAGGATCTTCGGGCTTCCGTACGCCCATCCACAGCCGAAGAATGGCGCGACGCATCTCATCCGGAATGCGGACGGTCAGCCGCTTCCGACGACGTTCGCGAACGTTCCGGCCTCGTCGTTCCTGATCGACGCTGGCGAGCAAGCGCATCGACGCGAGACGATGGCAAACGTCTGCAGGTCGTGTCACTCGACCGATTGGACGATGCAACAGTTTGCTGCGCTCGACACGGCCGTGGCAGAGACCAATGCCATGACTCTGGCCGCGACGCAGGTGCTGGAGCAAGGTTGGAAGATGAAACTGGCCGACCCGAAGAATCCGTTCGATGAATCGCTCGAGCACGAGTGGCTGAAACAGTGGATCTTCTACGCCAATTCGACCCGCTATGGCTATGCGATGATGGGTCAGGACTACGCCGCGTTCAAGAACGGCTGGTGGGACCTGAATCTGAACCTGCAAAAGATGCACGAAGCCGTGCAGAAAGGGAAAGCGTCCCCATCCAAGCGATGAGCTGTGAAAAGATGTCAGGAGCCGAGGATCAAGACGCATCTTCCGTACCGGGTGCCCGTAGTACCGGCCTGCAGTTGTGCGGTCAGCACCCTGTGTGATCGAAGGAGAATGAGCGTGAATCGATGGTGGTGGGTGTTCCTCCCGGCGGCGATCGCCCTTGGGCAGAACGCCGAGGGCGTAAAGGTGCCGTTCCGGGCGGGCAAGATCCCGGAAGCACGCCAGGCGGCCGAGTTGTGGCTCAAGGGCGAGCCCTCGAATCCAGACGCACATTACTGGATGGCCGTCGTCCTGCAACATCGGGAGATCCGCGACCTCGAGGCGGCCACGGAGCATATCGAGGAGGCGGTCGACACAGTGCCGAACAACGCCGACTACCAGTACATGCTCGGCGGTATCTACGGCCAGACGGCCCAGTCGGCGGGCGTGTTCAAGCAGGCGTTCCTGGCCCCGAAGATCAAGCGAGCCTTTGCGCGAGCGGTCGAGCTCAACCCGAACCACGTCGAAGCCCGTATTGCGCTCGCACAGTACTATCTGATGGCGCCGGGGATCATGGGGGGAGATGAGGACGAAGGATTCCGCCAGCTGGATGCGGCCGTACAGCGGAACGAAAAACGCGGCCGGCTGGTGAAGGCCGCCATGCTGGAACGAAAGAACCGCCTCCCCGAGGCCGAAGCGGAACTGAAGACGCTGACGGCCCAACTGCCGGACGATTGGGTGCCATTCAAGAACCTTGGGTACTTCCTGCTCCGGCGGAACCGGGCGGAGGAGGCGCTTAAGCCGATGCAACGCTATGTGGTGCTCCGCCCCGACACCTCCGATGCCTATGACAGCTACGGTGAAGTGCAGCTGGCCGCCGGACGCGTCGATGAGGCGATCGCTACGATCCGAAAGGGCCTGGCGATCGAACCGACGCTTGGCTCGTCATGGTTTCTGCTCGCGCAAGCGTATGAGCGAAAGCAACAGACGACCCTGGCAAAGGAGGCGTACCAGAACGTGCTCCTCCATGACCGGAGCGATCAGCGCAAGAAGCAGGCGAACGAGCGTCTCAAGGCCATTCCGTAG
>CAYYOV010000024.1:6542-19682 GCA_964473365.1 uncultured Ignavibacteriaceae bacterium
CCGGAGCGATCAGCGCAAGAAGCAGGCGAACGAGCGTCTCAAGGCCATTCCGTAGTTCGGTCACGACGAAGCCACGGAACGCCAAAGCCCGTCAGAGGCGACTCTGACGGGCTTGGTGTTGTACGATCGGACGTCTTATTGGGCAGCGACGTACGCCGCGAGCTGGTCGTGCGTCAGGGAACCGACGAACGTTCCGTGGGCGTCGTACACGGAGACTCCGACAGCCGAGCGGACCGAGCGCGCCAACACCATTCCGGTGGCATCGGTCACCAGGGCGCCTTCCTCTGTAGCTGTTACGGTCAGTGCGATACCATCCTTGGAAATGATGACCGAGCGGCCATGATCGGCGGTGACGGGGTTCTTGCCGGTCCAGAACTCGAGCGAGTTCAAGACGACGGCGTCGACAAAACCGGCGATCTCATACACAGGCACGATACACAGAGCCAGGAAGGCGACCTCATTCAGCCATTTGTCGCCCAACGTCCCGTTCCACTTGTAGACCTTCTTGACGAGATTGAACGAGCCGTAGCAGCCGATCGTGGTGACCATGAACACCACGATGAGCGCGGCAGAGAGAAGGCGGATCGAGCGTGTGAACATGGGACCTCCCGTGGGTGCGGTGGTAGGGGAACGATTGAGATCGATGTTGCTCATCTCAGTATAGAGATTTCACCGGCATAGCACAATCCTTGAGCGCGAGGGAAACGTGATGCGTATATTTGTCCCGATATCTTCCATTTCGACGTAGGACCAATGGACACAAACCCGTATCTCATCGCCGCGGTGGGCGCACTCGCGGGTCTCTTCGCCGGCCTCCTCGGTATCGGCGGCGCGATCATCGTCGTGCCGATCCTCGTCTATGCGTTTGGCATGTCGCAACAGGAAGCGCAGGGGACGAGCAGCGCCTTCCTGATCCTCCCTATCGGTCTGCTTGGCACGCTGGTCTACTACCAGCGGGGCCTCGTGAACGTCAAATGGGCGCTTCTGCTCGCGCTTGGGTTCTTTTTGGGGAGCTACTTCGGCGCGCGGGTCGCGACCTCGCTGTCGAACGAGGTCCTGCAGAAGATCTTCGGGATACTCTTGATCGCCGTCGGCGTGCGAATGGCATTCTTCGGCCGATAGCAGGTGGGAAATGAGCACAGCAGGCTCGATGCCTTGCATTCACCTACGACGGCGCGGATGACCGCGCCGTTGCACTTCTATCACCATTCCTCTTTCGTAAAGGCAGCTCCTACTGATTTCGCGATCCGGGCGATGTCCTCCATCGCCGAAGGATTGCCGCACGTCATGATGAGCGTCGAAGCAGGGTCGATCCTCTTCTGCAGGTCGGCCTTGGAGACATACGACGGGAGCGTCGGACGGACCGCACGGGCGAGGTCCTTCTCAGCGGCGTCCCTGTGTTGCGTGGTGAGTCCGGGATCAGCCGATACCTCTTGCTCGCGCATCGGTAGATCGTAGAGCAAGCGGAGGAGATTGTTGCCGCGGCCTTTTCCGATATGCGGATCGGAGAGATCGGGGGAGCTTGGTCTGCTCACAGTAGGAAGGTAGACGAGGTCGAGCTTACCGACCTCCATGATGGCGTGGAGCGTGGCGTGGTAGCCCAGTTCAGCCGTCGTGCGGTTCGCATGGATCAGCGTAAAACGCGTGTCGGTGCTCCGGCCATGGACTGCCTCGTGGTTCAGCTGCTTCATCATGGATGCGAAGGGTGCCAATCCAGTCCCGGTTCCGACCATCAGCACGTTCCGAAAGCCTTGAGCGCGCTTTTCGAGCGTAAAGTCGCCCGCGATCTTGGTGTAGTAAATGATGTCGTGGTCTTCGCCGGGCTCGATCTGAAAGAGCGATTCCGTCAACCGTCCTGCCTGCCCGGTTTCGTTGCGTTCCAGGATCACGTAGAATTCGAGCCAGCCTTCTTGCTCGGTCTCGAACGGGGCGGAGGCGATGGAATACGAATGCGTCACCGGCCCGCGGCGTACCTGCCCGTGTTCGTCGAGGTCGGGTTCGTACGCGAACCCTCCCTCCGGTAAGGGAACACGCTTCGTCAGCCGACATTGGTCGCGACGCAGAGCGATGTATTGTCCGGCTTTGTACGGAGGAAAGGCGTCGCCCCGCTGAGGTACCAGCCGGAAGACCGCCAGATGAGGGACCAGATTGAACCGGAGTACTGCGGATCCGACGCGTCGCTCGGCCATGGGGGAAGGGAAAGTGCTACGGTCAAAATACACGCGGAATACACCAGATTCAATGGACCTGCACGATTTGACCGGCCGGATCGTGTGACGCAGGTCGCATCCCTCCTTAAACCCGTCGGTTGCGGCCGTGTCTATCTCTTGTCACATTTCACGCAGCAGCATCCCGACATCGACTGTGCTTGTCATTTCCCATCACTCAGGAGTCGCAAGATGAAACGAACATGGATATCCCTCGCGATCGCGGGGTTGGTGTTCGCCGGCTGTGAATCGACCAACGAGCCGGCCACGACCTCGCAACTGGACGATGATGTTGCAACAGCGGTGGCCGGCGCTGTCGCTGAAGATGGTGGAGGTGCGGCCGACCAGATCAACGATGCCGCCAGTCTTGCCTCGCCCGGCGGCTTGCAGCCATCGGTCGCACTCATGGGGGCCGGATACGGCATCGATGGCGGTGCGGCCATCGACACGACCTACGATGCCGTGACCGGTTGGTGGACGGCCAAGATCTCTCGCACCCGGCTTGCTGTCGGGGGCGCATATGCGTCGTTCGTGTACCGGGAATATCAGTACCAGTTCCTCAATGCGAATGGACTTCCGCAGCGTCGCTACATCGTCAACGGAGATACGGCCCGGACGATCACGTTCAAGATCCTGCGCGGTGTCGGTTACCACCGGACGCCTCGGCGGACCCATCGTCTCGATTCGCTCAGCGGCAATTGGGTCGTGACCAACGCTCATCTGGCGACCGTCACGATCTCCGGCTCGACTGACACGTACTTCCGGCACGGGATCGATACGCTGGTGACCCGCGAGGCGACGCGGACGCATGACAACACGCTGCGCATCACGAACCTGCAGGTGACCCGAACGCGGCCGACCCCGGGGACGACTCCGACGGTCACCGGGACCATGTCGGGCACCTATCAGGCCACGATCACCTTCCTGCGCGGCGAGGTCTACCGTGAACGATCGGTCAACCGTGATTTCACCGTCACCTATACGGGGGATGAAACGCGGGTTGGCGTGGGTGGCCGGACGTTCCGATTCGACCGTCGGTACGGCGTCGGGATGTGAGAGCGAGATCATCGATGGCATGCGCGGCCTCGCCCCTCGGGTGAGGCCGCGCCGCGTACACACCCTCTTGCACTCGAAGGGACCTCTCTCTACGTTCATGATCATCTCCCGGGAGGTCCGATGAAGGTCCGTCGCTCGCTGCACGCCTACGCTACCCGCCGCCAGTTCCTTCGACAGGCCGGCCTTGCTTCGATGGGCCTGTTCCTTGCGGACAAGATCCTCGCAGATCCGTATCGCCCCGTCCATGGGCTCGTCGACGATGCCCGACACGTGCGCATCACTGGCCGCGTTACGATCGGCGGCTCCGGGGTGAAGGGAGCGATCGTCAGCGATGGCGCGTCCGTCGTTGCCACGTCCGCTGACGGCGCGTACACGCTCCACTCAAACAGCCGGCAGGAATTCGTATCCCTCTCGCTCCCGTCGGGGACGGAGATCCCGGTGAACCCCACCGGAACCGCCCGGTTCTATCACCCCATCGTTCCGGGGGCCGGGGAGGAGTTCGAAGCGTCATGGGACCTTCGCCGCCTCGAAGAAAGCGACGAGCGCCATCGCTTCATGGTACTTGCCGATCCGCAGGTACTCGACCTGGACGACGTCAAACGATTCCATGCCGAGACGGTCCCCGACGTCCGTTCGGTGGAGCGCGAACCTGGCGGGCCACTCTTCGCAGTTGGTTGCGGCGACTTGATGTTCGACCGGCTTAACTTGTTCCCCGAATATGAAAAGGCCGTGGCCATGAGCGGCGTGCCGACATTTCAGGTCATCGGTAACCACGATGTCGTCAACGCCGCACTGTCCGATGAACCGTCGTCGCGCGCGTTCCGGTCCCTCTTCGGCCCGACGGCGTATTCGTTCAATCGGGGAGACATCCATTACGTGGTCCTGGATGACGTGCTCTGGATCGGCCGTGGATACTTCGGCTACATCGACGACGTCCAGCTCGCCTGGCTGCAGCAGGACCTTTCGTTTGTCGAGAAAGGCCGGACGGTGGTCGTGTTCCTTCATATCCCCGTCTACGACAAGCAACACGAACGACTGGGAGAAGCAAAGCCCGGGAACGCGTCCGTCGTGGTCAATCGCCAGGCGCTCTACAAAGTGCTCGAAGGGTACGACGCGCACTGTCTCGTCGGCCATATGCATGAGTCGGAGCACCTGCGTGACGGCGGCGTGCGGCACCACGTGTGCGGTGCCGTGTGCGGTGCGTGGTGGACGGCGGATGTATGCGGCGACGGAACTCCCAACGGGTACGCCGTGTATGAAGCATCGGGGAGCACGCTTCGATGGCGCTACAAAGGGACCGGCCGGCCCTGGGACCATCAAATGGTCGTGCATCCTCGCGGTGCCGACCCGAAGCGGCCGGATGCCATCGTTGCGAACGTCTGGGACGCGGATGAAGCGTGGGAGGTGGTGTGGTACGAGGACGGCATCAAGACAGGGGCCATGCAGCGCTTTTCCGGCATTGATCCGGCCACCGTCGCCCTGTTCCAAGGGTCGATGCTGCCGAAGAAGCACGGCTGGGTGGAGCCGTTCCCAACCGACCACCTGTTTGCAGCCGCACCGTCGCGACGGGCGAGGGAAGTGATCGTGGAAGCGCGTGATCGGTTCGGCCGTGTCTACCGCACAGCCGTCCTGTAGGAGGTGAGGTCCTTCCTTCCACACCTTTTTTTTGGTACGTTGACGTCCGTTTCATTAGGATCGCACTGTTCGAACTTCCTTCGAGGTATCTCATGCGTATCGGCATTCTCACCGGCGGCGGCGACGTGCCCGGCCTCAACCCCTGTATCAAGGCCGTTGTGTATCGGGCGCAGGACCAGGGAATTCAAGTGGTCGGGATCAAGCGTGGATGGGCCGGGCTCCTCTATTACAACCCTGACGACCCGACAACCCACGACGCCTGCGTAGTTGAACTGAACAAGATGAACACCCGCACGGTCGACCGGACCGGCGGAACGTTCCTGCACACGTCCCGGACGAACCCGCAGAAGACAAACAGCCAGGGGATCCCGGACTTCCTGCGGACGAAGGAACACGCGTCGCTCAAGGATGGGGACAAGGTCGACTTCACGAAGCACGTCCTTCGCGTCATCGCCCATCTGAAGCTCGATGCCATCATTTCGATCGGCGGCGACGATACTCAGAGCTACGCCCTGCGCCTGCACAAAGAGGGTTTCCCGATGATCTCGATCCCCAAGACGATGGACAACGACGTCTTCGGGACCGACTACTGTATCGGTTTCTCGACGGCCGTCACGCGCAGCATCGACTTCATCACCGCCCTGCGGACCGTGGCCGGTTCGCACGAGCGCATCGCGGTCGTCGAGCTCTTCGGACGCAATTCGGGCGAGACGTCGCTCATTTCGGGCTATCTGGCCGGCGTCGATCGTGCCCTCATCTCTGAGGTCCCCTTCGACATGGAAAAACTGGCGGGATTCCTGGCCGAGGACAAGCGCACCAACCCGTCGAACTACGCGATCGTCACGGTCTCCGAAGGTGCGCATTTCAAAGATGGCTCCGTCGTCGAGACGGGTCCCGAAGACGCCTATGGACACCGGAAATTGGGGGGCATTGGCGCGCTGGTCGAAGATCAGATCAAAAAGATCCTCGGCGCTCACACCGTGTATCAGCAGGTGGCGTATCTGATGCGCAGCGGAGAACCGGACGCCCTCGATCGGATGGTGGCTACATCGTACGCGCACCTGGCTATCGACCTTATCTCGCGCAAGAAATTCGGGAAGATGGTCGCTCTCCGCGATGGCCGCTACACATACGTCGCGATCGAGACGCTCTCGCAAGGCGTCAAGCGCGTGGATGTCGGCGAGTTGTACGACACGGAGCAGTACCGTCCGAAAGTCGTCGACCTGCTGAACAAGCCGATGTTCTTGTACTGAGGAGAACGATTGTGAGGTGAAAGGTGAGGGGAGGGAGGAAGAGGGAAGGGGCCTCGGTAAACGGCGAAGGCGCGGAGCGATCCGCGCCTTCAGGTTTTTGTGGCCCGCGCTCACACCCCTCCATCCTTCCTCCTCAGACCTTCGGTGCTTTTGTCACCGCTCGGGCTCTGAAGAGGATGTCCTTCTGTTTCTTGTGGAAGGCGACCGTGGCTGAGTCCACCCGTCGGCTGTATTCCGTTCTCGCCGCTTCGACGCGGTTGTGGAAGATCAGAGTGGCCACGAGACCAGCGAAGAGTCCGGCGACTGCTCCAGGGAGCGCTCCCATGAACGCCCAACACAGTCCTCCTGTTGCGACCGCCGCGGCCACGACCAACCCCCACGGCATCGAATCCACCGGACGACGATCGACCACCAGCCGACCGCGCTCGTCGAAGGCCACGCTCTTCATGAGCTTGTCCCATTCCTGCTCAAGCCGCTTGAGCTCGGCGAGCCGTTCCTCCGACCCCGATCGCGTGAAGATCAACTTCATCTCCTTTCGCGATTCGGACCCCTTCAGGACCGCCTCTTCCTGAGAGGAGGTCAGGATCCATCCGAATTCCGATCGTCGCCGCACCTCGCTTTGTTGACGTTCGGGCCTTACCCCCACGACGAGTGATTCAACGCGGTCCATACGGGCCTCCCATCATAGCTATTTCGTGAGCACGATCTTGCGGGTGGCTGTAGCGCCTGCGGCCTGCAGACGGATGAGATAGACTCCCGATGCCGCTCGATCGGCCAGCCAGACAGCCCCATGGTGCCCGGCGGGAAGAACGCCATCGACCAGCGTCGCGACACGCCGCCCCAGCAGATCGACGACCGTCACCAGGACCCTGGTACGGTGGTCCGTCCGGAAGCGGACCTGCGTCGCGGCATTGAATGGGTTGGGATATGCCGGGTCGAGCGCAATGTCTGTAGGGATCTCAGCGGTGGCATGAGCGGAGCTCAATGTCACCGATGCCTCATAGATACTGCCGTCCTGAGGCGGCTTGCGGATCCTGATCCGGAACACATCGCCTGTCTGAGGAGGGACCGTCTGGACAGGAGATGTGAACTGCACGGCCCAGCTCAGTTGGACCGGAAGCATTGATCCGGATGGCACGAAGTACAGCTCGTCAGCGTGACTGAGCCCCCCCGAAAGGTCGGCGTCGACGAAGATGAATGCTGGCTTGACATCGGTACCGATGATACGGACCGAGAATCGAACCGGCTGTGCATCGACCCCGAGAGCGGCCAGTGATGTGTCCGAGGGCTGATCGGTCACGGTGATCTCGTAGTCTTCGGCAACGGGCTGGCCATTCAGCATCGTTCCATCGACCATGACCGCGGGCAGCGAAACAGTTCCGGTGAGGTTGGAATGTCCGACCACCCATCGGGTGGAATCGGGCCACACGCTGGGTGTGTCAACCACCGTCAGTGCGAGCCGTTTTCCCTGAAAGAGCGGACCCTCGTCCTCCGGACCTCCGATCCGCGTCGAGGTGACAAGGAGGGAATCTGTGACCGCCGATCGAATGGTGTAGAACATTCCGGCGGGGGAACGTTGAACCTGCAATCGGAAGGGTGCGGCGAGGTTTGGATCATCATGCACGAAGTACGCCCGCATTTCCAGATCGCCGTGTCCGGAGATGCGCGACAATATGATCGGCATCGCGAGGTGCGCGTTCGCAAGGCTCAACCGTTGACTGGTGACGCTCGACGTGGCTGAGCCATCCGAGGCGGTTGCCCGCAGGCGATAACGTGTCCCATTGCCGTGCTCCGTTGTCATCCACAGGAGCGAGTCGATAGCAGCGCGGCCAGTCGCGAGTGTGGCCCAGGTGGCGCCGTCGTCCGAACTCCAGAACACGTCGACGAGCAATGGATCGCTTTCCGGATCGTCGGCGCGCCACCGGATGAGCGTTGTTCCGGAGACATGCTCGTCGACCGGCGACAGAAGGGAGATGTCGGGCGCGCCGTTGCCGGGATTGTCCACCCGGAAGGTGCCGGTGGTCCGAAGTACACGGTAGTTGGTATCGCCCACGGCGATGACGCGCACCTGGTACCGCGTTCCGTCGGGAAGCGCCGTCGTGTTCCACGAGATCGTCGAATCGGGGGCGCGGCTCTCGGCCAGGGAATACCAACGGAGTCCGTGATCACGAGAGACGTGGACGAACACGCGCAGCGATGCCGGTGCATCGGGAACATGCCAGGTGATCGGGACCGTTCCGCTGACGGTGGTATCTGCCGGTGGCAGCAATGCAGAGACAGCAAGCCGCTGGGGAGCCGCCAGCATCCTCGCCCCGTGTCGTGGAAGCGTTCGCGAGGCGTGCAAGTCGGCGAAGTACCAATTGTGCTGGGCGTCCGGCGTAAGGTTCAGCGTAGTGTAGCCGTTCTCGATTCCGTACGCGGCGAGCGTATCAACGAATGCTCCCACGGTCCGCTGGTTGCCCGTTTGTCCCGGCCCGGTGGTGGTGTAGAGGAATTGCATCGCGGCGTACAGTAAGCGCCTGTCCTGTCTCCAAAGCTGGAGCCACGCGGGATCGTAGAGGAAGAGCGAACCGTCATAACCACCAGCAGAAACGAATCGCTCAGGCGCCTGGGTGATCAGCATGGCCGACCCCAGGCCTCCGTACGAGAAGCCGTCGACCGACCGGTGCCAGCGTGTCGGAAGTGTGCGATAGTGTGCGTCGATCCAGGGGATCAGTTCGTCGGCAAGATAGGCCATGTCCGGCCATGTGGGCGGACTGCTGATCCGGGGCATCACCAGGATGACGGGCGGCAGAGCGCCAGACTGCCACAACGAATCGGCGACGGTCATGATCGATCCGCGCCTTGCCGCGTCCTGTGTGGGAGTGATCCACTCGGTCTCGACGCCGCGGAGCAGCATCACGACCGGATAGCGTTCGGCCGTCGAGTCGTAGCCCGGCGGCAGGTAGAGATAGAATGACTGCGAGCCGAGCGTGCTGGGGAAGTTCCGTTGCTCCAACCGCGCCGGCTGGGCCCACGAAGCGGCCACAGAGACCACAAGCATGACGAGTAGGAGGATCGGGGTCCGTCGTTTCATCGCTGCTTCATCGTCTCCAGGCGGGCAGCTTCGAACTCATCACCCGCGTTCCATTCGGGGAGGGGAACATAGTCGGCGATCCGAACGGTCAGGCGCGTAATGACCTCCACCTGTTGCATCGCCCCTTCGAGCGTCCATGGCCAGTCGTCGGAAAGCTGGTCCGACGGCTGATGATAGCGGTTGACGTTGTAGTCGTTGCTGATCTGCTCGGCGAATTCCTTCGGTTTTCCGACGAAGTCCACGCCCGCACCCATCGAAAGCGTCGGAATACCGACCTTGGCGAAGTTGAAGTGGTCGGACCGGTAAAAATGCCCCTGCTCTGGATGCTGATCGGGCGTGATCGTCAATCCCATCGATCGTGTCATGGAGGCCAGATCGGTCCCAAGCGTAGAGCGATCGTAACCCTGAAACGACACGTCGTTTGTTCGTCCGTACACGTTGAACCCGTCGATGTTGATGTTGGCGGCAGCGTGGACGAGCGGAATGGGAAGATGCGTCGCAAGGTAGGCAGACCCAAGAAGGCCGAATTCTTCGGCCGTGACGAACGAGAAGAGGAGTGAGCGTTTCGTCCGCGGCTGGAGCGTGGCGAAGGCGCGGGCCAGTTCCAAGCTCATCGCGCAGCCGGACGCGTTGTCGAGTGCGCCGTTGTAGATCGAATCCCCCTTCACCGCTGTACCGATTCCAAAGTGATCGTGATGCGAGGAGAAGATGATCGCGTCTTTGCTCAGCTGAGGGTCGCTTCCCCGGACGAGGCCGAGGACGTTGATCCCGTCGAACGTACGCACGGCCATGCGAATGGCGGCAGAATACGTGGTCTTTAACCGCACAGGCCGAAAGTCGGGCCTGGCGGCAGCAGCCCGCAGGTCGTCAAAATCGAGCCCCGACATCCGGAAGATCTCTCTCGTCGCTGCCTCGGTGGTCCAAGCCTGCACCTTGAGCGTCGAGGTCGCCGCGTCGCTGGCGAGGATCATGTTCTCTCCGCTCCGCGAATTCGCCACGACGCCCCACGGATACCCTGCTGATGAATCGGTGTGGATTACGATCGCCCCCGCGGCCCCCTTGATCCTTGCGATGTCATACTTGTATGTCCACCGTCCGTAGAGGGTACGCGCCTTTCCTCCGAACACCTTCGGGTCGTCCGACGGAGGGTCGTTGTTCAGGAAGACAAGGACGGCCCCGCGGACGTCGACGCCCTTATAATCGTCCCATTGCTGCTCCGGCGCCACGACTCCGTATCCGACGAAGATCATCGGGACGTTCGACAGACGAAGTTCCGGGGCCGGCGTGCCGCTCATCAGCGTCGTCTCACGCAAGTTCGTCATGCGAAAGACCTTGCCGCCGCCACGGACCTCGGTCGTGGTGGTCGGCAGGATCCTATGAGCGATCATCGTGACCTTCTGGAAATACGTGCCGTTCTCTCCCATCGGTTCGAGGCCGTACGCCTTCAGTCGATCGGCGATGTAATCGGTCGCTTTCTGCTCGCCGAGAGTACCGGGTGCGCGTCCGAGGAGCGAATCATGCGACAAGATGCGCACGTGGCCCATTAACGTCTCGGGCGTCACGGTGGAGAGTACGTGATCCGCGGGGTCTTGAGCACAGGACATGAGCAGAATCGCGGACAGGATCACCAGAAGCGGGGTTCTCATAGCAATGCGATCGAGGGGTGGTGGACGATCGGGAGCCTCAACGAGTTGTCAAGACAGCAGTTGCGGATAATATAGTCAAATTGGGCAGCACAACCCTCCCACGACGGAGTGATTCTTGTTCGTGAGAATCGCATATTCCCGTCGGCGCCATCGAGCTACCATCCCCTCACCCTCTCACTCAGAAGGACGGATCCATGAAGAAGCTGCTGATCGGTTCCGTTGCGGTGTTCGTGACGTTCACCGCGCTCGATTTCGTGATCCACAACCTCATCCTGAGCAGCACCTACCAGCAGATCAAGGAGGTGTTCCGTCCGGACATGATGGACAAGATCTGGATCATGAATCTCGTTACGGCTATCACCTCGTTCTTCTTCGTCCTGATCTTCTCGAAGGGATATGAGGGGAAAGGGATCGCCGAAGGATTGCGGTACGGATTCTATATGGGGATGATCAGTGCCGTAGGAATGGCGTACGGGAGCTACGCGATGTACTCCATCCCGTACTCTCTCGCGATGTCGTGGTTCATCTACGGCCTCGTCGAGTACCTCGCCGCCGGCGCTGTCACGGCGCTCGTTTACGGGAAGAAGGACGTCACGGCCTGACGAACGGAGAGCTCCTCGGACGTAAGACCGCCGGGCACGGCATTGCGGGTGCCAGCTCGGCGGTCTTTCTGTTCAGTCCTTTTTTTGCTACGTTGGTCCCGACATCACACCGCAAAGACTCCGATGACGTCCCCCTCAACGTACACTGTCGGGCTGGTGCAAATGGCCGTCAGCCCGGATCTCAAAGAGAACCTCCATCGCGCCGTCGGGTTCGTGCGCGATGCTGCCAAGCGCGGCGCGCAGGTGATCTGCCTCCCCGAGTTGTTCCGCTCCCCGTACTTCTGCCAGTCGGAAGATCCGGCCTTGTTCGACCTCGCCGAGCCTGTTCCCGGACCCTCCACGGACACCTTTGGCCTCCTTGCACGCGAGTTGCAGGTGGCGATCATCGTGCCCGTCTTTGAGAAGCGTTCACACGGGCTCTACCACAACAGCGCCGCCGTGATGGACCGCGACGGGGGCATGGTCGGCTTCTACCGGAAGATGCACATCCCGGACGACCCGGCCTACTACGAGAAATACTACTTCACGCCCGGCGACCTTGGGTTCAAGGGGATCGACACGAGCTTCGGGCGCATATCCGTCCTTATCTGCTGGGACCAGTGGTATCCGGAAGGCGCCCGGTTGTCAGCGCTGACCGGCGCGTCGACCTTGTTCTATCCCACAGCGATCGGCTGGCATCCGCACGAGAAGGCGCAGTACGGCGCCGCCCAGCGTGACGCGTGGCAGACGGTCCAACGCGGCCATGCGGTGGCGAACGGCATCTACGTTGCCGCCGTGAATCGGGTCGGGCATGAAAAGCCGCTGCCGAAGGGACCGGGCATCGAATTCTGGGGCACGTCATTCATCGCCGATCCTCAGGGCGTGGTCCTGGCGCAAGCATCGACCGACAAGGAAGAGATCCTGCTTGCCGACGTGAAGCTCGCACACCTCGAGGAGATCCGGCGCAACTGGCCGTTCCTGCGGGATCGACGGGTGGATGCCTACGGACGCATCGTGGATCGGTTCATCGATTCAGTGCCGGGCGATCAGAGTCCGACCGCCAAGAGCGCCAAGGACTGAAGGAGTACCTGGGCGCCAAGGACGCCAAGGGGTCAAGATACTGGAGTACGAAGAACTGTAGAGCTGTACCGTTGAGGGGGAAAGATGGAACCGACACCAGCGGAAGACGATCTGGCTCGAAAGATCATTGGTGCGGCGATCGAAGTTCATCGCGAGTTGGGCCCGGGATTCTTGGAATCTGTGTACGAAGAAGCCCTCGCTCTCGAATTGGACCTTCGGGGAATCCGCTATGAGCGTCAGCTTGAGATTGAGGTCCCGTTCAAGGGTCATCGGGTCGGCAGGGGCCGCCTGGATCTCTTGGTCGCATCAACGGTGATCGTTGAACTCAAGGCGATCGAGGTCTTCGCTCCGATCCATCTTGCGAAGATGATCTCGTATCTCAAGGCGACAAAGCTTCGAATTGGACTCCTGATTAATTTCAATGTGCCTTTTCTAAAAGAAGGCCTCCGACGAGTTGTTCTGTCGGACCCGACCTCAACACGGTCGACCGGCGCACATCGCTAACATCTCTAACTTGGCGTCATGGCGGTTCCATCTTCTCTTTCATGGTACTTCCCCGCCGAGTGGGCCCCCCACGAGGCCACCTGGCTCGGCTGGCCCCACAAC
>CAYYOV010000024.1:19782-41677 GCA_964473365.1 uncultured Ignavibacteriaceae bacterium
CTTCCCCGCCGAGTGGGCCCCCCACGAGGCCACCTGGCTCGGCTGGCCCCACAACACCTCCGACTGGCCCGGACGCTTCGGGCCGATCCCGTGGGTCTTCTCCGAGATCGTCCGTCATCTCTCCGCAGGCGAGGTCGTGCGGCTGCTCGTGCAGGACGCCGCGCATGAGACGAAGGCCCGTCGCGTGCTGCAACGCGTCGGCGTCGATGTTGCGCGGGTCGAATTCCATCGGTTCCCCACTGACCGCGGCTGGACGCGCGATTCAGGACCGATGTTCGTTCGATCGACGGATGACGGATCGACCGCCATCGTGCGCTTCCGATTCAACGCATGGGCGAAATATCCCAACTGGAAGCGTGATGTACGGGTTCCCGAGCGAGCGGCGAAGGCGCTGCGGAAGAAGATCCTGACCGTCGAACACCGGTCGCGACCTGTCGTCCTCGAAGGAGGTTCGATCGACGTGAACGGTGCCGGGACGATACTCACGACGGAAGAATGTCTGCTCGATCCCAAGATCCAGGTGCGCAACCCCGGATTTGGCGCGAAGGACTATGAGGACGTGTTCGCATCCAACCTCGGAGCGCGAAACACGATCTGGCTGGGCCGCGGTATTGCCGGCGACGACACGCACGGCCACGTGGACGACCTCTGCCGCTTTGTCAACAAGACCACCGTCGTCCTGTCGATGGAGCACCACGCTGAGGACGACAACTACCGCCCGCTCCACGAGAACAAGGAACGCCTCCAATCTGCCCGGCTGGAAGATGGCAGCCGTCCAACCGTCGTCGAGTTGCCGATGCCGGCCCCGGTGGTCTTCGACGGCCAGCGCCTGCCGGCAAGCTACGCGAACTTCTACATTTCCAACGCTGCCGTCCTCGTGCCGACATTCAACGACCCGAACGATCGAAAGGCTCTCGGCATCCTGTCCGAGCTCATCACCGATCGTCCCGTCGTGGGCATCCATGCCGTCGACCTGGTGTGGGGCCTGGGAACGATCCACTGTCTGACGCAGCAACAACCGAAGGGCGAGGGGTGAGGCGGGGGAGGTGGAGAGAAGGAGTAAGGAGTAAGGAGATAGGAGTTGTGAAGATGTCATGGAGAAACCGGCGAGATTCAGGAGCTTGATATGCGCAGGCCGCATTCCCCAACACGCTGCCTACTGGAAACTGATCACTGACCTCTGACTTCTGATCTCTGAATTCCATCTCCCAATGCTTTCCTCCGACTCCACAGTCCTCGGCGCAGTACTCCTGGCGGTCCTTGCGATGGTCTCGCTCATCGTCGGGGTGGCGGTCGGGATCTTTCTCAAGCCCTCGCAACGCACCAATGCCATTATTATGGCATTCGGAACGGGCGCGCTCATCCAAGCGCTGGCGCTCGAACTGGCTTACGAAGGGGCTGAGCGCTTGGTCGAGCATGGGCACGGAAGCGGGATGATGCCGTGGCTCTGGGTGGCATCAGGATTCGTGACCGGCGGTTTCATCTATTATCTCGTCAACCGCATCCTTGACGAACGCGGAGCCGCGTTGCGTCATCCGGCCCTCGCCAAACAATACGTTCTGAAGAAGAAGCAGCAGGAATCGGCGGCCCTCCTCGGACGCCTCTCAAAAGTCGAGTTACTCCGTTCGCTTCCGCCCGAGGAGATGGAAGATGTGCTCGTGTGCGTGTCCCCCGTCGAAGTGCCGGCCGGAGAGATGGTCTTCCATCGGGGCGATGCGGGCGACGCCCTCTTTTTGATCGATGCCGGCTCGGTCGCGATCCTGACGGATGATGATCGCGAGTCGGAAGTGTTGGCGCAGCTGGAGGCGGGCCAGTCGTTCGGCGAGATGGCCTTGTTGACCGGAGAACCACGTACGGCCTCCGCCAAGGCCATGACCGCCACACACTTGCTGCGCATCGACAAGGAGCATTTCGACGAGCTGCTCGAGCGGTCGCCGAACCTGCGACAGGCGGTCGAAGACCTGAACTCGCAACGATTGGCGCAGAACGTCGCCACGTCGCGCGGTTCGATGGACGCCGATCTCTGGCGAAAGGTTGCCGTGAAGAATATCCAGCGGCTGACGCGCCTCGAGGAGATGGCCCTCATGCGCAAACACGCGGCCGTCGGCGCACCCCTGGCGATCTTCCTCGGCGCGATGATGGACGGCATCCCTGAATCGGTCGTCATCGGCTCCAGCTTCTTGTCCTTCGAAACCTTCCGGTTCACGTTCCTCGCAGCGGTCTTTCTCTCGAATCTGCCGGAAGCGGTCGCCAGCGCCGTCGGCATGAAGCAGGCGGGATTCAGCAACGTCAAAGTGTTCGGTCTGTGGTCAATGCTCGTCGTTGCAGGCGGCATTGCGGCGGCTTTTGGAAACATCTTCCTGGCCGGAGCTCCCCCCGTGTTGCTCACATTTGTCGGAGCTGTCGCCGGAGGCGGGATCCTCGCGATGGTCTCGTCCGTGATGATGCCCGAAGCATACGAGGACGGTGGCCCGGCTGTGGGTCTTGCGACGATTGCCGGATTCCTCGGCGCGTTTGCGTTCAACTTCCTATAAGATGGCCGGCGTTTCGGACCGAAGGTCGATGATGGGACTCTTGAACCTTCGTGTGACATGTGTGAACGGTTTGTCTTGTTTGGCTCTTTGCCCTCACACCACGTGACACTCTCATGAAAACCTGGCGGCTGCAAGAACTCACCCTGACGCAGACGAAGGCTCACACGCCGGACGTCGCGATCCTTCCGATCGGGTCGACGGAGGCGCATGGACCGCACGTGCCCTACGGTTCTGACACCTTTCACAGCACGGCGGTCGCCGACCGGGTGTGCGAGTCGGCGACGGCGCGCGGCGCGTCCGTCGTCCTGCTTCCGGCTCTGCCATACGGAGTGCAGGGCAACACCATGGGGTTTCCGCTGACCATCGGCGTGGAGCAAGGTACGCTCGATCAGATGGTCCGTGAGATCATCAGCTCGCTCGAACGCCAGAAGGTCCGAAAGCTGGTACTGATCAACGGCCACGGCGGCAATGACTTCAAGCCGCTGCTGCGCTCGATCTATCCGTCCACAAGCGTATTCGTCTGTCTGGTCGACTGGTGGAAGGTGGGTTCGGACAAGGCCAAGGAGATCTTCGAACGTCCGGGTGAGCATGCGGACGAGATGGAGACGAGCGTCGGGATGGCTCTGTTCGGTGACCTGATCCGTCTGCCTGATGCCGGGACGGGCGCCACCCGTCGTTCGCGGTTCGAAGCGATCGAAAAGGGCTGGGTGTCGATCGCGCGGCCATGGCACCTCGTCACGCACGACTCCACACACGGAGATCCTCGGAAATCATCGAAGGAAAAGGGAGAGGCGTACCTCCGGATCGTCGTTGAACGACTGACCGAGTTTGTCGTTGAACTGGGAAAGAGCGGAATGGACGAGCGCTTCCCCTATTGAACGTGCGACATGCGTCATGAACGCAAGGGCCGCGGGGATGATCTCCCGCGGCCTTGGTCATTTCAGCTCGATCGGTGGACGGTCGTCCGCTACTGGCGTCCCGTCAGTGCGCAGATCTCCAACGGCTCGCCCCGTGTGACATCCCTCTCGAGTGTGGCCGCCCCATGTGCGCAGTGTTCCACGCACACCCCGCAACCCAGGCAGGCCGATGCATCGACGGTCGTGACGCCATTGCGTTCGAGAAGTGCGTGGAACTGACAGCGCTCGATGCACTCTCCGCAGGCGAGACACAGTGTCTCGTCGATGCGGCACACGAACCCGGACGAGGCCAGCATCGGGGTCCCGTGCTGATGCGCCTGCATCGCCCCACAGCAACAGGAACAACAATTGCAGATGGCGTAGAAACGGTTGAGCACCGCGTCTTTGAAGAAGGCGTGATGTACGTGCCCCCGCTCGTCCTCGGCCCGCAAGATGTCAACGGCCTCGGCCTGCGTGATCCGGCGCGACCGCCCGGGATGATGCTCCAGCGCAAAGCTCGCGAATGGCTCGCCGACGATGAGACAGACATCCAGCGGAAGGCAGGGATTCTTGCGGGCCGAGCGGCATGGACAATCGAACACGACGATGTGGTCCGGATTCTTGAGGACGATGTCGCGCGCCCGCGCATACGGGATGACGCTTTCGAGGTCCGTGCGCGGGATGTCTGTATTCACCGTCACCAGCCCCTCGGCCGCCGTCAGGGGAACGACCTTGCCATGGTAGGTGTCGGCGAAGGCCATCCGAGCGGCCGAATGTGGCGCCGCGGGGTCCGCACCATCGCTGGGTCGCTTGATGAACAACGTCCCGAGCGGTTCGAGCCAGCGGGCAAGCCGGTGCTCTCCCATCGCAACGCTGATATACAGGTAGGAGAATCGAAGGTAGAGGTAGCCGTGGATCAGATCACGGATCCTGTATCCGGGCGTGGTGCGCGCTTCCCGGAGAAAGTCGCGCGTTGAAGATGAGACGAAGCGGTCAATCCAGGAGGTAGTCATCACGACCTCTTCGCAATGGTGTCTCGATGGGATTGACCTTAGCGTACCACCTTTTGCGATGGAATAACAGCAGTTCGCGTTCCCACGATCAGGAATCCGCAGGATCCGGTTGATCTTTGTCATAGCGATCATCCGGTATTCCCCGTACCCTACAAGTCATCACCAACGGGAGAACACCGCATGAAGAAGCCTTCCATCAAATCCTCGATCCTCGTCCTCATACTCCTGGCGGCCCTGGCGGCACCATCGCTCTCACAGGTCACGGCCCAGATTGGTGGTGGCTTCGGTGCGGTGATGCCGTCCGGCGACTACGCCGGGACGCCCGCCGAGTACTACAACGGCACAGCGTACGGCCTCTCCACCGGATTCAACGCGCACGCGAAGGCGCGTGTCGGTCTGTTCGGGTTCATTCTGAACGGTCAGATCGGCTACTCCAGCCTTTCGAATTCGGGAGATGCCCCGGGCGGAGGGACCGTCGAGAATTCGCACTCGATCATCACGTTGGAGGTCGGGCCCGAATTCCAGATCGGCATTCCGGCGCTACCCCTCACGCCCTACGTGGGCGCCAATGTGCAGCTCAACCGGTTCAGCGGTGAGACCGTCTTCAAAGGAATCTCCGCCGTTTCCTCGGGAACCTTCGCTCTCGAGCCCGCGATCAGGGTCGGGCTCGGCGTCCATGCGGGCGTCATCGTTGCGCTCGGCCCGGGCATGAAGCTCGATGTCGGCGCCACCTATGCTATGCTGAACATGTTCGGCAAAGCTTGGACCGACCCGCAGCCGACGAAGGACGACCGCGAAGACTCCTACGGCGGGTTGAATGACGAGAAGGATCCGCTCATAGCGGTGGGGGGCGCGAAACACTTTGTTGCCTCCGCCCGAACGATCAACGCGATCGGATTCACCGCGACGGTCATGTTCGGTCTGTGATCGGTCGTGTGTCGGTAACAATCCAAAGCCCCGGAGCGATCCGGGGCTTTGTGTTGTGGTCGAAACCGAACGTACGGCCCTACAGATTCCGCTTCCAGAAATCCCACGTAAGCGTCTGCATGTGCCGCCGTCCCGCCGGGTCGCCGACGCCATGGCCGCGCATCGGGTAGACCATCAGTTCGAACACTTTGTTGGCCTTGATCAGCTCGTCGATGAACCGCCAGATGTTCTGGATGTGGACGTTGTCATCGTGCAAGCCATGGATGAGGAGCAACTTGCCATGCAGGTCCTTGGCGAAGTTCAGGAGCGACACGCGATCGTAGCCATCCTTGTTCTCGGCCTCCGTCTCCATGAGGGCTTCGCCCCACTTGGAATCGTAGAACCGGAAGTCGGTCACGGCGCCGCCGGCGATCCCTGCCTTGAATTCCTTCGACTGCGTCATCGCCAGCAGTGTGTTCGTCCCGCCTCCGCTCCATCCCGTGATCCCGAACCGGTCGGGGTCGATGCCGGGCTGCTTCTTGAGCCATTGCACCGCATCGACGAGGTCGTTCAGTTCGACCTCACCCGGCGTACGTTTGTGGATGAGGTTCTCGAGCGTCTTGCTGATGCCCGTCGCCGCCCGGTTGTCCACCTTGAACGTGATGTATCCGTCGTGCAACATCGCATTGGCTTCCACGACGTCGTATCCCCACGCATTCGCCACAGTGGGCGCTGAAGGTCCGCCGTAGACCTGGACGATCACGGGAAGCTTGACGTTGGGGTCGGCGTGTTTCGGTCGGACGATCGAAGCAGGCACCTTGAACCCGTCGCGGACCGGGATCCAAAGCAGCTCCGGATAGACCACGTCGTACTTCGCAAAGCCCCCGAGGTTCGGTGCGGTGAGCACCGTACGCCGGTCCTTTGCTGCGTCAACGAGGGTAAGCGAGGGAGGCGTGGTGATGCTCGAATGGCGGTCGAAGTAGTACCGCGCATTCGGGCTCATCGTGATCGCATGCGTTCCTTCGCTTTCGGAGAGACGTGTCATCTTCGAGCCGTCCATCTTGATGCGGTAGAAATGCCGCTCGACGGACGATCGTTCCAGCGCGGTGAAATAGACCCAGCCGTTGTCTTCATCGATGCCGCTGACCGCCTGCCGCACCCAGAAAGCTCCGCCGCCAGACGTCCGCACCGACCACGGTCCCTTCGTGATCTGATTGATCAGCTTCCCTTGCATTGTAAAACGGTAGAGGTGTTCGTTCCCGTCACGTTCGGACGACACGATCATCGTCTTCCCGTCCTTCAGGAAATACAGGTCGTCCGACATGTTGATCCAGCCATCGTTCGTGTCGGTCATCAGCACGCTCGCTTTGCCGCTCGCCCGGTCGACCATGACGAAGTCGAGCTTTGTCTGCAGACGATTGAGCGTCCGGACCATCACGCGCTTGTTGTCGGGAACCCAGTCGACCCGGATGATGTACTCGTAGGTCGACGGATCGATGTCGGCCCACACGACGCGGCCGGCGCCGACCTCGGCGATGCCGACCTTCACGTCCGGATTCTTTTCACCGACCTTCGGGTATCGCTGTTCGGTCACGGTCGGTGTCCATGGTGCGACGTCGACATACCGCTGGAGGCTTACGCGCGATTCGTCCGTGCGAAGGAATGCGATCGCCTTTGAGTCCTTCGACCACCAGTAGCCGATGTCGACGCGGCCGAAGATCTCCTCCCAGTAGACCCATGAGAGCGTGGCGTTGAGGATCGTGCCTCCGCCGTCCGACGTAAGAGCATACTCCTTCTTCACCGCGAGGTCGTACGCGTACAGGTTCTTTTCACGAACGTAGGCGACACGCTGACCGTCGGGCGAGAAGTTCACATTCGTTTCCACCTCTGGCGTTTCCGTCACGCGAGCGAACTCGGCTGTCGGCACGTCGAGCACAAAGATGTCACCTTTGGACAGGTAGAGTGCCCGCTTGCCGTCCGGCGTGAACTGGCTGGGAACGGGCGAAAGGGGAGGCGCATCGTCCCCGGCAAATAGTTTCTCAAACGACGCCTTCGCCTTTGCCTTGTCCATGAACGGCGTTCGCTTTCCTGTTGCGGGATCGAGCCGCTCCAATTGGCGTTCGGCCGCGGGCCTTGCGGGGTCCAGTATGAGCGCCGTATTGTCGCTCAACCACCAGGTCCGTGCGACCGAGAACGATTGAAAGAGCGTCGGATCGCCGGAGGCCTCGCGGTCGAGAGGAGGTTTTGCGTCTTGCGCGACAGCGAGTCCAACGAACAGGGTGATGAAGAGGAGGAATAGGTTGCGTCGCATGTTGAGTCTCCGAAGATGAGGGGCAGGATTCAACAATATACGAGCCGAGGCCAGAACAAGCATCGGTGTCGCACCTTTCCGGCGAACGAAAATCGCCGCCGATGCGAGGGAATTGAATGCATTCCATATGGCCTACGAGAGGCGTGGAATGCCGCATGACAAGCTTCACGGGGGCGTCCCACGGTTGAGAATGACCCGGAAATCCAGTATATCACTCCAACGAAGCGATTGGAAGGATCCCACCTATGCGCTTGATTGCTCTTGTCGCGTTTGCCTGCGTTTTTTCCTCCTGCGCCACCTCACGTACCGCCGATCGACCGGTCCCGACCGATCTGCTCATTCGCTATGCCGAAGGAGGAGGGTTCACGGGCCAATGGTCCGGAGCGATGATCGCTGCAGACGGGGCCGTCCGTTCCTGGTCCCCGCGACAGCTGGATTCGATGTCGGCTCCATTCGGAACTCTGACCTCTTCCGCAATGCTCGCGTTATGGCACACGATCGAGCTCGATAGCCTGCTCGATCGACAAGCGGCGGGAAGCGCGGGGAACATGACGCGGACCCTCATTGTGTCGGCAGGGGGTAAGCGCGTAGAAGTGTCGTGGCCGTCAGGTCCGCCGCCCAATGCGACCGTCCAGCCGTTTGCGAGACTCTACGAACAATGCCGTAGTGCGGTAGGTTCGATCAAACGATGAGAGGCGCACCTCACATCATCACATTCCTGGAGCAACAGATGCATCGTGCAACCTACATCATCCTTGTGATGGTCCTCGTTCTGACTGCGTTCGCTGGCGAACAAAAGCAGTCCGGACCATCGGTGAGCGATCCATTCGCCGCCAAGAAGCATGGGCGCCAAGCCCCGACGGCGGAGCAGCGAGCTGCGTTCCAACGGGATCTTCGCGAGATGAATGGACGGATCCTGATGTCGCGCCGCCAGGTCCCCGAGGCAATTCAGGACCGGTCGGAGGCGCTTCGCCGGATCGCGATCGTGAACGGGAGTGAACCGACGATCGCATGGAGTGAAGACGGGACGCTGCCCGTGTTCGTGGCAGGCCGGCGATTGCAGACCACCGCCGCTCCGGCGATGCGAACGATCGAGACAGCAGAACAAACGGCGGGCGCATTCCTGATAGAACAATCGGCGCTCATGCGCCTTCGGGACCCTGGCACGGAGCTCCAGCGCTTCTCTTCTGTCCGCGACGAGCTCGGGATGGTCCACATCCGATATCGTCAGACATGGAATGGTGTCGAGGTCTGGGGTCGTGAGGTCATGGTCCATATCGGTGCCGACGGCAATGTGCTGGGCCTCAACGGACGGTGGGTGCCCACGCCTTCGCTTGTGAATGGTACGGTGCCATCCGTGCCGGAGGATGCTGCGCGCCGAACAGCGCTCGGATCTCTCGGGCGCACCGACGGCGCAGAAGGGATCGTCCCGATGATCCTCGACGGGCCGGGCGGACCGCGGTTGACCTGGATGGTCGATGTGCACGGTCGGTTGGACGAACGATGGCAGGTATTTGTTGACGCCGAGACCGGCGAAGTGATCAAGCGATACGACCGCGTCATGCACGATGGTCCGGTGGTCGGAAGCGGAACGGACCTGACCAACACCACCCGCGCGCTCAACACGTACCAGATCGGCACGTCGTACTATCTCATCGACGCATCGAAAGCGATGTTCAAGCCTTCCGTCTCAACCTTCCCGAACGACGCCCGGGGGGCCATCTACACGCTCGACGCGCGCAACACGGACAGTCTGCTCTACTTCGTTACAGCGACCACACCCTCGGGCTTCACCACCGTCAAGGGCGCTGTCTCTGCCGCATTCTACGGCAGCAAGGTCTACGACTATTTCAAGACCGCGCACAATCGCGACGCAATCGACGGGAAGGGCTCCACGATCACCATGGTCGTCAACTTCGCTCAGAACTATAACAACGCGTTCTGGAACGGACAGATGATGGTGTTCGGCAATGGCGATGGCTCGGCGTTCTCGGACCTCGCGGGCGGTATCGACGTCATGGCCCACGAGATGACGCATGGCGTCGTTGAAAACTCAGCCAATCTGGTCTACGAGAACCAGCCGGGAGCGCTCAATGAATCGTTCGCCGACGTCTTCGGCGTGTTATACGAATTCTACGTCCGGGGGGCAGGCGGCAACTGGTTCCTGGGTGAAGATGTCACAACACCCGGCATAGCCGGCGATGTGCTTCGCAACATGCAGGACCCTGGGGCGTCGAATGTCGCGTTCAGCGGCCAGCAACCAGCTCACATGAGTCAATATCAGAACCTGCCGAACACGAGTCAGGGAGATCACGGCGGCGTCCACGTGAACAGCGGCATTCCGAACAAGGCGTTCTATCTCTTTGCCACGTCGGCCGGCATGACCGTCGAAGATGCCGGGCGGGTCTACTACCGTGCGCTCACGACCTACCTGACGCGCAACGCGCAATTCGTCGATGCACGGTTGGCCGTCATCAAATCGGCTGAAGATCTCTTCGGCGGTCCGGGCAATGCCAAGGCCCTCGCCGCAGCAGCAGCATTCGACGCTGTCGGCATCACAAGCGGCAGCGCTACACCGCCCCCTCCCACCCAGAACCCGGTAACGGGGACCGCCTACCTCGCGATTCTTGACGTTGGGTCGGGTGCGCTCTATCGTTCGACGGCGGCCGGCCAGTCTCCGACACTGGTCACCGGGACGTCCGTGGCCACGCGGCCTTCGGTGACAGACGATGGCCAGTACATTTTCTACGTCGACGCGTCCCACAACCTGCACGTCATCGGGTCGAACGGAGCCGGCGACCAGACGCTCTCGTCATCGGGCGGGTTCAATAATGTGTCCATCTCGCCGAACGGTCGATACCTTGCGGCCACGAGCACGTTCAACGAGCCGAAGATCTATGTCTTCGACCTCCAAAACGCCGCCGGTAACAAAGCGCTCGAGCTCTATACGCCTACGTACAGCCAGGGCGTCAACGCAGGTTCGATCAGGTATCCAGACCGCATCGACTGGGCGTCGGACAACGCCACCATCATGTATGATGCGCTCAACGCAGGCACGCTGGCGTCAGGTGGAACGGTCGAGTACTGGGACATCAACTTCGTCCGGGTTTCCGACGGCAATGTCGCCCGACTGTTCCCGCCGCAACCCGACGGTGTCAACATCGGTAATGCCGTTTTTGCGTCGAACACCGACAACGTGATCGCCTTCGACTACTTCGCCGCCGGGGATTCGGTCCGTGTCATGGCCGTCAACCTCAACTCGGGCGACGTAGGACAGGTGACGAACAACGTCTTCTCGCTCGGTTGCCCGTCGTTTTCGAATAACGACCAGAAGGTCTACTACCATTACGTCACCACGGTCAGCAACGCGACCACCTCGAGCATATGGATGGTCGATCTGGCCGGCGACGGCGTGACGGGCCTGGGAAATGACGCCGCGATCCTTAGCGGCGGCGTGTATCCGGTGACGTTCACAGTCGGATCGCGCCCGACAGACGTTGAACTGCCGGGGGCCGATGTCCCGGTGACGACGCTGCTCGAGCAGAATTATCCCAATCCGTTCAATCCGGAAACGAAGATCGGATGGACGATGCACGAGGGTGGATTGGTGAAGGTGGCCGTCTACGATCTCCTCGGCCGCGAGGTGGCCGTACTCGTGAACGGAGAGATGCCTGCGGGACGCCATGAGACATCCTGGGACGCCGCCTCGTTGCCCTCAGGAGTCTATGTCTGTCGTCTGGAGATGGCAACGGTCAGCGGGCCTCGCGTCATGGGTTCCCGCCGTATGCTGCTGATGAAATAGGACCAGCCGCTGTTGCATCAGCGCGATTGCTGACCTCGCGCCGTCACCAAACGATCAGAAGGCCTCCGTAATTGGAGGCCTTCTGCGTTTCATCCTATTAATGAGAATGCTGGACGGATCCCGGCGGAACTTCGCGTTTTGCGGACGCGTAGACCAAGGGCGTCCCTTGGAGGACCAACCATGGGCATCGACCAGCGTCATCACTCCTTCGCTTCGCAATGGTCCCGCGTGATTCTGGGCGCGATCGGACCTCTGCTCTTCAGTGCATTCCTTGAATCAGCGTCCGCTCAATCGCCTGCGGTGCAGTTCCGCCGGATCTCCCTCGAGCAGGGCCTTTCTCAAAGTATTGTCAATGATGTGATCCACGACCGGAGCGGCTTCCTGTGGTTGGCGACGGAGGAGGGGGTCAATATCTACGACGGATATCGCTTCCGTGTCCTTCGGAATGATCCTGATGACACGACGTCGCTCTCCTACAATCAAGTTCTCACGTTGATGGAAGATCGCTCGGGAGCGATCTGGGTCGGCACCTTTGCCGCCGGATTGAATCGATACGATCCGACATCGGGCACATTCCGGCGCTTCCGACACGATCCACTCGACACCACGACAATCAGTAGTGACATCGTGACCACCATCGCGGAAGATTCCGCCGGTGGGATCTGGGTCGGCTCAGACCGGGGACTTGATCGATTGATGGTGGATCACGACAAGATCGTCGTTCGACGCGTGATGCGCGTGTCGAGCGGTCCGGAAAACCTTCGAGGCGTCGTCCGAGCCCTGGTCACAGATCCGGCCAGGCGCTTGTGGATCGGGACCTCGTCCGGGCTGTATGTGCGCGGGTTGCTTCTGGACCACCAAGGAACCGCACGCCCTGAGTTCGTCCGTCTGGGCCACGATCCCTCGGATCCGACATCGATTGGTAACGAGAATGTGCGCTCATTGCTCGTCGACCGAAAGGGAGGCCTTTGGGTCGGGACGGATGACGGCGTGTACCGGGGGGGAGTTCGACGGAGGGCCGATGGAGCGGAAGAGGTGCGATTCAAACGACTAGGCATCACCGGCGACCCCGAACGTACTCCCGTACAGCGGCAGATCTTTGCTCTCGCTGAGGATCGTGAAGGCTACGTGTGGATGGGTACTAACGGCGGTCTTAGCCGCTTCGACCGTACGACATTCCACTACGACCACTTCCGGCATGATCCACGAGATCCGGTGAGCCTGAGTTACAACGAGATCCGCGCGCTCCACGAGGATCGATCGGGGAACCTGTGGATCGGCACATATGGGGGCGGCGTTTCCCAGCTCGACCGTGGCCGGAAGCAGTTTTCGCATCTTCGGCATGAACCCGACAATGCGAACAGCCTGGGACAACCGATCGTTTGGTCGATCTATGAAGACCGCGACGGGATCCTGTGGATCGGCACGCACGGAGGGGGACTGAATCGGTACGATCGACGAACCGGTTCCTGGAAAGCCTATCTGAACGATCCGCGTGTCTCAACGTCCCTCAGTCATAACGTCGTGCGGTATGTGGTCGAAGACAGGCGTGGACGACTGTGGCTCGCCACGGACGGAGGCGGCGTGTGTGAGTTCGATAGACGCACAGGACGGTTCCGCCGGTTCGCCCACAACGAGCAGGATCCCGGTAGCCTCGGCGGCAATGTGGCCAGGAGCATCTACGAAGACCGGGCCGGGACGCTGTGGATCGGATTCCAAGGAGCAGGTCTGGACCGGCTGGTACGCGACGACGACGGGGAACCGTTGCGGTTCGAGCACTTCCGGAACCGGCCGGGCGATGATCGCTCAATGGCCTCCGATAATGCGCGTTGGATGCTGGAGGACCACGAGGGGGTCTTCTGGGTGGCGACGCTTGGCGGCGGCCTTGATCGAATGGATCGGACAACCGGGATCTTCACGCACCTGCGTCCCGTACAAGGTTCGAACAACAGCCTGCCGAGTGATTTTCTCATGAGCGTCTACGAAGATCCTGCAGGGCAGCTGTGGGTGGCCACGTGGGGTGCAGGCATCGCTGTCCTCGATCGAACACGGCAACATTGGACACGCTACCGGGATTCCGACGGTCTCCCGAGCAATTCGATCTATGGTTTCCTCGAGGACGCATCCGGACGATTATGGATGGGGAGCAACAACGGCCTCAGCCGCTTCAACCCGCAAAACGGGGAGTTCCGCAACTACGGGATCGCGGACGGGCTCCAAAGCATGGAATTTGACGCGGGGGCGTTCATGAAGAGCCGGACTGGCGAGATGTACTTCGGCGGGATCAACGGCATCAACGTCTTCTACCCCGAACAGATCGTTGATAACTCGTATGTACCGCCAGTCGTCCTGACGTCAGTTCGCGTGCTGAACACCGAACGACACTTCCCTCGTCCGGTGTGGGACGTGTCACTGATCGAGCTCTCCCCGGCTGACAACGTGGTAACGTTCCAGTTCGCCGCGCTGGACTTCACAGCCCCCGAGCGCAATCGGTATCAATATCGGATGGAGGGGATCGACGATCACTGGATGATCGCCGACCCGCAGGTGCGCACCGCGCAGTACACGACGCTTCCTCCCGGTCGCTACTTCTTTCACGTTCGCGCGTCAAACAACGATGGTCGGTGGAATGATCGGGGACTGGCCCTGACCGTGGTCGTCCACCCACCGTGGTGGTCGACGGTGTGGTTCCGTACGCTGCTCGTCGCGTCGGTGCTGGCCGTAGGGTTCGTGACCGTGCGCCGACGCGTCCACGATGCCCGGATTGCTGCCGAACTCAGGGCTGCACATGACGCGCAAATGTCTATCATGCCGCAGGAAGCCCTTCGGTCAGACGTTGCGGAGGTGGCAGGGCGCTGCATTCCGGCCAATGAGGTTGGCGGGGACTTCTACGACTACCGGTGGATGGATGAGGCACAGACGCGTGCGGTCGTCATGGTCGGTGATGTCTCGGGCAAGGCCATGAAGGCGGCGATGACGGCCGTGATGACGAGCGGCGCCTTGAGTGCCGAGGTACTGAAAGAGAAGCCAGTCGCTGAAGTGCTTTCCAATGTCAATCCGTTCGTGTTCGAGAAGACGGAGCGCAAGGTCTTTGTCGCGGCCTGCCTCGTATTGATTGACGGAAACCGGCGGACGATGCGCTTCGCCAATGCCGGCCTCGTCGACCCCTTGGTCTGGAGGGAGGGAGTCGTTCGCTCGCAGAAGGCTGCGGGGCTGCGGCATCCGCTCGGGATGCTTCGCGATACGGTGTACGAAGAGCAAAAGGCTTCGCTCAAAGCCGGCGACGTCGTGATCTTGGTCTCCGACGGAGTGACAGAAGCGCGCAGCCGCACCGGGGCGTTCTACGGAGAAGAACGGCTGGTGGCGATGCTCGAGCGAAAGGACCTCTCGCAACTGGGGTCGGAGGCGATTGTGAACGAGATTCTGTCAGCGGTACGCACATTCTCAGATCGCGCAAGCCAGCACGACGACCTGACGGTGGTCGCGATCAAGATACGATAGCTCGTTATAGCACCCGCCTCAAGCCAACCCGAGGATCGATGATTCGCGTGAGGCTGGTCCACGGGTTTGTTTGGTAGTGTCCTCCCACGCGTACCGTGCACGGAATTGGGGGCATACCGTTTGCCGCACACCCTCCACAGGCTTTCACCCCACCGAAGATTCTCCTAGATTCCCTGCACCCACCAAACGGAGAACTCGATGTCACTCGACCGTCGCGATTTTCTTCGACTCGGCGCCGTCGGCGTCGGAAGTGTCCTGTCCACCCGCCTCGGCACGGCGATGCCTCAGGTGCGGCCGGACAAGCAACGTTCGATGATCGGCTACGCCGCGGCACCCATTCCCCTCGTGCGGATCGGCTATGTGGGCGTTGGCGGGATGGGGACAGCCCATGTTGAGAACTTGCTCAAGATCCCGAATTGCGAGATCCGCGCCGTCTGCGACATCGTCCCCGAACGCGTCGAGCGCGCACAAAAGATGTGCGTCGAAGCCGGGAAACCACGTCCCGATGGGTACACCCAAGGCCCGACCGATTTCAAACGCCTGTGCCGTCGGGATGACATCGACCTCGTGTACACGGCGACCCCGTGGGAATGGCACGTACCCGTCTGCATCGAGGCGATGAATCGAGGAAAACATGCGGCAACGGAGGTCCCTGCAGCGCTCTCCATAAAGGATTGTTGGTCGCTCGTTGACACGTCCGAGCGGACGCAGCGCCATTGCATCATGATGGAAAACTGTAACTACGACCGCGTCGAGATGATGATCCTCCGGATGGTGAAGGAGGGCGTGCTCGGTGAGCTCCTCTATGGAGAATGCGGATACCTGCACGACCTGCGGGAGGTGAAGCACGACATGGAAGGGGAAGGGGTGTGGAGGCGGGCACACTCGATGAAGCGGAACGGAGACCTCTACCCAACACACGGCCTCGGACCCGTGGCGCAGTGCTTCGACATCAACCGCGGCAATCGGATCGAAGCGGTCGTCGCGTTTGGGACCAAGTCGCGCGGACTGCACCGCTATGCGGTGACCACGTTCGGCGCTGACAGCCCCCAAGCCAAAGAAAAGTTCGTGCTCAGCGATGTCGTCACGACGATGCTTCGTACGGCCCGAGGCGAGACGATCGTCGTAAAACACGACACGAGCTCTCCGCGTCCGTACAGTCGCGACATCCTGGTACAAGGAACCAACGGGCTCGTGCGGAAATATCCCGAGCCGAAGGTGTACGTCGAGGGTATCAGCAAGCCCCATCGCTGGGATGCCGTCGACGAGTGGATGAAGAAGTACGAGCACCCCATCTGGACGCAGCTGGAAGAGCAGAGCAAGGGAGCTGGCCACGGCGGGATGGACTTCATCGAGGACTTCCGCCTCATCCGCGCATTGCACGAGGGCCTGGTCCCCGACATGGACGTCTACGATGGAGCGATGATGAGCGCTGTGACGGAGCTCAGCGGTCGCTCGATCGCCCAAGGGAATGCTCCGCAACGGTTCCCCGATTTCACGCGCGGAGAATGGAAGAAAGAGCGGGTCCTGCAAGTCATGGCGTGAGGAGGACCTGCGATCGGACACCGGGAGCCTCGGTCAGTCTGTCTGCCAGGCCGTGTGTCACCGAAACGTCAAACTCAAGCCCCGTCGTTGCTGGCGGGGCTTGGGTCTATTCGGACGAAAAGAAGAAACGTTGCGAGATCAGCGCCACGGCAGCGCGGCGGGCGTGGAGTAGAACCGATTCGCAATGGCCTTTGCAAGCCGACCATCGTTCTTCCTCAATCCCTCGTAGAAGAAGAATACTTCTCCCCTGTATCCTCGATCGCGGTTGGCCTGCATCGCCTGCAACACATGCTCTTCCTCGATGAGGTACGTTCCCACGTTCATCAGGATCCCCGGCACGATCGCGCGATACGAGCTCGGGATTCCCAGACTGTCGTTCGACTGAGACGTCAAGGCCTGCGTGTAGCGGTCGATGGAATAGCGATAGACCTGCGGAATGACCAGATCGGCGAAACCGCCATTGATCCACGACGGCCAATCCTGCAGATATTCCTCATAGGACCATGGGTAGATGCTCGGCGACCACGTAACAAGAACGTGTGGCTTGATCCGTTTCACGTCGTCGAACAGCCTGCGGCCGAACGCGTTCAACTTGTCTCCGCGCCAACGAAGCCAGGCCGCGTCCTTCGGGTCTGACGGGGGCGGTGCGCCATGATGTTCGAGCGCATACAGCGAGCGGGTGAACGGGTCATAGCCCCCCTCGGAAGGCTGTGCGGGGAGTCGGTCGTCCCCCTGAACACCATCCACATCGTACCGCGTCACCACTTCTCGCACGAGTGAGAGGATGAACGCCTGCACCTCCGGGTGATACGCATTCATCCACTCGAAACCGTTCTTCTTCAGGAGTTTTCCTTTCCCATCCCGGGCCGCCCAGTGCGGGAACTTCTTGAGGATCATCCCGCCCCCTTTGTTGTAGGAGGACGAAAACCCGTATTCGAACCACGGTATCACGGCGATCCCGCGAGCATGCGCCTCCTCGATCACTTCCTGCAAGGGATCGCGGCGCTTGTCCGCACGGACCTGTCGCGGGTCGATCGGCATGCCGAACAACGAGTCCATCACGCGACTGGGGTAGAGCGTCCGGGCGTCGTTCCAGACGACGGGGAAGACGACGTTGAACCCGTGGTCCTTCAGAAATTGCATCGCCTCGGCGATCGTGGCCCGGCTATTCAAGACCTTGCTGTCGACGTTCGTCAGCCAGACGCCTCGGACCTCCCCTTCGGGCGCGGTTCGTTGTGCGTGAGTGGTGATGGCCAGGCTGGCCAGCAGCAAACAGATCAGGAGTGTCGTTCTTCGTGGCTGCATGTGGTGACGTGGGGACGTTCGTAGATCATTTCGTGGCTGTGCCGGCTCCCGGCGGGAGCGAACGATGAGGTTCGATCGCGTCGCCGTTTGCAAATCGAAGGTCACCCGGGAGATAAGGCGGCCGTGTATTTGGTGATGAGCGTTGGAGGTCGCTCCAGGGGACTGTCAGACTCAGGACAGGGACAAACGTGCCATAGAGTCCGTCGTCTTCCCGGACCATGTACATTTCGAAGATCACCGTTGCAGCAAATGGTTTCAGCGCGATCGCAAAGGTGTCGGCGGACAAGAGCCGCAGGTATGCGGCGACCTCACGAAGCAGCCTGACCGATTGTCCGCTCTTCGTGTCGAGCGTCCACTCGCGAGGAAGATGGATGCGAACCTGCCATTCTCCCGCGACGGGGTCGATCCGGCACGTGCTCGTCTGGCTGATGAAGCTGTGGCGGGTCCGGAGCGCGGGGTCGATCTGCCAGACGTCCAGGACGGGCGTGACCTCGCCGCGGGCGAGATGTGCCCGTTCCGTGTCAGCCACGGATGCCTTCGTTCGCTGCCGATCGGCCTCAAGCCGGGGTCCTTCCTGGCGGAGCTCGTGGTGGTGCTGGCGGAGATGTGGCTCGAGGATCGTTCCCTTCATCATGCGTACGACGAGAATGAGGAGGGAGATGTACGTAATGACGAACATGGCCACGGCGATCGAGCTGTCATACGTCGAGATCCACCAGACCATGGGCAGGGAGATGAGTAAGAGGAAGGCTGCCGGGATCAGCACGACAGGCCGAAACCACCAGATCCGGCGGAAGGACCGGTATCGATCATTCAGCGCAGTCACGGGTCTTCGACCACGATCCCGCTGCGATCGATCCTCTCCCATCGATACCCGCGGCCTGACAATGTCACGATCAGGTCTTCCAGCCGCCGCACAAAAAGGTCGGCGCGTGAAGGATGTGCTCCGATATGGAGGAGAAGGTGGAAACCATTCAGGCCTGAGGGCTGTGAGGCCTCGTACCGCAGAATGCGCTCATAGATCGTATCGGTCGGAACATACCGTACGCCCATGTCGGGTGTCGTATAGTCGGCGTTGGAGTAGGTGCCCGGCGAGAAGTTGACAAGCGCTACGCCCGAGTCGCGACACCACGCGGCGATCTCGCGATTATGCCACTCGTAGGGTGGGAGGAAGAAGCGGGAGGTCCGGCGATTGAGCCCGTACGGCCGCATTGCCTCGTAGTTGTCGAAGAGATCGCGTGTGAAGGCTTCCCGACTCACCAACGTTGAATCGCGCCGCTCCCAGGAGGCATAGAGCAGATGACGGTCGGAGTGTGGACCGAGGTAGTGCCCGTCAGCGCGGAGAATGCGGATCAGCGTGCCGTATTGTGGGTTCCGATAGAAGTCTCCGGTGAAAAAGAACGACGCCTTGACGCCATGCCGACGAAGGATCGTCGCGATCGTCTCCCCTCCATCCGCGAACTCGTGACCAGAAAAGAAGAGGTAGATGACCTTCTGTGAGCGATCACCGCGGACGACCGCCCCCTCGTCGACCACCTGCCGAGGGATTCGCTGGGCCACGCCCGGCGACGCCACGAGAACGAGCACCAAGAGCGATCGAACGATCGAATACATGGTGACGATGAATGATGAGGGTCTGCGGATCATCAGCGGTCGACACAGCCGTTCCGGATGACGGGTGGTCCGTCCGTGTGATGCCAGAATATCGAACGTATCCCGGAAAAACACCACCGGGTGTGCAGGTCCGTCAGGACGCCGCACACCCGGCTGAACTTCGATGGACGAGGATCAGCTCTTCTTACCGCTATGAGCGATCTTCTCCCAGTGCTTCGCGTAATCGAAGCCCTTGAACGTGGGGCTCTTTTCGTTGTGGCACGTGACGCATTGCTTCTTCGTTGCGTCACCGATGATCATGCCCGCAGCGACCTTCGCCTTCTCGTCAGCATCCTTCTTCGAGTGGACGGCCTTGTACGCCGATCCAGCGCCGTGGCACGCTTCGCACGATACGCCTTCTTCCTTCGCGTTCGTACCGGTCACGTGGCAGCCAAGGCACGATTCGGTCTCGGCCGCAGGCTTCGTCGAGCCGGCCTTCTTCGCGATCTCGTCGGCTTCTTTCGTCTTCAGGACATCAAAGGCTTTTGCGTGGGGTGTCTTCTCCCACACCGTGTATGCGATGCCGCCGAGCTTCTCGTTCTTGTGGCACGGGGCGCACTGCTTCACGCCCACGAACTTGTTCTGGCCAACCATCAAGACCGGAATAGCGATCAATGCGGCGATCGTGCTAAGGAGCAGCTTCTTCATAGGAACAACCTCCCGTTGGTGAGTGACTTCTAGAGAAAGTGTACCACGCTGAATGAAGGAATGCAAGCGTAGTGCCACATTTCAGCCGTATTCCTGAAGATAGGAAACCGATGTTCTCTAGCGTATCCGCAAGATCCTGATCGCAGCGCACGCCGCGCCATAGCCATTGTCGATATTCGTGACCGTCAGACCGGACGAACAACTGGACAGCATGGTGTGCAACGCCGTCACGCCGCCGGACGCGACTCCGTACCCCACCGACGTCGGGACCGCGATCAGCGGCGCGGCGATCAGACCTCCGAGGACTGTCGGTAGCGCTCCTTCCATTCCCGCGACGGCGATCACGACGTCAGCCGTACGAATATCATCGAGTTTCTCGAGCAGACGCCACAACCCGGCCACGCCGACGTCCGTGACCACGCGCACCGTCACACCATAGTAGCGCAAGGTCCTGACGGCTTCGGTGCTCACCGGCACATCGGACGTTCCGGCAGCCACGACAGCAACAGTTCCTCGGACCTTCCTCCGGGGAGTTCCGTTGTAGAATCCTGTCGATGAAACGGGATCGTAGTCCATCACCCGCCGATGGGTTACCGGCAGCCTGCGATGTTGCTCGGCCGAGAGGCGGGTAAGGAGCACCGACCTCCGCGCTGCCCGCACTCGTACGAGGATTCGCACGATCTGGTCGCGCGACTTCCGGGCGCAGAAGATCGCCTCTTCCAGACCAGTGCGATGGGCACGATCGAGGTCAAGGATCACATCATGAGGAGCGGAGCGGCGGCGGGGACTCATCGGAGAAAGGCGCTTCCCATTCGATACGGAGCAAGAAAGACCGGACGCGATTGTCCGCCATCAGCGAAGATCTGCGACACGGCGCCAAGTGCCCGCGTCCGTGCGTGATCGTCAAGCGACGAAAGCGATGGCCCATCGATCTCGACGACGATCCCGGCCTGGCGGACCCGGCAGCGCAGATGCTCGGCCGCAATGCTGTTTGCCAATGTACGCTCCGCGGTGTGCACCAACTCGAGGACGGTCGGGTCGATCGCTATGCCTGTTTCGATCCGCGACGAAAGGCACGGCGATGCTGGGAGGTCGGCGATATCACCGAGGCCCTGCAAGCGGGCGAGTGTGCGGATTGCGGATTTTCCGATACCCGCCTCGATGAACGGATGGCGGACGCCGTGTTCTTTTGCGGCCTCGAGTCCTGGTCGATAGTCGTTGAGATCGTCAGCGTTGGCCCCCGAGAGAATGGTCCGGTCGGTGACCGCCGCAATGGCTGCGTAGAGATTGGACTTGCAGAAGAAGCACCGGTTCGAGGGATTGGCCATGTACTGCGGATCGTTGAATTCCCCGGCCTGAATGATGCGCAGGTCCCATCCGCGTTGTTGTGCGAGAGCCTTCGTACGCTCCGTACCCTCCGAAGGCACTGCGGGAGAAACGGCGTGGTAGAGCAGTGCTTCGGACCCCAGCACGTCATGAGCTGCGGCAGCGAGCGTCAGACTGTCGACGCCCCCGCTGACTGCGACGGCGACACGTCGTATCCCGGATATGATCCCTTGCAGAGCCTGGCGTTCTTTGTCTATGAGTTCCATGGCATCGATGGAGCGTGCGTCCTCTGACAACAAACCCCGCACGATGCGGGGTCTTGTCGTAGATGCATAGTAGCCGAATGTCTTCTCAGTTTCAAGAACCTGCCTTCTCGCAGTCACATCTCGCAGTGGCTGCAGTGGACGATTACGGGTCTGCTTCTTGTCACTTACGTCTTCCGGCACGCTAGTGCC
>CAYYOV010000025.1:0-39196 GCA_964473365.1 uncultured Ignavibacteriaceae bacterium
CCGGCGCAACCGCAGGTGGAATTGATGACGACGAGCATCGTCCCCTTGGAAGACGGCACGTTGGCATCCACCTCCTGTGGCGTTCGGAGTTCCCGGGCACCAAGTCGCGTCACCTCGTCGCGCATCTGTTTTACCATGATATCGTACATACCTCGCTCCTCGATTGTACCTCAGTGAATGATGTTCATGTCTGCCGCGACGGAGGTTTGAACCCCCGGTAGGTATCGAACTGGGAGTCGTACCACAGCAGGTTGAAGTCTTTGTCCCTCAAGGTCCCTCCGGAGGGATAGAGGTAGAACACCGCCACCCGGTCCGTTAGTTTCCGGCTTGGACGACCGAGGTCGTCAGAATAGAATTCGACCGTATAATAGCCGTTCAGATACGGGGCCGTCGCCAGCTGGGCCAGCAAATGTTCTTCAGAGAACGTCCGAAGGTCTCCCGCCGGCATTTTCACGGCGCGATCCCATCGAGGACGTTCGGCCGGATCAGCATGAGAATATTGCTGTGCGACACGATCAGGTACCGTTGTCCCTCATACTCTACCTCGATGGCGGAATCACGCAGAAAGAGTGCATAGTCGCCTTCTTCCGCCTGAAGGGGAAGGTACTTCACCGGATCCTTCGGCGTCGTCGACCAGGACTCTTGATCGATATATTGGGGATTCGGGATCGCATACCCCGGTCCCGCCTGCATCACCATTCCGCTCTGGATCTTTTCCTTCTCCCGTACGCCGGGGGGTAGATACAACCCGTGTGCCGATTTTTCGGCATCCTTGTCGGGGGCGATCAGCACCCGATCGCCTACCAGAATGATGCGCCGTCGTCCTTTGGTCTCAGTCATGAGCGTGGTGTGTACGTGTTGGGACAAACGTACTCAATCTCCCACCGTCAGACAAGCGCACCCGTGGCGGGAGAATGGATTCCAGCATCCTAAAAAGGGAAGCGCCCGGAAGTCGAATCCTCCCGGGCGCCAGATGCACCGAGTGGGCGCTACTCAGTTGACGGTCTCCGACACCGTGACGCCATCGTCGAGCGTGAAGGTCATGACCACATTTACGGGGTTCTGTCTGTCATTGCCCGTGACCGTTCCGAAGCCGGTCAGCGTGATCGAATTCGCAGTCACGCCGGCGTAAATGCGGTACCGATCCGTGATCGCCATGTTCTGGGGTGCCGTGAAGTTCGTAAGCGTTCCGTCACCGCCGCCAAGATACGAGGGCTTCGCCGCGAACTTCCGTGCTTCGCCGACGACATACTGCATCTGGTTCATCAGTTGGTCACGGTCGCTGGACTCGTTGATGTTGTCCATGACGCGGAGTCCCGCGTACACGCCCATACCCACGATCAACGCGCCAAGAACGATCAGAAGGAGTTGTTGCTGTCCCATGGCGGATCCCGGTCAGGGCACTCGAAGGCCGCGAGGCCCCATCTCGGCTAGCACCGGACCGTCAGCGGCAGGTTGCACGCGAAGCAGAAAGGACGGCGTCCGGTTCTTCTCAGCGCAGTACCGGGCTAGCTGCGTGACGATGTTCATCTTCTCGACCCGCTTTCGGCTGTTCCAGAGTGCCGGATCGACGATCAGAACGGCTGTCTTGACGTCGAATCCGCGGACAAAACCGTCATTCTTCCAGCGGTCGATCACCACATCCATCTTACCAATTTCCTCGGGGAGCAGCTCGGTCGTGACGGTGTCATAGTAATCAAAACCCGTCCACGTCCCGGCGGCCAGAGCTATGGCGAGAACGATCAGGATGAGACGCCGTTGCTTGCGTTCTTCGACGTCTGCTTTGAGGATGGTGACCATACGGGGGCAATGAATGACATCTAAGGTACGTGGAGGTCGTCACTGAATCAAGACGCCCGAACGTGAGGTCGAGAAGGGGGCCATATCCGTTGTACACACGTGATAGGAATGCGGCAACGGCCCTCAATAGTGCTATATGCTACCCAAGTGTGACCGTTGGCACAGCACCGTCCAGGCACCGCAATCGTGCCATTCCGATTCCGCACGTTCCCCGTCAGGGTTTTGTGACGTTTCTGATCTCCCCAAGAGCCCGGATGGCCGCGGCCCGAACCATGTCCCGGTGTGAGTGCACGCGACTTGCTGCCTCAAGAAACGGGACCGAAGCTGTATCGAGTCTGGATCCGACAGCTCGCACGATCTCCGTTTGGACAACGTAGCTCTCTTCAGCGAAGAATCGCGACTGCAGATGTTGAAGGATATGTGGAGCCGTCCATCGGGAGAGAACGCGGACAACCGCTGTACGGACCTTGGGATTCTGGTCTGTGAGGCGCTCCAATAGAATGGTGGTGTCGGCTGCTGCTGCCCGTTCCCCAAGCGCTGTCACGGCGGCCCTGCGCACTCCCCAAAAGGGGTCCTCCGCTGCGACACGGATCAAGACCGAGCGGATCGCGGGGTCATCCGATGTTGAGAGAAGGCCCGCGGCGGAGACCCTGGACATAGCGTCCCCGCGTGCCAACTGTACGACCAATTCCTGGGGAGGCCGTGGGAACGAGACCTCCGCAAGCAGAGCATGCGGTTCGTCGAACTCAACGAGGATCGGCTGCTCCGATGAAGGGAAAGAGAATTCCTGTACGCGCTGCCGCACGACGATCCGAACGACCTTATGCCCGCCTGGTGTCGTGATCCCCACGTCGACGGGAAGCGTGAAAATCGGCACGCCTCCGGTGGTGTCCTGTTGCTGTTCGACCCTCATGATGGCCGCGGCTGCGGAGGCGTCCCATCGCCATGAAACGCTCAGAACAGGATGTCCCGGCTTCATCAACCACTGGTCGAAGAACCATCCCAATGCCGTATCCGATGTTGCCTCTGCCGCTGCGAGAATGTCGCGCGTCGTAGCCGAACCGAACGCATGGTCGATGAGGACCTTCGTGAGGAGGCCAAAGAAAGCGCGATCGCCGATCTGCTGCCGCAGCATGTGGAGAACATTCGCCCCCTTCGGGTACGTGTGGGAGTCGAAGTTATCGTTGGGGAATTTCCAACGGTCCATGACGATCGGCCGTCGGTACTTCGTGCGCGCCTCTCGAAAGTACTGTTCCCGTTTGTCCTGGAGATTCATCGCCCCTTCGTCCTCCCCCAGACTCCAGCGGGAATACAAATACTCGCCGTAGGTGGCGAACGATTCGTTGATCCAGGTGTGTCCCCAATCAGAGAACGTCACCAGGTCGCCCCACCACTGATGAGCCGCTTCGTGTGCCACCAGCCAATGACTGGGGAAATCCTGCTCGGCCCGTTCATCGTGGATCGTGCTCTGCCCGAGGACTGTTGCAGTCGTGCTCTCGGCCCCACCCCCGATGCCCGGGATCAGGATCTGATCATACTTCGGCCACGGATAGTTGACGCCGTACGTCCGTTCGAAAAAGGCGATGATCTCCGGCGTGCGGTGGAAGGTGCGGAGCGCATCGGGCACGTGTTGGGGGTAGACCCAGTATCCCAATGAGCGGGTCCCGAGCGAATCGCGGAGCACCACGTAGGGCCCGGCGGCGAGGACGGCGAGGTACGTGCTATGCGGCTCCTGGAGAGACCAATGGAACGACGAGCCACCGAACGGCAGCGGCTCTACGCCGACCAATGAACCGTTCGATGCCGCGCTCCAGCCCGCGGGGACGTCGATGATCATCTCTTGTGATGCTTTGTCGGATGGATGATCATTGCACGGGAACCAATGACGCGCACCCTCCGGGAACGATATGGAAGAGACGAGCGCAGGATGCGCGTCGGTGGAGTCGAAGAATTCCAGGCCGATGTGGTAGTTCGCGCTCACGCCCCAGCGTGCAGGGTCGATCTCGATCTGCTGGCCATCGTAGGTCAACGTGATTCGTACCGTGTCTGACCTGTGTATCTCGCGCCCGAGATCGACGGTCACGCTTCCCGGCCGCTGATCGAATGTCAGAGCGACACCGTTCTCAGATCTGGCGGCCCGGACAGTGAAGACCTCGGCGTCGAACGTGCAGGAACGCAAAGCTGAGACCGTCGGAACGAGTGTGATCGTTGCGGTTCCATAGAATCGCTTCTTCGGGTGGTCGAATCGAAGGCGGACCTGGTAGTGTTGAACATCATACGGCCGGGGCGTGTATTGGCGAACCGGCCATGAACGCCAGTCGACCTGCTGCGCCGCTGCCGAAAACGTGGCGGCCAGGAGCATGGTCACGATCGCAGGGACCCGGCTCATTTCCGCTCCGGCGCCGGCGGGCGGAACTGGAGGATCCCCGGTTCTTTCATGGTCTTCTCGATCTCGTCAGGTGTCGAAGGAACAAAATCGGTGAAGAGTTCCACCCCTGATGCCGTCACCACCACGACGTCCTCCATTCGCACGTACAGCCGCTCTTCCGGGATCCAGATCATGGGGTCGATGGAGAAGACGTGCCCCTTCTTGAGCGGTCCGGGTCGATAGGGTCCGACGTCGTGGACGGCGAGTCCGACTGGGTGCGAAAGATGTCCGCGGAACTTCAGCCCGGCTTCGGCTGCCTTCCGGTAGATCTCCTTCTCGAAGCTTGCCCGCGAGAGATAGGTTCGCATCTCCTCCGCCGCTCCGTTCATGATCGAATCGGGCGTAATGCCCGGAGCGATCCGCTTCAGGAGTGCATCGCGGTAGGCCAGAATGAAGTCTGCCAATTGCCGCTGGGCCTTCGTGTATCGGCCCGAGACGGGCCACATGCGAGTGATATCAGATGTGTAGTAGTGATACTCGGGCGCGTAGTCCATCAGGACCATGTCGCCCGATTTGAGCGTGTCGAGGTTCCGGAAGTAGTGGCCCATCCATGCGTTCGTCCCGCCAGCCGTGATGGAGTTGTAGCCTTCACGACGTGCGCCGCTGGACTGGAAGACGTACCGGGCTACGGCATCGAGCTGGTATTCCGTCGCCCCCGGCTTTGTGCTGCGCATCGCTTCCATCAGGGCATGGCCCGCGATCTGCGATGCGCGGCGGATCAACGCCACTTCGCGGTCGCTCTTGACGCTGCGCATCTGGTCGAGCGTCGGTGAGAGGTCCCGTATCTCGAACTGCGGGAATCGTTCGCGAAGGAGTGAGATGAACCGGCCTTCGCGGGATGGCTGGCCGTCCCACGGGTCTGCCGCAACGTTTGCCTGGTATCCGATCTGTTGATCCCGGCTGTCGGTGCCTCGCTCTGCCGGGCTGAACGGCGTGTAGACCGCGGGAGCGGGGGAGGGGACGAGCGTGTACATGAAGTCGCGCGCCAGCATTTCAACACCCTTGACGGCGTCAACGCCGGTGAGCGCCCGTACAAGTTCCGCATCCTCGGCAGAAGGGGTCTTGCCTTCGTTCGCATCGCGGGCTTCGTCCTTGTGCGGCAGGTAGAGGGTCGACCGCTTGCTCCGCCCGTCGATCACGAGCAGAGCATGTGGCACTTCGAGCCCCGTCAGGTAGTAGAACTCGTTCGTTTGCCTGAAGACCTTGAAGCCATCCACGTTGGGCGCTCCCTGGACGATGGCCAGAGCTCTATTCCCGATGGCTTCCAGCACCTGACCGCGTCGCTGGATGAATTCCTCTTTTGGAAAATCGTTCTGGACGTACACCTTATCCTGAGACCAGGAGAGGCAGACGACCGCGAACAGCAGGCTAGCGATTCGACCGAGCATCATGGGATCCTCATATGGGGTGGCATCAAAAGGTAGGGCAACAGGAGGAACATATCCACTGTCCGGAAAATGATGGAACGCAGGAAATGGCTTCGCTCCATGCCGGTATTGCCAACCGCACGAATCCGGCGACGGGAGTTCTCAGCTCCCACCCATCCCCAAGGGGTTCAGCAGGCGTTTGGCCCGACAGGGCGGAACCTTCTGCCACACAATGACAGGGATGGAGTATGTGGTCTTCGGGATATGGCCCGCACAGGTGAGCAGGGGATCGACGTCGGGAGTGATCATCTCCCGCTCAGACCCGATAGCGGCGATGCGTCGACGACGATGCACCGGTCACACTGACAGCCCATCGCGTCGTACTTCGTTCCGATGATTGTTGATGTCTTGGCAAGCGACGTCCGGTTTCCGGATTTGTGGTTGTGAGAAAAATCGTAATCTTTCTTCCATCCAGATCATGCCGCGCCTTTACCCTCTCTTCATAATCCTTGCCTTCACCGTTGCCGGCCTACGCGCACAGTCCGGATATGCCGAGATCCATTCGTCGCCGGATAGTGCCCTCGTATTGATCGACGACCTGCCACGGGGCACGACGCCTCTCTTTGTCACGCTCAGCATCGGGCCTCATCGTGCCGTGATCAAAGGACGAGATGGATCCTCCCTGGCGATCATGCTCGAGATCGCCGAGAATACGGTCGTCCGCTGTGATGTCGTGCTTCCGCCACGTTGGAGCTATCGTCGCCTTTTCGGGGCCATCCCGATGCCGACCGACGGCGGTGTGACAGTGCTGACCGCGCCGTCGGGAGCGGAGATCAGTATCGATGGACGGTCCACGGGCGCGACGACGCCCGCGACGATCAACGACGTTCCTCCAGGTCGGCATGTCGTGCGTGCGGTCCAGTTCGTCGAGAGGCTGCAGGATCGGTTCGCGGTCGCCGAAACCGTTGTGGTCGGATCGGGTTCCATTACGGTCCTCCGGATCGACTACGAAGCCAACACAGTGGAAGGACGATTGCGGCTGGTCAGCAATGCTCCGCGGATCGCGATCTCGCTCCGTCACACGGCATCGGGCAAACGCTACGACGTACGTCAGCCGGGAGAGTTTCGGCTCGTGACGGGCACTTACGAGATCGAACGGATGGACACGACGTCGATACCACTCCCCGCCGAACCGGTGGTCGTGACCGCCGATAGCCTGACCGAACTGAGTCTGACAGTCCTTCACGTGATGCGGCCGATCAAGAAGCTCGCCGAGCACACATCCTACGTGTCGTGGGACGCCTTTTTGCAGCGATCCTTTACGCCGCGTCCTTTGTTCGCGACCCGGAATGAGCTTACCGTGCGCGAATCCTTCGCGTGGTGGCTTTCGGGAGGGACGGCGTTCCTGCTTGCCGGCCGGATCACCGATGCGGATGCTGCTGCCCGACGGGCGAGCCCCGACAATCCTTCCGGGGTGTTCCAGGGCTTGGGGGTGGCGATGCTTGCCGCGGGCGCCGTGCTTTGCACGAGCATTGACACCGTACACATCGATCTCTCGTTCAACCAGCAGGCCAACCAGCGGGACGAGGAGTTTCTGGCGGGACGGTATGCCGAGATCATGAAGACGTGGCAGCAGCAGGTCGACGACGAGAACAAGGCCATCGAAGCCGAAAATCGAAGGCGGGCAGCAGCCAACGCGGCGTTGCCCCCACCTGTAGTTCGACGGCTACCCCTTCATCCCTGACCACATTCAACGATTCGTCGTGCTGAAGACACGCCGGCCTGCGGGGCCGGTGGTGTCCGGGCATCCGTGTTTCTGTTTGCGGAATCAACTCCTCAGATCGTATCCACGTCTGAGGAGTTCCTATTTCCGTCGAGCCATCAAAAAAGGCAGATGGCCCGCCTTCTCAATGCCATCCCCGCAGAACACGGGCCGGCAATTCAGTTGGCGGGCCACCAAGGCCGACTCAAAATTCACAAGACTCGTCGGGACGGCGGGAATTCAACCTACGCCCCTTTGCATCCCAGCTCAGGCTTGCATCCCGCCGGGTGCTCTCCGTCCATCCTCGTTGCTTATTGCAGCGTCCCTCTAAACACACGTCCATGGGTCTTAATACCATAGGGCGGTACATCCTCGTATGTGCCAATCGTCCCGGCAAAGACATTCGTGCTGGAGACCGCAAAGGCAAGGACGTAGGAGCCATAGGCAGTCGTGAAGCCTGTGTTGGCGGCCGTCCAGCTCGTGCCGTTGTTGGTCGAAACAAAGATGCCGTTGCCGGTTCCGGCAAGCAGGTTCGCGCCCGAGACGGCAAGAGTCTGAACCTGAACATTCGTCAGGCCGGTGTTGACCGCTGTCCAGCTTGTGCCGTTGTTGGTGGAACGATAGACGCCGGCGTCATACGTCCCGGCAAAGAGATTCGTACCGGAGACGGCAAGACCCGAGATTGCCTTGATCGGAACCAGGGATCCAGTCCACTCAGGCAAGCCAGTACTGACGCTTGTCCAGCTTGTGCCGTTGTTCGTGGAACGAAAGACGCCGTAGCCTTCTGTCCCGGCAAAGAGATCCGTGCCCGATACGGCAAGATTCATGATGCTCAAAGTCGTCAGGCCGGTATTGACCGCTGTCCAGCTTGTGCCGTTGTTGGTGGAAAGAAAGACGCCGCCGCCGTGAATCCCGGCGAAGAGATTTGTGCCCGAGACCACGAGCGAAGAGACGCTATTCGTACTCGGCAATCCCGTATTGGCTGCCGTCCAGCTTGTGCCGTTGTTGGTGGAAAGAAAGACGCCGCCCCCAGTTCCGGCAAAGAGATTCGTGCCAAAAACCCAGACACCGGTACCCAGATTCGTCAAGCTGGGATTGACCTTTGTCCAGCTTGTGCCTTGGTCGGTGGAACGAAAGAGTCCGCTATCAGCAGTCCCGACAAAGAGATTCGTGCCTGAAACAGCGAGAGACCAGACCGCGCCACCAGAAGGTCCGCTGGTCTGTTCCCATACAACTGCAGCACCAACAGCGGTGTTGTCAACCGGTCCCGTTGGGTCATCCTTCTTGCACGCGGCGAACAAGATCAAAACTGAAAAAAGTACCGGCTTCAAAATTGTATCCTCCTTGGGTGGGCCGTGGACGGCATTCTCATTCTTGAGAATTGTGGATGTCAACAGTAGACAATCATCAGCAGAGATACAAGATGCCGTTTGGTCGCCTAGGGGGACGAAGATACGTAGTGGCCATGCTACCCTTGCAGATAACATGGCCGCTAGTGGAAAAAAGGCTGGTAGTAAAGGAGAATGTATCTCGTCGGGACGGCGGGATTTGAACCCGCGACCCCTTGCACCCCAAGCAAGTGCGCTACCGGGCTGCGCCACGTCCCGAATCAACCGGTGATGGCCCTGAGCTTTCCGAAGGGCCACGTTCCGCAAAAATCACCCCGGCGTTCGCCGGGGCAACACAAGATACATAACTGTTCCACGGGGAGCAACTTCGTCCCGGCGGCTCAGGGGGTGCCCGCTCGATCACACCGGCCGACATTGCAGATGCCCTGGCCGGGCCGCCTGCATGCGATCAACGGGCCCTCCGACCTTCCGGTCAGCATCAACATCGCCCGGTTGTTCTGTCGCTCAGCCGGTCCACGACTCAATACAGCGAGATCCTGTGCGCACGATAGACCAGGTAGCCGATGTAGTGGCTTCGGTCCGTGTCCTCGATCGTCAGTTCCCATAGGGGGCGAGGACGGTCGTCTCCGGTCGTTTCGACAATGACCGCGGAACTCTTAACGCTTCTGTTCCGAAATCGTCCCGGATCCTCCGCCGGCTCGATCCATTCCACGGGTCTTCCGTCAAGGTCGCGCGCAATTGCTCCAAAACAGATCAGCTTGTTGCCGTTCGACAGGTACTCCGCGTTTCCCACCACGGGTGAATACCGTTCGCCCGCCGTACCAAATGACCAGGTCTGTCTGACCGTGCGAGCCGCCTCGTCCACCTCGTATTCCACCGCGCGTGAATAGCTCGACTCAGGGGGTATGGGTTCGAGGTAGCTGCGCTGGTTTCCGTTGTCAAACAACAGATACCGTTGCGGATGCGACGGAGATCGCACGGGTGCATGTTGCCCCCAGGCGAAGTCGCCGTCCGAGAGCCGAAGAAGGTATTGATGATAGGGCTCCGACCATTTATCGTGATCGCCGAGGATCCACCGGACCCGTAGAGGGTCGAGCGAGAGTTTGACGACTGCGCTTTGGTTGCGCGCAGAGAGAACGACGGTCGAATCGCGCTCGTCGTAGACGAGAGCGTTGGCGTGGAGCCAATCGAGATTGTTCACATGCCGTGGCAGGACGGAGCGGTTCACGTCCAGGACCTGCTTGAGGTCGATGACGCGGATCGTCCGGCCGGAAGCATGGTCGACCTGCACGATCAGATCTTCGTCGTCGCGCGGGGTGCTCGCCAGCGCGAGCAGGTCGCCGTTGGGAAGAAAGAGAAAGTCGTGGTGGATGGAGAATCCGTCGACCTTCCAGCGGGCGATCACGCTCCCGAAGAGATCGATCTCGTGGAGCGTGTTGTGTTCTCCGAACGACGTCGGAAGCCATGTGGAGATGAGCGCCGGCAGACTCTGCACAGGGTCCGCACGTTGTCGTTCGATGACGCCGGGCGTATGCGTGTCGGGGATCCCCCAGTAGAGGTACCGAGCGACCGACTGCCATCCGAAGACGGCCAACAACGGCTCGATGAAGCGGTTGTACGAAGCGCGCAGGCGGGTTGTTCCATTCGGTACCTGGATGACGAAACGTCCGTTCGGCAGCATCTTCCCCATGAAGAGATGTTCCCCGGTGTAGGCCCAGCGGACCTTTCCCGATGCGTCAACGGCCATGAAAAGGGACTCTTCGCGTGAGCCGCCGAACTCCCGGTTCAGGAGCAACAGCGTGAAACCGGGGGCCAGCGGACCGCTCCCGGTTCGGACCGTGCGAAAGGGGACGCTGCGATACTGCACAGGCAACGGATGCGTGGGTACGTCGACAGTATCGGCCGACGTTACACCGTTCTGTTCTTCCAGATGCAAAAGGACGGTGTTTCGGAAGTCAGGATAGAGTCCGAGGAGCGGAATGTCATGTTCGGTCTGGTACGCCTCAAAGACCTTCGTTAGGTCCTCGCCGTCCTGTCCAACGATCGTCACCGTCACGCGGGATGGCTCCTCTGTTCGAAATCGGAGCAGCGCCGTCAGGGGAGAGTCGGGAAATCGCTCGATCCGAAGATCGATCAACCGGCCGCTGCTGCTGGAAAGCGATGTCCCGGCATCTTCGTCAGCGCATCCAACGACGAGGAGGAGAGTGATGAAGGAGATCTTCCGGAGAATCGTGCAAACGGGCATTTCGTGTTCTGAGATTGGTGCTCGGTGGGCCGCTTCCAAAGGATATGAGAGCGTCTTCTGAGTTGCAAAGGCCGTGAAAAGAAGATCCCGCCCAACAGGGGCGGGATCCGGATGCTGATGCGGAGGATCTTCCTGACGCCTACGAAGCCGCAGTGTCCTCGGAAGACGCCAGGTCCAACGATTCCCGTTTGCTCTGCCAAATCGCCCACCCGATCGCCCCAAAGGATATGACCACAACGATCGCTCCGGCCACGATGTGACCTGCCGTGGGCGCGATGACATTGTACTGTAGCACGAGCCCCAGCGAAAGCAGGCTCACCATGTTCATCACTTTGATCAGCGGATTGATGGCGGGGCCGGCCGTGTCCTTCAAAGGATCTCCGACCGTATCGCCCGTGACCGCCGCCTTGTGGGCTTCGGACCCCTTTCCGCCGTAGATGCCGTCCTCGATCATTTTCTTCGCGTTGTCCCACGCTCCGCCGGCATTCGACATGAACACGGCCAACAACTGGCCGACGAGGATCATGCCGGCGAGGAATCCGCCGAGGGCGTAGGGTCCCATGAGAAATCCGGTGAACAGCGGAGCCATGATGGCCAGAACGCCCGGCCCGATCAGTTCCTTTTGTGCAGTGTGTGTGCAGATGTCGACGACCCGGCCGTAGTTCGGACGCTTCGTCCCCGCCCAGATCTCCGGGTCCCGGAACTGCACGCGACATTCCTTCACGATATGGAATGCCGCTCGTCCGACTGCACGGATGAGCATGCTGCTAAAGAGGAAGGGGACGGCGCCCCCCAACAGGAATCCAATGAAGACCTTCGGGTCGGCCACGGTCAGCCGTCCGGCCTCAGCCGCGTATTGTTCGAGCGTCATCAAACTGATGCGTTCCTCGCTGCCGACGGCGATGACGGCGATGAAGCTGGAGAAGAGGGACACCGCCGCGATCACAGCAGAACCGATGGCGATCCCCTTCGTCTCCGCCTTCGTCGTATTCCCGACCGCGTCGAGGTCCGCCAGGATCTGACGTGCACGCCGGTAGCTCCCGGGACGTTCCTTCTCCATCTCGACCGGGTCATAGCCCATCTCCCCGATGCCGTTGGCATTGTCGGCGACGGGACCGAACACGTCCATCGAAATGGTGTTACCGGTCAGCGTCAGCATGCCGATGCCGGTCATGGCTACGCCGTAGGCCACGAACAATGGAGGTGCTCCGGCATAGGTCAGCACGGAGATAAGGATCGCGGCCGCGATGACCAGGAGTGCCGCCACCGTGCTCTCGTATCCGACGGCGATGCCTTGGATGATGTTCGTTGCGTGACCCGTCTGGCAGGCCTTTGCGAGGCTTTTCACCGGGTCGTGTCCGGTATGCGTGAAGTAGCTGGTCACCTTGTTCAGTGCGATGGCGAGAAACACGCCGATGAGGCAGGTCCAGGCGGGGCGCAGATCGAGACCACCGATGCCGAGGTTGGCGAAGAAGCCAAGCTGATTCGGGTCGCCGTCCGGGAATCCGGCGCGGGCCATCGGATTCAGCTGGAGATACAGGGCGTCAAAGTTGAGGTAGAAGAAGCCAAGGACAAAAAATCCGACGACGCTGATGACCGACCCGATCCAGAACCCGCGATGGACGCTCCGGAGGGCTGTGTCCGAAGAATCATTGGCGCCGGCCTTTACCGTGTACGTGCTGATGATCGATCCGAGCACGCCGATGCCGCGAACGAGCAGCGGAAAGATGACCCCCTTATGGCCGAAGCTCGCCATCCCAAGGATCATCGCCGCCACCATCGTGACCTCGTAGCTCTCAAAGATGTCGGCTGCCATGCCAGCGCAATCGCCCACGTTGTCTCCCACGTTGTCGGCGATCGTGGCGGCATTTCGGGGATCGTCTTCCGGCACGTCCTTCTCCACCTTGCCGACGAGGTCGGCGCCTACGTCGGCCGCTTTCGTGTAGATGCCGCCGCCGACACGCATGAACAAGGCAAGCAATGTTCCGCCGAACCCGAAACCGAGCAGGGCCTCATACGCCGATTCGCCGAAGATGATAAAGATGATGGTGCCGCCCAGCAGACCCAATCCATCCGTGAGCATGCCCGTCACCGTGCCGGTGCGGTATCCGATCTGCATGGCCTCGCCGTAACTTCGCGTTGCCGCTGCTGCGACCCGCAGATTACCTGTCGTCGCCAGGCGCATGCCGACGAACCCGACCGTCCAGCTGAACAGCGCGCCGACGAGGAACGCTCCGGCACGTCCCCATCGGAATGCGTCTTCCGTTCCGGTGTACGCGAACCACAGCACCAATGTCAGGAGAATAATGAGCGGGCCGATGCGCTTGAATTGTGCGGCGAGGTACGCATTGGCCCCTTCGCGAACGGCCCCGGCGACCTCCTGCATCTTCGGCGTTCCCTGATCGGCCCGCATCACCTGACGCATCAGGAGGCCGGCATACAGCAGGCCCCCCAGTGCGATGGCAAGCACGATCATCAGGCTCGCGATTTCCATCGTGGAGTAGCGCGCATCGGAGAACATCGCGAACGGCGCGAAGGCATGAAGTGCGCCGGCCGCCGGCTCCTGTCCGGCGGAGGAGAAGGGATTGAACAGCATGGCACCGCCGAACAGGCAGAGCATCAGCAGCAAAAAGGTGCGCTTGGTCCGTTCGGACCGAAGCGCGCGCGTCAACCACCTACGGGAAGTGTTCACGTCAATATCCTTCGGTGCGGCATGTGGTCTGAATGAGGGAGCATCCGAACTTCTGCAGGACGAACCACCGTGTGCAAAAGAATGTGAGCGCGGCGCTCGACGGCGCGTTTATGAAAGACTTTCGGATGCGGAGCGCCACCATCGGGCATGCTCCACCTCCAGCTCGCGACGCTCGGGGAATCGATAGACCTTGGTCCCTTGCTGGTCTCCCAGGAAGAACCCCCGATTGATGGTCCGGAAGAAGCCGTGATGGACCGGATTCCGCGAAACGGTCTTTGTCTGTTTGTTGCTCCCCTTCCGGATCTCTTCGACACACTGAAGCAAGTGCATCGGATCATGGTAGGGGAGATAGCCAGCGAGTTGGCCCGACTCATCCTGCTCGAGGAGCAGGTCGGCGAAGAACAAACGCGGGATATGAACCGGATTTCCGGGGTTCGTCATGAATTGGGTGAAGCGACCCGGTGGGAGGGCCGAGACCACGAGCGGGGACACCGGGCAAAGTTCGTAGTAGAGATGAACGCCGTGGTTGGCCATCTCGGCTGCATGTGTGTCGGCGTCCAGTTTCAGCACCCGTCCGTCCGCAGTGACGAGGTACAGCGACCCGAAACTCTCAAGCGGAAGATGCTCCAGGACCCGATAGATGCTGATATACTTGCTTCTCTTTGGGCTCCCGTCGGCGTGCGGCACACATCGCTTGGCGATGTCGTCCATCTTGAAGTAGGTGCTCTGCAGGGCCGGATCGATCTCGAAGAACATGACGTTGCCGCGCGTCAGCTTCTGCGTACCGATGGCCATATATCGGCCGAACGATTCGGGGTCGAGGTGCGAAGCGACGAGCGCCTCGGTGCGATAGCACAGCATGTAGAAATGGATGTTCATGTGGGTCACCTTCGCGATCGGGAATCGAGATGGGTCGACGTCGGAGATACGACGAGCGGAGCGGCGTGAGCGCAGAAGAAGAGCGATGATGCGAGGTCGGGTGTCACGGCGAGCGTCACCTCATACGGGTGGGGACGCGTCAATCATACTATGTACAGGTACGGGAAGAATGAAGGAAAAGCAACGAGCGGTGTCGCAGGATTGCGGATTCCTGATTCTGCAAAACGATCCGAAATGTCGTGCCAGCGTCCTGCAGAACGTTATGAAGGCGTGACGATCTCGAACAGGAGCGGGAAGGTCTCGCGGAGATGGACCAACCGACGGTGGTTCGACATCTTCGCAAGAAGGTGTGACGGGAACCCGTCGGCGCGGACGAACACACGCCGGCCACGGGCGTGAAGCGCGTCGATCATTCGAGCGGTGTCAGCCCCCTCGTCGGCCCAGGCGTCGAGAAGCAGAACATCCTTCGTCAACATGAGCGGCCCGACGGCGTCGCGACCACCGCCATACGTGAACAATGCCGCACCGCGCGGAATGTGCGGGTCGATCGCTTCAAAGATCGTCAGGCTGGAGGTCCGTCGGTCGTACGATCCCCTGACGTCGTCCACGATGTGGACCAATGCCGACCAGCCCAGGGCGACGCCTACGACGATGGATCCGACGGAGGCGACGGATCGCTTCCACCACGTGAGGCCAACAATAGCGGAGGCGAATGCGACGAAGAGTGGAAGAGTAGCGATCCAGGTATACCGATGGGGAGGCGGGATCAACGAGAACACAGCCACGGAACCCACGATGGCTGCGGCGCCACCGAACGCGACACCCGCCGGACGAATGGAAGCGCCGAACGCGACTCCCACGAGCACGGCGAAGACGGGCACCATTTCCAGAAAGTAGCGTTGGTTGTACGCAAGGCCGTCTGACCGGCCAAATCCAGCGACGACGACGACGGCAAGCACGGGGACCACGATGCCTGCCGCCAAACAAAGAAGCGATCGTGGGATCGGCCGTTGGTGCGGTGGTCTTCGCCAACCTGCGACGAGGACTGTAAGGGCGAGAGCGATCCAGGGAGCAGACTGCAGAAGCGCCTTTTTCACAACACCCCCGCCCACGATGGGCACACCCGTCGACGGGTCCTTTCGGAACAAACGCTCTCGAAGCGGATCTGTAAGGGGAGGATGGCTTCTGAAGTCAACGACCTTCGCCCAGAGCACGGCCGCTGGATTGCCCCGCGTGACCGGTTCTGCTGCTGTCTGGCGGACGTCAGCGGTATATGCGATGAGTTTTGGCAGGGGATGAAAGATCCCCAGGCGTTCGGCGTTGATCGCTGCGATCGCCAGGAGCGGTATCGTGGCTCCGACCGCGAACATCGTCGCCGTCCGCAGTCGGGGTCGACCGAACAGGAACATTCCAAAGCCCAGGCCGCCGACGATGACGATGGATTGTTCGCGCACTCCGACGGCCACCGCCGAGAGGAATCCTGCGATGAACGCGTGCCGGAGAGAACTGCGATCGATGCCGCGCGTCGCTTCGAGCAACGCGGCGGTCGTGAGCGCGACCGAGACCATGTGCGGCCACATCCCGAGCGCGTACTCGATCGAGAACCCGCCAAGGCCGAACATCGAGACGGCGAGAACCGCCCCGGCGACAGTACCGCCTTGCTCGCGTACGAGAACATAGATGCACCATGCCGCGAGCACGAAGCCGAGCACGTTCAGGAAGAACAACGAGGTCCAGCCGAACCAGGAGAAGGGGAGGGCGAGAACGGCATACAGCGGAGGGGCAAGGGAAGCGACCGGCGTCGTTGAGATGGTACGGGCCTGGGATTCGGGGTCGAAAGCGACGAGCTCTCGGCTCGGAGGCAGTCCTGCGGTGCCGGGGACAAACCATGTGCCATGACGGAGGCCCACGACAGTCGAGAGATAGTTGGGCTCGTCGATGATGAACACGCCGGGAACGATGGCGAGGGCAAGGAGCACACCAACGACGACGAGCGACCAGAAGAGAACGGATGACTCGCAGGCCGTGAGGCGGGGCGACGGACGATCGAGCGTTTCGGCCGCCAGTCGGTCAGACATCACCGGACCTTCGGAGCGTGATGACCGTGATCTCGGACCGTGTACCGAGCCGCATCGGCGGCCCCCAATATCCGGTCCCCGTGCTGACGTAGAGCCAGGTTGAGCCGAATTTGCGTAGCCCCTTCAGCAACGGCTGGCCCACGCCGGCGGCAAGGTTCCATGGGAAGAACTGGCCTCCGTGCGTATGCCCCGAGAGCATGACGTCGGTGCCGGCTTGGCGGGCAGCGTCGAGGCTGCGAGGCTGGTGAGCGAGCAGGACCCGCACGAGACCAGCAGGAGCATCGGCAAATGCGGCGGCAGGGTCAGAGCGATGGTGTGGAAGGAACTGTCCGCCGCTGATGTCGGTCACACCTCCAAGCACAAGCCGGTCGCCGTTCCGGTGGATCACGCGGTGTTCATTCATCAACACGTCGAACCCGAGCCGCTTCGCTTCTTGAACCCACGCTTCGGCGCCGGAATAGTACTCGTGGTTTCCCGTGACAAAAAACCGTCCGAACTGCGCCGAGAGTCGTGACATGGGCAGGACGTGTTCCCGAAGATGAGTCACGGATCCATCGACAAGGTCGCCGGTAAATGCGATGAGGTCGCCGCGCAGTTCGTTTGCCATGTCGACAACGGTCTCGACGAATGGCCGGGCGACGGTGAGACCGGCATGAATGTCGGTGATCTGAACGATCCGAAAGCCGTCAAACCCGGGTGGGAGGTGCGGAAGGGGAATATCCACATGAACGACCGCCGGCCGGCGACGAGCTTCCCAAATGCCGTAGCCAGTCAGCCCCCCTGCGACGCCCAGCAACGAAAGATGGAACCCGCGCACAAGGAACTGGCGTCGGACGGGGTCGACGCTCCATCCCGACGCATCGGCCATGCCGACCGCCGCTTGGATCTTTTCCCACAGCCCCCAACCGAGCACTCCAAGGTCTTTGAGAACGGTGATGGTGAAAATGAATGAGAACAGTCCCAAGCTGACGTATGCGATCCATGCCGCGGCGACGGACCACCAACGTTCTACGCGATGGAATGAAAGAACCATTCCGGCTGCCGGGATGATGAGCAGACCGATGAGAGCGCCCCACGCCAGGAGGTTCCACACAAGCGGCAATTGCATGGGTTGGATGAACCGAAGACCCACGTACCCGTAGCCGGCGGCAAGAATGAGAACGAAGATCGTGAAGAACAAAGCCGCGTTCATAGGTTCGAGGAGGATGATCGATGGGTGTGAATGTAGGGGAATTCCCGCTGACACGAAACGCGGCCCAATGGCCCGAGGCACATTACCGCCTGGCCACGGAGGGCCAGTGCTGGCGTGACACGGTTGGCCCGACACCGTTGGTCGGCAACACAGCATGCGCGTAGTCTCCGGCCTGCGAGCGAATGTTCGACGTGAACAGTCCCCCTTGACGGTCAGCGAGAATTGCGCTACGTTGCATCGCCCCGTCCCCCCATGCCCGCTCCGACCGATAAACGCCGTCAGGCCGAACAGATGGCCGATCTCACGTTCGAACTGCTCGAACGTTGCCAGGAAAAGCGCGATCGGATCGCCGAACAGTTGAAGCTGACAGTGGCTGAGTTCAAACTCTTCCGCGCCTTTCGTGCCGACAACGTCCTTTCCGTCAACGACCTGGCCGAGCGGCTTAGCCTTTCTCCAAGCCGGCTGACGCGCATCATCGATGGACTGGAAGAAAAACGCTTCGTTCGTCGGGCCATCAGCTCGCGGGACCGCCGCGTCATGGACATCTCTCTGACCGACCAAGGGCGTCAAGTCCAGAAGCGATTGGAAGACACCTACATCCGCACGCACGAAGACATCATGCGACTGCTGCCATCAGGTACCGCCGAAGGCGTGCTCCTGGCCATGCAGAAGCTCCGCGACGCCATGCAGGAGTGGGTCGAACACTGATCCAGCCCGCGGAGTCGTACCCAGCGCCACCACCTGCCGCAGCACATCACACGTTTCGAGGGTCCAAGACTTCCATGCTGATCCTCGCGAGCGCATCCCACCTCGGCGAGGAATAAATGGAAGCTGAAGAGACGGTACATCGATCTGAAGGCGGTCTCGGGAGGCATCGCAACGCCTGGCGTAGAGTTCGGCACTGAACACTGAATCGTACCGGTCACCGCACGCGATCAACGGAGAACACGTATGAGAACGCTCCTTGCAGTCCTTGTCGCTATTGGCCTCAGCGCATCGACAGTCGACGCACAGGTCAAGACCATCCACTTCAAGAAGCTCCAGGAATGCCTGCCGTCGAAGGTCTACAAAGGCTTCGACCGCGAGAAGCCCGGAGGGCGCACGCAGACGGCCATGGGGATGTCCACCTCCGAGGCGTCTGTTGAATACCTCCAGCCGATGAAGGAGGACCTCAAGGAAGGCGAGGAAGCGCCACCGCAGGTGGGGATCAGTATCAAGATCCAGGACATGGTCGGCATGCCCTACGCGCTCATGCAATTTGGCATGATGCAAGAATACGAGAACGAAACGGAGGATGGCTACGAAAAATCCGTCAACGTGCTCGACAAGTACCGCGGTATGGAGACTGCGCAGACGGGGGAATACAAGTCGATCAAGACGACGTTCGGAGTAGTCAATCGGTTCCTCGTCGAAGTAGAGATCCGTCATTCGAACGATGCCGCCCTGATGAAGGAAGTGCTCCAGTCGATCGATCTGGCCAAGCTGGAGAAACTCCCCGACGCCAAGTAGGCGACGTCGCACTCCCGGATTGCACGGTCCCGCCCCTCGGCGCGCCATTCGCATTGATGATCTCAATGCATATGGCGCACTCGGGGTCAGCGGGACCGTCATTTTTCGACTCCGACGACTCAAGGCCCCCCTGCGTCGTGACCGGTCCCCGAGATTCCAAAGCATGAACCACGCTCAACACCAGCAGCGGTATCAGGCAATATTCCCACAATATCCCGCCCCTCGGATCGTCTGTCTTGGGGTATGGAAGCCGTCCTTATACCTGTGAGTCCTGACCAAAAACGGGATGCGGACCTGACGAAGGCCGTGCGGATGGAGCGACAGCGCCTGTCCGACTTCATTCGTCGCCGCGTGAACAACGAGGCGGATGCAGAGGACATTTTGCAGGATGTTCTGATGCAACTGGTCTCGTCGTACAGCCTCACCGAACCGATTGAGCAGGTAACCGCATGGCTGTTCCGCGTCGCGCGCAATCGGATCATCGATTGGTACCGGCGAAAGCGTCCCGAACGTCTGACGGCGTCGTCCGGCGATCCCGACGCTCCCCTCAATCTTGAAGAGATCCTGTTCGATCCGAAGCAGGACCCCGACCGGGTCTATGCCCGCTCGGTGGTCTGGAAAGAGCTCGCCGATGCGTTGGACGAACTCCCCGAGGACCAACGACAGGTCTTCATTTGGCATGAGTTGGAAGGAAAGAGCTTCAAGGAGATGGCCGACGAGACCGGCGTGCCGTTGAACACGCTCCTCTCACGAAAACGCTACGCGGTACTGCATTTGCGGGACCGGCTTCAGGAACTGTACGAGGAACTTGATCAATTGTAGGAGCAGAAGATGAGAGCATGGTGGATGAGGAAAGCGGCCGCGTTCGTGGCCATGGCGGTGGTACTGGTGCTCGCGTTCGGGGGAGTGGTCATGCTGTTGTGGAATGCCGTCGTGCCGGATGTGTTCGGCGCGCCGCCATTGACATACTGGCAAGCGACCGGATTGTTGCTGCTGACGCAGGTCCTCTTTCGCGGTATGGGACGCTGGCGCGCCTATCACCACCCGGCGGCGCGGGACCGATGGAAGCACAAGTTGGAAGAAAAGCTCGCCGCGATGTCGCCCGAGGAGCGGGACCAATTTCGGGCAGAGTGGAAGAAGCGGTGCGGATGGGAACCGGGCTCGGGTCATTCCGAAGAGGGAGCCGCTTCCAAGGACCCTCGTTAAATCAAGGAATCTGCAACCGTTGAACTCCGGGGATACGATGAAGAATGTTACTGTCTTTGGCGCCAGCGGCGGGACCGGTCGACGAGTCGTCGAGCGTGCGCTGGCCGAAGGTCATACCGTCACGGCCGTCTATCGCTCCGAACCGAGCGGGATCGCTCCGCATCCGCGGCTCAAGATCATGATCGGCAACCCGCTCGATGCGAATGATGTCCGACGGGCCGTGGCCGGAGCAGAGGTCGTCATCCACGCCATTGGTCCCAAACGCGGTCCCGGTGCGCTCCTCACGGTCACGAGTGACGTGATGGCCAATCTGATCCCGGCGATGAAGGAGAGCAACGTCCGCAGGCTTTTGTTCGTTTCGGCATGGGGCACGGGGGCCACTCGGATCGGGTTCTACGGACGGCTTTTGTGGCTGATGATCGGCAAACGAATGGCCGACAAAGAACGTGCGGAGGCGATGGTGCGATCGAGCGGACTCGATTGGGTCATTGTGCTTCCAACGATCTTGACGGATGATCCTCCACGGGGACGCTATCAAGCAGGACCAACGCTGAACCTGAGTGCAATGCCCAAGATCTCCAGGGCAGATGTCGCGGATCTGGTCGTCCGTCAGGTGGAACACGATGCATTTCTTGGAAAGGCCATCGCGATCAGCAACTGACGGATGGCCGGCTGGAGCGCCGAAAGACGTGAAAGCGGGCCCAGGTCAGGCCCAGTTCCCTCCCGGCCGAGTCAATGTGAATCTTCTGGACGCCACCTGCCAAACCCGATCAACGCTTGTTTCTCTCCCGATAGTCCCGCAGTTTCCTTCTCCCTCAGATTCCTAGAAGTGAGAACTCATGAGGCCTCCCATGCGTCGTCTTGGCGTTGTGCTTGCCGCTCTTTCTTTGATTGCCTTCGGGCTTCAGGCCCAGTTCACGCGAGCCGATTCGCTTCGTGGTGGGCTGCGGCTTGAACGGACTTGCTACGATGTACGCTACTACCACCTTGACGTTCGCATTGATCCATCCGACAGCACCGTGGGTGGCTCGAACACGATCGTCTTCACGGGAGTTGAGCGATCGCGCATGATCCAGGTGGACCTCTTCGAGAACATGTCGGTGGGAACGATCACGCTCGACGGCGGAAAAGACCCGTTGCCGGTCACGCGTGAATCCGGCGCCATGTTCATCCGATTACCCAAGCTGATTGAACCGGGACGAACGTATTCACTGAGGATCGAGTACAGCGGCCGACCGCAAGTCGCAAGGCGGCCACCGTGGGACGGCGGATTCACGTGGACGAAGGACCCTGACGGCAATCCGTGGATCGCCGTGACGTGCCAGGGGACCGGGGCGAGCTTGTGGTGGCCGAACAAGGACCACCAGGCCGACGAGCCCGACAGTATGCTGTTGAGCATCAGCGTTCCTCCCGGCCTGCAGAACGTATCGAACGGACGGCTGCGGGCGACGACGACCCTGCCCGACGGATGGACGCGGACTGACTGGTTCATTTCATATCCCATCAACAACTACAATGTCACCGTCAACATCGGCCAGTTCGAACACATCCACGACCTCTACATTGCGAAGGATACGCTTACGCTCGACTACTATGTCCTTCCGGGCAATGTCGAAGCAGCGAAGAAGCAATTCGCCGAGGTCAAGCCGATGATGGCCTGCTTCGAGAAGGCATTCGGACCGTATCCATTCCGTCGCGACGGGTACAAGCTGATCGAGTCGCCGCATCTGGGCATGGAACACCAGTCAGCCGTGGCGTATGGCAACAAGTATGTGAACGGCTATCGCGGACGTTCCGGCTCTCCGGTGGGTATCGAGTTCGACTTCATCGTCGTCCACGAGTCGGCCCACGAGTGGTGGGGGAACAACGTCACCTCGACCGACGTTGCGGACATGTGGATCCACGAATCGTTCGGCGCCTACGCCGAAGCCGTCTACGCGGAGTGTCGTTGGGGGAAAGAAGCAGCCATGGAATACGTGAACGGCAAGAAGGGGAACGTCCGGAACGACCGTCCGATCATCGGAACGCCCGGCGTCCAGCACGAAGGGTCGGGCGACATGTATGACAAGGGCCAGCTTGTCTTGAACACCCTCCGGCATGTCATCGACAATGATTCCCTCTGGATGAGCATCCTGCGGGGACTGCAGAATCGGTTCCGGCTATCGACCGTGACGGGCGACCAGATCTTCTCGTACATCGACTCGGTGAGCGGTGCTGACCACCAGGCCTTCTATGAGCACTACTTCCGGCTGACGGGCATCCCCACGCTGGCGGTCGCTGTGACGAAGAAAGGGGCCGACGTTCGACTCGTGTACCGATGGACGGGTGTGGCGAACGATTTCCGCATGCCGGCGGTGATCAATCTTGGCGGCGGACGCACACAACGGGTACTAGCCACGACCTCGGGCCAGACGCTTTCCATACCTGACGTAGACCCGCGCAATGTTTCGGTCGACGAGACGCACTTCTACATCACGTCCGACGTGCGTCGGTCGTACATCGACGAACGGGTGAAATAGATGAGCGCTCAGCCGCTGCGGGTGTTGGGACAGTATCTCCGGTCCGTCTGGAAGCTGGTGGCGCTGGCGCTCGTGCTGGCCACGTTGAACCAGGTCTTCTCTCTGATGGACCCGCTGATCTTCCGCCACATCATCGATGAGTACGCGACAAAGTTCAACGCGTACTCCTCCGCCGAGTTCCTCCGTGGAGTGTCCGTTCTCCTGGCTGCGGCTGTCGGTGTCGCGTTCATCTCGCGTGTCGCGAAGAATTTCCAGGACTACTATATCAACGTCATCACGCAACGGATCGGCGCGCGCATCTATCAGGACGGCCTGCGTCACTCGCTCGGGCTTCCGTACCAGGTGTTCGAGGACCAACGGAGCGGCGAGACGCTGGGGATCCTGCAAAAAGTTCGGACCGACGTTGAACGGCTCATTTCGGCGTCAATCAATGTCTTGTTCACGACGCTCGTCGGGATCATCTTCGTCCTTGTGTATGCGATCAGCGTTCACTGGCTCATCGCTCCCGTCTACTTTGCCACGATGCCGATCCTGGGATGGCTCTCGTCCGTCCTCAGTCGAAAGGTGAAGACGGTCCAAAAGTCGATCGTCGCCGAGACGACAGCGCTGGCCGGATCGACGACGGAATCGCTCCGCAATATCGAACTCGTAAAGAGTCTCGGCCTGGCGGGTCAGGAGATCGACCGGCTGAACGGCACGACCGACAAGATCCTGAAGCTCGAGTTGAAGAAGGTTCGCTACATTCGCAGCATCAGTTTCGTGCAGGGCACGTCGGTCAATTTCTTGCGCACGAGCATCCTGGGGCTGATGCTCTACCTCATCTTCAGGCAGGATATCACGATCGGCCAGTTCTTCTCGCTGTGGATCTACTCGTTCTTCATCTTTGGACCTCTGCAGGAGTTGGGCTCGATCATCAACGTCTATCGCGAGGCGGAGATCTCGCTCAACGCGTTCGCTTCGTTGCTCGCGCAACCGCCTGAAGCACGACCTGCCCGGCCCGCAGCGATGGGTCCGATCGACACGCTGGAATTCGACCGGGTCTCCTTCACGCACCGCTCTGGTCGGCGTCACGCGCTCAACGGCGTGTCATTCCGCGCGAAGCGGGGCGGATCGGTGGCGTTCGTCGGTCCGTCGGGCGCAGGTAAAACGACACTCGTCAAGTTGCTCGTGGGACTGTACCGTCCGGCTGAAGGACGGATCCTCTACAACGGCATCTCGCAGGAGGATGTGGACCTCGAGGCGGTGCGTTCCCGTGTCGGGTTCGTTACACAGGACACGCAGCTCTTCTCGGGGACGATCGCCGAGAACCTTCGGTTCGTCAAGCCGGATGCGACGGACGAGGAGATCCGGCGAGTGCTGGACCAAGCCGCCTGCCAGGACCTGCTCGCCCGGGCAGAGAAGGGGATCGAAACGGTCATCGGAGAAGCGGGCGTGAAGGTATCGGGTGGCGAGAAGCAGCGGCTCTCGATCGCGCGCGCGCTGCTACGCTCTCCGGACCTGATCGTGTTCGACGAGGCGACGTCGGCTCTCGACTCGCTGACGGAGGAGAATATCGCCGAGACGATCCGGACGGTCGCCGAGCGGCGCGAAAGCATCACGGTCATGATCGCCCACCGGTTGTCGACGGTGATGCATGCTGACGTCATCCATGTGCTGGAACGCGGATCGATCGTCGAATCAGGCACGCACGACGAACTGGTCGCCCAGAAGGGCCTCTATTATGCCATGTGGCGCCAGCAGATCGGCGAGGAACTCGAAGCATTGCAGGGATGAAGCCCGAAGAATTGGAGTAATGGAGGGCGGACGAAGAAGTGATGCTTGGAGTATAGGAGAGGTTCTTTGGCGGCCACCGCTTTCCGATTGATCCTTCACCATTCACTATTCACGCTCAGGGTTCTTCATCATGACCTCCCCAGATCCCCGCTATCCTATCGGCAGGTTCGCTCCGAAAGAACGTCTGACGCCCGAAGAGCGGAACGTGTTGATCCACCAGATCGCCGAGCTGCCGGACCAGCTCATCCATGCCGTGGCCGGACTGACCGAGGACCAACTGAACACTCCTTACCGGGATGGCGGCTGGACCGTGCGCCAAGTGGTGCATCACGTGGCCGACAGCCACATGAATGCATTCATCCGATTCCGGCTCGCCGTGACAGAAGACAACCCGACGGTCAAACCGTACAATGAAAAGAAATGGGCCGAATTGTTCGACACACGCACAGCCCCGATCGACCTGTCGATCTCGATCATCGAAGCGCTGCACACGCGGTGGGTGATGATGCTGGAGTCGTTCAGTGCGGCCGATTTTGAGCGGCGCGTCCAGCATCCGGAGAACGGCCCGATGGACGGCGATCGGCTACTGCAGTTGTATGCGTGGCACGGGCGGCACCATTGCGCCCATGTGACGGAGTTGAGGCGGGCGAACGGTTGGTGAAGAAGCAGTAGGCAGTAAGCAGGTACTTACAGGAGAGGGGCAGGTTGAGATCTTGGTGCACGAATTTCAGCTACTGATCCTTCCCCCCGAATCCAACCTGCCTTGCCCAAGGGACCCTGCCTGCTGCTTACTCAATCTCGAACTCCTCGGCGACCGGTCGTAACGCGTCATACATGCGGCGCAGATTCACGTAGGCCATCTGGCTTCCGCGCTGAGCGGCCTTTCGGTACATCGAAGCTGCGTCAGGCAGGCTTGGCTTCATCCCGATCCCACGCTCCAGGCAGAACGCCAGGGCCGCCTGAGCGAGAACCGACCCGCTGTCCGCTTCGGAGCGGATGAACGGGACCGACCTCACCGCAGAATCCGGCTCGAGTACGAGCGAAGCCAGAACCGCCCTCAAGCGTCCTTCCAGAACTCCCCCCGAATCGGCCCGCCGCCAAAGGGCTACTGCCTTCGAAGGATCCTGGGGCACATGCCGTCCCGTCGCGAACCACATACCCAATTCCAGGAACGAGAGGGTGTGAGGTGGCGACGCGGCGATGTTCTCCTCCAGGAATCGCTTCGCTTGAGGGATCCCGATCCGCTCATCGAACCCGATCGCAGCCAACGAAGCCCATACATAGCGCGCATCGCGATCGCCTGCGAGGGTACGCTCTGTCAGGGTCCGAACGAAGTCGTCACGTCCTGACAGATCGGCCAGGAGCGCCGGGGCCCGCGGCGAATCAAGCCGGTTGGCACGCTGATAATGCACTGCGGCGCGGACGGGGTCCCTCGGAACACCGATACCCTTTTCGAAGATACGGCCAAGTACCACGTGCGCTTCGGGTATTCCCCGATCGGCCTGCTGGTTCAGCCAATTCAATTCCGTCGTGACGCTTGACGACTGGTTGGGTGACGCCGCGTCGTCACGGACAGACGGCACTTCGCGCGCGAGTTCGCGTGCAAGCGTCGTATCGGAGACCTTCGCGTTGGTCGTTGGACCGAACTGGAGATACAGCAGTCCCGGCGAGGTGTCGGCCGCCGCTCTGGCGTTCGTCCGCATCGTATCGATGCCGAGGCGGTGGAATTCAGCGAGCATGTCGCGCGCAGGCTCATAGCCCTTCGCGGCAGCTTCCGCCACGAGGGTCCATGCTCTCGGCCAGTTCGGACGGATGAGAAGGCCGTCGGTGTGCAGCAATCCGTAGATATAGAGGGCGGCCGGTTGGTCCTTCTCTGCCGCTGCGCGGAACCAGCGGAATGCCTCGAACGGGTTCCACGGCACCCCGAGAGCGTGCGTATAGAGAATGCCGGCGTTATACTCCGCCAGCGCCATACCGCGATCGGCTGCTTTCAGGATCCATTCTGCCCCTTTGGCCGTATCGGCGGCGATGCCGCGTCCGAGAAGATAGCGGTAGCCAAGCTCATGCTGCGCCGCTGAGCTGCCGGACGACGCTTCGCGCATGAGGGCGAACGTCTCGATCACCTGTGCAGGATTGGCTTCGTAATAGAGGAGAGGCGACGCTGCCCGGATCGGCGTGCGGGCCACACGGGATTGCGCGATCACGGCGGCGGAGGCGACTACCACTAGGATCATCGCCACACGGAGAGACCGGGGGAAGGAGAAAACCTTCCCAACGTCCCGCTCCATCAGTCGGTTGTATTCATTGAGGTGCATTGAGGTGCCGAGCGCGGCCGAACAATTTCGTATATTAGTGCCCCAGTTGCCAGCCCGTCGCTTTCCACAACTCCGCGAAGCGACATCCATCATTCATCAGCAGCTTCCTGCACAACATCAGCCGCACGATGACCGACAACAAGATCATCTTCTCCATGATCGGCGTGGGCAAGGTCCACAAGCCGAACAAGCAGGTCCTGAAGGACATCTACCTCTCGTTCTTCTACGGCGCCAAGATCGGCGTCCTGGGTCTCAACGGCGCCGGTAAGAGCACGCTCCTTCGGATCATCGCTGGAGTCGATACGGACTACCTGGGCGAGATCCAGTCGAACAAGGGGATCACGTTCGGCTATCTACCGCAGGAACCCGAACTGGATGCATCTAAAACGGTGCGACAGATCGTCGAAGAGGGTGTGCAGCCCATCGTCGACCTCGTAAAGCAATTCGAGGCCGTGAACGAGGCACTGGGCCAGCCGGACGCGGATTTCGACGCCCTCCTGGAGAAGCAGGCCAAGCTCCAGGAGAAGATCGACCACCTGAATGCGTGGGACCTCGACAGCCGGCTCGAGCAGGCCATGGATGCCCTCCGTTGCCCGCCGCCGGAGACATCCGTCAAGGTCATCTCGGGAGGCGAACGCCGCCGCGTCGCGCTCTGCCGCCTGTTGCTCCAAAAGCCCGACGTCCTGCTTCTGGACGAACCGACCAACCATTTGGATGCCGAATCGGTGGCGTGGCTGGAACATCACCTGGCACGGTACGAAGGAACGGTCATCGCGGTCACGCACGACCGCTATTTCCTGGACAATGTCGCCGGCTGGATCCTGGAGCTGGACCGGGGAGAGGGCATTCCCTTCCAGGGAAATTACTCGTCATGGCTCGAGCAGAAGAAGGCCCGACTGGCGGTCGAGGAAAAGCAGGCGTCGAAACGTCAGCGGGTGCTGGACCGTGAGCTCGAATGGGTCCGCATGAATCCGAAAGGCCGCCATGCGAAGTCCAAGGCCCGTATCGCCGCCTACGAAGAGATGCTGAACGAACAGGCGAAGGAGAAGGAGGAAGAGATCGAGATCTACATTCCTCCCGGTCCGCGGCTCGGCGACGTCGTCATCGAGACCAAGGCGGTCTCCAAGGCCTACGGCGAGAACCTGCTGTATGAGGACATGTCCTTCGCGCTCCCGCGAGGCGGCATCGTCGGCGTCATCGGTCCGAACGGGGCCGGCAAGACGACGCTGTTCCGGATGATCACCGGCCAGGAGAAACCTGACGGCGGAGAGATCGTCGTCGGCGGAACGGTGAAGCTGGGATATGTGGACCAGAGTCGGCCGTTGGAACCGTCGAAGACGATCTGGCAGGAGATCTCGGGCGGGGAAGAGGTGCTGAAGCTGGGGAGCCGCGAGATGAACTCACGCGCCTACGTATCGCGCTTCAATTTCAGCGGGACGGACCAGCAGAAGCCGGTCGGCGTGCTCTCAGGAGGCGAACGGAACCGCGTGCATCTGGCCAAGGTGCTGAAAGAAGGGGCGAACGTGCTGCTGCTCGACGAACCGACGAATGACCTGGATGTCAACACGCTTCGAGCGCTTGAGGAGGCGCTTCTGAATTTCGCTGGATGTGCCGTCGTGATCTCGCACGACCGGTGGTTCCTCGATCGCGTGGCAACGCACATCCTCTCATTCGAGGGTGATAGTACGGTGCGATTCTTCGACGGGAACTACACGGAGTATGAAGAGGACAAGAAGAAGCGTCTGGGGATCACGGAAGAACAGCCGCACCGGATGAAGTACAAGCGAATGAGCCGATGAAGAACGAGTAGGCAGTAGGCAGGCCCGGGCAGGTTGAGGTCGCAGGACAGGAACCCCGATCGCTGATCGTTCCCTTGGATCTCCACCTGCTCGGGCCTGCAGGTACCTGCCTACTGCTTACTGACCTCTGAAGAATTCTACTTCAGCTTCTCCAATAACTCTTCCAAAAACTGCTTCACTTCCGCCATCTCCACCTTGATGTCCTCGTCCTGGATCTTCTTCTTGTGTTCCACGACGATCAGGTCGAGCTGGCCATCTTCGGGATCGGGGTCGTAGCTCTCGAGCACCTTCTTCGCCCCTTCGATCGTATACTTCTCGTCGCGCAACAATCCTTTGATGTGCACGATGAGCTTGATGTCCTTGTTCGTGTAGATGCGATTGCCCGCCCGGTTCTTGGCCGGCTTCAGCTGGTCGAACTCCGTCTCCCAATACCGCAGGACATACTGCTCCAGTCCGGTGATCTTACTCACCTCGCTGATGGAGTAGTAGAGCTTCTTGATGCCGGTCGATCGCATGACACGTGCCCTCGGGATAGGTTGAGCGTCGCCTCTTCGCTACAGGGGTACTGGGCCTCTGGTTGGAAGAAAAGTAGCGATTTCTGCTCGCAGGGGCAAATCGTTCTCAGAGTTGGGAACCCTTTCGATTCGGATCTGTCGTTGGTGAGTGCAAACTCGTCAGGATATCTGTATTTTCGCTCGACCATCAGGAGGTCTCTATGCGGATGTCATTGCGGTGCAATCGCGTCAACAGCTTCCGGTTCTCCTTCATTCTGCCCGCCTTGCTGATCTTCGGCATGAGTCTCCACGCCCAGGAGCGACAGATCTCCTTCGACACGAAGGGTACCATCCTCGAGATCAAGAGCGGTTCTCCGTATGCTCCCCTATGGACATCCGAAGTCGGGACATTCGACAGATTGTTGGCATTCGAGGCCGACACGTCGGTCATTATCGAGGTCTACCAAACGGTCAACGGCGCATCGATCCGTACGCGTCGTCCGATGGACCGCGTTCGGTTTTCACTCATGCAACAACAAGTTGACAGTGCCGCCGTACGTGTGATGAAGAGCGGGGGCGAGATGACTGAAAGTGATCTCGAAGACCTGCGGAGTACGTTCACGTATGACCAGACCGGGTTCTCCACGATCCACGGGACAACGGCGAGCATTCTCACCGAGTCCGGAGCGATGTTCTGGCTCGTGACCGGAGGGAGCTATTTTGCTCTCTCTGCCATCTCCGATAACATGAATGTCACACCGGCCAACGTCGAGGCGGCCAAGTACGGTCATCTGACCGGCCTGACGCAGGGATATCTTGGTGGATTGCTGGCGTTCTCCGGAGCACGAGGGTGGGATGAGGCCGAGACGGCCGTCAAGGGTATCTTTGCCATCACAAGCCTCGGGGGCATCGGACACGCCATCGCTTCGTACCGCTATATCAGCTCTCCGGACGTCGACCCCACCGTGGCATATCTGCGCATGTCGGCCGAGCGACACTCCATCGTCTGGGGCCTCGGCACATCTCTCATCCTGTTTGGCGAAGATCCATCCACGTCGGCAGTCACCGGAACGGCCCTGGCCCTCAGCTTGAGCTCGTACCTGTGGTCGTCGCCGTTGTTCGGGTTCGAGCGGCGGAACATGAGCTGGGCGGACGCGCTTCTGGCGGACGAGTTCATGACCCCGTGGTACCTGTCGCTCATCTCGCTCGGATCTTCGCTCAATATCGAGACGGCGGCCCAGTCAGGAATGCTCATGTCTCTGGGAGGCGCAACCGGATTCTTGCTGGGGGTCAACCTGAACGAAGGTCGCATGCGATCGCTCGGTACGGTCAAGCGCACACGGCTGTTGATGTACGGCGGGGCGTTGCTCGGACTGGGAATCATCGTTGGTGCGGAGCCGGAAGGAACGACGGCCTTGTGGATCGTGTCAGGAACGACGTGGCTCGGCTATTTCATCGGGGGACGCTTTGGCGGAGAGACGCCTGCCCCGTCGTCGTCGTGGGACGTGCGATTGATGCCCGAGAACCTGGCGCTGGGAAGACTGATGAAACCGACTCCGGAACGACCGTTCGTTCGGCCCGTTCCCGTGGCCGTTCTAAGTCTGAAATTCTGATCGAACTCTCGCTGGGATGAGAACACAGCCCCCCCCGGGCACGCTGGAGACATACGATCATGATGCAGCATGAAGAAGGCCACAGGAGATCTCCCGTGGCCTTCTTCGTTTCTCCGCGTCGATGTTCGCCCGCCCCTCTCCATCTCTACCTTCTACCTACTGCCTACTTATCCCCACTCTCAGTCCTTCAGCAGTATCCCGAACTGCGCGTCCATCTTCTCGATCATCTCTGACCCGCCGCCGAAACCGACATCCTTGAAGCGGATTCGACCCTTCTTGTCGATAATGAACTTTGTCGGGATCCCTTCGACGCCGTAGGCCGTCACGGTTGCGTTATCCTGGTCGAACAGCACGGGGAACGTGTACTGTTTGTCGGCAATGAACTTCCTCACTGTCTTGTCGCGTGCCTCGCCTTTCTCGTTCTCCCACGTATTCACGGCTAGGATCACCACATTCGGATCCTTCTGATATTTCTCATACACTTTCTGCAAGTGGGGGAATGACTGGATACACGGGCCACACCAGGTCGCCCAGAAATCCACCACCACTACCTTCCCGCGCAGTTTTGACAACGTCACCGGCTTTCCATCAAACCCGACGAGCGAGAAGTCCGGCGCCGGTTTGTCGATCATCGATGCTGCCACCTTTGAGGCCGCTTCTTTCCGGGCCGTCTCTTGCGCACCACTCAGCCGTTGCTCGAATCCTTTTTCGGACCCATTGACCGCCACGTACGCAACTTTGTACTGCTCCAGCAGCTTGTCATCCGATCGACCCTTCTTGATGCACGCATCGGCCACGTTCATCGCCTCGTCGTAGCGCTTCGCTCCGACAAGGGCCTTCAGATAGCGAACATTCACATCGCCATCCTGCCCCTTCAGCAGCATATAGGCTTCTCCATACGCCGACACAGCCGACTCGTTCTGGCCCGATTGTTCGAGGCCGTATCCATAGGTGTCGAGGATCATGCCGAGACGGTTGGCCCACATCGCTTCCCAGTTCTTCTGCGTGAAGTAGGAGGGTTTGTCAGACGGGTCTTTCCGGCGGGCCAGCTCAACGCCGGTCTTAGCCCAGGCGGTGGCTTCTTCGAGCCGTTCACCCTTCTCGATGAACCGCCAGGCGAGGGAGTTGTAGAGGTCCGGAACTGGTTTTTCCATCGACTTCAGCTTTGCCGCGGCCTTCTCGACCTCGTTGGCCGAAAGGGCAAAGTTCACGTACTGCTGGTCTCGGCTGTTGCGATCGGCCGCCTTCGCCGGAAACTCCGCGTCGGCCTTCTCGAAAAGCGCGAAACGCTTGACGGCATCCCGCTCGCGGTACACCGATTGCCACCGATCGTTCTCGGCGATCTGTCCCTTGGGTTCCTTCGCCGTCCATTCGTCGCGGATGGCCTTCGCTCGTTCGGCCTGACCGGTCATTTCGAACGTGCGAAGGAGCGCAATGACGTCCGTCTGGTTCCCCTTGACCCGCTCGTAGACCGCGTCGAGTTCCTTCTTGACGAGCTCGCGCGTCTCCTCGCCCGGCGTCGTCTGCAATTCGGCGGACCACAGGAGCGTGCGGGGACCCATGGCGTCGGGATACAGACGGACCTCTTCCTGCAGGTCGGCGAGCGCTTTCTTCGGGTCGCGCTCGAACTTCAGCATCAGGGCCCGGCCGCTCAGGTGCGATTGTCCGCGTGAGTACAGCGCTCCGGCGACAGGGTTTCCGTCGGGGCCGTGCACCAGAAGGGTCCAGAGCTTCTCATCGTTATTGTCCGACTGGTCGCCGTCGGCGAATGCGACATAGTAGATACCGACACCAGGTCCGACGGTGGTCGTTCCGATGTACGACCGACCCTGCTTCTTCATCGGCACTTCGACCATCGACGGCATGCCCTCTTTGCCGACGGCCAACAGCTGCGCGCTCAGGGCTTTGGGCGTGGTGAGTGCCGCCCCTTTGGTCGTCGGATTGTACGTCAGCGTGATGGTCGTGCCCACCGTGGGTTTGTCCGGGGCGACGGTGAAGACCTCTTGCGCGGAAAGAGTGAAGGTGAAGAGGCATAGGAAGGCGATGAAGAAAGGTCTCATGTGAACCTCCGCGTGCAGTGAAGACAGATGTCGGTCGATAGTTCGCAGACAGCCACCCGTTTCGCTACGGTGTGCTCATGCCGGTGGAGTGAGCTGCCGCCGCGATCCGTTGTTGTGCATGATTCAGCTTGTCGTCGTGTCCCAGGTCCTTCAATACGGCCACATAAGCAGCGTTCACGTCGGCATCACGGGCGCCCAGCAGGTCGAAGGCCTCGGCATACACTTTCTCGGCGATCGCAGGAAATCCGAGCCTGACCAACGATTGGCCATACACGCGAAGGGCGAGCGGAAGCTCGAACGCCCGTTGGTTCCGGTATTCCCGCATCGAGAGCAGTGGGGGCTTCAATGCGGGGTTCCAGTTGCGGGCTGCGTTGACCGATTCCTTCGCCAGCACCGACGCGCGGTCGATGGTGGTATGGGAAGCGAGCAATCCTTCCGCGAGGGCGATCAGCCACATCGGTTCCTTGCGCGGCATGCGATGGATCAGTTCGTCCGCCTCGTCCCACGCGCGTGCGGCGACGGCCGACCGGATCAACACCTGCGCCGTCGATTCGTCCGGCATGTCAGGATACTGCTGCAGGTAGGCCGATAGCGCTTGCCATCGCTCGGCCGGATCGCGGAGAGACATCGCATCGCGCCACGTTGCCGATCGCGGCGTCTCCACAGGGGGTGCGGGTGCCATAATCGGAGCGGTCGGTTCGCCGACGGAGCTACGATAGCCGTACAATCCGGCAGCCGTGCCGGTCGCAGCCAGAGCGTCGATGGCTCCGCTGACCGGCTCGCCGTTCGATCCATAGATGGGGCTCGTCCAGCAATCGTGCTCGCGGTCGTCAACCCGTTCACCGACGGCGACGCGGAAGCACAATGCGATCGTTCCGGTCGGTATCGTCCACGCGCCGCGGAACGCTCCGGCGTTCGGTCGCAAGGTCACGTCATAGACGCGAGGTGATGGGCCCGCTGCGAGGACCTCTGCCACAACAGAATCTCCGCGGTCGGGCCGGAATGATGCTGTCGGCCGATACTGGAGCGTGATGGTCTGTCCGTCGACGGGCTGCGACGGCATGATGCGCAGGTCGGACCGGTCCTGAGCGGTGACGACGGACGAGAAGAGGGCGAGCGTGAGGAGCGTCTGGCGCACGGGTGTACGATCGATCGACAAGAAGATGCCGAAATCTCACCTGAATTCCATGACGCAGAAGAGGCGGCCGGCATGTGCTTTTGGAGGTTTTCTGGGTATGTTCCATCCATGCACGTGGCCCTCCTGCTCATATCGTTGACCCTGCAGGCCGATACGGTCCGGTACGCCTGGCCGAATCCTCCGTTCGATCAGTCGCACTATATCAACGGCACCTTCGCAGAGTTTCGCAACACGCTTACGGCAAACCACTTTCACAACGGGGTCGACATCGGTGAGCCGGACGGCAATCCCATCTATCCGGTCCTCGACGGCGTCGTCAATTCGTACTCGCCGTCGTCCGTCTCGGGTTCCGATGCCTGGATCCGCGTGCGCACGCCCGTGCCGGGCGGATGGAAGCATGTGACGTACATCCACATCGAACCGAATCCTGGCCTTGCCGTCGGCACGCCGGTGGTGGCCGGACAGACGGTGCTGGGGACCGTGCTGTCGGGCCTCGGGCATGTGCATCTCACCGAGCGCGAGCTCGTCGCCACGGAGACCGGGACAGGAGTGGAGATCAACAATCTCCGTAGCGGCGGCGGTCTTACGCCGTTCGTCGATGCGTGGTCGCCGGTCATCGATCGCAGCAGTCTACAGATCCGTCGGGCCGGTTCCGGCACGCTTCTTTCGCCAGAGGCGCTCGCAGGTTCCATCGACATCCGTGTCAAAGTAGACGAGCGGAACAGTCCCGAGTCGCTCGGCGGGACACGCACGAACAACGGCACCTACGCGGTCGGATTCCGTATACTTTCGGCTGACACGCAGACGGTCGTCCTCCAGATGCCCGATGCGGGCCTCCGGTATCGGTTCGACCGGAAGCCGAACGACAACGACGTCGGATTTGCGTTCGACGAATCACAGTCCGACGTGAGCCGCCATGTGTATGTTCTCACGAACGGCGCAGGCGCGCAGCAGGTGAACACCACGCGCTCTGTGCCGTCGTCGTCGCTCAATGTCGACGCGCTCCCCGAAGCGCCGTATGTGCTCCATCTCTTCTCGTTCGACACGCGCGACAACCGCCACGACCTGTACGTCCCCATCTACATCACGAAACGTGACATGACGCCCCCGTCAGCACCGGTGCTTCGCTCGGTCATACCGGCGGGAGACAGCATCGACGTCGCCTGGACGGGCAGTCCGGAAGCGGACGTGGCCGGGTATCGCGTGTGGTATTTGTATGACACCGCCTGGAAGCTGGCGGCAGGGGAATCACTGTTGACGGCCGGGGTCCGTCAGTTTCGGTTCGGCGTTCCGGCCGGCATCGCCGTTCCCGTCAGCGATCTTCCCCGGTTCTCGTTCCGCGTCACGGCCGTGGACACGACGGTTACGCGCAACGAGAGTCCGCCGAGCGATACGTATGGCGGAACGCCGGGATTCTTCGGAAGTGTCGATCCCGGACGGACGGCGTTGATCGTGGATGGATTCGACCGGTGGACGGGCGGCGGGTCGTGGACGCAGCCGACGCATGCATTTGCCATCTCGGCGATGCAAGCGATCAGGGGTCCGATCGCCGTGGCCACGGCGGCCAACGAGGCGGTCGAAGACGGGACGGTGCCGCTCAACGGGAAGCATTACGTGCATTGGATCCTGGGAGACGAATCGACGGCGGACAATACTTTCACGCCCGCGGAGCAGCAACGCGTTGCAGGCTATCTTGAGAGCGGCGGTGCGCTGTTCCTGAGCGGGTCGGAAGTAGGGTGGGACCTGGCACGCACACACGCGCTGACAGAGCCAGGAGATCTTGCCTTCTACACGAATTACCTGAAGGCGAGCTTCGTGTTCGACGGCAACGGCGCCCAAACGACGGCCAGCGGCGTTGCGGGCACGCCTTTCCAGGGTTTCACGTGGACGTTCGGCCAGGTCTTTCCGGAGGACTACCCCGACGATATCGAACCGACGAACGGAGCGGTACCGTTGCTTCAGTATAACGTGCAACGTGATGCGTCGAACTTCCGGAAGGCAGGGATCGGCTATGTTGGAACGTTCGGGTCGTCATCAGCCACAGGGCGCCTCGTCTACGTGGCGTTCCCTCTGGAAAGCATGACCTCGACCCTTGTGCGACAGACGATGATCGACAAGGCCCTGCTGTTCATGGGCATCACCACCGGAATTGCGGATCGAGATGCAGTGGTGGAGGGAACTCTGCCGGAGGCCGTGGAACTGCTGCAGAACTTTCCGAATCCGTTCAATCCGACGACGATGATAGGATGGAGGATGAAGGAGAGAGGACGGGTGAAGCTCTCGGTGGTCGATCTGTTGGGAAGAGAGGTGGCGGTGTTGGTGGATGATGAGGAATCTGCAGGGATGCATTCTGTGATATGGAATGCAGCTGGGTTCACCAGCGGCCAATACTATGCGCGTCTGGTGGCCGGTGGGACGGTGCAGGTGAAGTCAATGGTGCTCGTGAAATGAGGATCAACATGGAATATCTCACTGCGGATGCGCGGAGTTCCCGAAGGCCGCAGAGGAATCGTGCTATCCAAGATCCACACATACCCCAAGGTCTTTCTCCGCGGGCGCTGCGATCTCTGCGTCTCTGCGTGCAGATCCTTCTTCTCGGAGTCACCACGCTTGTTGCCCAGACCTCCTACCGTTCCACGTATCGCGTGACGATGGACAGACCTGCCGAGCCGGCACAGCGAACGGGGGAGAGGTCGACGTGGCGGTTCCAGGTGCTGGACCAGACGGGGAGCGTGCGCACCCAGATCCTTCGCGAGATGCCGTTCGACATCGCCGCCCCGGCGCCGGCGGTGTTCGAGGACGGCACCGTTGCGCTCATCCACAGCTTCGACAACGTCGTGGAATTCTATGGGACCGACGGAGGATTGACGAAGCGGCTCATACTCTCGCCCACGCCTAACCCCGAGTACGAGCGGGTCATTCGGCACGCAGTGCACGATGCGACACTGGCGCTGCTCATCTCCGAGCCCGCCTCGACCTCATGCCGGCTCGTGGTCGTTGATGCGAGCGGCAGCATCGCACGTGAGCGGACACTCGCAGGCGTCCAGGCGACGGGCGTCGCGATTTCGCCTGATGCGGGGGTCATTGCCGCCGGCGTTCGAACAGGTGGCGGTCCGGACGACGAGGCGATCTGGATCGTGAATGGAGAACGGGTCCTAAGCGTGTCGGGAGGATTTGCGAAAGGCCAGTTCTCTTCCGACGGTTCGTCCTTCCTGGGACAAACAAATGGCTCGGTCGTGGAGGTGGACGTGAGGAACGGAGAGCAGCGGTGGAAATATCCTGCTCCCACAGGTCGGCTGATCGTTGCGGCGGCATTGGGACCATCTGGATCGACCATTCTGACGGCCGATACGCCAACGCTTGAGCGAGGGAATTGGATCTACCGCCGTCCGATCATGCGCGTGGTGGCGTCGGACGGACAGGTCGTGAGCGAACGAACGGTGCCGTCGATGGGATTCACGACGGCGAAGCTGGTGCCGCGTGCCGGGACGACGCAGGTGGTGTTTGACGGAGTGGTGTATTAGGGCGATCGGAGATCTTGTTGGTGCACGCAGCAGACGAGATCCGCCAAGAGACGCGCGGATGGAGAGCGTGATCCAGAGCGGTTGACCGCCGGTCGTTTCGTCGGGATCCGTCCTCACCCCGTCTGAGCGTGCTGCCTCGCTGCCTGTTCGGTCTCACTCAATCCTTTACTACCGCTCCATCCTTCATCACGAACGAGATCCGTTCCAGCGCGCCGATGTCCTTGAGCGGGTCCTCTTTCACTGCGACGATATCCGCGTAGGCGCCGACCGCGATCTCGCCGATCTGTCCCGACTGGCCGAGCAGCTCCGCCGCCACCGTCGTGGCAGACTTGATCGCCTGCATCGGCGTCATGCCGAACTTCACCATGTAGCTGAATTCCTTCGCCTGGTTCTCCGTCCAGGCGAACCCCCCTGCGTCGGTGCCGAACGCGATCTTGACGCCGGCCTTCAAGGCTTTCGCGAACACATTCGGCAACTGTTCGAGCATCTGCTTGTTGATCGGATTGCCCGCCTGAGCGCGACCCTCGGCCACGTAGACCGCTACGTAGATCGTCGGGCACCAGTAGATGCCCTTCTGTACCATAACGCGGATGCACTCGTCGTCGAGCGCGAAGCCATGCTCGATACTCGCCGCGCCCGCCTCGATGGCGTAGAGCACTCCGTCGCGCGTGACGGCATGCGCCGCCATCTTCTTGCGGAGCATGCGCGCCTGGTCACCGATCGCGTTCAGTTCGTCCCTGGTAAAGTTCTGGATGGACCGGAAGGAGCCGTCCTTCTCGCGCCAATACGACTGGTCGGCATAGACCTTGACCCAATCGATGCCGTACGAGATCTGTTCGCGCGTCGCCTTGCGCGCTTCGTCGGCACCGGTGATCTCCTGCACGCCCTTGGGCATGTGCCTCTCCCAGGCGTATTCCTTGTTGCTCAGGCCGTACCGTCCCGTGGCGTTGAGCGCGAGACCGCCCACGAACATCCGGGGTCCCTCGATGACGCCATTCTGCACCGCCTTCTTGAGGTCCACATCGGCGTATCCAGCCCCTTCGGTTCCCAGATCGCGCAGGGTGGTGAAGCCGTTGTGGAGCGACAGCCGCATCGCCTTGGCGGCCCGAAGCGCCCGGTAGGGGACCGATTCCTTCAGGACCTGCACGTCGTAGTCCTCGGTGGTGATGTCACCCTGGAGCAACACGTGCACGTGCGCGTCGATCAGGCCCGGGAGGACGGTCGAGCCGGAGAGGTCGATGACCTTCGCTCCGTCGGGGATCTTCACATCCTTCCCGACGGCCGTGATACGTTTACCGTCAATGAGGATGACGGCATTCTCCGTGACCTTGTCAGCCTTGCCGTCGATGAGCCGGCCCGCTTTGATGGCGGTGAGGTTCTGGGAGGAAGCACCTGCGGCCAGAAAAAGGAGAAAGGAGAGAGGAGTGAGGATAGAGGGGAAGTGGCGCATGGGA
>CAYYOV010000026.1:0-20667 GCA_964473365.1 uncultured Ignavibacteriaceae bacterium
TGTCATGCAGCCGTCCCTGCTTCAGACGTTCGTTGTAGTCCGCAATGTTCCGCACGCCTGCCGCGGCCAGGCGATCGTACCGTCCCTCCATCTCCATCTCCAACCCCTTCAGCAACAGAACGGCATTCTGGGGCTGGGTCACGATCTCTTCGTCCGTGTCGGGCGACACCTGCAAGAAGTGCTTGCGCAGCTTCGTATACAGCGTCAGCTCGATCTTCTTGGGGTCGATAATCGCGAACTTCAGATCGCTGGGGTGAAGCCGGTAGAGCAGACTGGCCATGATGGTGTTGACGCCGACGCTCTTTCCGGAACCGGTCGCTCCGGCAATGAGCAGGTGCGGCATCTTGGCCAGGTCGTCCACGTAGACCTCGCCCGAGATGGTCTTGCCCAACGCGACCGGAAGGGCCGCCTTAGCATCCCGAAACTTCGCCGAGTTGAGGACGCTGCGGATCGTCACGAGCGCCGGATGATGATTCGGGATCTCGACGCCGACCGTCCCCTTTCCGGGAATCGGAGCGATGATCCGGATGCCGCGGGCCTTCAACGCAAGAGCTATATCGTCCTGCAAACTTTCGATCCGGCTGATCTTCACGCCGGTGGCGGGCACAAGTTCGTAGAGCGTTACCACCGGGCCAGGCGTGACCGAAACGCTCTCGATCTCGACGCCAAAATCGGCCAGCTTCGCGCGAAGCAATTCGGCGTTCCCCTTGAGTTCTTGCTCATCCACTTCTTCGCTCGCCCGGTGACTGTCGAGCAGTTCCACGGACGGGAACACATAGTCGATCTCTTCTTCGGCGTCGGCCTGGGGCTGCTCGTCGTCCAGATTCACTTCTTCCTCCTGGACGCGGTCTTGAATATCGAGGCGCAGGTCGTCCGATCCTGACGGGAGTGGCACCGGCGTGACCGACGCGACTGGAGGAACGGTGGGGGTGGGCTTCGGCGGCGGCGTTGGGAGTTTGGCGCGCTCAGGCACTACGGGCGTGGGCTTTGGTGTGGCCACTTCCGCGTCCGGTCGCTTGATCTCGACGGACCGCTCGGTGCCGGCTGCCGCGCGCTTCGATTGCAGGGCGTCCCATTGCACGCTGATCGTATCTCCACCCTTCTCCAACGCCAGCTGGAGTCGCCGGAAGAGCAATCGGAGGTCGAGATCCAGCATGAGGATGAGGACTGTGATCGTAACGGCGCTGAGCGCAACGAATGTGCCGACAAGGCCGACGACCTGGATAGACACATGAGAGACGAAATGACCTACCACGCCGCTCCATTCCAGCGGGAGCGTATCGTCGAGATATTTCACCGTTCCGGCGAATGCGGCGAACAGCAATGCAAGGCCGAGGGTGTACGAGGTGATGATGATCAGACGCCTGGTGTCACGCGGGATCACAACGTGCAGCGACCAGGCAAACGCGAGGAGGGGCACGACGAGGACGGCATAGCCGATGGTCGAGTTGATCCACCAGTTGGCCAGCATCGCTCCGAGCAGTCCGAGCCAATTCTGCGTCGATTGGGCCTTGGCGGCGACGGCCTCGTCGTTCGTGAAGACCTTCCACAGGTCCCAGACCGCGAGCTCGCCGCTCGCCTGGTCGGACGAGGAATACGAGACGAGGCTAAGCAAGAGCATGATGGACAAGACCATGCCCGCGAACCCGAACAATTGCCGACGGTGCCGCGGCGATTGCGGTTTCGTTCTCGACGAACGGGACGGCGTCGAAGGCGGCTCTTGGCGCAGGTCGTCCATGATCAGGCATTCTCGGCCGGTTCGGCCTCGGTGTCCGAGCCCGACGGTCGATCGTCGGGCTTGCGCAGTTTGATAACAGTGCCCTGTTGAACGGGCACGACGGGAACAGAATCGACGGCCGCACAGAGCTTGAGGTCGCTGGCGTAACCGATCTCTGTCAGATACTGTCCATGGTCGCTGAGCTTCAGGAGCTTCAGAAGCGAACGACCCAGCCCCTTGTACAATGTGAGCGCTGCCCGCGAAGAATCCGTCAGGTCCACCGGCACACGTTTCGCCGCGGAGAGCCGCTGGATCATCATGCCGGCACATACCGCATCTTCCAGACTGAAGCTTCGAAGGCCGTTGGACTTTCCGGCGCAAAGCAGCAGATAGTCCCCTCCATCTTCGAGCATGGCGTCGACGACGGCGGACATATTGACGAACGATCCGACGAGGAGGCGTCTCGCATAACGGCTCTTCGCCATCGCAACCGAGCCGTTCGTTGTGCAGAAGATGATCGATTTCCCGCGGACCGACGCATCGGCATACTCTGCCGGTGAATTTCCCAGGTTGAAGCCTTCGATGATCTTCCCGTTCCGCTCACCCCCGCGAAGCGTCACCTCACCGAACAAGCTCCCCGAGATCTTCACGGCCGATTCGATCGTCGAGACGGGGATGATCTCGCGAGCGCCGTTCGCCAACGCCATCGCGACTGTCGTGCTTGCACGCAGCACATCAATGACGACGATATTCCGGTCGCGCAGTTGGAGCTCATCAAGTTGACCCGCGTTGAAGCTTACATCGATGCGCATACTCTCTCCAGATCCATCAATGGTTCCATCCCGATCGATTCGCTCCGATAGCGCACGCTCCTGACCCCGCCCACGTCGCTAGGCCGTGGCGGTGCCCGGGACGAACGGCAGTGGCGTCACCGTCGCCGGGATGGCATTGCCGCGGATTCTCACCGACACGATCGTTCCAGGAGAGCTCTTCGCCGGGGGGACATACCCCATCGCGATCGAGCGTTGCAGCGTGGGCGAATAGGTGCCGCTCGTAATGACGCCGACCTCGGCGCCTCCATCCATGATCGGGTAGCCGTGCCGGGCGATGTTCTTCTCCGGGAGCGTCAGGCCGACCAGTCGGCGGGGTACACCCCCCGACTTCTCTGCCTCGATCACCGCGCGGCCGACGAAGTCCCCTTTCGCCAGCTTCGTGATCCACCCCAGTCCCGCCTGCAACGTGGTGGTCGTATCGTCGATATCGTTGCCATAGAGGCAGAAACCCATCTCGAGGCGGAGCGTGTCGCGCGCGCCGAGTCCGATCGGCTGAATGCCGTGCTTCGCACCGGATGCGAAGACGGCGTCCCACACCGCTTTGCCGGCATCGACGGAGGATTCGATATACAGCTCGTAGCCTAGCTCACCAGTATAACCCGTCCGTGAGATCACGGCTTCGTGACCGGCGATCGAGCCGCGGCGAAAATGATAGTACGGGATGTCCGCAAGAGGGACATCGGTCAGCGGTTGAAGCGTCTCGCGGGACTTCGGACCCTGGACGGCGATCAGCGAGAGACTGTCGCTGATGTCGCGCACCTCGACATCCGGCGTGACATGACGCTGAAGCCACGCGAAGTCCTTGTCGATGTTCGCCGCGTTCACGACCAGCATGTACCGATCGCCGCAGTGATACACGAGCAGGTCGTCGACGATGCCCCCTGCAGCATTCGGCATGGCGGAATACTGCACTTTCCCGTCCGCAAGCTTGGAAACGTCGTTCACCGTCACGCGTTGGAGAAAGGCCAGCGCTCCCGGCCCACGCACCTCGAATTCACCCATATGCGAGACATCGAATACGCCGACGCCGTTCCGAACGGCTGCGTGCTCTTCCATGATGCCGCGGTACTGCACGGGCATCTCGAACCCCCCGAACTCCACCATCTTGGCCCCGAGGGCCTTGTGAATGGCGTTGAAGGCCGTGCGTTTCATGGGACTACGCTTTTCGTTTGTTCCAGTCGGCCAGGAATTTCTCGAGGCCGCTGGTCGTGAGCGGATGTTGGATGAGCTGTTCGATCACCTTGAACGGGATCGTGCATACGTCGGCTCCGACCATGGCCGCTTCGACCACATGCATCGGGTGGCGAACACTGGCGACCAGGACCTGCGTCGGGAAGCCGTAGTTGCGATAGATCGTCACGATCTGCTGGATCAGGTCCATCCCCGACTGACTGATATCGTCCAGTCGTCCGATGAAGGGGCTGATGTAGGTCGCCCCCGCCTTCGCAGCCATCAGGGCCTGGTTGGGCGAGAAGCAGAGCGTCACGTTGGTCCGAATGCCTTCCTGCGAAAAGACCTTGGTCGCCCGGAGACCATCCTTGATGAGGGGAACCTTGACGACAATGTTCTTGTGGATCTTGGCCAGCTCGCGCCCTTCCTTCAGGATCCCGTCAAGCTCCGTCGAGACCACTTCGGCACTGATGGGACCGTCAACGATCGCACAGATCTCGTCGAGAAGCGCCCGGAAGTCCTTTCCCTCCTTGGCCACGAGACTCGGGTTGGTCGTCACACCGTCGAGGACGCCGAGTGAGGCCGCCTCTCGTATCTCGGCCACGTTCGCCGTATCGATGAAGAATTTCATGATGGTACTCCTGGTCAGGATTGATAGTCCTGGGTGATCTCGCGACCGAGCTTTGGCGAGAAGAACTTGAAATCATCCGACGTGATGTTCGGGTCGGACACGATCTTCACGAGAACCCGGTTCTGCAACTCAAGCTTGCGAATACGGCTCCACGAGCCTCGCGTCAACGGTTCTGCGATGGTCGGGTTGACCCGCAGTTCGACGCGCCACCCCTTCCGGTCGGTTGAATACCGCTTGATCCACCGCTCGATCTGATTGAGGGTCGTGTTCTTCGACTGGACGAGGCCGCTTCCAGCGCACGTCGGACACGCCTCGCTGAAGCTCATCTGGACGGTCTGGCGGATCCGCTGCCGCGTGATCTGGACGATACAGAATTCGGTCATCGGCAGGACGGTGATCTTCGCCCGGTCCCGCTTCATCTCCTTCTTCATCTCGTCGTAGACCTTCTTCTTGTTCTTCTCGTCTTCGAGGTCGATGAAGTCTACGACGATCAGCCCGCCGATGTCGCGCAGCCGTAGCTGGCGACAGATCTCACGCGCGGCCTCCAGGTCTGTGCGGAGCGAGTTCAACTCCTGTTCACGCTTCGCCGCGTACCGGCCGCTGTTTACGTCGACCACCGTCATTGCCTCGGTCTTCTCGATGAAGAGGTAGCCGCCGCTCTTCAGCCAGACCTTCTTGCCGAACAGCGACTGGAACTCTTTCTCGATGCCAAAACGGTCAAAGATCGGCTCGCGGTCGCGGTACAGCTCGATCCGCTCCGCCATGTCGGGCGACGACGATTGCACATACGCCTTGACCTCTTTGAACAACTTCTTGTCGTCCACGACGATGCGCTCGACGGCCTCCTGGAACAGGTCGCGGATGACGCTTGATGTCGTGTCCATATCCTTGTAGACGAGGGCCGGGGCCTTCGAGCCCTTCACGCCCTTCTCGATGTTCTCCCATTGTCGGAAGAGATTGTCGAGGTCCTGCTTCAGCAGTTCGTCCGGCTTTCCTTCGGCGACTGTTCGGATGATCGCACCAAAGCCCTTCGGCAGCATCGACCGCACGGTCTTGCGAAGGCGGCGCTTCTCCTTGAAGTTTGCAAGCTTTTTCGACACGCCGACTTTGCCGTCGAACGGGATCAGCACCAGGAAGCGGCCGGGCAACGAAATGGCAGACCGGACCCTGACACCCTTCTTGCCTTGAGCCTCCTTCGTGATCTGGACGAGGATCTCTTGGCCCTTCTGCAAATTCACTTCGGGCTGGCGTTCCTCGCGCCGACGCTGCGGGTCGGCCGGTGGAGCTCCGTTTCCGGGAGCCTGAGCGGGAGCTTCGGGCTTGGGGGAGCCTTCCTCCTCCTCGTCGTCTTCCTCATCGAACATGGCGCTGAAATCGTCGAGCGAGCCGATGTCGGAGAAATGGAGGAACGCGTCCTGGGACATCCCGATGTCGACGAAGGCGGCCCGAATGCCGGGCATGACCTTGGCGACGCGACCGAGATAGACGTCTCCGACGTTGCGTTCTTTTTCAGGTGATTCGACGAACAGTTCCGCAAGCCGGCCATCTTCAGTGATGGCGATGCGATGTTCGTTGGCGGTTGAACTAATGATGATCTCTTTGCGCATACATGGGGGTCGTCCGCGGTTGACACGACGAATCGTGCCTGATGGGTCCTGTAGGCCTCTGGCCGGTGATCAGGATCGATGAGCGATGACCGGAGCGGCGCGGAAGACTCCCTGCGCTGGAGAGAGACCAGGGGCGGGAGAACAGTCGGTTTGAAGGCCTTCTGTGCCGATCGGACACCACCAGGCCGGCCGAATCGGCGGCGTGGCGGACGTTGGGGTGGATGGATGGATCGCGCGGCGTCGCCGATCGAGGCGACCGATGAGCGCGGGATGCCGCTAACCCTGCGAGAAGGGCCACGGCTTGAACGATCAGGGACATAAATAAAAAGAGGTCAAGCTGGTCCGTGTCACACCGGCCAGTTCGCCGACCGCTGCTTCCTTCCGGACCTGACGGGGTTAGGCAACGGCCCGTTGCACGGGACTTGACCTCTACAGCCACTGCGGGCAAGATCAGGGTGCTCCTCAACGATATTCCAGGAGTGAAAAAACGCTACGAATGCGCGATCCGACACCGTCCCGCACTAGGACGACCGGCCGGAACGCTGTGGAGCTGATCGGGATCGAACCGACGACCTCCTCGTTGCGAACGAGGCGCTCTCCCAAACTGAGCTACAGCCCCAAGACAAGCTGGAAGTGAGAAGGAAGATGCAAGAAGGTGGCCATCATCCTCTCAATCTGATTGAAATGTACTATTCAACCGCTTCAAATTCAACCGTTTGGATACCTTGGGATTTCTCTCCAAGTTGTGCCGATCAGACCATGTCAGGGCTCCCATGACCGCCTCTTCCGACCCGCTCCTTCTCGAATTTGCCGAGTATGTTGCTGTCGTGCGCCGACTGCGGCTCGAATGTCCTTGGGACCGTGAGCAGACGCACCAGTCGCTCAAATATCACCTTCTCGAAGAAGCGTACGAGGCGGCCGAAGCGATTGATCATGACCAACTCCCTCTCCTCCGCGACGAACTCGGCGATCTGCTGCTGCACGTCACACTCCACAGTGTCATCGCCGAAGAGACGGGGACCTTTTCACTCGTAGAGGTCCTCAAGCGAAACAGGGAGAAACTGGTCCGCCGACACCCGCATGTGTTCGGCGACCGCATCTTCGAGAATGCCGAAGAGGTCAAGAAGAACTGGGAGCGGACCAAGCTGACCGAGGGGCGGGAGTCAGTCACCGACGGGCTTCCACATGCCCTACCCGCCCTGCTGAGAGCGCAACGACTTCAGGACAAGGTGGCCAAGGTAGGGTTCGACTGGACGGACCGTGAAGATGTGTGGAAGAAGGTCGAGGAGGAGATGCGGGAACTTCACGAGGCCGGCGCCTCAGGTGATGCGGCACACACGGAAGAGGAATACGGCGATCTCCTCTTTGCGCTCGTGAACTACGCGCGCTTCCTTCATATTCACTCCGAAGAGGCGCTTCGGAAGGCCACCGAAAAATTCACGGCCCGTTTCCGGGCCGTGGAAGAAGAGCTGGCGAAGGCCGGCCGAACCCCCGAGGAGGCAGGGCTGGCGGAGATGGACCGCATCTGGGATACCGTCAAGCGCCGGGGCCGCTCTTCGTAGGCTGTTCTCCCGCCCCGTTGCCCGACGTTCCGTTGAACCGCTCGTAGGCGTCGATGATGTCTTTCACGAGCCGGTGGCGGACCACGTCATTCCGATCGAAGTAGACGAACGAGATCCCCTGCACCTGCTTCAGCACGTCCTGGATCTGCACCAGGCCCGAAGTGGTCTTAGCGGGCAGGTCGATCTGCGAGACGTCCCCCGTGATGATGGCCCGCGAATGGGTGCCAAGCCGCGTCAAGAACATCTTCATTTGCACGGCCGTCGCATTCTGCGCTTCGTCGAGGATCACGAACGAGTTGTGCAGCGTACGTCCACGCATATAGGCCAGCGGCACGATCTCGATGATGCGCTTTTCGAGATAGCTGCGTAGCCGCTCGGCCGAGAGCATGTCGTCGAGAGCGTCGTAGAGCGGCCGGAGATACGGGTCGATCTTCTCTCGAAAATCGCCGGGCAGAAATCCCAGGCTCTCGCCCGCTTCGACGGCCGGACGCGCCAGCACGATCTTCGTTACGTCCCGGTTCTTCAGCGCGGCGACTGCCATGGCAACGGCAAGATAGGTCTTGCCCGTCCCCGCAGGTCCGATCCCGAAAACGATGTCGCTCTTGCGCGCCGCCTGCAGATACACTTTCTGGCCCGGTGTGCGGGCCTTGATGATCCCGACCCGCGTGAACAGGACGGCATGCTCGCCGTCATCCGTGGCCGTCGCCTCCGGTGGCAGGGCCGGCGACGTTCCGTTGACAGTCACCAGGTCGATGACCGTCTCCACGTCGTTCGGACCGAGTCCGCCGTTCTTCGTGAGGATGAAGATGAGCTCTTTGAAGATCTTCTCGATCTTGGTCACGTCCTGCAACGACCCGCGGACCAGCACGTTGTCGCCGCGGACGGCGACAGTGGCGTCGAAGTGTTCTTCGATGAGCTGAAGGTGGGCGTCGTTGTACCCGAGGAGCTGGACCGGGTCAACGCCGGACAGCTGAAGCTTCTTTTCGATCAATGGTGGCGAGAGCCTTTGTAGACGAGTGGGGTCAGAAAAAGACAGAACGCCCTCCGCACACGTCGTGTGCTGTGAGGGCGTTCGTCGGAATGTCTTGAGTCAACCGCGCGCCTGGCAGACGATGCTGGTCACTTCGCCGGAGCTGCCGGAGCTGCCGCCTGCTTCTTGTTCCAGTAGGACTTCAAGGCGGACTTCTCTTCCTTCGTCAGATCGGCCTTGGCCGGGATCTTCAGCTTCTGGCCCTGCTTGATGACGTCGGGATTCTTGATCTGATCGCGGTTCCCCTGCCAGATCTTCGGCCACAAGAACGCGTTGTCGTACACCTTCGGCTTCTTCGCGATGTTCCACAAGCAGTCGCGATCCTTCGCCCACGTCCCGACCGTGTATGTCTGCATCGCCTGGCCGGATTCGATGATCTGCTGCAGTGTCCGCTTCAGGGCGTCGAGACGGCTCTGCTGGTCGGCCAAGCGGCTGGCATATTTGGGCAATACCGCAAGGCGATTCGCCTTCGCCGCATCGATGGCCTTCTGAACAGCATCCAACTCGGCGCGACGGGCGAACAGGTCCTGGTTCGACAGGCGGGACAGTTCGTTCAGCTGTGCATCGATCTTGTCGAGCGACGCCACGAACGGTGCCTCTTCGGCGCCGATAAGCGCTGCCAGTTCATCCTGGCACGCCTTCACGGCCGCCGCTTTGTCGGCGTCTTGCTTCTTCAGTCCGTTCACTTCATTGTCGAGCGTCGCGAGGCGGTTCTTGAGGTCGTTCCGCTTGGCGGTCAGCTCGGTGATCTGCTTCTGCCATTCGTCCTTCGTCATCTCCTGCGCTGTCAAACCCACCATCAGGGCGGCGAGCAGGAAGACGACGGTCAAGGTCCGTGTCAGCGTGGTCATGAGGTTCATTTCCTTTCGATCATTTACCGGTGCGGGCCTTGAGGGCTTCCTTGTCCTTCGTGCATTGCGCCAGCTGTGCATCCTTCTCAGCGATGGCTTTCAGCAGAGCCTGCTTCTCTGACTCGCGGGTCTGGATCTGCTTTTCCAACGAAGACACCTCTGCCTTCAGGTCTTCGAGCTGCTTCAGCTCCTCCGCTGAGGGGTTGTTGCTGCAACCCACAAGCGTGGACGCGAACAGCATACCGACGACGGCCAGCGTGGAAAGCTTTTTCATGTTGGTGATCTCCTGTGCGCGAACGCGTTTATCAACTGTTTCTAAAGAAAAAAATACACACAACCACCCGTAATGTCAAGCGCTTCCGCAATTCTTGGTCCAACGCGCAGGATTCGGGTATCGCTGCCGTCTGACGGCATTTTCATCGATCCGCCTCCAGCAAGGTACCTGCCGACGCAGATCCGCTCATATCGACCCCCTTTCCGCCAGACTCGTGTGCCCTCCACCCGCGATGATGACATGATCATGCACCGGGATGCCGAGGATACGTCCCGATTCGCTCAATTGTCGTGTCAGGGCCAGGTCTTCCGTCGACGGCTCGGGGTTGCCGCTCGGGTGATTGTGCACAAAGACCACGCTGGCCGCCCTTCGTTGCACTGCCTCGGCGAAACACTCGCGCGGATGCGCGAGAGATGCGTTGAGGGTGCCGACCGATATCCGAACCTCAGCCTGCACCGCATTGGCAGAATTGAGCAGGACGGCCCAGAATTCCTCATGACGCAGATCACGAAGCATCGGACCGAATCGTGCCGCAACATCATCTGGCGTTCGGATGTAGCGACGCTCAGATGTATTTCCCGCGGCCACTCGCCGGGCGAGCTCAAAGAGTGCCAGAAGGGTCGCGACCTTCGCCGAACCCGGCAATTGTCGTTCAAGCTCCGCAGGGCTCCAGGAGGCAAGGCCCGGAAGTCCTCCGGCGTCCGCCAGGAGCTGGCGTGCCTGGTCGACAGCAGATCGCCCGCGGGTCCCGCTTCGAAGCATGATAGCTAAGAGCGTGGCGTCAGTTAACGCTCCGGCCCCCTTCGCGAAGAGCTGTTCGCGCGGCCGTTCCGATGCCGGCCACGACTTGATCGTCGTGCGGTGAGACATACAAACCCCCTCAGCGTGGAATGCGAATGCGTGAAGCTCGGCAGCAATGCCTGGCGTGCGTCCTACGGCTGCTCTGATCCGGTAGGAGCGCCTGGCGCCTCTGGAACAAGCGCCGTCAGATCGATCTCCCCGACCTTCGTGATGGAACCATTCAGATACCGAAGGAGGGTCATGGCGCCGTTGACCCGATTCGGGAGGAACGAGACCGTCCCGTGCAGCCCCTTGAACGCTTTCACCGTCGTCAACGCCTCGGCAATTTCCGGCCGCAACGTCGCGCCACGCGAGACGGCTTCGAGGACGATCCGGGCCGCATCGTATCCGAACAATGCGTTCACAGTCGGCGGTCGCTGCGACACCGCCTGGTAGGCGGTCTCGAAGGCCCGATACGCCCTGTCCTGCTGTGCGGGCAGTGCGTCGACGCTGAAGTAGGTCCCATTCGTATACCGCCGGTTGCGGTCCAGTTCTGCTGGATCATTCCAGTCAGCAGTTCCGAGGATCGCGGTCCGGAAGTTAAAGAGACTCAACTGCGAACTGACCACTCCGATCTCTTCGGACGACGCGATCGGGACGAAGATCGCGTGGATGCTATCGACGGCAATGCCAAGACTGTCATACTTGATCACCGGCAACTTCGTCGGAAGCAGGAGCGAGTCGGCCAGCTGGCGACCGTTCGGCCCGAGCAACGAATCGACCGACATCGTCCCCCCTGTTTCCATGAGCGAATCGACAATATGCTGATCCGCCCCCGCCATGATCATCGCATTGACCTGGGCGTGCTTGATCCCCGAGGTGAAATCGACGTATGGTACTTCCTTCCGCTTGAGCGCGACAACACGCATCTCTTCCAACTGCGACCGTAGGTCCGTCGACCCGGAGTAGTACCACTGCACGCTGACAAGATCGCCCTGGAGTCGCCGCACCTCGTCGATGAAACCATCAGCGACGAGCTTGCCGACCGCGTCCGTGGGTGCAAGGACGCCGAAGGTCCGCGCACCCAATTGCTCCCACGCGAATGCAGCCATGGCACGTCCACGTGTGTCGTAGTCGGGATTCGCCTGGAAGATGTTCTCGCCGACCGCAGCGATGCCATTCGAGGTCGCCGTCGGTGTCAAGAGAGGCAGACCTTTAGCCTGGGCCACACCTGCCGCCGCGAACGCTTCGTTGCTCGAGACCGGACCGAGGACCGCGATGACCGATGCATCATCGGCCAGCTCGGAGACCGCGCGTGTCGCCGCCGAAGGATCCCGTTCGGTGTCGCGGATCTCCAGTGCCACTTTTGTGATGGAGCGTCGGTTGAATTGCTCGACCGCCACCGACATGCCGTTCAGAAACTCCACACCTGCTTCCCGGACACCGGGACGCTGTGACTTGAGCATAAGCGGCAGCACGGCGCCGATTTTCAACGTCCTCCCCTGTTCAAGCCGTTCGAGCAGCTGCATGGCTTCGGGAACGTACGGGCGCCAGCGAGGCATTGCCGACATCCCTCGAAGCACCTCGATCGCGCGCCTCGTATCGCCGTTGCGCTGGAGGACTTCGGCCGCATGCAGCGAGAGCAACGCCACAACAGTACTATCGCGCGCCTCGGCCTGCAGACCGTCGATCTGTGTGGCCGTCAGGTGCTCGGAGGCAAGCAGCTCAAGCAACCGCTCGGACCTGGCGATCAACAAGCTGTCCGTTGTTTCTTCTCGCACCGCAAGGAATTCGGCCGCAGCATCCTCATACCGCGACATCCGGAAGTAGTTGAGTCCGATGGTATACCGGGCGTCGTACCGATAGAGCGTCTGCGGGGCAATGTCGAGCAGGTCCTTCAACAGACGGATCGATTCACGCATCCGGCCCGTCTCGTACCAAACCTTCGCCAGCATGATCGATGCCCCCGTCCAGCGATGACCGCGGGGAAACCGTCGAAGATATTCCTGGAACTGAATACTGGCCGAATCGGATGATCCCGATTGGAACGAGCGCATGGCCTGAACGAAGACACGTTCACCGTCCGGGTCGAACGTCGTACTGTCCGCACTCAGTTGCGCCGTCGCCGGAAGCAACGCCGCGAAGAGGAGCGCCACGATCGCGAGCGTGCGGATCATGCATCCCTCCGAGCGGACGTGCGGGTGACGGTCCGGACGGCCGCCTGCGCGCGTCGGTGGGCCGGGTCCATCTCAAGGGCGCGCTCAAACAATTCTTCAGCTGCTTCGCGATCGCCGCGCTGGAGGGCCAGGTATCCGAATTCCACGACCGCGTCGATCATCGAAGGGTTCAGTTCGAGTGCTTTGCGCAGATACTGTTCCGATTCGTTCAGACGTTGCAGCGCCAGCAACGCCTCGCCGCATTTGTGCCACCCGCGAGCGTTCTTCGGGTCGATGTCGACCGCTTGTGTGAACGAGGTGAACGCTTCCTCCCACTGCCGTCGCCGCGTCGCAAGCAGACCGCGGAGATAGTGCGCCATCCAGCTCAAGGGCTCTTCGTTCAGGGCTGCTGCGAGCTCGGCCTCGGCGTCGTCCAGCCTGCCGCGGTGCAGCAGCACTTCCGCGAGCGATTCGTGCAAGCGAGGGAAATTCGGTTCGATGCTCTGGACCGTCCGGAGGTGATGGTCAGCCACGCTCCATTTCTTCTCATCCGCGTAGATGGCTCCCAGGAAATAGTGCAGCCGGGCCCGCACGTGCCGTTCCAGTTTCCGTTCGACCCGCAACACCCGGAGAAAATGTCGCTGCGCGTCAACTGACCGGCCCGCCCTGAAGAGGATCGTCCCCAGGATGAAGAGGAACGGCTCGGGATTCACCGACGCGCTGGCGCGCTCACTCAGAAGGCGTTCTGCCGCATCGAGCTGCCCAAGCGCCGCATACGCTGATCCAAGTTCGACCGCGGCCTCGTCCGAATCGGGCACGTCGTCCAGGATCGAACGATAGACCTGGATCGCGTGCAGCCACTTTCCGTCAGCTGCAAACGCCCGAGCCCGCTCAAAGGCACCGTGTCGTTGAAGATCATCCATGTGGTTTCAAGATAGGAGGCGGTGCGGTGAAGGTCAATCAGAGGTCGCGCCGGACTGAATACACTGCAACAGCCGCCGACACACCAACGACCGCAGCCGAAAGCATGCCGAAGATCGTGCCCGGAAGCACGACGAGGCTCCTCTCGAACGGCCGAAAGATGAACAAGAATTCGAAGTAGCGCGACAACGGATACAGGATGATGACGACCAAAGCGAACAGGAAGACGATGGTCGCAAGGAATGTCAGCGTCGCACCTTGCGTCGACGCGATCCTGATCGGGTTCCGCTCCGTATACAGCGCGAAAAATCCTCCCAATCCCAGGTTCAGCGCGACCACCGCCGCCGACATCCAGAAGGCGCTGAAGGCTCCGAACCATGGTAGGATCGAGATGCGGCCCGAAAACCGCGCGAACGGCAGGTTTGAGGCAAGCGAAACGACAAGCGAAAGGCCGAACACCACGATGAACCCCAGGACAAATTTGAGCGCAACGAGATATTCCGGCCGGACCGGTGCACTGCGGAGCACCCAGAAGGCTCTTCCCTCCAGGCTGATCGATGGGAACACGAACCGAAGCGCTACGGAGCTCACCAGGAATCCGCCGAACGCGTACAAGACGAGGTACGTGACAAGCTGGATCTCTGTCACTCGGACGCGGAGGTTCAGGTTGCCGACGCTGAGCACGAACAGCCCGGTCAGGACGACCATCACGACAAGGTGGATCATCTGGCTTGGTTCGCGCACGAACGTCAGATACTCTTTCTTGAGCAGCGCTTCGAGCTTCCCCCGCAGCCACCCGCTGGCCCGGAGGTCGATGAACGCAAGCTTCGACGGATCGTACGGCGCGGCGCCCGAGGCCTGGATGGCAAGGCTGACGAGCCATGAACGGTAGTAGTACCGTACGGCCACGATCATGACGAGGCCGAACAGCGCAAGCGTCGCGCTCAACAACAACCCGGCGCTGGCGAATGCGCGGCTGACCTCGCCACGAGCCATGAAGAAGAGGTACTCGGCCACCCAATGGCTCGGGAGATACGACAGGAATCCCGGGTCCAACTGAGAAAGATAGCCATCGACGTTCGGGTAGAACCGGTTCACGCGCTCGATCAACCGCACCGGATTGGACGACCGGAAGAAGAGCACGATGAACCCGAAATAGACCGTGAACAATCCCCCCATGACCGTCCGGAACCCGAAGCGTCCCGCAAGCCGCATGATCCCCATGAGCACGATGACGGCAATGAGCGCAGCAAGGAACATGAAGGGAATGATCACGAACACGAGCGTCCCGCCGTAGAAATACCACGGATGGCCAAAGTAGGTCCCGTAGCCAAGGATGACGGCGAATGCGACGAGGAAGAGAGTCGTGGACGAGTAGAAGAAATTGTCGAGGAACTTGTGGAAGAAGACCGTCGCGTGCGGGATCGGCTTGGTCATGAAGAAGGACACTTCGGCCGATCGGTAGAGCGTGGAGTAGGAGACGATGATGTTCCCCATGTTCACGGCCATGAAGAAGACGAAGAGCATCATCGAGATGAAACGATGGTACAGGTAGAGGCCCGTCCGGGTCTCCCCCAGCACATAGGCCGTCACATTGTGGCCGAATGCGAATGCGCCATACGCGAACGCCCCGAACACCACGAGCGAACCCAGGCCGCGGATGATCGGCACGGCCTGAAGATCGAACGTTGCGTTGAAGACCGCCCGGATCTTGTACGAGAGGATGTGAAGGAACAACCTCATCGCGTCAGCTCAAGGAACACCGACTCGAGGCTGCCGTCGAGGCTGGCTTCGAAGGCGCGCACGGCGTCGCGCGTGTCACAGTAGACAAGCCGTCCTTTGTGGATGATGCCGATCCGGTCGCAAAGCTCTTCGGCCATTGTGAGGCTATGTGTCGACATGAGGATCGAAACGCCGTGGTTGGCCTGGTACCGGAGCGTCTCACGAACGATCTTCGCCGACCGCGGGTCGAGGCCCACCATCGGCTCATCGATGATGATCGTCTTGGGGTCGTGGATCATACCTGCGGCGATCGAGATCCGCTGGCGCATGCCCTGCGAATAGTCCTCTGCCTTCTTGTCGATCCACTGGCCGATCTCGAACCGCTCGATCAGCTCTGCGACCCGGCGATGTACCTGCTCCTTCTCGAGACGATAGAGGCCCCCGACGAAGTAGAGGAATTCCCGCCCGGTGAGCTTGTCATACAAGAATGGTTGGTCAGGGATGTACGCGATCGTGGCCTTCGCCTCCATGGGCGAGGCGACGATGTCGAATCCGTTCACGCGGACGGTACCTGCGGACGGGGCAAACAGTCCCGCGATCATCTTGATCGTTGTCGTCTTCCCGGCCCCGTTCGGGCCCAGAAAGCCGAAGAGCTCGCCCCCCGGGATGGTCATCGACAGATCATCGACCGCCGTGAATGAGCCGAAGGTCTTTGAAACGTTGCGTAGTTCGATCATGAATGGTCAGATCCGGGCCGCTCCTGGCGCCCGGACAGTCTCCCCTCCGGATGTGAATGCGCTACTTCCTACTCCCACTCGATCGTCGCGGGAGGCTTGGAGCTGATGTCGTACACGACGCGGTTGATGCCGCGCAGTTCGTTCGTGATGCGGCCCGAAGCCCGAGCAAGGACGTCCGGCGGTATCCTGGCCCAGTCGGCCGTCATCCCATCAACGCTCGTAACAGCGCGCAGGGCACACACCGCCTCGTACGTCCTTCCGTCACCCATCACGCCGACGGATTGCACCGGCAGCAGGACGGCAAAGGCCTGCCAGATGCTGTCGTACAGCCCCGACGCATGCAGCTCTTGAATGAACAGGTGGTCGGCCTCACGCAGAAGATCCGCCCGCTCCTTCGTCACCTCACCAAGGACCCGCACGGCAAGTCCTGGCCCCGGGAATGGATGTCGTCCGATCAGCAACTCGGGCAAACCCAGGATCCGTCCGATCGCACGGACCTCGTCCTTGAAGAGCTCACGGAATGGTTCGATGAGCTCGAATTTCATGTCCTTGGGCAGGCCACCGACGTTGTGATGCGTCTTGATCGTGACCGATGGACCTTTGAACGAGACCGATTCGATGACATCCGGATAGAGCGTGCCCTGCGCGAGGAACCGCACATCACCCGGGAGCTTCTTTGCCTCGACGTCGAACACATCGATGAACGTCTTGCCGATGATCTTGCGCTTTTGTTCGGGGTCGGTCACTCCTGCCAGCCGCGTCAGGAACGTGCCCGACGCATCCACATACCGCAGGTCGATCGAGAAACGGTCGCGGAACGTCCGTACGACGTCCTCGCTCTCGTTCTTCCGCATCAGGCCGTTATTGATATGAATGCACACAAGCTGATCGCCGAGGGCCTTGTGAAGCAACACCGCCAGGACCGACGAATCGACACCGCCGGACAACGCGCACAGCACGTGCGATGTACCGACGCGCGAGCGGATCTCCCGCACCGCAGTATCGATGAATGACGACGGCGTCCAATCCGCCTTGAGTCCGGCCACCTGCGTCAGAAAATTTCCCAGGATCGTGCGACCTTGCGGCGTATGCACGACTTCCGGATGGAACTGCACGCCATAGATCTTGCGCCGAACGTCGCGTATGGCGCAGATCGGCGAATTGCCAGAGTGTGCGATAGGTTCGAATCCTTCCGGTAGCTGGCTGAGCGCGTCGCCGTGGCTCATCCACACATCGGTCCTGCGGTCGACACCTGCGAAAAGGTCATCGTTCCGGTCGATCTCGAGCGTCGCCTGGCCATATTCCCGACGGGCAGACGGGTCCACCTTGCCTCCCATCTGGTCGGCGATGAGTTGAAGTCCGTAGCAGATTCCGAGGATCGGAACGCCGAGGTCGAAGATACCGGGGTCGGGCTTCGGGGCGTCGCTCTCGTAGACGCTCGACGGCCCGCCCGACAGGATGATCGCAGAAGGTCTCAGCGCGCGGAGCTTCTCCAGCGGCGTATTGAACGGATGGAGCTCGGAGAAGACTCCGAGCTCCCGGACGCGGCGAGCGATCAGCTGCGTATACTGTGAACCGAAATCGAGAACGACGACGGATTCTGCGTGGGTCATGGCACCTGCGTGACGGATGCGTCGGCCATTGGGCTCAACGCTTTTTCTGGACGATCTCGCGGACGATATCGGTCACCTTGCGGAAATCGATCTTTCCGCTCCCCATTTTCGGGAGCTCTTCGACCTGTACGAATTGCTTCGGTAGCGCGATGTTGGGGAGTTTGTCGGACATCTTGCGGATCGTTTCCTTCTCGTCGATCGCTGTCGTCACCGCGGCGACGATCTTCGCGCCTTTCAGGTGGTCGGGCACTTCGACCACGCAGCACGATGCACCGTCCGGAAGAAGCTTCTCGAGCACATCCTCAACCTTGACGAGCGATACCATTTCGCCGCCGATCTTCAGGAAGCGTTTCAGGCGACCGACGTGCCACAGGTAGCCGTCCTCGTCCATCCATCCCATATCGCCCGTGTCATACCAGCCGTGGCGAATGGCGAGCGAGGTCTGCTCGAAGTCGTCAAAATATCCCTTCATCACGTTGTCGCCCTTCGTCAGGATCTTTCCGATCTCGCCCGTCTTGCACGCCTCGCCCGTCTCGTAGTTCTCGACGCGCACCTGCACTCCGGGCAGCGGCCGGCCCACGCTACCGGGACGATTGTTCTTGTGCGTGTTGACGGTGATGCCCGGAGACGTTTCCGTCGCGCCATACGCTTCGAGGAGCATAATATTGTGCTTTTCCTGGAACCCTTTGCGCAGCGCGTCGGGGCACTTGTCGGCGCCCGTCAGCATAATGCGCACGGTCTTGAAGTCGCCCGGCTCGGACTTTTGCAGATAGCCCCAGAAGAACGCGGGCGTGCCGACCATGAGCGTGCACTTTTCTTCTCGGACAATATCGCTGATCGTCTTGAACTCGAGCGGATTCGCGTACGTCACGATCGTCATGCCAAAATAGATCGGAGCCCACAAATTTGCCGTCTGGCCGAAAATGTGGAAGTACGGCAGCTGGGCCAGAAAGATATCGGTCGGACCGAAGGTAAAGACCTGCTCGAGACTCTGTATGTTTGCGATGATGTTGCGATGCGTCAGCTGGACCCCCTTTGGGTCCTTTTCACTTCCGCTCGTGAACAGGATGAACGCGGTGTCATTTTCGTTCCCCGTGGCGTACTTCGCGACGAGCATCGATGCCGGCAGCTTCGTCGTAAGCGCCGCTCGGATCTTATCGAACCCCGAAACGCCGGCGAGGATATCCTCGATAAAGACCATGCCCGGCACCACGGGACACTTGATCTTCTCGAGCAGGGCTTTGGACGTAATGATGGTCTTGAAGTCGCACTTCTGCTGAGCGTATTCGCAGTTCTGCGCTGCTCCGGTCGAGTAGTTGATGACGACTGGAACGCGACCGCTCATGAGGGCCGCAAGCATGCTCAGGGCCGCACCACCCGAGGTCGGGAGCAGGATTCCGATGAACCCGGGCTCATACTGTTTGAACTTTTCCGTCAAGATCACGGATGCGATCAACGAGCGAGCATAGGTCAGGTTCCGCCCGGTCGTCCGGTCGACGACGAACATCTTCGGCCCGAACTTCTTGGCGGTCTCGATGAATTTCTGGTGCAGGAGCATGGCGTTACCTGCTGTACGGTGGTGGGATGGGAACCGAATATCCCCGTGAGGGCGGTCCGAACCCGGACGGGTGGACGCACCCCGTCATCGGGGGGCAAAGGCCTCCAGCTACAAACGCGTGGACAGAAGCAACGGATGACACGATCGGATCAGGCCGTCGTGCGCATGGACTCCCTGACGCGACGCATCAGTTCATCGATGTAGCGCAAGCGCTCATTCTCGTTCCTGATCTCCATCAGATATTCCCGCTCCCGCCGCAAAAACTCAGCGGTGGCCGGATCAGGGTCCGAGTAGAAGTGCCGAATGAACCATTCAAAAGTGTCCAGAGCTGCCATGGCGATGGGATCTTAGGGGAACGGAAGGGTGAATTGCAGCGAGACTGCGTTTGAATACGGTGAGGCGGACACGTATCGGAATGCCCGAACGCGGTACGTGTATGTCGAATCGATGTACAGGCCTAGTGAATCGACTGCTCGCGTCGCATCGCCCGGAACGTACAACGTTCCTCTGAACGCACCAGTGTTGACCTGTCGCTCCACGACGAAGGCCTCTTCGCCAACTGCCTGATCCGTCCAGGTCAATCGGACAGCCGTTCGTCCGATCCGTTCGGCCACCAAACCCGTCGGAGCCTTCAGATCGACGACCTCAGCGGTATCCGTGTCAGTGGTCCCCGTACAACCCGCAATGAACAGCCAAAGAACACTACAAAATAGAGTGGTTGATCTCATGGTCGGTAGGTCCTACAAATGACTGACGAAATTGGGCAAATTTGGCGTTGGATGCAAGAAGACAGGGTGTCCTTGAAAGTGCACGCCCAGCGAGTTGAGACCTCTCTCTGTTGGCCAAAATCGCTCTCAACTCAGAGTGGCACGCGAATTGCGCCATTTTGGTTGACGCATTGGAGACACGACCATGAAACCAACGATCATTCTGACCACGCTCCTGTTTGGACTCGCCGGTAGCACCACCCCTGCTGAAGCGGCAGTCCACGCCTCCGGATTCAGCGTTCAGGTCGGGGCGTTCTACCGGCCGCTCGGCTCCTACGGGCAATGGATCGAGGTGGAGCCCGGGTTTGTTGTATGGCGTCCGAGGAACATGCGTCCCGGCTGGCGGCCCTACATGGAAGGTCGATGGGTCTGGTCCGACTACGGATGGTACTGGATGTCGGCAGAGCCGTTCGGTTGGGCCGTTTACCACTATGGCCGTTGGCACTATGATGAGTACTACGGCTGGGTCTGGATCCCCGACAACGTGTGGGGTCCGGCATGGGTGGAGTGGCGTTACAATGACTCGTATATCGGCTGGGCACCTCTACCGCCGTATGCGTCGTTTCACATGACCTTTGGGATCCGATTCACGCGCACCTGGGTGGCGCCGTACGACTACTGGTGCTTCGTTGACGTGCACCGGTTCGGTCACGACGTGCGCTATCGTGACTTTGTCGACCGCGACCACACCCGGCGGCTCATCGGGACGACGCGAAGCGGCGGAGGGTACGAGATCGA
>CAYYOV010000026.1:20767-38081 GCA_964473365.1 uncultured Ignavibacteriaceae bacterium
GCGCTCTGGTACCGACCGCGTGCTACCTTCCGACAGGTCTGGCACGCGCGTGCGACCGTCGTCTCCCGCACCGGCAACGCGGCAACAGCCACAACGCTCATCGTCCCCCAGGCGCGATCCTCCGTCTTCCTCCCCATCGTCTTCAGGGGAACGAAGCCGACGCCGAAACTAGCCGCCACCGCCGCTTCAAAATGAGAACGGGAGCCACAACGGCTCCCGTTCATGTTCTGACCTATCCATGTACGCAACCTATCCTTCGTCGACCTCCCGCACCCGTCGCAAGACCTCTTCCATGTCGGCCGGGATCGCGCTCGAAAATCGCTGCATCTCTCGGGTCGTCGGATGACGGAACCCGATGGTGCGAGCGTGAAGTGCCTGCCGGCTGATGACCTTCAGCAGGTTCGCTGCATGGTGCACGCGCCGCTCCTGCGTTCCCGCCCATCCGGGACTGCGTCCATTGTAAGTCGGGTCGCCGAACACGGGATGACCGATATGCGCCAGATGGACCCGGATCTGATGGGTCCGCCCGGTCAACAAGTGAAGCCGGACGAGCGACAGGAACGGGAAGGCCTCGAGGACCTCGTATTCAGTGACTGCACGCTTCCCTCCGGCTGTCACAGCAACTTTTTTCCGGTCGCGCTGGCTTCGCCCGAGTGACGCATCGATCGTGCCGCTCGGCGAACGCATCCGCCCCCAGACGATCGCATGATACTCGCGCTCAACCGTTCTGTCGGCGAATTGCTTCGCCAGATATGCGTGCGCATGGTCCGTCTTGGCGACGACCAACAGGCCTGATGTGTCCTTGTCGAGCCGATGGACGATCCCAGGACGGCCTGGCGGTCCACCAGCAACCGATGTATGGTAGAGGATGGCGTGGACAAGCGTTCCGGTGTAGTTGCCAAACGCCGGATGCGTGACCATACCGGCAGGCTTGTCGACCACGACGAGTTGGTCGTCTTCGAACACGATCGTCAGCGGGATGTTCTCCGGCTCGATATCCGGCGTGGGGGGCCGGTTGAGCGTCACTTCAATCACGTCGCCAGGCTGAACGGAGTAGCTGGACCTTCGCGGCCGGCCATTGACGAGTACGGCCCCTTCATCGATCGCGGCCTGGACCTTCGCCCGCGTCGCATTCATGACCATGCGGGTGAGGTACACATCGAGACGAATGCGGGACTGCCCGGCGGGGACGTCGAACCGGAGACGGGCGCGCGGTTCGGAGGCCGGAATGGATACCATCTCAGGAGGCGGGAGGCGGCGCCGGTTCATCGGCTGGGGGGACCGATGCCGGGGCCTCGACGTGATGATGCGAAAGCAACAGGATGGCGATGCCGACGGACACGGCCGCGTCGGCGACGTTGAAGACGAACCATCGGGTCAATTGATAGTCGCCGATCGATACATCGAAAAAATCCAGGTCGAAGAAGTCGACCACTTTGCCGTGGAACAGCGATCCCTCGCCGAAAATGATCCCATAGAACGTACGGTCGATGAGATTGCCGATTGCACCTGCAAGAATGAGCGCAAGAGCCAGCCGGACGGCGAGGGCATGCTCACGAATGTGGTAGAGATACCAGGCAATACCGATCGTGGCGATCAGCGTGAACAACGTCAGGACCATCTTGCTGTCAGTGTCGATCCCGAATGCCATGCCCGGGTTCTCGACGAACGTCAAACGGAAGAAGTCACCAAGGAGCGGAATGCTTTGACCAAGATGCATTCCTTCATGGTAGAGACCGAGCCACGGGAGGGAAAAACCTTTGACGAGCAGCTTGGAGGCCTGGTCGAGCAGGACCACGACGCCGGTGACGTACAGAACGCGCACGGCCGTCCTAGCTCCGGGAGTGGTCAAAGCCCAGGGACAAGGGCGATGGAACGGTCTTCGCGGACACCATGGTCATGGATCAGAGCTTGTTACCGGTGCCCTTCTTCAGCTTGCATTGTACGCACTGCTGGGCATGCGGCACCGCTTCGAGACGTTCTTTTTCGATCAGCTTGCCGCAATCGGTGCAGAATCCGTATGAACCGTTCTCGATCCGCTTCAGTGCATCGTCGAGATAGTTGAGGAACTTCCCTTCGCGTGATGCGAAGAGAAAGACCTTCTCTCGCTCCATCGCGTCGGTCCCCTGCTCCATGTGGAGCGAGTAGGTCGAGCTCTCGTTTGCATACTCGCCTGTCTGCACGTCCATCATGCTTGCCTTCAGCGATTCGAGTTCCTCGAGGATCTCTTTTCGCTTCTCGGTGATGATCGTACGGAAGTACTCAAGCTCTCGCTTGCCGTATCCCTTCTTGGGAGCCGTACGGGCGGGCGGGGCAACGACGGCTTTTGCCGCTGCTCGTACAGGTTTCGCCGCGGCCCGGGACGCCGGACGTCGAACCGTCGCGTGCTTCTTGGCTGCGGTCTTCGCAGACTTCGCGGACTTTGCCGCAGGTCGCTTCGTGGTCGTTTTCTTTGCCATGGTCTCTCTCCTCAGACATCACCCCACCAACTTCTCAACGGGGATGCCTAATATACATTATATCTTTTCAACTGCAACGTTGGCGGGCTCACCATTCACGTCGAGTTGCGTCGATGTAACCGACACCGCTTCCGAGATCTCAAGATCGGTGGCCAACGTTTCTTGCCGGATGTAGGCGTCCATCGACTGCAAAGCGGCACGCAAACGATCCGAACCGCTGACACGGATACGGATGCGATCGGTCACCTGGAACCCCGCGTCCTTCCGAAGGTTCTGGACCCGGTTCACGAACTCGCGCGCGAGTCCCTCCTTTGCCAGATCTTCGGTCACGGTCGTGTCGAGGGCAACGGTGATCGGCCCGTCGCTGGCGACGAGCCACCCTTTGATCTCTTCGTGCTGGATCTCGACGTCCTCTCGGGCCAGGTCAACCTCCGCACCGCCGACGGAAAGCCGCAACGAACCGTTCACCTCCAGGTCGCGAAGTTGCGCCGACGTCAACGTGCGAACTGCCGCAGCGATGCCCTGCACGGCCTTGCCATGCTTCGTCCCCAACGACCGGAAGTCCGGCTTGGCCTTCCTCCGGACGATGTCGACGTCGTCCGTCACGAACTCGATGGTCTTGACATTGACTTCGTCCAGGATCACATCGCTCATCTGTTGCACCTCCTCACGAACACGCTCGGAGAGAACGGGGATGAGGACCTTCGCCAGCGGCTGACGGACCTTAAGCTTGGTCTTCTCACGCATCGAACGAACGAGCGACACGATCGTCATCGCACGCTCCATCTTCTCCTCCAGCGCCCGGTCGATGATCGCCTCGTTCGCCGACGGGTAGTCGGTCAGGTGAACGGACACATCAGGGGCGGCACCAGGCTGGAGGCACCGATACAGCTCGTCGGCCAGGAAGGGCGCGATCGGGGCCATAAGCTGAGCAACGGTGACGAGGCATTCGTGGAGCGTCTGGTAGGCAGCTGTCTTGTCAGGGCCCGGTTCGCTCTTCCAGAATCGCCGCCGGTTCCGCCGGACATACCAGTTGGACAAGCGGTCGACGGTATAGTCGGTCAGCAACCGCGTCGCGCGCGTCGCATCGTAGACGTCCAGGGCCCCTGCCACCTCACGGATCAGCGAGTGCAGTTCGGAGAGGATCCACCGATCGATCTCCGGACGCTGTGCATACGGCACTTGGGCGGACGACGGGTCGAACCCGTCCACGTTGGCGTAGAGAGCGAAGAACGAATACGTGTTCACGAGGGTGCTGAAGTATTTCCGCTGCACCTCAGCGATCCCTTCTGCATCGAACAGCGTCGGGCGCCACACGGGGCTGTTCGCCACCAGGTACCAGCGCGTCGCATCCGCGCCGTACGTCTTCATCAGGCCAAAGGGCTCCACCGTGTTCCCCTTCGACTTGGACATCTTTTGCCCGCTCTTGTCGAGGATAAGCTCATTCACAAGGACGTTGCGATACGCGGGCTTGTCGAACAGGAAACTGCCGATCGCGTGAAGCGTGTAGAACCATCCGCGCGTCTGGTCGATCCCTTCCGAGATGAAGTCGCCCGGGTACGTGGATTCGAAGCGCTCCTTGTTCTCGAACGGATAATGCCATTGCGCAAATGGCATGGAACCGGAGTCGAACCACACATCGATGAGCTCGGGGGTGCGGCGTTGCGTCCCGCCGCAGGAGCATGTGAAGGTCACTTCGTCGACGTGCGGCTTGTGCAGATCGACCGGGTCGGGCACATGCTGGCCCTGCTTCAATTCCGCGATGCTTCCCACACAGCGTTGCGTTCCGCACGTCTCGCAGACCCAGATCGGCAGTGGCGTTCCCCAAAACCGGTCGCGCGAGAGCGCCCAGTCTTTGTTCTCCTCGAGCCAGTTGCCGAAGCGCCCTGCTCCCACTTCGGGCGGGAACCAATGCACCTCTTTGTTCAGGTCGATCATCCGCTGCGCATACGCCGTCGTGCGAATGTACCACGAATCGCGGGCGTAGTAGAGCAACGGGGATGAGCAGCGCCAACAGTGCGGATACGAGTGGAGATACTGCTCCTTCTTGAACAGCAATCCGCGGGACTTCAGGTCGGCAATGATCTCGGGGTCGGCGTCCTTCACGAACTTGCCGGCAAACGGGGTCACGTCGCTCGCGAACATTCCGGAAGCTGTGACCGGGTGGATCGTAGGCAGACCGTGTTTGCGCCCCGCCTGGTAGTCGTCTTCGCCATAGGCCGGAGCCATATGCACGATGCCCGAGCCGTCTTCCGTTGTCACGAAGTCGGCGTCGATAACGTACCAGCCCTTTTCGGTGGGATGGTGGAACGCATACAAACGCTCGTACTCCTTCCCCACAAGATCGCGGCCCTTCATCTTTTCCACGATCGTCGTCCCGTCACCAAGGACCGCCAGCCGCGCTTCGGCCAGGATGAAGAACTCGCCGTTGTGCTCGACCTTGACGTAGTCGACATCCGGATGAACGGCGAGAGCGACGTTGGAGATCAGCGTCCACGGAGTGGTCGTCCAGACGAGGAAGGACGTGTTCGCCTCCCCCTTCACCTTCATGCGCACGTAGACCGAGGGATCCTTGACATCTTTGTAGCCAAGCGAGACCTCATGGCTCGAAAGCGGTGTCTCGCAGCGCGGGCAGTACGGCTGGATCTTGTAGCCCTTGTAGATCATGCCGCGGTCGAAATACTGCCTCAATGCCCACCAGACGGATTCGATGTAGGCATTCTCGAACGTGACGTAGGGCGCGTCGAGGTCCACCCAATAGCCCATCGTCCGGGTCATCTCTTCCCATTCGGTCTTGTACTTCCAGACCGATCGTTTGCATTCATCGTTGAACTTCGCGACGCCGTAGCGGACGATGTCATCCTTGTGTTTGAACCCGAGCGACTTTTCGACCTCGATCTCCACCGGAAGCCCGTGCGTATCCCATCCCGCCTTGCGATGCACCTGGAACCCGCGCATGGTCTTGTAGCGACACACGAGGTCCTTGAGCGTCCGGCTCATGACGTGATGGATGCCGGGACGGCCGTTGGCCGTCGGGGGTCCTTCATAGAATGAGAAGACCGGCCGGCCGGCACGTTGCGCGATGCTCTTCGGAAAGATCGACGACTCTTCCCAGAAGCGGCGGACGGACGATTCGAGTTCGGCGTAGTTGAGTTTGTCGCTGAGTGGCTTGAACATGAGCGTCGTGGAATGCGGCCTAGCCCGGGAGGCGCAGCCACCGGATGACCCAGAGGACACCGGTGACGACAGCGCTGATGAGGAGACAGGTGGTGAGCGGAATGAAGACCTCCACGTTCCCGCGTTGGAACCGGAGATCGCCCGGCAGTTTGCCGAGCCATGGAATATTCGGTGCGAAGATCAGAAAGCCGCCCACAACCACGAGGACGGCGCCGGTCACGATCAACGTCCAACCCAAGGACGACATCAGGTCGAGCCCTCGTTCGGTAGGCGCCGCACCACTTCGGCCATGAGGCGGGTCATGTGCGGCTCCGCGGCGTTGGCCGCGGCAATGACCTCCTGCAGCGTGACGGGCTTGAGGGCATCGGGGAAGCACTCGTCCGTGAGGATCGAGAATGCGAGAACGTCCAGCCCCATATGCACTGCCACAATGTTCTCCGGCACGGTCGACATCCCGACGGCGTCGGCCCCGATCGTGCGAAGGAACCGGTACTCCGCACGGGTCTCGAGCATCGGACCGGGCATCGCCGCATAGACGCCGCGCTGGACCGGAAGCTTCAGGTCGAGCGCGCACGCCATCGCAAGCTCCTGGAGTCGACGGCTGTAGGGTTCCGACATGTCGGGGAATCGGGGGCCGAGCGATTCGTCGTTCGGGCCTATGAGCGGATTGTCCCCCAGGAGGTTCAGGTGGTCGGTCATCAGCATCAGATCGCCACGCTTGAACATCGGGTTGAGCGCGCCGGCTGCGTTCGAGATCAGCAGCGTCCTGACGCCGAGGAATTTCATGACGCGAACGGGGAATGTCACCTGCTGGAGCGAATATCCCTCATACTTATGGAACCGCCCCTGCATGGCGACGACCGCACGTCCGGACAGCGTGCCGAACAGAAGGCGGCCATGGTGCGACTCCACCGTCGAGACCGGGAAGTGCGGAAGGTCGCCGTACTCGATCGCCGTCTCGACCTGCATCTCCCGAACGAGACCGCCGAGGCCCGTGCCGAGGATGATGCCGATCGACGGCGCCATCGACGTTCGTTGGCGTATCGCGGCGAGCGCTTCGTCGATCTGTGTGCGGAGTGTGGTCATGGAATCATGCTCTGCATCGGCCCCTGGCTCACGAGATCAGAGGTTCTTCAGGATCGACTCAAGCTCCAGCTTGTCCTTGCCGGTCCCCTTGGAGCCGTCACCCAACGTCCGATCTTCATCATCGACGCCAAGGGCCCGGATGAGGTCCAACTCGGACGATAGGAGGATCTTCAGACGGCTGAGGACCGATTCCTTCCGTGCTTTGAGCGCAGACATCTCTTCCTTGATCTTGGAGAAATCGTTGCGCGCCTTGTCGATGATCTGCTGCGCCTTCAACTCCGCGTCGCGCACGATCAGATCGGCCTCCTTGCGGGAGTTCTCGATGGACTTCCCGCTCGCCTCCTGCGCCTGCATCAACGTCTGCTGGAGGGTCTTCTCCATGTTCTTGTAGTCAGTCAGCTGCGTCTCGAGTTCGAGGATGCGGTCCCGCAGTTCCTTCGTGGTCCGCACCTGTTCCTCGAGCTCGTTCGAGAGCATGTCGAGAAAGGTCTCGACCTCGACCGGGTCGAAGCCGCGCATGACCTTTTTGAACTGTTGCCGTTTGATCTCCAGCGGCGTGATCTTCATGCCCTACCTCGCTTCGGTATGATACGTGCGTTCCCCAAAGATCGCTGTCCCGATCCGAACGATCGTGGCGCCCTCTTGGATCGCCACGGGAAAATCCTCCGACATGCCCATCGAAAGCTCGTCCCACATCATGCCGTCGGGCCCTTCACGGCGCAACACAGCCTGCAGATCCTTCACCTGTCGAAAACAGGGGCGCGCACGCTCCGGGTCTTCCGAGAACGGCCCCATCGTCATCAGGCCTTTGACATGGATATGGTCGAAACCGGTCAGGGAACGCGCAAAGGCCAGAACATCCGAAGGCGGAACACCGGTTTTCGTCGCTTCATCCGTCGTATGCACTTCGATCAATGCATCGACGACCTTGCCCATAGCGGACGCACGCTTCTGGAGTTCTTCGGCGAGCGAGAGCCGGTCCAGCGAATGCAACAAGTGGAGCCCGGGAAGAACGAACTTGACCTTGTTCGATTGCAAATGACCGATGAAGTGCCACCGAAGCGCATCGGAGCCGAGCTCATCGACCTTTGCCTTGAATTCCTGAGCGTAGTTCTCCCCGAAATCGACCTGGCCGGATCCCATTGCTTCGCGGATCCGGCCGACGCCGAATGTCTTCGAGACGGCAACGATACGGACGGCGTCCGGGGGACGCCCCGCGTCAATGCAGGCCTCTCGAACGCGTCGGCGAATTGACTCCAAATGCTCCGCGATCATGTCCCCTGTCAATTTTTCAATATAGCCGAGGCTCGCTGGAAATGCAATCACCGTTTTCGTAACGAAATGCGGGATTGGCTGTTACTTCGATCCATTCAGAGGTTACTTGACTTCACCAGCCATTCTTGTTTACTTGTAATAGATAGTGTCCACAAAGGCTTGAATCGCGATTTGTGAGCCTTCAATGCGTCTGGGCAGCTCTTCCTTCCTTATCTGCCATGGCCGACATCGATCGATTTGACGACGACGAAGACCCCATCCGACCGAGCGACCGGTGGGAAGACGACCTGCGCCGTTTCAAGGAAATGCTCGGTCGTGACGGGAAGGACATCAACAGCCCGGAAGCACTGGAGGAGATCATCCAGTTCTACTTTGAACACGAGAAGTTCGAGGAAGCGCTCTCCTTCACCGACAAATTGCTTTCGTTCGAGCCGTTCAACGCTGATGTGTGGCAGCGGCGTGGGATGATCCTCAATAACCTGTTCCGCTACGATGATGCGCTCACCTGCTACGAAAAAGCGCTGAGCCTCAACCCCACCGACCCCGAGATCTTCATCAATCGCGGGATCACGCTCGACAATTTGAACCGGGTGGAAGAAGCCCTGGCATCCTTCGACGTCGCACTCCAACTCGACCCGAACCACCTGGATGGCCTCTTCCACAAGGGAGTGACGTACGAAAAACAGGAACGGTTCACAGAAGCGGTAGAACTGTTCCGTAAGATCCTCGAAGCCGACCCCGAGCATGCTGATGCATGGTATGAGTTGGGATACTGCTACGATTTCCTGGAACGGGGCGAAGAATCCGTCAAAGCGTACGACGAACACATCAACCGCGAACCGTACAACCATAACGCCTGGTACAACCGGGGGATCGTGCTGAATCGGATGGCACGGTATGACGATTCGGTCCGAAGCTACGAATTCGCCCTCGCGATCAAGGAAGATTTTCCAGCCGCATGGTATAACCTGGGCAATGCCCAGGCCAATCTTGGCCGGCTCTCGGATGCGATCCAGTCCTACAAGAAGACGCTCGAATTCGAGCCGAACGACGTTCCCGCGTTGCATAATCTCGGGAACGCCTACGAAGAACTGCACCAGTATCAGGAGGCGATCGCGGCGTTCACGAACGCGATCAAGCACGACGACAAGCACTACGAATCGTACTTCGGACGCGGATCGTGCTGGGATGCGCTCGGGCAGGCGAAGAAGGCCTTGGCCGATTACAAGCGGGCGCTCGAGATCTTTCCGGAGTATCCGGAGCTGTGGTATGCGCGAGCCGATGCCGAGTACAATCTCGGCCACCACGACGAAGCGCTCGATAGCTACCGCAAGGTGCTGGAGATGGAACCGGAAAACCCGGAGGCCTGGTTCGACTACGGGGACACCCTCCTCGAGATGGGTTCGGTCGACAGCGCACTTCAGGCTCTCGACAAGAGCCTTTCCTTCCGCTCCGATTTTGCTCTCGCGCATTTCTCGATCGCCAAGGCCTTGATCACGAAGGCCGATTGGAACGCAGCCGCGGCCGCGCTCGAACGGGCGTTCGGGTCACAACCAGATCTGAAGAACGACTTTCAGACATTGTATCCCGAGCTCGCCCACCGTCAGCCCTTCTCGAGCCTGCTCAAGAAGGCGTAGAGCCGTCTCATCGACGGCCTCGATCACCGTCGACCACCCATGCCCTCCCGTTTTGCCATCATCGGCGATCCCGTCGCCCATTCCCTCTCACCCGTGCTGCATGGAACGGCATTTGCCGCACTCGGCATCGATGCGACATACGTGCCGCTTCGTGTCCCGGCGCATGACCTGACGGCTGTTTGGGAGCGGAGGCTGCGCGATCAGTTTGACGGGTTCAATGTCACGCTTCCGCACAAGTCGACCGTGATCCCGCTACTCGACGCAATCGACCCGTTCGCGGCCACCATCGGCGCCGTGAACACGGTGACGAAGCGAGATGGAGCGCTGACAGGGACGAACACCGACGTCCTCGGAATCCGGCGATCGCTGGAACCATACCGAACGACCGTGCAGGGTCGCGGCGTGGTGGTCATCGGCGGCGGCGGCACGGCACGCTCGGCCACAGCGGCCATTACAGATCTCCTCCCCTCAAGCATCACGTTTCTGGCACGTGACACGCAGCGATGCGAAGCCCTTCTTGCCATGGCACGAACGATGCACGAGTGTCCCGCGCACGCAGTCCGGCTTGATGATCCATCCGTCCCTTCCGTTGTCGCGGGTGCCACGCTCATCATCCAGACGACGCCGGTCGGCATGGAGCCGCAGATCGATCGTTCACCGTTGCCACCTGGACTCGTCTTCTCGTCGGCGCAGACCGTGTTCGACGTCATCTACCGTCCGCTCGAGACGCGCCTGCTCGCCGCCGCACGGAGATCTGGGGCCCGGACCATCGACGGCCTGGACCTCTTCTTGCACCAGGGGGCGGCAGCGTTCGAGATGTGGACGGGCCGCGCGATGCCCCTGCAGGACGTCAAGCCGGCCGTGTTGAGATCGCTCAACCTTTGAGCGCCTTGCCTTTCGGCACACTTGTCATGATATTACGATTGAACAATCGTTCAATCGTATGCCCTCCCCTCACTCCCATCGGCGTTCGGTGACCGCGGCCCAACGGGCCCTCCCCGACGAGCCTGTCATCAGCGGAATGGCCGAGATCTTCAAGGTGCTCGGCGACCCGAACCGGCTTCGGATCGTGATCGCACTCTCCCGCGCGGAGCTCTGCACGCTCGATATCGCGCAGGCCCTGGGGATGTCCGAGTCGGCTGTCTCACACCAACTTCGCCTTTTGAAGGCCCTGCGCCTCGTCCGCCAGCGTAAGGAGGGCAAACTCGTTCTGTCGTCCCTCGACGACGAGCATATCGAAGACCTTCTGCGGATGGCACGCCGTCACGCCACGGAGCCGTCATGAGCGAGGCGCGTACGACGACCGTCCGGGTCGACGAACTCTGTTGCGTCGTCGAAGAACAAAAGATCCGCGAGGCGCTCGGGCGGGTACCGAATGTTGGGACACTCCACTTTGATCTTCTCCGCAAGACGGTCCGCGTAGGCCACACCACTACGGCGGAATCGGTCATCTCAGCGATCCGGTCGACCGGGTTCACAGGCCGTATCGTGCCTGCCGAGCCGGCGACGCGTCCAGAAACGCCGCGGAAACGGATCGTCCTGGTCCTGAGTTCAACGCTCCTCCTGCTACTTGGGGCGATCAGCGAGCATTTCCTCATGCAGCCGACGGTCGCGGTGGCGCTGTATCTCGTGTCGATCGCGGGAGGTGGTTGGGAGATCGTCGTACGAGCCGGCAGAGCGGTGCTCAAACGTCAACTCAATGTGAACGTGCTCATGTCCGCGGCGGCGATCGGAGCCGTGATCCTGGGGGACCATGCCGAGGGGGCCGCTGTCCTCGTGCTCTATTCGCTGTCTCTCCTTCTCGAATCGTTGAGTGTGGACCGGACCCATCGAGCGATCGCGGGTCTCCTCTCGCTCGCTCCCGAAACGGCAATGCTTCTGACGCCCGATGGACGCAGGCGCGTACCGGCAGTCGACGTGATGCCGGGAGACGTGATCGTCATTCTGCCGGGAGACCGGATCGCACTCGACGGAACCGTCGTCGGAGGGTTGTCTTCCGTCGATCAATCGGCAGTGACAGGCGAGTCCTTGCCGGTCTTCAAGGAGGTCGGAGACCCCGTCTTCGCCGGCTCGCTGAACGGACGGGGATCGCTCGAGGTGCGTGTGACAGCATCGAGCGACGGGACACTCTTGCATCGCATTGCCGAGTACGTGCAGGCGGCACGCGAGCGAAAGGGGCAGATCCAGTCGCGCACGGAACGGTTCGCGCGGTACTATGTTCCCGGCGTTTTTCTTTCAGCGACACTCATGGCAGTCCTGCCGCCGCTCGTGTTCGCGGAGCCCTGGAATGTGTGGGTGTATCGTGCACTCACGATGCTTGTGATCTCGTGTCCCTGCGCCTTCTTGCTGGCAACGCCGATGGCAGTGGTGAGCGCGTTGACGGCCGGCGCACGCGCCGGGGTCCTGATCCGTGGTGGGTCGGCGCTGGAAGCCCTCGCCGACATTTCCGTGGTAGCGTTCGACAAGACCGGCACGCTGACGCACGGTCGTCATGAAGTCGTGAGCCTCAGGACCTTCGGCGACACGACAGAACAGACGCTCTTGCGTACTGCCGCTGCGCTTGAGGTCCGTTCGGAACATCCTCTGGCCGATGCCTTATTGCGACATGCCGCGCGTCATGGCGTTTCGCCCGAGGATGCCGATGTGCAGAACTTTGTGGCCATTCCGGGCAAGGGCCTTCGGGCATCGATCGATGGTCGAGCCTTTACTCTGGGTAACCATGCGCTTGTGGACGAGGTGGGAACGTGCACACCGGAGCTCGAGCGTGAGATCGCCGCACTCGAAGGACGAGGCGAATCGGTGCTCATTCTGACGGACGACTCCCAACCCCTGGGGCTGATCGGCCTGAAGGACGTGGCGCGACAGGAGGGTGCCCGTACGGTTGCGGCGTTGGAGGCGATCACCGGCGCACCGGGAGTGCTGATCAGCGGCGACCATGAGAGGGCGGCCCGCGCGCTCGCCGAGGAGATCGGACTTCGACGCGTCCATTCCGGCGTGCTCCCACATGAAAAAGCAGCCATCATTGATGCCGTGCGTCGCGAGAACGGTCCAGTTGCGATGGTGGGTGATGGGCTCAACGACGCGCCCGCGTTGGCATCGGCCGACGTCGGCATCGCCTTGGGGGGCGGCAGCTCTGACGCCGCGATCCATGCGGCCGATGTCGTTCTGATGGACAGCCGACTTTCGCTCCTTCCCCTGAGCTTCCGCCTGGCCCGGTCAGCACGGTCCATCATTCTCTTCAATATGTCTCTCGCCCTCATCACGAAGGGTGCGTTTCTCATTCTCGGTGCGGCCGGGCAGACAAGCCTCTGGTGGGCCGTTCTGGCCGACGATGGAGTGACGATCGCCGTCCTGCTCAATTCGCTTCGACTCCTTCGATTTGGGGGAACTCCGGCAGAAAATGCCGTATCCGTCGGGAATTCCCGTTGACTTTTTGGGCCAAAATGGGTATTTTGGTGTCCTAACATTATTCGCTGGAAACACGCATGTACGCTATCGTAGAGATCGCCGGATCGCAGGTCAAAGTGTCGAAGGACCAGAAGGTCATGGTACCGCTACTTCGGTCCGACATCGGCGCGACGGTCAAATTCGACAAGGTGCTGCTGAAGAGCGACGAAGCCAAGACTACGGTCGGCTCGCCGTATCTCACGGGCTCGTTCGTCGAGGCCAAGGTGCTGAAACATGGGAAGGACGAGAAGGTCACGGTGTTCAAGAAGAAGAAGCGGAAGGGCTACAAGGTCCTTCGCGGACACCGACAGAACTTCACGCAGGTCGAGATCGTCAAGGTCGCGTAAACGAGGAACAGATCATGGCACATAAAAAAGGCGCAGGCAGTACTAAGAACGGCCGGGACAGTAATGCGCAACGTCTCGGAGTAAAGAAATTCGGCGGGCAGGCTGTCCGCGCGGGCAACATCCTGGTACGCCAACGCGGTACCAAGATGCATCCCGGCACGAACGTCGGCATTGGGAGCGATGACACGCTCTTTGCCCTCGTCGACGGCGTCGTGCGGTTCGAGCGGGTCGGCAAGGTCAAGCAACGCGTAAGCGTGCATCCAGCCGCCTGATGAAGTTGTCGTCCAGCCCCGTGCCTTGCGCGGGGCTTTTTTGTTCTCCGCAGTCCATCCCTTCACACAACTCTCCGTATAGAGGAGACCGTTCATGAGCAAGATCACCGTGATCGGCGCGGGCAATGTCGGCGCAACGGCTGCCCAGCGCATTGCAGAGAAAGAGCTGGCGAACGAGGTGGTGTTGGTTGACGTTGTCGAAGGCATGCCCCAGGGAAAAGGCCTGGACATGTACGAATCCGCACCCGTCGAAGGCTTTGATACGATGGTCACCGGTTCGAATGCCTATGAAGCGACCGCCGGGTCTGACATCATCGTCGTGACGGCCGGTATCGCCCGCAAGCCAGGCATGAGCCGTGACGACCTGCAGAACACCAACGCCGGCATCGTCAAGTCGTGCGTCGAGCAGGCCGTGAAGCACTCCCCCAACTCGATCATTCTTGTCGTGTCCAATCCGCTTGACGTCATGACCTACGTTGCCAAGAAGGTCAGCGGGTTCGACCGCAAACGTGTCATCGGTATGGCCGGCGTGCTTGATAGCGCCCGGTTCCGCAGCTTTATTGCGATGGAGCTCAAGGTCTCTGTCGAAGACGTTTCGGCGTTCGTGCTGGGCGGCCACGGAGATTCGATGGTTCCGCTCCCCCGGTATTCCACGGTCGCCGGCATTCCGTTGCCCGACCTGATGGACCAGGCGACGATCGATCGTCTCGTGAAGCGAACGGCCAATGGCGGAATCGAGATCGTCAATTTCCTGAAGACGGGCAGCGCCTACTATGCCCCGTCATCCTCGGTCGTTCAGATGGTCGAGGCCATCGTAAAGGACAAGAAGCGGATACTCCCCTGCGCCGTATGGCTCCAAGGCGAGTACGGGCTGTCAGACGTCGTGGCAGGTGTGCCGATCAAGATCGGCCGGGCCGGCGTCGAGGACATCGTCCAGATCAAGCTGACGGCCGACGAACAGGCGGCGCTGAACAAGTCGGCGGCCGACGTGAAGTCGAACATGGCAAAGCTGTCGATCTGACCACACGCCCAGACCCCCGAAAAGCGGGCTGGTGTTGAGCTTCTCAACACGCCGACCAGATTCCCTCTTCTCGGTATTGACACTCAGAGGCTCGTTGCGTAACGTTCCCTTTAATGGGAATGGAGCAGCGAGCCTCTTTTATTTGCTCCCAGGATCTCGTTCCCGTCACGAAACCCTCCTCATACTTCCAGGAGTACAGTATGGCCTTCACGTTCGTTCGATCACTCCGCACAGCGATGGTCGCCGCCTTGACAGTCATCTTTGTTGCCGGATGCGAAAAGGACAGCACGACCGAACCCGCCGATACGACGATCCCCGACAACATCTTTCCGCTAACGGCTGGCCGGGTGATCTCGTACAACGGATATCTGACGCAGAACGACACCGAGACGAAGATCGCCGCGTCGGAGGCCGGTTACAGCACGACCTGGTCGATCACCACCAAAATCCCCGTGACGGCCGTGTTCCCCAACCCGCCGTTCAACGTGAGCGGAAGCGCATACCTGATCCGCGACACGACGAGGGTCCCTGGCGTGGGCGTCGCGATGAAGTTCACACCGGTGTTCGCAAACTACGACAGTGCAACAGGAGCCTACACGTACATGACGAACCTGGGCTTCTTCTACCGGACATTCCAGGTGAAGGCAGCGGGCTCGGCGAACATCGCGAACGATTCGCTCCGCTTCATCGTTCTGGCCAATCCGCGAGCCGGATTGGGGGGCACCTTCACGTGCTTCGACGAGAACTTCTCGGGCTCCGTGGCGGGCACCCCCGCAACGATCAACCTGAAAATCACCGGAACGTGGGGCACCGCGAAACAGTCGGTCACGGGCGGAGGCGTTACGTATGAGGCGTACTACCTGGAGATCCGGCGTGTGGTGACCATCGGCAGCACACCCGTCGCCACCGGCTTGACGGCCAAGTTGTGGGTCGTGCCCGGCGTCGGTCCGGTCAAGATGCACCTCATCGGCGATTCAGAGAGCCACGGCAACTACCGCGTGATCTCGGGCAAGAACTTCTAGTCATCGATCCCATCGCACGAACGGACGGACCCTGACCATCTCGGCCAGGGTCTGTTCGTTCCTGTCACTCCCCCACTTACTGGAGTCCATGATGAGCCCGCGGATCGTACGATCCATCTGCCTCGCGATCGGCCTGGTGTCGGCCGCTCTGGCACAGCGCGGTACCGTGATCGGTACCGTACGACACAATGAAACTCGAGAACCCGTTCCGGCCGTGAATGTCCGGATCGTCGGCACCAGTCTCGGGGCGGCGACGGACGACCGTGGACAGTTCCGTATCGGATCGGTGCCGGCCGGCACTCACACCCTGCTCGTTACGGCTATCGGCCATCGGCCGTCTGAAGCGAAGGTGACGGTGATCAATGATCAGGAGGTGCGGCAGGACCTGCTGCTCGTCGACGAAGCCGTGCGTGCCAGTGAGGTGATGGTGTACGGGGCCTCGATGCGGCGCGAGCGCGTCACCGATGCGCCAGCAGCCGTAACGCAACTCAACGCAGCCGAGATCGCCCGGCGTGCAGGTTCAGGACAATTGCCGAAACTGCTCGAGGGCGAGCCGGGCATCGACATCGTCCAGAGCGGGCTGTTCGATTTCAACATCAACACCCGTGGATTCAACAGCTCGCTGAACCGGCGCGTTCTGGTTCTGCTCGACGGCCGCGACCTCGGAACCGCCTTCCTGGGGGCCACGGAGTGGAACGGGCTCTCGATCCCGCTGGAAGAGATGGGGCGTGTGGAAATGGTACGCGGGCCCGGGTCGGCTCTCTATGGCGCCAATGCCTTCAACGGCGTCATGAATATCACGTCGCTAACCCCCCGGACATCGCAAGGGACGAAGGTGATCATCGGTGGAGGCGATCCGTTGATGTATCGGGCCGACGTGAGGCATTCAGGAGCCGCCGGCGCACTGAGCTATCGGGTCAATGTCGGAAGGACCAGCGGCAAGAGCTTCAGCAAGAACCGCTCATGGGGTCCAGACTCCCTTCCGAGATTGAGGCCGACGACGGAGTTTGAGTATCCGGGATTCACACCGGGCCTTAACAATGAAGTCGTGGTCCTGTCGGATGAGATGGTCTCTTCGACCTTTGGTTCGGCGCGACTCGACTACGACCTTGAGAGCGGGGCGACCGCGACGCTCGAAGGCGGGACCTCGTTGGTCGAGAACGAAACGATCGTCACCGGGATCGGCCGAGTGCAGGCCATCGACGCGACGCGCCCATGGGTGAGGGCCCACTATCAGGATAGGGGGCTTTCCGTCAATGTCTGGGCCAACGGCCGCTATAATAGCGAGCCCGACCGCTCTTTGTCGACTGGTCTGCCGCTGATCCAGGACGCTCTCATTTCCCACGCCGAAGCGCAATACGCCTTCACGCCGATCGAGGGGTTGTTCGTTGTGGCCGGTGCGTCGCATCGAATCGTGGATATCGACACGAAGGGGACGTTGATGTCCGAAGCCCGTACCGACAACACCTCCGGGCTGTTCGGCCAGGTTGAATACACCTGGGGCGCATTCAAGGCCCTGGCAGCCGCACGGTGGGACCGATCGAGTCTTTTTGAGAGCCAGCTTTCGCCCA
>CAYYOV010000027.1:0-4243 GCA_964473365.1 uncultured Ignavibacteriaceae bacterium
CACTCCTCCATTACTCCACTCCTCCATTACTCCACTACCCACCACCTACTACCGACTACCTTCTACCCACAACCCATTACCCAATCCACCTTCCTTTCCCCTTCCCCCCCTTTCTCGTATCTTGTCGGTTCAATGACCCTCGCAGACCTCGGCTGGAACGACTACTTTGAGGCCTTCTTCGCCCCGCACCGGGAGAAGGGGCTGGTGCCGGCACGCGTGGCGATCCAGTATCGCGACAAGTATGTCCTGTACGCGGACGGGGGAGAGCTGCAGGGACAGGTGACGGGACGGTTCGAATTCAAGGCGAAGAACCTTGATGAATTCCCATCCGTGGGCGACTGGGTGGCCATCCATCCGCCGGTGGGTGGAGGGACGGTCGTCATCGAAGCGGTCGTCGAACGCCGGACGAAATTCGCCCGCAAGACAGCCGGCATTCGCACGACGCCGCAGGTGGTCGCGGCCAATGCCGATGTTGTCTTCCTCGTCTCCGGCCTGGATGACGAGCTGAATCTTCGTCGCATCGAACGATATCTGACGGTGGCATATGAAAGCGGCGCCAAGCCGGTCATCGTTCTCAACAAGATCGATCTCTGTCCGGACCTCGAGCCGATCGTGGAAGAAGTATCGGCCATTGCGCCGGGCGTCGACATCCTCCCGATGTGCGCCCGGACGAACGACGGGGTCAATGCGATCGCGGCGCAGCTGACACGCGGCGTGACCGGGGCGTTACTCGGCTCGTCGGGGGTCGGCAAGACGACCATCGCCAACGACCTCGTGGGCGAGGAACGGTATGCCACGCAGGAGGTGCGCGAGAACGACAGCCACGGGCGCCACACGACCAGCCATCGGGAGCTGGTCATCCTGCCGAACGGCGGACTGTTGATCGACACGCCGGGGATGCGCGAGATCCAACTCTGGGGTGACGCCGAAAGTCTGCAAGCGTCGTTCGTCGACATCGCCACGCTCGCGCATGACTGCAAGTTTCGCGACTGCCGGCACGAAGCCGAGCCGGGCTGCAACGTCAAGGCCGCCATCGAAGACGGCCGCCTCGACCCTGACCGGTACGACGCCTACAAGAAGCTCGAGAAAGAGATTGCCTATCTCGCCCGAAGGAAGGACCAGAGCCTCCAGCGCGCGGAGACGGCAAAATGGAAGAAGATCTCGGGAGACATTAAGAAGATCTACAAGAACAGAGAAAAACCCTGAGGACAAACGCTCCAAACTTCTCAGGATGTCATCGGAATGATATCTGCTCGATGTGACTTCCCAAGCAGTTTGTTGGTTTGCCGGTTTGGAAGTTTGCCTGGAGTTTGGATTGTTTGGACATATGGGACGTTTCGCCTATGAATTCCTCTGCCCTCATATTGGGTTCCACAGGTCTGGTGGGCTCGCATCTGCTGACGCTGCTGCTGGAGTCGCCGCACTATGCTGAGGTGCGCGCTCTGGTGCGGCGCCCGAGCGGCCGCGTGCACCCGAAGCTCAACGAGCATACGGTGGACTTCGACGAATTGGCCGAGGTCGACGAGGTCGTGCGCGGCAACGACGTGTTCTGCTGTCTCGGCACGACGATCAAGGCCGCCGGTTCGCAGGAAGCGTTCCGCAAGGTCGACCACACGTACATCGTCGAATCGGCCGGCCTCGCGCTCCGCAACGGCGCCTCCCGATTCTTCATCGTATCGTCGCTCGGAGCGGACCCACGCTCAGCCTTCTTCTACAATCGGGTGAAGGGGGAGACCGAGCGGGACGTCGCCCGGATGCCGTTCATGTGCGTCGGGATCCTTCGTCCATCGTTGCTGCTGGGTGAACGTGCGGAGGCTCGTAGGGGCGAACGAATCGGCACTGCCGTCCTGAAGGCTGCATCGGTCGCAATGGTCGGTCCGTTGCGCAAACTCCGTCCGATCCAAGCCGCCGATGTCGCCGCGGGCATGCTCTTCCTGAGCCGAACGAACTTCATGGGACTCCGGATCGTGGAGTCGGATGAGATCTACGAGATGGCACGAATGGCGCACGGAGAACATTGAGAGTGAATCGTGAACAGTGAATCGTCAATCGAAAAGCGAATACCCGGAGACGATCTTCTCTGAAGACTCAAAATCGACAATCGTAACTCTTCAATCGACAATCACACAAGGTGTCCCATGAAACGCTTCCTCGTCATCTTCACGCTCCTGGTCTCGTCGTTGGCTCTTGCCGACGAGGGGATGTATCCGATCAGCGAGATCCACAAGCTGAACCTGAAGAAGCTCGGCTTCCTCATCAGCCAGAAGGACCTCTACAATCCCAACGGCGTGAGCCTCATCGACGCCATTGTGAACGTCGGCGGGTGCAGCGGGTCGTTCATCTCGAAGGATGGACTCGTCATCACCAACCACCACTGCGTGTTCGGTGCGGTGGCGGCGATCAGCACAAAGGAGAATGACTACATCACGAACGGATTCCTGGCGCCGTCGCGCGAAAAGGAGATCCCCGCACGCGGTATGGTCATCCGGATCACGGAGTCGTACAAGGACGTGTCAAAGGAAGTGCTGAGCGTGGTGAAGCCCGACATGCCCCTGGCGGAGCGCACGCGCGCCATCAGCACCAAGATGCAGGAGATCGCGGCAGCGGTGGAAAAGGCAGACCCGGGCAAGCAGGCACAGGTGAGCGAGATGTTCGCGGGGCGCAACTACGTGCTGTTCGTCTACCAGCGCATCCGTGACGTCCGTCTCGTCTACGTACCGCAGCGGTCGATCGGTGAGTTCGCCGGAGAGAACGACAACTGGGTCTGGCCGCGCCACACGGGCGACTTCTCGTTCGTCCGGGCCTACGTCGGAAAGGACGGCAAGCCGGCGGAGTACTCCGAAGACAACGTGCCGTACCAACCGAAGAAGTTCCTCAAGGTCAACCCGAACGGCGTGAACGACGGCGATTTCGTGTTCATCCTCGGATATCCCGGCCGAACGTTCCGGCATCAGCCGGCAGCCTACGTCTCCTATGACGAGGAGTATCGGCTGAAGTTCATCGCCGACCTCTACGAATGGCAGATCGCCACGATGGAAGCAGCGGGGAAGGGGGACCGGGCCGTCGCGATCAAGCACGACGCTCGCATCAAAGGCCTGGCCAACGTCATGAAGAACTACCAGGGAAAGTTGACGGGTCTCAAGCGCCTCCGTCTCGCCGACGGAAAGAAGGCAGAAGAGGCGATGCTCCAGAAGTTCATCGATGCCGACCCGCAGCGGAAGGCGGCATTCGGAACGGTGTTGGACGAGATCAACGGCGTCTATGCCGAGATGTCGGCGAGCGCCCCGCGCGAGATGATGCTCGATGCTCTCACGAATATGGCCGGTCAGCCGCTCATCACGGCTTACCAGGTAGTCACGGCCGCGCTTGAACGGACCAAACCCGACAGCCTGCGCATGGCGGCATACACCGACAAGAACATCAAAGCCACCGCTGAAGGACGCAAACGTGGGATGCGCGACTACTACGAGCCGACAGACCGCGCGTTCTTCAAGAACATGCTCGAACGGGCCCTGGCACTACCCGCCGACAATGCGATCGCAGGCCTTGCCGGTGTCGTCGGAACAGACGTCGAGGCGTTCGTCGCGGCGGCGTACGGCCGCAGCCCGCTCACGAACACAGACTCGATCGAGGCCGCACTGCTGATGACCGAAGCGCAGGTTGCGGCGTCGAACGATCCGTTCATTCGGCTGGCCCGCCTCATCCGGCCGGAGGTGGAGGCGCTGCGGGAGACCCGTGCCCGGCGGAACGGGGCCCTCAATCGCTTGCTGGCGCTCTATGTGGATGTGAAGGAGCAGTTCGTCGGAAAGGACTTCATCCCCGACGCCAACAGCACGCTGCGCCTGACGTACGGCCGCATCAAAGGTTACTCGCCGTCCGATGCGACCTACTACAGCCCGATCACGACGCTCAAGGGCGTTCTCGAGAAGACGACGGGCGAAGAGCCGTATAATACGCCTCCGGCGCTCCTCGAGGCGGCACAAAAACAGCGCGACCCGAAGTTCGTGAACAAGAAGCTGAACGACATTCCGGTGGCCATTCTCTATAACACCGACACCACAGGGGGCAATTCGGGAAGCGCCGTGATGAACGCCAAGGGAGAACTCGTGGGCGTCAATTTCGACCGCGCATACCACGCCACGATCAACGACTATGCCTGGAGCGATTCGTACAGCCGCTCGATCGCCGTCGATATCCGCTACGTGCTTTGGGTGACGAAGTATGTGGGGAACGCGGGGTTCAT
>CAYYOV010000027.1:4343-19281 GCA_964473365.1 uncultured Ignavibacteriaceae bacterium
TCGATATCCGCTACGTGCTTTGGGTGACGAAGTATGTGGGGAACGCGGGGTTCATCTTGAAGGAAATCGGGGTAGAATAGAAAGAAGCAGGTTGGCAACGGAATTGTCGATCGTCGATTGAAGATGGTCGAGTATCTGTAGCAGTTCTTGTTCACCAATTTCCCTGGGGGGGGGATCATGAACGCTGAGGCACTCAAGCGCCGAACCAAGAGGTTCGCGCTCGATATCATTGCGCATGTCGCAACGCTACCCAAGAACGAAGTTTGCCGTGTTATCGGGTATCAGTTGCTCAAATGTGGCACGAGCGTTGGTGCCAATTACCGGTCGGCATGCAGGGCGCGATCGAGAGCTGATTTTGTCAACAAGATGGGGATTTGTGAGGAAGAAGGAGACGAATCGGGCTATTGGCTTGAAATCCTCGTGGAATCAGGACAGACGCCTTCGGAGGTAGCCCGACCGCTCATCCAGGAGGCCAGCGAGTTGACAGCGATCATGAGTTCCAGCCGAATCACGGCACGAGCTGGGCTGAATAGATAATCGACACCCGGCAGTCGGCAATCGACAAGTATGAGTCATCAACGTTTTTCTGGGGAGTTCCCATAGATTCCCTCTGGCAATTCGCTCTCCTCTTCGGCGTCGGGATCCTCGCGGGCTTCATCAACGTAACGGCCGGCGGGGGGTCATCGCTCGGCCTTCCGGCCCTGATCTTCCTTGGCCTCGACCCGTCGGTGGCGAACGGGACGAATCGCATCGCCATCATCGTCCAGAACATCAGCGCCATTTCATCGTTCCGAACGAGCGGCATGCGAGGCCTGCGCCAATCGCTCTGGCTCGCGGCGTGGGCGGTCCCGGGGGCGATCCTCGGGACGCTCGTGGCCGTCCGGATCAGCGACGCCTGGTTCCAGATCGCCGTCGGGATCGTGAACATCCTCACGATCGTCACGATGTTCCTTCCCAAGTCAAAGGCGGCTGATGGGGAGGGCGATGACCGAAAGCGCAAGATCCTCGTCGGTATCTCCCTCTTCTTCGTGGGCATCTATGGCGGCTTCATCCAGCTCAGCGTTGGCTTTCTGCTGATGGCCACGCTGTACCGGCTCTCGCGGATGAACCTGGTCCTAGTCAACATGCACAAAGTGACCATCGCCCTCGTGTACAACTTGCCGGCATTGGCGATCTTCTGGTGGACGGACAACGTGCGCCTGCTGCCCGGACTCATCCTCGGCCTCGGAAGCGCGGTCGGCGGATGGACGAGCGCCAAGGTCCAGATCCGGAAGGGCGAAGAGTTCATCAAGATCGTGCTGGCGATCGCCTTGGTGTTGATATCCCTGAAGCTCTTCGGAGCGTTCTGAGGATGTGAGGTATTGAGGTTGTGGGGTAGTAGGTATTGGGGTAGTCGGTAATGAGGTAGTAGGTATTGGGGTAGTGAGGTATTGAGGTAATAGGTATTGGGGTGTAGTAGAAGCGGGGTTGAGGCGCCCACCCCATGGCGCGCCTGCGCCCCCATCGTCAAAGGCACGCCGCACAGGCATTCCCGTCGTTCTCCCGCCGCAACCCAGCCCGTCGTTCTTCCGTAGTACCGTTGTCTACCCACAGGAACCCCTCTATGAAGAACCTCCCCTGGTCGCGCATTGCTGCCGTCATCCTTCTCGTCTTTCTCGCAGCGATCGTGATCTTTGCCCAGGACGACCGCGTATCGGTCGTTGACCTCAAAGACTTCGCCGATGTCGAGTTGCGTGCTGCCGGGATGTCGCTCTCGCGCGACCTCTCAGTCCGTGTGATCGCCTCGGGTGGTGGCGACCGGTCGATGATCCGGGAGATGATCGACGACGACGAGAATGCGGGCATGTACGCCTACGGCTGGATCATCGACGCCTCGACGCGCGATGTTGTCTGGCAGATGGAGTTGGAGAACACCTCGGGCCGTCGGAATCGGCGCGTCGCAGAGGAGACCGTGAAGCTGAAGGCCGGCGCCTACGAGGTCTACTACGTGGCGTGGGGCTACATTCGAAGCAGCGGGTTCTCGTATTCGTCCGCGAACATCGATCGCCGCGAGACGGACCGAAAAGGACGGAACGTCATTTCGATCTTCGGCAGCGATTTCGAAGACCTGCGCGACGAGTTCATGGACCTGGCCAAGAGCGAGTGGGGGATCGAAGTGGATGTGGCCCGTCAGGACGCGGATGCCGTCAAGTCGTTCACGGCCCCCGCGCCATTTCGGCAGACCCTCGTGTCGGTCGTGGGCGTTGGTGACGACGCGACGGTGCGGAAGACGATAACCGTGTCGCGCGACATACCCGTACGCATCTATGCCCTGGGCGAAGGCCGCGACCGCGATGAGCTGTTCGACCACGGATGGCTCGTCAATGCCGAGACCCGAAAGCGGGTGTGGGACATGCGCGGGGCATCCGTGATGAAGGCCGGCGGAGCGAAAAAGAACATGCTCTCGGACGTCGACCTGACGCTCGAGAAAGGTACGTATGAGCTCGTGTACGTGACCGACGGAACGCACTCCGCCGCCGACTGGAACGACCGTCCGCCGACAGACCCGTTGTCGTACGGCGTCACGATCTTCCTCGAGAAGGAAGCCGATCGATCGGCAGTGCGCGTGGAAGATGGAAGCCCCGTCGATAAGAACCTGATCGTCGAGATCGTGCGGGTGGGGGACGATGCGTTCGAGTCGAAGGCCTTTACGCTGAAGCAGGAAACGAAGGTCCATGTGTTCGCCATGGGCGAGCGGTCGGGCGATGGACGGATGGCCGATCACGGATGGATCGTCGACGCCGAGACGCGCGAAAAGGTCTGGGAGATGGATGAGCGGCGCACGGTCCATGCCGGAGGTGCATCGAAGAATCGTCTTATCGACGAGACGATCACCCTTCCCGCAGGAAGCTACGTGGTCTACTACCAATCAGACGACTCGCACAGCTACGAAGACTGGAACAGCACGATGCCGTACGATGCAGACCGATGGGGCATCACCCTCCGCGGTGCGGGAGCTTCGTTCGACGCCAAGTCCGTGACCACGGGTCCGGTGCCAACCCCGAAGAACGTCGTGGCGGAGATCATGCGCGTCCGGGATGATCGCCACGAGCGTCAGCGATTCACGCTGAGCAAGGCCACACGCGTCAAGATCACGGCACTCGGAGAGGGTTCGGACGACGACATGGCCGATTATGGCTGGATCGAGGAAGCGTCGACCCGGCGGGTCATCTGGGAGATGACGTATCGCATGACCGACCATGCAGGCGGGGCACGGAAGAACCGTTCCGTGCAAACGCGGCTCACCCTGGAGCCGGGCGAGTACGTGCTGCACTACCGGACGGATGGTTCTCATGCGTTCGGCGATTGGAACAGTTCTCCTCCGGATGACCCGGAAGGTTGGGGGATCCGCGTGGTGAAGGAGGAGTGAGGGGACGAGTAAGCAGTAAGCAGGCACCTGCAGGCGACGGGCAGGCTGAGACCGCTCGACAAGAACAATAGGTCATTGCCCTCGGCTTTCCGACTGATCCGACCTGTGTGTACCTGCCTACTGCCTACTGCTTCACTATTGTTCTTCTTCGCTCGTTTGGCTATCTTGTGTTCCCGAGAGCAGGTATGTTGCCTGCTCTTTTTGTTTTCCACGAAAGGATCTCTGTATGTTGAAAGGACTCTGGATCGCTATGGCACTCATTATCGGCGCGGGCGGCGCGACGGCACAGTTGAAACCGACCAACGACCTCGAAAAGACCTCGTACGCCATTGGCGTCGATATCGGCCGCAGCTTCAAGATGCAGGGGGCCGCCATCAATGCCGATATGCTTGCTCAGGGCATGAAGGACGCCATGTCGGGAGCGGCCCTCGCCATGAGCGATTCGGCCTGTGAGGCGTCGGTCATGAAGTTCCAGGAGGCCCTTGCCTCACGCCAGTCGGAGCGGGCTGCGATGGCGTCGTCAGAGAACCGGAAGGCCGGCGAAGCGTTCCTCACCGAGAACAAGACGAAGCCCGGCGTCGTGGCGCTCCCGAGCGGCCTTCAGTACAAGGTGATCAAAGAGGGGACGGGCGCCAAGCCCAAGGCTTCCGATGAGGTCACCGTTCATTACACCGGTACGCTGCTGAACGGCAAGAAGTTCGACAGTTCCGTCGACCGCGGCGAACCGACCACCTTTCCGCTGACCCGCGTCATCAAGGGCTGGACGGAAGGGCTGCAGCTGATGACCGTCGGGTCGAAGTATCAGTTCTTTGTTCCGAGCGACCTTGCGTATGGCGACCGTCAGATGGGACCGGATATCGCCCCCGGATCGACGTTGATCTTCGAGGTCGAGCTTCTGGGGATCAAGTAAGATGTTCCGCCGTCTCGTTGGCTGGCTGCATCGGATGAAGGATTGGACGGAAGGCGCGGCCCAGCGTCCGGGGGCCACGTGGACCCTCTTCGTTCTGGCGTTCGCGGAATCCTCATTCTTCCCCATTCCGCCGGATGTGCTGCTGATCGCGCTTGCCATGCTGGCGCCTTCAAAGGCATTTCGGAACGCGCTCGTGTGTTCAGTGGGGTCGGTGCTGGGGGGGATGTTCGGCTACTTCATCGGCTACGAATTTTTCGAGCTGATCGGCCAGCCGATCATCAACTTCTACGGCGTACAATCGCAGTATGACGCCGTTCGAATCCTGTTCCAGGAGAACGCGTTCGCCTCGATTGCGGTGGCCGGCTTCACACCGATCCCGTACAAGGTCTTTACGATCGCCGGCGGGGCGTTCCGGATCGACTTCTCGACGTTCGTGCTCGCGTCGGCCCTGAGCCGGCCGGCACGGTTCTTCCTGGTCGCAGGCATGTTCTACTGGTTCGGCCCCAAGATCAAGCCGTTCATCGACAAGTACTTCGAATGGCTGACGCTAGCCTTCATGGTGTTGCTCATCGGTGGGTTTGTGCTGATCAAGTACCTGCTCTGATCGTTTGAGGGTCGATGGCGTCGGCTCGCCGACGAACTGCAGAATCTCGTGCACGCATGAACGCCAAGGCGGAGAGCGGATCCAGCTCCCACCTTGGCGTTCGCCTTTTTCGTGCCAGCGCTTTGCTGCCGCGCTACTCCACGGTCACGCTCACCGGACGGCTCAGAACGGGTGCGCCGTTGAGCGTGGCGCGTACCTGCAAGCGATGGACACCCCGCCGCAACGGCCACCACGCCCGGCCGTCATCGATGGTCGCAAGCGCTTCGCCGTTCACGACCAACATCGCTCCGGAGGCGGCCTCGGGCACCGATGTGCGGATAAGGACGGTCTGGTATTCCGCGCGCAGGATCGGGTCGAGCTTGAAGTGATCGCCATGCGATGGCTGCAACACGACCGGACGATCAATGCGTACCGAGGGGATGGTCGATACCCGTTCTTCTTTCACCAGACGCGCGTCGGGGGGAGGGACAGGGATGCCTTCTTCACGAGCCCACTCGCGATACTCCTCCACAAACAGCTCGTAGATCCGCTCCACGCGATCACCGTTCGGCCCGAACTCCTCGAACCTCCGATGCACCTGACACATGGCATCCGGTGCTGTTCCGGGGATGAAGCGCTCACGGATCGTCGTCCCGCACGCCGAGGACGGCCGTAGACCGGAACGGGCGCATACCTCGACCGATTGAAGCCGGGCATTCGCCGCAAAGGGTTCCGGAAATCCGGCCCGCCGCGGGTCGTGCAGCGCCATCATGACGTCAAAGAAGATGGCCCCTGCGCCCGAGACCCCGGAGACGCCTCGCATCGGCGTTCCGTCGAAATTGCCCGCCCACACGCCGACCGTGTACCGCGACGTGAATCCAAGCGTCCAGTTGTCCCGAAAATCTTTCGTCGTTCCGGTCTTCACGGCACACGCGAAGGGGAACGAGAAGGCGGTGCCGAACGCCGGACGACGGGCCACCGGATCGCTCAGCACGTCGGTCAGAAGCGCGGCGACGTCCGGCGTCATCAACAAGCGTCCGGGTTCGGACGGAGGCAGGAGAGATTCAGAACCGTCCAACAATGCTGCTCGCTCAATGAACCTCGCCGGTTGCCATTCGCCCCCGCGTGCAATGGCGGCAAAGGCGTTCGTCAATTCCAGCAAACGAACATCGGCATTGCCGAGCGTCAACCCAAACCCATAGTGGTCGGTAGGTTCCGTCAGCGTCGTAAGCCCCGCGGCCTGATAGAACTCCATGATACGCTGGAGGCCGAGATCGCGTGCCACGCGTACGGCCGGAATGTTGTACGAACAGGCCAACGCGGTGCGCAACCGCACCGGGCCGTGGTACCGACGATCGTAGTTTTCCGGTGCATAGGCGCCGTTGATCCCGGGGATCTGGACCGGTACGTCGGGAATGATTGTAGCCGCGGTCAGGCCGGCTGATAACGCGGCGCCGTACGTCAAGGGCTTGATGGATGAACCGGGCTGCCGCAAGGCCAGCGCTCCATTCACCTGCCCCTGATGCTCATCGTCGAAGAAATTGGCCGAACCGGCCATGACCCGTACGGCCCCCGTGGCATGCTCGATCACCACGACCGCGGCATTCGTCATATTCCGATCAGCGAGGGCCCCCAACTGGGTCCGCATGACCGCCTGGACTGTCGCATGCATGCGAGCGTCGATCGTGCTCTGCACCTCGGCGACATCACGTCGGTCCTGGAACGAGGATCGTAGGAACTCTACAGCGTGCGGTGCGCGGAAATTGGATTCGGGAGACCGGAACGTAATCGGCTGAGCGAGGGCGCGCTCGTACGCGTCGCGACTCAGCATTCCGAGGTCGGCCATCCGCCGGAGGATGATATCGCGCCGTCGGAGGACGGGACGCGTATCGCGGTAGGGATTCAAGGCCGAAGGGGCGTTCGGTAAGGCGGCCAAGGAGGCCGATTCGGAGACAGAAAGGTCTGATGCAGGCTTGTCGAAATAGTAGCGGGCTGCAGCCTCAGCCCCGAAGAGCTGATTCCCAAAGGGTGCACGGTTCAGGTATTGCTCGAGGATCTGCGATTTGTTCAGCGTTCGTTCCAAACGGAGAGCATCCCACGCCTCGACGACCTTCGAGCCGAGTGTACGCTCGCGTGGACGGATAGCTCGGACGGCCTGCTGTGTGATGGTGGAGGCGCCAGATCGTCGCGAGGAGGTAAGGTTGGACCAGCCAGCACGCGCGATGGCCAGCGGGTCGATGCCGGCGTGCCAGAAGAATCGGTGGTCTTCCGCTGCCACGATCGCCTGCGCGAGCGAGGGCGCGATCCGGTCGAGCGGCCGCCATTGTCCTCGTCCTTCGTGATCGTTCAAATACTCGCGCAGAAGGATCCGGTTCCGGTCCAACACTCGGAACGAGTGCACGGTGGCCGGGGCAAGTTCGTCGGCCGGAAACGGTATGAACACCGACCCGACGAAGAGAAGCATCGCCAGCGACATGACCCAGACGATCGTTCTCATCCGCCGCATGTACGCTCCAGATTCTGCTGCCGGCGGATGTCGGATCGTATGTCTTCACTCCTCAACATGATCCCTCGCGGTCATCGAACGATGACAACACGTTCTCCCGTGTTGCCGAAGACTTCCGGCTCGTACATCCCCTCCGCTCGTGTTGCTGGCATACGGAATGTTCCGAATGACGTCGCACGAGCCAGATACGTGAAGGAATGCACGCCCGCGGGGAGCACGTCGGCAAAGAGGGTCACGCGATCGTCACGCTGTTCAGAGTGGCTGAATGGGTTCCACGTCCAATAGTCTGAGTACGCGTCGTCGTCCCCGATAGCATTCGTCACCGAGGCTTCGGGTCTGCGCGTTTGCGCAGTCGTACGGAAGGACGTGTTCACCGCCTCCCATCCGGCCGGGAGCGGGTCGCTCACCGCAATGAAATGCCGTTGCTGGCCGGTCACGATGGTCAGGGTGACGCGAACCATTGAGCCTGCAGCGACCGTGTCCCCGGTGCCCGAACCGTCAACAACCTCGACCTGTTTCAGGACAGTCAATCCCTCTTCTCTCGGTTCGACCGGTGCGAGCGGAGCGTACCGAAGCCTCGCTTCATAGTAGAACCTTCCCGTCCCTTGCCGGCTGACCTCCAGTCGGTAGACATTCCCGGCCTGCAGGTCGCTCATCGGGATCGTGCGACGTTGTACTGTGAAGGTCCTCCCCTTGAAGAGCGCGGAGATCGCCGATCCACCCGCAAGCTGGACCTCACCACGAAAATCGGGTTCTTCTCGTTCGAAAGCGCGAAGGTACGTGGCCAACGCGTCGACGACGTAGAGATTTTCCTGGGTCGTACGCCAGCGGCCCTGCTTCTGGTCGTCGACGAGCCAGCGCACGGCGCGTGGCAACAACGCGTTCGTGGGTTGGGTCTCGGCCAGGGCCTGCAAGATGAGTGCATTCGTCCGTGCCGGCGAGTCCCAGATCCACGGCGAGGCCACGCCAGCAGATTCTTCAAAGCTGACGGATGTCGGCGAGACCTTGGCGCGATTCAAGAGGTCCTGGGCAAGCCCGGAGATCATTGCACGATTTCCCTTTGCCGCGGCGAGCGCCTTCAACAGGTACGCCCGGCCGAAGAGACTCATCCCATCCCGTTCTTGATATAGCTTCTCCATGTAGCCGTGGTCGGGTACGCCACGCAATGCCAGCACATACAACGCGAGGGCCTTCGTAGTACGTTGTGCGGCATCGGGATACGAGGCAAAGACGATCTCGCCCCGGAGGTAGCGTTGCAGGTACTCGATGGCGCGTTCCATCGCCCCACGGTCGACGGTGTATCCGTTCTGTTCCGCCTTCACAAGCGCGTAGGCTGCATAGGCGCTGACGTACGGCCAGGTGTGCTGGTACGACCGCCAATACGCAAAACCTCCGTCCATGCGCTGGTAGGTCACGATCTCGTCGAGCGTCGTGCGGACGACCTGACGATGATCGCGGTCCTTGAAGACGTCGAACCCGAACGCCTTGACGAGATCTTCTGCCAGGATCACGGGTAGGATGGACGAGATGCGCTGCTCCAGGCATCCATACGGATATGTGAAGAGATAGGAGATGCCGCCGCTCAAACCGACCATCGCGGTCGACGAAGCTTGTACCTCTAGCCCGCCCTGCGTCCGGTCGATCTCTTTCGGGATCCATACCGCTTCGGTGGACGGCTTGTCGGTCACGCTTCCGGAGAGCGCGACAGCTTCAGGATCGGGTCGGCGAACCTGAATGGGTATCTTCCATTGCAGTCCGTCTGCGTCGTTTCCGGCGGTCGCCTGGAACCGGAACACGGCAGTGCCCGGTCGCTCGGCCCGGAAGTGCCGCCGAACCTCGATGGCCTGACCGGGGGGGACGATGACCTCCGCGGAATCAGCGCCTTCCATCGATACGCTGCTTGCAGAAGCGCGAACCGTGACCGCACGTGGCTCGGTGGCGTAGTTGAAGATGAGAACGCCCCCTTCGAATACATCGCCGGCCCTGGCGAAGCGGGGAAAGGCCGGCTGGACCAACAGCGGCTTATTGACGGCGAACGAAGCTTCGCCCGCACCGAATTCCGACGCGGTCGTCTGCGCAACAGCCATGGCCCGGAACGAGGTGAGGTTGTCGGGCAATTTGAACCGGACGGTCGCCGTTCCATTGCGGCCAGTAATGATCGCCGGATTCCAATACGCGCTCGGACGGAAATCCTTCCGGATCCCTTCGGCCGAAGCATCGGCCATCTTGGCCATCATCAATCCGCCGCCGCCCGTCGGTTCGCCCTTTTCGTCGTAGTTGCGTTGTTCCACCAGATGCATGCGGGTCTCGGTGGTCGTCACAGCGAGAGGCCGCGGGGCATAGAACCAATCGAACGGGTCGGGCATCCGGTAGCCGATCAGATTGAGCACTCCGAGGTCGGCCACGCTCAGTGCCACCTCGGCCCGTACACCCTTTCCGCTGGCAGACGTGACCTTCACTCCGACCGTCACCGTATCTCCGGGGCGATACTCGGCTTTGTCGGGCGTCAGGGCGACAGCCAGTTTTCGGGAGACCGGACTCACGGACAGTTGAATGATCCCGGCCTTGAACGACGGACGTCCGATATCGGCTTCCTTCGTCCGTGCCGCCGAATCGACGCGTCCTTGGAGCAATATGACGGAGACGAACACGTTGGGGAGATAGTTGGGTCGGATCGGGACCTCGATGCTGGGCGCGCTCCCGCGAAGCGTCATGGTCAGATGGCGCAGGATCCCCTCACGTTCGATGCTGACGAGCGCCGTCGTCTCTTCATACGGCGACTTGATCAGGACCTTCGCTACGTCTCCGGGACGGTAAAGCGACTTGTCCGCGACGAGCTCGATCCGATCGTCGTTCGATCGTTCCCAGGGCACATACCCCGGGCCGGTGACGTAGAAATACGCTTGTGAGCGAAGTCGATTGCCCCGAGCATCGGATCCCTGCACGTCGACCACATACATCCCTGACGCGTTCGGCCGATACGCATAGCTGATCGGCTCACGTCCGGTTGTCACGACAGACGAATCGACGAGTACGTCCTCGACGACGGAATCCCAAACGTATCGACCTCCCGTCTGCGCTTTTCGAACCGATCGCCACTCGCGCCGCAGAATGCGAAGCGTTAGCTCTTGTCCGGAGAGGTGACTGCCGTCGGGTCGTACGGCGAGCAGTCGGAGGGTGAGCAGAGAATCCCGCGAGATGAACGTGGACGAGACAGCCACACCAGGATAGTACTCGCCGCCGTGGACGAGGACCGACGTGCGTCCGGAGACCATCTGGCGGGTCGGTGAGGTGACGTCCGATTCAAGCAGGAGCGACACCGTTCCGCGGACTTCGCCGACCGCAAGCCGCCTGCCGACGGTCGCTCCGCCGTGCTCGTCGAGCGTTACGCTGCCCGAGGAGAAGAGTCGCGAGACCTGGTCGCCGGTGTAGTCCGTCAGCCACCACAGCTCTCCGAACCACCATCCGTCATGGCCGGGTGGGTTGAAATCGGTACGGCTCGCGGAGATCCGCCACGCGGCGGTCTCGTTCTTCATCGGAGCGCCGAAGAGGTACCGCGCCCCGATCGTCGCGGTGATGGAATCGCCCACGATCGCCGTGGGCTGCATGGCGTTGAGCGTGACGTCGAACTCTGCCGGCCGAAACGCCTCGATCCGGAACGAACCGCTCTGCAGGAACTGCCATGCCTGGCCCGGAGCGGTCGACCGTGTTTCGAGCACGACGGAATATGTGCCGAGCGTCGCACTGCCTGCCAGCGGCAGGTCGATGGCGAACGACCCGAACGGCGAGAGCTTTGGCTGGACCTCCTTGACGACCTCGTTCCTCGGGTCGCGGACGGTGAGCCGCAGCGGGACCTTGGACGTCACGCGCCAATCACCATTCTGTTCGATGCGAACGATCCCTTTGATGCCGACCGATTCTCCCGCCTTGTAGAGGCCGCGGTCCGTGAAGACCGACGCGCGATACGATTCGGGCTTCGGGTTCCACTGGTAGGGGATGCCGAACTGCCAGGGTTCGATGCCCTCGGCCCACTCTGAGTTGGTGAACGCCACATCGCCCTCATGCAAGACGATCGCCCACACCTTCGGCCGGCTCCACTCGCTCCGGGCGCGAATGCGGAGCGCCCCCCAGCCTGGCGCGGAGGCAAGGCCGTTCTGATCGGTCACACCGCGCCAAGCCACACGGTTACTATCGTCTCGTAATTCGACCGCGGCCCCCGGGACCGGACGCGCATCCTTGAGTCGGGTCACCCAGATGAGCGTCGATTGCGGGGAGAACTTTGACGTGATGCCCATGTGCGTCACCTGGAACAGCGCTTTCAGATATCGCTGGTCCTTCAGGCGCGTATTGATCTGCAGCGCCACGATGCCGGTCGTGCGTTCACCGAGCGCGGGCATAAGGTCCACGACCGACACCGCCTGCTGATTCCGCGTGTGCTTGATCGGGATCTCCTGCGTGACCGTGAACAGCTGCTCTTGTTCGGCGGCCTGGTCGTTCGCTTCCCATCGGCTCCAGACACGAAGGCCGTTCATGACCGGGATGATTCGGCTCGTGTCGATCAGCCCCATCCGGGCCGAGACGCTGGCCACATTCAAAGACCGGAACGGATAACGGACCTTCTCATATGCCTCGATGATCCCGATGCCCTGGGCCATCGTGACGTAGGGCTCATACGCGCCCGTCGTAAAGGTAAAAGTCCGGTCTTCGGTCATGCGGTTGCCGAAGCGGTCGGTGAGACCGGCCTTCAGAACGCCGCGGTAGGATCGTTCGGGCACGAACTCGTATGCCAGCGAGACCTGTTCGCTCGTCCAGTCGTAATCTCCGAGGTCTTCGCGAAGCTCGAGCGGCGGCGTGAACGAGAGCAACGCGGCGACGTCCTTGCGTGACACGGGGGTCGAGAAGCGAAGGGTCAGGGTGTAGCGAGGGTCGAGACGAGCAGAGTCATTCACGCCCAGGAACCGGAGATCGCCGTAGGTCGAGAACGACGACGTGTATTCCGTCCCCATGGGCAGCGGACCTTCGATGCCGGTCAGCGACGGTTTGAGACGCAAGACGACCGAGGCGCCCTTGGGAAACGGGATCGAAGTGCGGAATCGGACGCTGCGTCGATGTGTCGTGTCGCCGCGTACTGCCGTGAACGCGGGGAAGCTGCGTGCACCGTTGGCCGACACTTCGATCGATGTCATCGTGCTCACCGATGCCGGGTCGACTGGTTGGTTGAACTCGACCACGATGGTGTGGTCCAGCTCGACGAACGCCGCCCCGGAATGCGGCTCGACCCTCACAACGCGCGGAATCGGTGTTGCGAACGTCCAGACGTGGTCTTCCGGCAGCGTTGAACCGTCAAGCGCCTTGGTGCCGGCAGGGATACGCACCGTGTAGGATGTGGCGTAGGGAAGCGAGCTGTCCGGCTGGAAGATGAGCGTCGTCGAGCCCATCCACCGGTACTTCCCCCGGACAACAGGTTCGACCATCAGCGGTCCCGTGGACCGGTCCATCGGAGCGGCCTGGAGCGGCACCATCGGACGGTCGAACGTCACCATGATCCGCTGGGATTGGTCGAGGGACGACGTCGGGCCTTTCGGGGTCGTGACGACGACGGTGAGTGGTTGAGAGAAGAGAGAGGTCGAGAGCAGGAAGAAGGCGATGATGCGTAGCATACCGGGGCCTCGGTACATTGCGAGGAGAAGGATGGGAGTCTATATTGAAGGCGGCACACAGAGATCCTCAGAGATCACACAGAGACCCACCGAGCAAAACGTACCCCTCAAACGTCTTTCGCTCTGTGGAGCTCTGTGCTTCTCGGTGGGTCTCTGTGATACGCTTCTCTCTTCCAAGAAACACCGAAATACCAAGACCCGCAAGGCATCCCATGTCCATCACCATTCGCCCCGGAACGCTCAACGATCTCGCGGTCATCGTCGAATACAACAACGCCATCGCCGTGGAGACCGAGCATCGTCAGCTGGACATCCCGACGCTCACGAAGGGGGTCGAGGCGGCCCTCAAGGACCCATCGAAGGGACGATACTTCGTGGCGATCGAGGGCGACGCGATCGTCGGCCAGACGATGTTCACGTACGAGTGGAGCGATTGGCGGAACGGGATGTTCTGGTGGATCCAGAGCGTCTACGTGCGGCCCGACAAACGCGGCGCGGGCGTATTCTCCGCACTCTACCGGCACATCGAAGCATTGGCGAAGCGTGAGAATGGTGTGTGCGGATTGCGGCTCTATGCAGAAGAGGACAACGTCAGAGCTCAACGGACGTACGAGAAGCTGGGGATGACAAAGACGGGCTATCGGGTGTTCGAAGCGGAGTGGAAGAGGTGATCACGCAGCGGTACGGCACAGCATATTACGAGCGAATCAACGATCGGTAGTCTCTCAAATGACCTAGTTGTCCTCGCGTTCTCCGAAGAGCTCTTCCGGCGGCGTCAGCTCATCCAGCTGCTTCCGCAGTGGATCGGACAGCAGGCCGGATCCCACCTGATATGATGCATTCATCCAGCCAAAGCCTTCCTTGGTGATGTACGCGAAGCGCGTCCCGACGTTCCCGTACTCCGCAAAGACCTCATGCGTCCGGGCAACGACGTCGTATTTTTCCGGGATCAAGCCGTTGTAGTCGACGGCGTTGCGTGTGATCGTGTACAACCAACGATAAATAAGCCGTTCTGCGTCGTCCCGATATCCGTACCGGATGAGACCGACCCATGCCAACATCTGATGGGGAGCCCAACCGTTCGGGTAGTCCCACTGCCGCGGAGGGCGTTCCTCCGAGATCGGGCCGCGTGACCGCTCGCTCGAAGCGACTAGCCCTCCGGGCGCTTCGAAGACCGGCAAAGCTGATTCCACCAGACGACGTGCCTGTTCCGGAGTTGCCAGACCCGCCCAAAGCGGATAGAACGTGGTCGCGCTTTCGTACCGATGCTGCTCGCTCGTCCGGATGTTCCAGTCGAAGAACATCCCCGCCTCCTCGTCCCACATTCGCTCGGTCATGAGGCGTCGCCGTTCCTCCGACCTCCGATGCCACGCGTCTGCCGTCTCTTCAGTCCCGTTGAGCACTGCACGCCCTCGAAACTGACCTTCCAGCAGCTCAGCTATGTCGCGTTCCGTCTTGTAGAGCAACGTATTCAGATCAACAGTGGCCAGATCGGCGGCGAGACCGTCGAGCCGATAGCTCGTATCGTGGCCGGATTCCCGCGTGGCCCGGTCGTGCTTGAAGTACGCATCGAGGTCGGCATCGTGTATGACGCCCGCTCGGTACTGGTCCTGAAAGACCGACGGCTCCAATCCATGCTTCGCCGCAAACGCCCTGAAGATCGCGTCGAAATGCCCAGGCTCCACCTCAGGAGGAGGACCTTCTCCGGTCCCCCAGTAGCGGCTCAATCCTGATGCTGTGCGATGATTGCCATCCATCCACACCAACCGATACTCGCGTATCGCCGCGGCCATCCCGCGCTTCAACCAAGAGCGTGTGGCGGCGTTCTTGGGCAGACGACCGGCGACCGAGCGGATCATGGACGTCAGGA
>CAYYOV010000027.1:19381-37977 GCA_964473365.1 uncultured Ignavibacteriaceae bacterium
GTGGCGGCGTTCTTGGGCAGACGACCGGCGACCGAGCGGATCATGGACGTCAGGAACGGGGGCTGTGAACGCGTAAGATAGTACGTGCGGTTGGCGTTGAGGATCTTTCCGTAATGCTCAACCTGATAGACAAAGTGGTCAACCATGGCCCGCGCTGCCTCAACGTCGTCGTCCTGCAAGAGCCCGAGCGCCTCAAAATAGCTGTCCCAGCCGTACATCTCGTTGAAGCGTCCGCCGGGCACGATGAACGGAAGCGGTTCGAATGTTCGCTCAGACGAACCGCGCCACGCGAGCGATAACAGCCCGTGCCGTCCGGCAAACCACGCCTGGGGGAGCAGCCATGGTTCTTTCGGCAACACGACCACCTCCATCCGCATTTCGGGATGCGATCGGGACAAGCGCTGATACGCGCGTTGTGCGATCGTGTCGTCGTGTGGCACATAGAGATACCGCGTTCCGTCGGCCGTGGTCACTTTCGAATCGTCGAGCATGGACGGCAGATGCTCGAGGTCGATCCGGCGCGTGAGCCCCGCCCAGAAACGGTCGCGGATCAGACGTGATGTGCGCCGGGTCGGTGGCTCATAGATCCGCTTCCATGGGATCGTGGCGGTGTCCAGGCCTGCCTCTCGGGCAAGGGCAAGCTCCTGCAGGAAATTCGAGAGGTAGTAGTTCCCCTGGATATCGTGCGTCCGGCCGCTGACGTCCGTGAAGAGGTGGTGCTTGTCGCCGCGGCCCGTGTGTTCGACGTGCAGATCGTCGACGGTGATCCGGAGGTCCTGGTCGACGTCTTCGTCATCCAGGAGCGAACGCATGGTCGTTTCTACGTGGACGCGAAAGCTCCCAAGGGGTTGTTGGGCGAACCAGCGACGGGTCGCTGCGAGCGAGGCGACGCCGGCGCCGAGCAACACTGCGATCAGGGCGGGCGGGATCATGCGAAGGAGAGAACGCGGTATGGCACGAGTCGAGGAAGGGGACATAATACGCGTGTCAACCGGAAGGCCGAAGACGCTCTGCAGGGCGCGGACCGGATCACGGAGAAGCGACCGCCCGCATCACATCCGGAACGGCATCCCGATGGACGAGATACGCCAGGACCTTGAGCTTGACGTACGACCCGTGGAAGAACATATACCCGCGCGAACTTCCTGGCTCCCAGGCAGTACGCCATGAGTCCTTGATCAGGAACCAATCCTCGCCGTCGAACGACCGGTAGTCGATGGCATGGACAAGATGATCGTCGGTCGTCGCTCCGGTCACGAAGCGGAATTCACGTGCCTCCTGCGTGATCGCATTCGCCGGAATATCGTACGGCGGGATGAAGGCATAGCGCTTTGTGCGTTCGTATGAAGGTTCAGAGATGTCGGCGTCGAGCGCCACGGAGTAGCCCGACTGCAACGCATCTTTGAGCGAGCTGTAAAACACCTCCAGCGGAACATTCAGGTATGCGTCATTCCGTCGCCAGTTGTCGGGAACCTTCAGCTCGGCGTTCGGCCCGAACGCGGCGTACTGGAACGACGTCACGAGTACGTAAGCATTCCACGGCAGCGTGACGACGTCGCGCACGAATGTTTGCGGCGTGTAGGTCTTTCCCTTCCACGAAAATCGGGCCGGAGGAGCGCCCAGGTGTCGGTCGAGGATCCGCCGCACCTGCGGCAGCACGTTCTTTTCGTTCCACAGACCCTCGCGCTTCACCCGTTCCATGAGCTGTGCGAGCTCCCGGTACAACGTATTGTGGTTGAACGTGTTCGACCCCTCGACCTTGTTCCCGTACGCTTCGGCCGGGATCGCGCCGTACTCCTTGACGATATCCAGTACACCGGTGAAGAGATCGCCCGGAGCGAACCGTGACCCGCCGCGGGTATGGAGGTATCGTTTTGCCTTCTCCACAAAGATGTAGTACACGGGATACACGACCGACAGCCGAACAGGCTCCAACCCCAGACGACTCAATTCCGATTCGAGGAATGACGAAGTGGAGAATGACCAACAGATCAGCGTGCTGTCCTGGTTGAGTGGCGAAAGGTGCTGGACAGGTTTGAAATCGGAGATCGTCTCAGGACGGGGCAGCTTCGATATGGCGGCTTGCAGGGCATCTTCGAGAGATTGCGCCCATGCAATGGATGAAAGCAGCAACATGCCGGCAAGCATCATTGAGCGGAACATACGGGGTGCCTTTGGGGGTGAAAGCTGGTCCGGCTGGGGTATCTAATGAATCAAGATGGAGAATGACAGAGTGAATGGCAACCGGGGTGCTCAGGCCGGTTCTACGCGCTTGGCGAAGCCTTCGATGTGGGCTCGCTACAGACCTTCCTGTGAGATCACATACGCCATGATCGCAAGGGCGGCAGCACCCAGCGCCAGTTCTCGCTCATTCACCCCCGCGATCGTATCGTTGTCGGAGTGATGGTGGTCGAAATAGCGGGCTGTCTCCACATTCAATCCCAGGCCGGGAACGCCCGCCCGCATCAGAGGTGAAATGTCGGCGCCACCTCCGCCCGGGACGATCCGGTCTGCCTTCATGAACGAGAACAGCGGTTCCCAGGTCTTGATGCGACGATAAGCCGCCGAGTCGCTGACGCCAAAGCCTTCCGGTGCGAACCCGCCTTCGTCCGATTCGATGGCCGCGATATGACGCTCGTCCGGCCGCGAAACGGCAGCATAAGCAGTGCCGCCGCGCAGCCCGTTCTCCTCGTTCGCGAACATCACCGCGCGGATGGTCCGCTTTGGCCGGAGGCCAAGTTCCTTCAGAAGCCGGAGGGCCTCGATCGACTGCACGCAGCCCGCACCGTCATCATGAGCGCCGGTACCCTTGTCCCACGAGTCAAGGTGTCCTCCAATGACGATCACCTCTTCGGGATGTTCCGACCCGCGCAGTTCGCCGAGGACATTTGACGTTGGCGCGTCCGGCAGTGTCTCGCAGGTCAACGTCAGACGAAGCTTCGATCCGGGTTCGGCCGTGAGGAGCTCGCTCAATCGTTCGGCGTCACGCGTGCTGATCGCTGCCGCGGGGATGCGGGGAATGCTGTCCTGGTAGTACATCGCTCCGGTGTGCGGGAAGTCGTCGATGCGGGTGGTCATCGACCGTACGATGGCCGCGACCCCGCCCGCCTTTGCCGCTTCGATCGCTCCCCGTCCTCGTTGGTCCACTGCGCCACCGTACGCCGCGAACGTGTTCATCTGTCCGCGATCCATCGGACGGTTGAAGAAGATCACCTTTCCCGCCGCGCGCGTCCCGAGCGCCCGCAATTCGTCGAACGACCGCACTTCCACGACCTCGCCCACGACCCCGTCTGCGGGAGTAGCGACACTACCACCCAGTGCCGTCACCGCGACAGGCATCAGCATCCGTCGTCGGGCCGGATACACGACCGCCTCTTCCTTTGGGCCGCGAACCCAGTGCGGCGCCATCACGGGCTCGAGCCACACACGATCGAAGCCGAGCTTCTCCATCGTTGCCTTCGACCACTGGACCGCCTGCTCTCCCTGCGCTGATCCGCTCAGCCGCGGACCGATCGCGCAAAGGTCGCGCAACAATTCGATGCTTCGATTCTGGACAAGCGCTGTGCGCGTGATCGACCGGGCCACGGAATCGTAGCGAGCAGGCACCTGGGATTCGGCCGTTGAGATGACGAGGAGCAGAAGTGCTGCGATCAGGCGTTTCATCAGAATTGGAGTTGGTGAGGGTATGTGGTCGTCTGTACCATCATCAGATGTAGAGTTTCACGCTCTTCCACAGATCTTTCAAAGGCATCTTTGGCCGACGGCAGACATAGATGGGCTTCTGATCCTCGTAGGGCATAATATGCGGCGACGTGTAGTGCATGATCAGCTCGACCTCTTCGAATCCCCGTTCGTAGTCTTCCCTCCGTCCGCCGACGACGATGACAGCTGCCGGGTCGTCGATCGGGCCAGGACCCCACAGGAAGAAACTGTTGTGTCCGCTCACCACGGGAGGCAAGCCCAACGTGTCTCCAAGGAACGCAATGGCGCCGGCTTGTCCGTAGTTCTGGGTATAGATGACGCACCGCCGCCGCTCATCCTCGGGCAGCATGCGATACGTGACGTTGACGGCCTTCACAAGATCTCGCCACCCGTGCATGTCGGCGTAGAACTGGGGCATAGTCCCCAATTGCTTCGACTCCACACTCTTTGACTGAACGCCAAGGCTCGTAGCATAGGTGATGTAGTTCTCGGCCGATAGGATAGGAAGCACGAGCGGGATGAAGATCAGACCGCCGACGGAGAGGATCGCGACAGCGGTCTGGAGCGTGCGGCGGAGCATCGTACGTCGTAGCTGGGTGATCGCAACAGCGCCACCCGCGAACAATACAGGCACAGCTGAGGCGAAATACTCGGGCTTGCTCGTTCCATTCGCGACGAGAATGACCATGACGGTCACGACCGTTATCCCTGCGATCCGCCACGGCCGTCCTGCCGCCGTAAAGAAGAAGGCCACGCCGGCCAGCCACAGAGGGAGCGTGGCCGGATTGTTCACAGGCACCTGACCGAGGAGCACATCGAGTCGGTTCAGTCCTCCGTACTTCATCGTGGAGGCGTTCCGGATGAACTCGAGGTGGGCCCAGTCGTTGGCCGCGTTCCAGAGGATGTAGGGGAGGAAGAAGAGGAGCGCGATGCCTGCCGCGATCCATGGGCCGCGCTGGCGAAGCTGCGGGCGAAGCGGGGTCATCAACAACCCGACACCGAGTCCGGCCCCTAGCCAGAGCACGCTGATCTTGTTCAAAAGTCCGAGTCCGAGAATGACGCCGAGGAAGACCCATCGACGGGGAGTCGCCTCGCGGGAGATCTTCAGGACCAACAGCAGCGCAAACGACCAAAAGACCATTTCCCAGGCATTCATCGAGTAGAATGTGCTTCCTGCGATGCCGGCGAGCGAAAGGAAGGCCGCACTGCAGGCAAACACCTGGGCTGTTCGATTCCCCCCCAGTTCATTCACCATGACGCCCGTCAGGAAGACCATCGATGACCCGGCCAGGGCAGGGAGCAGACGGACGGCGAACAGCGAATCGCCGAAGATCATCCGGCTTACAGCAAGGATCCAGATCGAGAGAGGAGGATGGTCGACATAACCCGCCGCAAGATGATCGGTGCTCACAAGATAGTAGAGCTCATCCCGGAAGAATTCGAAGGGCGGGAATGCATTTGCGGTGAGATGCATCGCCAGCTTGAGCGACGCAAAAAGGGCCGGGACGAAGAAAACCGACCCCGTGAACGCCCGTAACGACGATTTGGCTTTCATGTAACCTTTTCGTTCCTTTATCGTAAAGATACGATGAAGGGTCACCGATAACAATCTGGGGTCAATCCCGAAGCACTAAACACGAAATCCGAAGCACACCTTTCACCTTTCACCTTTCACCTTTCACCTTTCACCCCACTATGCCGCTCTCAAAGACCGATCTCTTCAAGCCAATGGATGTTCGCGTCGCAGCCATGGCCAAAGCACTCGCACATCCGGCGCGTGTGGCTATTCTGCGCGAACTTGCGCGGCGGAATGAATGCGTGTGCGGCGAGCTCGTCTCAAAGATCCCGTTGGCCCAAGCCACCGTTTCGCAGCATTTGAAGGAACTCAAAACTGCCGGGTTAATCAAGGGAGAGGTGGATGGGCCCAGGTCGTGCTACTGTCTCGATCCTGATGGGGTGAGCCTTCTCATCGAGACCTTGAGTGGTCTGACGATTCAAATGGAGGGGTGTTGTGGAGGTGGCCAAACGGTCAAGCAGCAACCAACAACCGTCAAGAAAACAGCAAAAGGTTAGCGATCAATTCTCAAACCGCTAAGGTCAGTGAGACACCAAGCCTTGAGGATTGCCCGTTGGTCGTTGCTGTTTTCTTGAGCGTTGTGAATTGAATTGTGAATGTTTGATGTCCATACCAGGAGATATCCAATGAACTCACCCGACCAGATCAAACATGAGGTCCGCGACCATTATACTGCGGTGGTCAATACCTCCTCTTCGTGCTGCGGTTCAGCCTGTGGATGCACGGCCGATGTCACGTTCGCCGAATCGTATGCGGGGCATGAAGGCTACGTTGCCGAAGCCGACCTTGGACTCGGCTGCGGCTTGCCGACAGACATCGCAGACCTCAAACCGGGCGAGACGGTCGTCGACCTCGGCAGCGGTGCCGGCAACGACTGTTTCATCGCACAGCGGCTCGTCGGTCCGACAGGACGGGTCGTCGGTGTGGACTTTACGCCGGCAATGATCCGCAAGGCGCAGGCGAACGCAGCCGCTTTGGGCATCACGAATGTCGAATTTGTTCGCGGGGAGATCGAACACCTGCCGCTATCCGATGCGATGGCCGATGTGGTCGTCAGCAATTGCGTTCTCAACCTTGTGCCCGACAAAAAGCAGGCGTTCGCAGAAATGGCCCGCGTTCTGAGACCCGGAGGTCGCTTTGCGGTGTCAGACATGGTCGTCGAAGGCGTCCTGCCCGATGCGGTGCGAACGGTGGCGGCGCTCTGGGGAGCGTGTATCTCCGGAGCGATCAGCAAGGGGGACTACCTTGGCTGGCTCGGCGAAGCGGGTTTCGAGGGTGTGACCGTGCGGAAAGAGAAGCCATACGAGTTATCGGACGAGTTTCTCTCGGACCATCTGACCTCCGAGCAGATCGTTGCATTCCGCCGCTCGGGAGCGAAGATCGTCAGCATCACCGTCGTCGGCCGGAGGCGGCCATGAGCCGCCCGGTTCGTGTCACTGGCGTCGACACTGAACGTGTCCGCAAACTGCTGGAAGCCGCCCGCCTGCCGACGGACATTCTAGCGTCAGACCACGGACATCTGTGGATGATGGAGGAGGGAGGAGCGACTGCCGTCGGAGGGTTCGAATTCTACGGTGAAGATGCGCTCCTTCGATCGGTGGCCGTGGATGAGCCTCACCGGGGGGGCGGACTCGGCGGTCGTCTCACGGACGAGCTCCTGGCGATCGCCGTCGGTCGTGGTATACGGCACGTCTGGCTTCTGACCGAAACAGCAGAAGGATTTTTTGCGAAGAAAGGCTTCCGCCGAGTCGAGCGGTCGGCGATTACGAACGATGCACTTCTCAACTCCCCGGAATTCACGTTCGTATGCTCCAAAAAAGCTGTCTGCATGATGAGAGCAGTTTCATGACAGCATTGTAATGTGGAGTCTCATGAACGCGATAGTCGCCGATTCGCATGGTGGAGCGCTCCCATTTCATCGTGGCAGCGCTTCCATGAAACCCGCACGACCCACCCCGTGTCAATGATCTGTGACCGAACGCAAGGCATCTGAGCCTGGATTTTCGTTCCATTGTGGTGCCTTCAACGCCCTCAAGGACCTCTCGAATATGCTGCATCAGACCCTGTCGCAACGCCGGGTCGGGGTACGCGCGTCTCACGCGCGTACATCTGAACCCATGAGTGTTGCTAAGCCTGTGGTTCCAACGCCACCGACCATGACGGAACGGATCAAGCGGCTCCTGAAGAATCCGCTCGTGCTCGTGGGTATCACGTGGGTGGCGATGGCCGTACTGCTGGCGCGCGAGATCTTCGCCCGATAACGATTGGAACATCGAACCGACCAAAGGAGAGGCGACCCCTCTCCTTTGTTGTTTCATCGGGGTGAAGGTTCCGTGGAGAATGAACCATCCAGGAACCGGTGCCGGTCTTCCGGTGAGGGGATGGGGCACGCGTCGTATCGTCCGAACACCCGATAGCGCGAGCGGGCGATGAGGTTGTAGAAGAGGTCGGAAAAAGACAACGGAAGCACTCGCAAGACCAACAACACCCCCCATACGGTATTGAGTTGGCGCAGGATCCTGAACGCTGCGTCGCTTCGCACGTGTACGCGGCCATCCTGCACCAGGATCACCGTGTCGAGAGCATCGCGAGGGATCCCGAACCGGTCCTGCCACCGACGGCCAACGTCGGACTGCAACGGAGCGAACACGAACACGCGACGTGCATCATGGGCCAGGATGAACCGAACGGCCCAGTTACAGAGCGCGCAGACGCCGTCGTAGAGGACCACTGGAGGCCCTTCCGGGTCACCGATGTTGTGCGTATGTTGTGTCACGGCGTGTGGGTGAAAAACCCAGAGGCATTCAAAACGTCTACCGCCAAGGTCGCCAAGAACGGCAATTCAGGTTTGGACAGAGATGAGGAACGGCTAGACCGAATAGACGGTCTAAACCCAAATCTCTCCCTCCGCGCCTCTGCGCCTTGGCGGTGAAACTCTTCACCAACCTACCCATCCCTCCCCCGAGATGCAACGCAAGCCCCGACGCCTCTTGCTGTGTTCCGATATCCACGGTGACTACGCCGCCGTTGAACGCATGCTCGCGTCCAATCCCGGCATCGACGGTCTGGTCATCGCCGGCGACCTGACGACGCACGGCACACCAGACGAGGCGCGCGACGCCCTGCGGTCGTACACCACCCACGCGCGGGTCGCGATCGTGGCCGGCAACATGGATCCGCGTTCGCTGGAAACGATCTTTGCCGAAGAAGCGCATCTGCTTGACGGCCGTACGGTGTGGTGGGACGATGCGGCGATCTTCGGCGTGTCCGGATCGCCGCCAACGACGATGCACACGCCGTACGAGATCTCCGAAGAAGAGATCATGGTCCGGGCCGAAAAGGGCTGGGCGAATGCCACACAGGCGCGCTGGCGCATCTTCGTGCCGCACGCGCCTCCGGCCAACACGACGCTCGACCTGATCCGCGGCGGCAGGCACGTGGGAAGTACATCCGTCCGCGCGTTCATTGAACGCCGCCAGCCCGACCTCGTCGTGTGTGGTCACATTCACGAATCGCGGGGCGTCGAGACCATCGGCCGCAGCACCGTCGTCAACTGCGGCCCGGCGCACCTGGGCTATCATGCCATTGCCACGATCGGAGGTTCGCTCACCGTGGAGGTGAAGCCGTAATGCGCCCGAGCGTGGTCCTGTTCGATCTCGGGAACGTCCTGGTATACCTCCGCCTCGAACGGTTCTGGGATTCGCTGCACGAGCCCGATGCCGAGCGCCGCGACAAGGTCGGACGAGAGCTGCGTGAAATGGGAAAGGTGTATGAAGGAGGGATGATGACGACGGAGGAATTCCGTCGTGAGGCGGTACGGATCGTTGGCACAGCGCCCCTGGCAGACGTCGAGCGGGCATTCCTGGAAGTCCTGCCCGAGCCGGTGGAGGGGATGGAAGATCTCGTCCGTCGCGTATCCCTTCAAACGTCGACGGCGCTCGTGAGCAATACGAATCCGCTCCACTTCAGCCACTGTCTCCAGACCGTGCCGACGCTTCGATACCTGCGCCGCTACTATCTCTCGTATGAGCTGAAGGCGCTAAAACCGGGGGCAGCTTTCTACGAAGGCGTGATCCAGGGCGAGAAGGTCCCGCCGGCGGAGATGCTGTTCATTGACGACATACCGGAGAACGTTGAAGCTGCCGAGCGGGCAGGAATGCGGGGAGTGGTCTTTCGAGGGACCGAAGCATTACAGGGTCAATTGAGGTCGTTGGGATTCGAGATCTGAACGAGTGCGAATCCTGAGATTCGAAACAGAGTCAAAACTGCAAACACCAAACGACAAGGGCGCGGAAGGTCATCACTGACCGACCGCGCCCTTGGTATGTTCGACGCAGGATGTGTTTAGGATGTTGAGCTGCGCGTGTCGCGCTTCCAGCCTCTTCTCACCGCTACGCGTGTGCGGCGCCGTTCCCTTTCAGCTTTGCCATCCAGGTCTCGAAACTCACCGACAACTCTTCGACCTTCGAGTAGACGACCGGCACCACGATGAGCGTCAGGAAGCTTGAGAACGTTAGCCCGGAGATGATCGCGATACCGAGCGGTCCCCAGAACCCGGCGCTTTCTGCGCCGACCACAAAGTGCAGCTGCCGCCAATCGAAATCGAACCCCGTGGCCAGTGGAACGACCCCGAGAACGGTCGTCGCAGCAGTCAGCATGACGGGGCGCAGACGCGTTCGTCCGGCCTCGACCAGCGCCTCGTCGAGCGTCATCCCACCCTCATTCCGCTTGTGTTTGACGAAGTCGAGCAAGACGATCGCGTTCTTTACGACGATCCCGACGAGGGCAATGACGCCGACGCCCGTCATGATGACCGAGAACGGTGTCTGCGTGATGGTGAGCCCGAACAGCACCCCGACCAGCGCCAACGGCACGGTCAGCATGATGACGATCGGCACCTTGACGGAATTGAACTCCATGACGAGCGTCAGGAATACGAGCAGGATTGTGAACAGGAAGGCCCGGCCCAGGAAGGCGGCTGCCTTGTTCTGTTCTTCGTCCTTGCCCGTGAACTTCATGGTGTAGCCCGCGGGTAGCTCGGTCGAAGCCAGGCGCCCCTTCACTTCGTCCAGCACCTCCGACGGCACACGGCCTTCCACGTTCCCCGTCACGTTGACGACGCGCTTCAAGTCCTTCCGCCGGATCTCGCTCACGCCCGCCGACCTCCGTATGTCTGCGACAGCGACAACCGGGATCGACAGCATCTGGCCTCGGCGGTTCATGAAGCTCACGCTGATGTTCGACAGATCGTTGACGGACGACCGCTGGTCCTCACGCAACCGCACCCGGATCTTGTACTCATCCTCGCCGACGCGATACTTCGACGCTTCAGTACCGGTGATGGCTGAACGGACCGTGCCGGCGATCTGGCCAGTGGAGGTCCACAACAGACCCGCCTTTTCGCGGTCCACGACCACTTCCACCTCGGGCTTGCCCGGGTTGTAGTCGTCCTTCAAGTCGACGAGGCCTGAAACGTCGCGGATGGTATTCCGCACGTTCGCGCTGATACGGGCGAGCTGGGTGTAGTTGTCACCGGCGATCTCGATGCTCACCGCAGCACCGACCGGAGGACCCATCTCCTGCTTCGCCACTCGGATGTCGGCCCCTGGGATCCCCTTGACGGCCTGACGGATCTCTTCGACCGTGACCGCGGAACTCTGCGAGCGCAGGGCCTTTTCGTAGAAGTTGACCCCTAATCCCGCCTTGTTGGATGTACCCTGTCCCCCGAAGTCGAACATGTCGTCCGATGAACCGACGCTGGCTGTCAGAAATTCCACGTCCTTTCGGCCTCGGACCGAGTCGATGCGACGTTCGACCTCGTGCGATAGCTGGTCGGTCACTTCGAGGGCGGTCCCCGGAGGGGCCTCGATCCGGACGTTCACGAGTTGCGGGTCGGTCGTGGGGAAGAACTCTACGCCGGTTCCGAACAATCCTTGAAGGACGAACCCGAGGATCAGCAGACCGAACGCAAACCCGATCGTTGCCCACTTACGCCCGAGCGCCCACCGAAGAGTCATCGCGTAGATGTCCTGCATCCAGGGGAACATCACTTCGTCGGTCCAATGGTAGATGCGGGTGACCGGATTGTACTTCCGCCACCAGGTCGGATGCTCAAGCGCCCATTTGGCCTGGGCGATCTCCTTCTTATAGTTGATCCACTTGGCCCCCTGCACCGGACTGATGACGTTCGCCACGAACAGCGAAGCGCCGAGCGTCGTGATGAGGGTCATCGGCAGGAACCACATGAAGTCGCCCACGACCCCGGGCCAGAAGAGAAGGGGGATGAATGGCGACAGTGTGCTCATCGTCGAGGTCAAGACGGGGACGGCCACCTCGGCGATACCGTCGCGCGCGGCCTGCACCGGGTCTTTGTCGAAGGCCTGTTGGTGTCGGTAGATGTTCTCGATGACCACGATCGCATCGTCGACGACGATGCCAAGCACGAGGACCAGCGCGAACAACACGACGAAATTGAGCGTGATGCCGAGCGCCGACTGGACGATGAATCCGATGAGCATCGACAACGGGATGGCCGTCGAAATGAGCAGCGAGTTCTTGAACCCGAAGAACATGAACAGGGCTGCCACGACGAGGAACATACCCGTGAAGATGCTGTTCTCCAGCTCATTCACCGACCGGCGGATGTTCTTCGATTGGTCGTTCGACACGCTCAGAGAGATGCCGGCCGGGATCGACGCCTGCTCGGCCTTGACGATCGTGTGCACCTCGTCGGCGATGCGGATGAGGTTCTCGCCCGCCCGTTTCCGGACCTGGAGCGATACCACCTCGACGCCGTTCAGCCGTGCGTTCGTCCGCGTGTCCTCGAACGAGAACTCGACGGTCGCAACGTCGCGCACGTAGATCGGCTTGCCGTTCTGGATCTTGATGATGACGTCCTCGATCGGCCGGAACTCCTTGAATTCACCCGGCACACGGACGCTGAAGGAGAGGCTTCCGTCGTCGATCGAGCCGCCCGGGATCGACAGGTTCTCGCCGCGGATGGCGCCGGCCACATCCTCAAACCCGATCTGGTAGGCCTTGAGGCGGTAGACGTCGCAGTTCACCTGGATCTCGGGCTGCAATCCTCCGTTGATATCGGCGCGCAGTACACCCGGGATGGATTCGATCTTGTCCTGCAGGTTTTCGGCCACCTTCTTCAATCGCGCCAGGCCGACGTCACCGCCGACGTTGACGTACATGATGGGGAATTCGCTGATGTTGATCTCGGAGACGATCGGTTCAAGGATGTCGCTCGGAAGATTCGGCTTGGCCGAACTCACCTTGTCTCGGACGCGCCGGAGCGCTTCGTCGATGTCCACCCCCGTGTTGAACTCAACGCGGACCGTTCCCATCCCTTCCTTTGCGACGGACGTGATCTGCTTGACGTCGGCCAGCGATTGCAGGTCGCGTTCGAGCTGCTGCACGACCAGACCCTCGATGTCCGACGGGGCCACGCCCGGGTACGGAACGTTGACAATGATGATGGGAATCGAAATGTCGGGAGCCGCTTCGCGGGGCATCGACGTGTACGAGATCCAGCCCACGATGACGATGAGCAGGATCATGATGTAGACGGCCACCGAATTATCGATGGCAAGATTCCATGGTCGCATATCGGTTCCTTGCTGGGCTTAACTGGCGACGGTCACGGGTGTACCATCCGTGAGCTTCTGCATATCGGTTACGATCAGACGGTCGCCGGACCGCAATCCGCTGAGGACCTCCACCCGGTTGCCTTCACGTGCGCCGAGGGTGACGGTCCGCTGTTCTGCTTTTCCGTCCGTTTCCACGTAGAGCACGTACCGGCCGCGGTCGACGAGTTGGACGGCGTGCTCGGGGACCATCAGGGCGCTCGTCTTGGCCGACCGCAGGACGAACGCCTTGGCGATCATCTCGGGCTTGAGCCGTCCATGAAGACTCGGGAGGATCCCCTCGACGGTCAGGGCCCGGTTCGAGGCGTTCACGGTCGAGCCGATGAACGAGACGCGCGAGCGCAACGTGTCGGCCGGAAAGGCGTCGAACATGACGAGCATCGTGGCTCCGCTCGTGATCGAGCCGGCGTGACGTTCCGGGACCTCGGCGGAGATCTTCAGCACACTCAAATTGACGACATGGGCAATCGGTAATCCTGGCGGCGCGAACTCACCCGCGTCGAAGTACTGCTCGTCGAGAATGCCCGACACGGGGCTCTTGATCTGCGTCCGCTCCCAGCGGGCCTTCATGAGGTCGGCGTTGGCCTTCGCAGCATCCCTGCCGAGCTGGAGGTTCTTGTACTGCAGCTCGCTGATCCCCTGCTCCTCGTACACTTTCTGCTGTTTCTCGTAGTTCATGGCGGCCATCTGATACTGCGCCACTGCGGCGTCGTAGGACGCCTTGATGACCTCGTCCTTGAGGACGACGATCACGTCACCCTTCGAGACGGCCTGTCCCTTGGCGACCTTCCATTCTTTGACGACGCCCCCTTCCTCAGGGCTGAGCATGACGTCCTCGGCCGCCTTGACGATGCCGGCGACGGAGATGGCGTCCATGAGCGGGGCGGGTCGGACGGTCTCAACGCGGACCGTCAGCGCGGGTTTGGTGGTCGTGTCGGTCGACTTCGCGTCGCCACTGTTGCAGCCGGCGATGATGGCCGGTGCGAGCACTGCAACGGTAGCAGCAAGAATGCGGGAAAAACGATTGAACAACATGGATCGGGTCCTTTCGATTCGATCAGTCAATGTCTTCTGAGGTCACACCGGCCGGCAAGCGTCCCAGGAACTGGTCTAGTTGCGCGGACGCCACGAGATAGTCGAACAACGCCTGGATGCGGTTCACTTTGGCCTGCGTCAGCGCCAGCTCCGCATCGTTCACTTCCAACTGTGTTGCTGCGCCACTCAGGAAGCGGGCGGTCATGATCTTGTAGCCACGCTCGGCCTGCTCGATCGTTCGAGCCTGCGCTTCGTAGCGCTGTCGCGCCGCCCGGATGTTCCCGATGACAGACGTGATGCCGATCTTGAGGTTCCGCTCGACGCTTGCCAGCTGCTCCTCGGTCTTCCGGACGTCCACCTGCGCCTGCTGTACGCGCGCGTTCGTCTGCAGTCCCTGGAAAAGGTTCATGGAAATGGAGAGGCCGATGGAAGACGAATTGATGAGGTCGTTCGTCGACACGGTCGCGCTGTTCTTGGCCGCCTGGAATTGATAGGTGCCGAATGCGGCGATCGTCGGAAGATAGTTTGAGCGCTCGGCGAGAACGAAGGCATTGCCAACGTCGACCTGCTTTTCGATGGCGGCGTACGATGGATTGTTCTCCAGCACCAAGCCGGGCGCGGCCGCAAGCAGTGAGTCATCCGGAGCGACAAACTGCATGACTCCGACCGGTTCGACCGTCTCTGACGGGTCCAATCCAGCGGCAGCCTTGAGGCCTTCGATCGCCAACGTGGCATTTGTTTCCGACTGAATGACCGTCGGACGAAGATTCTCCACGGCCACCGTCGCGCGCAATTCGTCATACTCTGACAACAAGCCCTGCTGGCGCAGCAGGTTGACGTTCTTCAGGTTGTTCTCGGCATTGTTCAGGCTGGCCCGCATCAGCTCGAGCGCTTCCCGGGCCAGCAGCGCCTGGTAGAAAGCCTTCTTGACATTCGTGACGGTCTCAAGCTGCTTCGACCGGTACAGGTCACGGGCGGCATTGGAGTAGATATTAGCGGCCCCCATGCCGGCCAACACGGTCCCATTGAACAAGGTCTGTCGGGCCTGGAACGATGCGTCGAGGGCGTAGTTCGAGCCGACGGCTACTGTAACGAGCTCGTTTGGGCGCGGTGGGTTGGCGAAGATATTGGGAAAGAAGAAGACCGGCTTCTTGAGAGCCCGTGTATAGCGGCTTGAAAAATCGACGGTCGGAAGAGCGTACCCAAACGCTTCCTGGACACGCGCATCAGCACGGTCCACATCGAGCCGGGCGGAGCGCAAATCGGAGTTTTGTTCCATGGCGATGCGAACGGCATCATCGATGGTGATCCGGCGAACAGCGATCTGAGCGGCAAGACTGGTGACGAGCGTCGCCGCCGCTGCGAGGAGAATGATCAAACGGTTCATACGTTCCATTGTTCGGGAGAGAAGGGACAGTCAGGCCACGGAAGCCGTCCGTTGCCGACGAAGCTCTGCGCGGCCTTCGTCGGTCATGATGGCCTCCAGGAGAAGATTATTGGAGTGACGAAGCACGCTCTCGATATCGATGCCGACCGTGTGCTTCCAGTGCTCGTATTGATAGTCGATCTGCATGAGCAATGAATTGCTCGCAGACCACAGTACGACGGCCATCTCAGCCGGTTCCACATCGTTCCGCAGGATGCCTTCTTCGACGCCGCGACGAAGGACGCCGACAGCGAGGTCCCAGATACGCTGCTGATGCAATTGCGCGATCTCGCGCATCTCGGGAGAGACCTGCTTGTGCAGCTGCTGGTTCTGGAGAAAGTGAAACATTCGGAAGTAGTTCCGATGCTGACGGAAGAACTCCTGGTAGGTATCGGCCAGGATGCGGATCCGCTCGATCGTCGTCGAAGCTTTGGCGACGGCCTTGTCGAACATCTCGAACAAGACCGTGGAGCCATTGTTCATGACGGCCAGGTAGAGATCTTCCTTGCTCTTATAGTAGAGGTAGATCGTGCCCTTGCTGAGCTCGGCGGCCTCGGCGATCTCGTCCATGGTGGCGCTTTGGAGGCCCCGTTCGAAGAAGACCTTCGTTGCAGCCTTGACGATCTCGTCGCGCCGCTGTTCCTTCTCCCGCTCTTTTCGTTCGTGTGTGCCCATGAGAACCTATTGTTCCAGATACTGACTGTGAGTCATTTATTACGCTCAAGTTCACGAATAAGTTCCGTGGATGCTGACGTTTTGGGGATTAAAATATGCTAACCGCTGTAATGTATTATATAACATAGAGTTATAGTGGATTTTGCGCCCCCCAAAAAGCAACGAGCCCGAAGGAATGACCCTTCGGGCTCGCCCACAAAATGAATATCGGTCTTCCTATGCCTTTACGATCCCGATGCCGGGACGGTCCGGCAGGGTAAGCTTACCGTCGACGACCTTCACACCGTCATAGAGGTCGTTGCTGATCAGCAGATTTCCATCCAGATCGGCCCAGTCGACCAGCGGCGACAATTGGGCGGCGGCCGATACCGCGCAGGAGGTCTCGGTCATACATCCGAAGAGTACCTTCATGCCGAACGCCTTTGCAAGGCGGATCATGGTGTGCGCCTCGCGCAGGCCGGTCGTTTTCATCAGCTTGATGACCACGCCGTTGTACGTCGCGTGCTCGTAAGCCTTGATCAGGTCGGGAATGCGCTGAATGCCCTCGTCTCCCAGGATTGGCAGCGGGCTGTTGGCCGACAGCCACGCCAGATCGTCCACGCGGTCCTTGGGCATCGGCTGTTCGATGTAGAGCACGCCCTGCTCCTTCAGCCAATGAGCCATCTCGTGCGCGTAGCCACGATCCTTCCAGCCTTGATTCGGATCAGCGGTGAGCGGCACGTCGGTGATCGAACGGATGGTCTCGATCATTTCGCGGTCATTGTCCTTGCCCAGCTTGACCTTGAGCATCTTGAAGCCGGCGGCTTCTTTCGTCTTCTCGCGCACGACGTCGGCCTTGTCGATCCCGATCGTGAACGTGGTTACGGGTGCCTTGGCAGCATCAAGCCCCCACAGCCGGAACCACGGCTGGCCGACGAGCTTGCCGATGAGATCATGGAACGCGATGTCGACGGAAGCTTTCGCCGCAGGATTTCCCGGCGCGATCGCGTCGATGTCGGCAAGGATCCGCTCGAGGTCAAACGGGTCGGGATATCTCGAAAGATCGACCTTTGACAGGAACGCTTCAGCCGTCGCGTGCGATTCGCCGAGGTAGGGGGGCATGGAGGCTTCGCCATATCCGATAACGCCGTCGTACTCCACTTCGGTCAGCATCACGGGCGTGGTCGTCCGCGACATGGCAGCGACCGTGAATACATGCTTCAGTTCGAGCGTGAACGGCCGATACCGGAAAGCCAGCTTCTTCGATCCGGTGGCGACCGGTCGTGCGGAGGTCATCGTTGGGGTCATGAGTGATGCGCCGGCAATGGCGGCGGCATGTGTGAGGAATTGTCGACGATCGGTGGTCATATGACGTGCCGAGAAGGAGTGAGGAGCAAGAAGGCGCGACCTCGTGCCTGAAATCTTCTCTTCAAAACTACATCTTCCTCACCCCAAACTCAAACGCTTGCCGGCCTCCCTTTTCTTGTTCTTTGTCGGTACGTTTCGTGAAACAGAACTAGGAGCGGGACATGGAACGAGTAGGATTCGTTGGATTGGGATTGATGGGCAGCGTCATGGTGCGCCGGTTGCTCTCGGCCGGGTACGGCGTCTCCGTGTGGAATCGTTCACGGGAGAAAGCGCAGGAGCTTCTGGCTGCCGGCGCAGTGTGGGCCGAGACTCCGGAAGCGCTCGGGAAGGAGTGCCCGATCGTGGTCTCGATGCTCACCACGCCTGCGGTCGTCGAGGCGATGGCTTCACGCATCAGGTCGGGATCATCTTCCGGGAGCGTTCACGTCGATTGCAGCACGATCGATCCGGCCACCACGCTTCGCCTGGCGGAGCGGGCAGCGAAGGAGGGGAAAGGATTCGTCCACGCGCCGGTCCTGGGTAGCGTTCCGCAATTGACCGAAGGCTCGCTGGTGATCTTCGCAGGCGGCGCGGCCGGCGACGTCGCTCGTGTGCGTCCAGTCCTGGCGACGTTCGGGCAGAGGGTCTTCGCATTCCCCGACGTGACGCAGGCGACGAACACGAAGCTCCTGGCCAACTTCTTCATCGCCAGCATGATCAGCACGCTCTCGCAGGGGATCGTGTTCGCGCGTGCGGCGAAGATCGATGTGGGTACATTCCTGGAGATCCTGAGCCTTTCCGCCCTCAACGCTCCGATGTACCAGGCGAAGGGACCCGCAATGGCCAAGGGGGAGTATCCCGCTCGATTCTATCTTGAGCACATGCACAAGGACGTCCGTTTGGCCGCGGCTTCGGCAGCAGCCATGAAAGTCGAACTTCCCTCCATACCTACGCTCATTGGGCTTTTTGACCGGGCGATGGAGATGGGATTGGCCAAAAACGACTACTCGGCCGTTCTAGAAGCTCTCGTCCAAGTCCAACCCCCCAAGCTGAGCCATCCCGCCTGAGCATCTGGGGGAGGGGTGGGGAGATTCGGGTTCTCCACCCCCTTTCCACAGTTGCGAATTCCCTCCTCACATTCAAAAAACGCCCAGAAATCAAGCATAATTCGCTTGACTTTAAGGGGCATTTCCGTATTTTTCTA
>CAYYOV010000028.1:0-2769 GCA_964473365.1 uncultured Ignavibacteriaceae bacterium
GACACGTTCGTCAAGGACCTGCACCTGAAGCGGAAGATCATCCGCGAAGGGACGGTGGACGAATACGCGGCGGATCCGCACTTCTTGCACGAGGAAAAGACGGAGCTCTTCTCGATCACGAAAGAGGTCGAGTATCAAGGTGTGAAGTGGGCGATGGCGATCGACCTGAACAAATGCACCGGCTGCAATGCCTGCGTCGCCGGCTGCAACGTCGAGAACAACATCCCCGTCATCGGCAAGGACCAGGTGGCACGCGGCCGCGAGATGCAATGGCTCCGGATCGACCGATACTTCAGCGGCACGGCCGAAGACCCGCAGCTAAGCCATCAGCCGATGCTCTGCCAACACTGCGACAACGCGCCGTGTGAGAACGTCTGTCCGGTCGTGGCGACGACCCACAGTCCTGACGGCCTGAACCAGATGGTCTACAACCGGTGCGTGGGAACGAAGTACTGCTCGAACAACTGCCCCTACAAGGTGCGGCGCTTCAACTTCTACAACTTCCGGGACAACTACCAGGGCGGATACTACGAGGCTGAGGTCATGAGCCTCGCGCACAATCCCGAAGTGACCGTCCGTTCGCGCGGCGTGATGGAGAAGTGCACGTTCTGTGTGCAGCGCATCATGGACGGCAAGCAGAAAGCCGGCGAGCGGGGCGAGACGTGGAACGGCCAGGGCGTTACGACGGCGTGCCAGCAGGCGTGCCCGGCGGAGGCGATCGTGTTCGGCAACGTCAACGACCCGAACAGCGCCATTGCCAAGGCCCGCTCTCATAGTGCCGGCTACAGCGTGCTCGAAGAGATCAACGTGCGGCCGAACGTCACCTACATCGCGAAACTCCGCAACACGGAAAAGGAGGCCACGGCGTGAGTACGGCGGCCCTCGACTATCGACACGAACCCCCCATCGTCGAAGGAACGGTGACGGCGGCGCAGATCGACGCCGCAATTGCCGCTCCGATCGATCAGTTCCCGACAACGCGGTGGTGGTGGTTCTTCGCCGCCGCCCTCGGCCTCCTCGGCTTTGGCGCTGCGACGGTCACGCTGATGCTCCTGAAGGGCCTGGGTGTCCTCGGCTTCCAGCAGCCCGTGGCGTGGGCGTTCGACGTCACCAACTTCGTCTTCTGGGTCGGTATCGGCCATGCCGGCACCCTCATCTCGGCCATCCTGTTCCTCGTCCGGCAGCGGTGGCGAAATGCCATTGCACGGTTCGCTGAAGCGATGACGATCTTCGCCGTCCTGTGCGCGGCCATGTTCGTGACAGTGGCGCACCTCGGCCGTGTCTGGCTGGCCGGCTATCTGTTCCCGTATCCGAACCAGCATGGTCTCTGGATCAACTTCATCTCGCCGCTGGTGTGGGACGTGTTCGCGGTCAACACATACCTGACGGTCTCGCTCGTGTTCTGGTATCTCGGCCTCATTCCCGACCTGGCAACGCTGCGGGATCGGACCGAACATAAGTGGAAGAAGCTCGTGTATTCCGTGCTGAGCCTCGGCTGGAGGTTCTCGAACGAACATTGGATGCACTATGAGAAGATGTACCTGATCCTGGCCGGGTTCGCGACGCCACTCGTCCTGTCGGTCCATACGATCGTATCGTTCGACTTTGCTGTTTCGGTGAACCCCGGATGGCATGCCACGATCTTCCCGCCGTACTTCGTGGCCGGTGCCGTCTTCTCGGGATTTGCGATGGTGCAGAACGTGCTCATTTTCGTCCGTTCGACCTTCAAGCTGAAGCACCTGATCACGATCAAGCACCTCGAGAACATGAACAAGGTGATGATCGCGACGGGCATGATGGTCGGCTATGCGTACGCGATGGAGTTCTTCACGGCGTGGTACAGCGGAAACGCGTTCGAATCGTTCGTGTTCCTGAACCGCGCGTTCGGTCCGTACGCCTGGGCATACTGGATCATGGTTTCGTGCAACGTCATCTTCCCGCAGCTGTTCTGGTTCAAGAAGCTTCGGACGAGCATTCCGGTGATGTTCGCCATCGGCGTGCTCGTGAACGTCGGCATGTGGTTCGAGCGGTACGTCATCATCGTCACGACGCTCTCTCGCGACTTCCTGCCGTCCTCGTGGGGCTACTTCTCCCCGACGATCTTCGACTTTGGCATCATGTCCCTCGGGTTCGGCCTGTTCTTCACGCTCACGCTGCTGTTCGTCCGCTTCGCTCCATCGGTCTCGATGGCAGAGATGAAAGCGGTGCTCCCGGGAGCGCAGCCGAGGCATTGAAGGGGTGAGGCCAGAGGCCAGAAGCCAGAGGCCAGAGGCCAGAAGCCTGAGGCCAGAGGCCAGAAGCTAAGAATTGCCGTTGCTCGCTGTAGTTGGTTTTCAGAAGGAGGGGGTGTGCGCATTGATCGTGCAAGAGACCTTGAGGTCTACAGGAAGTCGTATGTCCTGGCGATGGAGATCTTCGAGGTTTCCAGGACGTTCCCGTCTGAAGAACGATATGCGTTGACGGGACAGATCCGACGGTGTTCAAGGTCGGTGTGTCAGAACCTCCAGGAAGCATGGGCGAAGCGTCGATACGCCGCGCACTTTATCAGCAAGATCACGGATTGTGACGGAGAGAATTCAGAAACGGAAACGTGTCTCGATTTTGCGCGTGATTGTGGATACATCACACGGGAATCACACTCGCAGTTGATGTCAATGGTTCGTGAGGTCGGCAGGATGATCGGAGGGATCCTGAACAATCCCGAAGGATTCATCCAGAACGGACGGTAGTCTCAAACGGTTGGTCTCTGGACTCTGGTCTCTGGACTCT
>CAYYOV010000028.1:2869-36201 GCA_964473365.1 uncultured Ignavibacteriaceae bacterium
CAGAACGGACGGTAGTCTCAAACGGTTGGTCTCTGGACTCTGGTCTCTGGACTCTACGTCGGACTCAAACACGAAACGCACATGGCTCCCACGACGCCCCTCTACGGCTACACCGCGCTCTTCGACACGCCGGACGCTCTCGTCCACGCCGTCGATGAGACGGTGAAGCACGGCTACACGAAGTTCGACGCCCATACGCCGTACCCCGTTCACGGCCTCGACAGGCGCGCGAAACTGACCCCGTCGAAGCTCGGGTTCTTCGCGTTCGGGTTCGGCCTGATGGGCACGCTGGCGGCGATCAGCCTCATGACCTGGGTGACGACCACCGAGTATCCCATGGTGATCGGCGGCAAGCCGTTCTGGACATGGCCGGCGTTCGTCCCGGTGGCGTTCGAGCTGACCGTGTTGCTTGCGACGGTCCTCTCGACAATGACGATGATCGTCCTCTACTTCAAGCTCCCCAACAACGCCCACCCGCTCCACGACACGCCCTACATGAAGGCTGTCTCGGCGGACCGTTTCGGCCTCTGCATCCAGGCGGACGACCCGTCGTTCGACGAGAAGCAGGTGCGGGCCTTCTTGGAAAAAGTGCACGGCACGAAGGTCGCGGCCATCCACTTCGACGCTGCGGAGCAGGTGACGCGCAGAGTCTTCGAACCGTCGTTCCTGGCCCTTCTGGCTGGCGTGGCAATCGCGGTCTCGGGCGCGGCCTACGTGACGCTCAATATCCTTCTCTATCTGCCGCCGTTCGACTTCATGATGGAGCAGCACAAGCTGACGCCGCAGACGGCAAGCGCGTTGTTCTCCGACGGCATCGGCATGCGGCCTCCGGTGAAGGGAACGGTCGCGCGTGGATTTATGCCGTATGCCTTCTCCAGCAAGCCCGAGGATGCAGCGAAGCTCCTGACCAATCCGCTCCTGCCGACCGAAGAGGTGCTCGCGCGCGGCCGGCAGAAGTACCTGACATTCTGCAGCCCGTGTCACGGCAACTTTGGCAACGGTGACAGCCGGTTGCGCGGCCAGTTCCCCAATCCTCCGACGCTCCACTCGGACAAGGTGCGCACGTGGCCCGACGGAAGCCTCTACCACGTCATCACTGAGGGCCAAAACATCATGCCGGCGTATGCGTCGCAGCTGAGCCGCGACGACCGCTGGGCCGTGGTGCACTATGTGCGGGTCCTCGAACGGGCCCAGCATGCGAAGACGGGAGACCTGCCATGAGCACTTCGAAGATCTCCCTCGACGGCCTGCGCCGTACCTTGCCGGAGAAGACGGTCCGTATCGGCTGGTTCCTGCTGCTCGCAGGACTCGCCTTCGTGGTTGCCGGCTACATCATCGACCCGGTCCGGTCGGCGTTCATGCACGACGTGACGTTCCTGTATCTGACGAGCCTCGCCGCCGGAGGCGTATTCCTCGTGGCCCTCGAATATCTGACAGGAGCCGTCTGGAGCGTGCCGATGCGCCGCGTGAGCGAGTACCTTGCAGTGCTCGTGCCGGTGGCGGCCCTCGTGGGCGCGCCCCTCTTCTTGAGCTTGCACGACCTGTTCCACTGGACGCACGAGGAGGCCGTCGCAGCGGACGCGATCCTTCGGGCGAAACAGCCCTACCTGAACGTCGAATTCTTCACGGCCCGGTACGTCGTCTACTTCGCCCTTCTGTCACTCTTCGCCTGGCTGTTCCTGAGGAATTCGCTCAAGCAGGACACGACGAAGGACCAGACGCTCACGGCCACGAATGCGAAACTGGCTGCCGGATTCCTGCCGCTCTTCGCGATCATTGTGACGTTCATCGCGGTCGATTGGGCCATGAGTCTCGAGCCGCACTGGTACTCGACGATCTACGGGGTCTACTATTTCTCGGGGACCGTCGTGGCGGTGCTGGCCGCAGTGACCCTGATCGCCCTGCAGTTCATGGACGCAAAGATCCTTCCGGCCCTCCGACGGGACCATCTCTACAGCCTCGGCGCCCTGATGTTCGCGTTCCTGAACTTCTGGGCCTACATCGCGTTCAGTCAGTTCATGCTCATCTGGTACGCCAACCTGCCGGAAGAGACCTTCTGGTTCATCATGCGCTGGGAGAACGGCTGGCAGTACTTCTCGGTCGCGCTTATTCTGCTCCGGTTCGCGGTGCCCTACCTCGTCCTGTTGCCGCAGGATGCGAAGATGGACCCCAAGCGTTTGAAGTTCTCGGCCATCTGGCTGCTGGTGGCGCATTTCGCCGACCTGATCTGGCTCGTGATGCCGACGCACTCGAAGTCGCTTTCGTTCGAGTGGTTCGACCTCGGCTACCCGGCTGCGATCGTGGGAGTGGTCATCGTGACGCTGTCGATCATGGTGAAGCGGCGCAATCCCGTGCCGGTGGGCGATCCGAAGCTGGAGAGGGCGCTGGATTTCCATTTGTAGATCTCGGGAGAGGAGGAAGGAGGGAGGAGTGAGGAGCGTGGGAGGTTCCAGAGAAAGTTGCCACATGGAGCTTGAACATGAAGTTTGAAGCTTGGCGCTTGACGAGGTTGAACCACCAAGTGCCGAGGTTCAACTCCAAGTTCCAATTGCCAAGAGAAGATCAGATGTCTGGGGCTGGCGTCGGTAGGATATCGCTGTAGCTCCTTCCGCTCTGCCATTGACGATTCACTATTCTCTATTCACGAGATACGGACACACACAGGGCCTCACCCCCTGGGGTATTCATGGAAAAACCTGCATACAAAGCCGAGATCGATTTCAAGGACCTGATTCGGCATCCGTGGAAGCTGTTGGGATACGGATACGTCTATTTCTTCACGGTCCTCGTCGCGATCGGGTTGATCTACATCTTCAACCTGACCTCGATCGGCCTGAACGCCGTCCCGGCACGCGTGCTGGCAGATTCTGCCGCCTTCGTCCAGGACATTCCATTCCAGAGCGCGGCGGTCATTCCGCCCGTCGATTGGAAGGTGGTCGGACGTCCGACGGACTCGCTCATCACGCTCGGAAGAACAGTCTACCAGGCCAATTGTGCCTCATGCCACGGCGACAACGGCCAGGGTGACGGTGCGGGCGGTGCGGCGCTGAACCCGAAGCCGCGGAACTTCCACTCAGCTGCCGGTTGGACGAACGGGCCGAAGGTGTCGCAGATCTACCGGACGCTGGAAGAGGGGATCGTGAAGAACGGCATGGCGTCGTACAACTATCTCCCGGCAAAGGACCGTTTTGCGCTAGCACACCTGATCCGGACCTGGGTGCCGACCCCACCGGCGGACGCCGAAAGTGATCTGCAGAACCTGGAGACGGTGTACCAGCTGTCGAAGGGACAGATTCGGCCTGCGCAGGTCCCCGTGAAACGCGCAACACAGATCATTCTAAATGAGTCGGCGCCCGTCGTGACAGCCGTGGAGAAGAGAGTCGCGGCCGCGAGTAGCTCGGGTCGTGGAAGCAGCGAGCGGGGAGCTCAGGTCTTCGAACGGGTCGTGGCCGAGCCGACCAAGGTGCTGACGGCTTTGACCGCCCGTGGGTATCGGGCGGCGTCGGTCGACGATCTCGTGCGCATCGTCACGGCCGATCCGGTGAAGCTCGGGTTCAAGGCCGGCGTCGCGCAGTTATCGGCGGAGGACTGGATGGCGTTGCATCAGTATCTGGCGCGGATCGCCGCCAGCTGAGAAACGTAGCACAGAGTTCCACTGAGCTGTCACAGAGATCCAGAGAGTTGAGAAGAGCGGAACACGAAGTTCCACGAAGGCACACGAAGATCCACGAAGGAAGGGTAGAAATTGGTCAACTGCCTTCCGATTGACCATTCTCAATTCACTATTCACTCAACATGAAAGCACTTGGATCCATAGCGCTGCTGCTGGTTCTCGCCGGTCCCGCATGGGCCGTTGAGCAGGTACCCGAGCGCAAAACGGGCGTCGAGGAGCAATTGGGGACCAAGGTCCCGCTCGACCTGGAATTCCGGGATGAGCAAGGCTACCTGGTGTCGCTCAAGGACATCATCAGGAAGCCGGTCATTCTGACGCTTGTGTACTACAAGTGCCCCGGCATTTGCAGTCCGCTGCTGACGGAGATGACAAAGATCGTCGACAAGATGGACCTCGTGCCGGGCGTCGATTACCAGATCGTGACGATCTCGTTCGATCACCGCGAGATGCCTGACCTGGCGATCGATAAGAAAGAGAACTATCTCGCCGCGATGGAAAAACATGTCGACCCGCAAGCGTGGCGGTTCCTGACGGGCGACAGCGTGACGATCCGCCGTCTGACCGATGCGGTGGGATTCTATTTCTACGAGGAAGGGAACACCTTCGTTCATTCGGGCACGCTGATCATGCTCTCGCCGCAGGGTAAAGTGACGCGCTACCTGCCCGGCATCAAATATCTTCCGTTCGACGTGAAGATGGCTGTGATGGAGGCGGGCGAGGGGCGCGTTGGCCCGACGATCGCAAAGATCCTGAGCATGTGCTACAGCTATGATCCGGAAGGGCGGACATACACGACCGACATCGTCCGTATCACCAGCTTCGGGGTGATGGCGATCGTGGTGGGAGTGGTGGCGGTGTTCAGCTTTCGGAAGAAGAAGAACGCAGTTCAAAAATGATGTATCGACGAGGGACAGGAAGGGTTGGTGATCGTATCGTCGGTCCATTCGTTTCCCTCGTGTCGTTCGTGCTTTTCGACGTTCCATTTCAATCCTGAGACAGTCTATGGCAAATGGATCTATTGCCGCTGAGGCGTCGTTCTACGACCAGCCGATGCCTGCCCACCGGAAGGGGCTGGCGTCGTGGTTGTTGACGTACGACCACAAGCGGATCGGGCTCCTGTACCTCTGGTCGGTGTCGTTCTTCTTCGGCGTCGCCGTCCTGGCCGGCTTCCTGATGCGGCTCGAGATGTGGACCCCCGGTCCGACGATCATGTCGGCCCAGCAGTACAATGAGCTCTTCACGCTTCACGGCGTGGTGATGGTCTTCTTGTTCATCATCCCTGCCGTGCCCGGCATTCTGGGAAATTTCTTCCTCCCCATCATGATCGGAGCGCGTGACGTCTTCTTCCCCCGGCTGAACCTCATGTCGTGGTACTTGTACTGGCTCGGGGCGATCATCGCGTTGACGGCAATGTTCCTGCCGGGCGGTCCGAGCGACACGGGCTGGACGTTCTACATTCCCTACAGTGTCCGGTCGTCGACGAACGTTACCTACGCGCTGCTCGGGGCCTTCATCCTCGGGTTCTCGTCCATCCTGACGGGCCTGAATTTTATCGTCACGACGCACCGCATGCGCGCACCGGGGATGACCTTCTTCAAAATGCCCCTGTTCGCCTGGGCGCAATACGCGACCGCGTGGATCCAGGTGCTGGCGACGCCGATCCTGGGCATTACGCTGCTGCTCATCGTCATCGAGCGGTGGTTCGGCGTGGGAATCTTCGACCCGTCGCTCGGCGGCGATCCGGTCCTCTACCAGCACATGTTCTGGATCTACTCCCATCCGGCCGTGTATATCATGGTCCTCCCGGCCATGGGTATCGTGTCGGAGATCATCCCGACATTCGCCCGGCGGACGATCTTCGGCTACAGCTTTATCGCCATGTCGTCCGTGGCCATTGCCGTGTTCGGATCGCTCGTATGGGCACATCACATGTTCACGGTTGGCATGAGTGATCCGGCCATGTGGATCTTCTCGTTCCTGACCTTCCTCGTGTCGATCCCCAGCGCCATCAAGATCTTCAACTGGGTTGCGACGTTGTACAAGGGTTCGATCGCCCTCGAGACCCCGCTGCTGTTCATCCTGTCATTCCTCGTCCAGTTCTCGATCGGCGGTTTTACGGGGATGATGCTGGGCGTCTTGTCGGTGAATCAGCACGTGCAGGACACGTACTTTGTGGTCGCGCACTTCCATTACGTCATGTTCGGCGGCGCCGCCTTCGCGTTCTTCGGGGCGCTGCACTATTGGTTCCCGAAGATGTTTGGCCGGATGTATTTCAACCGGCCGTCAGTCGTCGCCTGGGTCCTGACGACCATCGGGTTCAACATGCTCTACTTCCCGCTGTTCATCGCCGGGTATCTGGGCATGCCACGTCGATACTACGACTACCTGCCGGAATTCGCGCCATATCACCTTCTTTCGATGGTGGGTTCGTGGGTGCTCGTGCTCGGCCTCATCATCCTCGCCGTCAACCTGATCGTCTCGATGAAGCGTGGAGCAAAGGCACCGGCCGATCCGTGGGGTGGCGTGACGCTCGAGTGGACGATCCCCTCGCCGCCGCCGACGGAGAACTTCCACGAGATCCCGACGATGAGCGGAAAAGCTTACGATTTCTCCAAGTACGAAAAACCCGCGGAGGCCAAGTGACGACGCACGCCTCTTCTGTCGAGCATGTTCATCGGGACGACGTCGGCTCCCGGATGGGCATGTGGCTGTTCCTGTTCACCGAACTGGTCCTGTTCGGGGGACTGTTCATCGCCTACGCCGTCTACCGGTTCACCTACCCGGTCGAGTTCCAGCTCGCGGCGCGGGAGCTCGATACGCTCCTCGGGACCATCAACACCATCATTCTGCTGACGAGCAGCCTGACGGCGGCCATGTCGATCACGGCCATGCAGGAAGGGAAGAAGGACCTGACCCTTCTGCTACTGGGGATCACCATCGTTCTAGCTGGACTCTTTCTGGTGAACAAGTACTTCGAGTGGGGCCACAAGTTCGATATCGGGCTGTATCCGCAGTCGTCGGTGATGCTGGCGAAGCCGGCCGGAGAAGTGATGTACTTCGGCCTCTACTACGTGATGACGGGCCTGCACGGCCTGCACGTCATCATCGGTATGGCGCTGCTGGCATGGGTGATGCGCCAGGTGGCGACGGGCGCTATTCACCAGGGTTCATACGTGCGGCTCGAATCGGGGGCGCTCTATTGGCACCTCGTGGACATCATCTGGATCTTCCTGTTCCCCTTGTTCTACCTGTTGCATTGAGGACATCATGAGCACGACGACACACGATGCGCACGAAGGGCACGCGGAACAGGCCCACAAGGTCAGCTACGGGCAGTTCTTTCTGATCTACCTGGGCTTGCTGGCGCTCACGGGCCTGACGGTGGCCCTGGCCGGTATCGACCTCGGCAAGTGGATCCTGCTCACGGCGATGGGGATCGCGACGGCAAAGACGGCGCTCGTCCTCAATATTTTCATGCATCTGAAGTTCGAGGAACCGCTGTTGAAATGGTTCGTCGGGGTCGCCATTCTCATCCTGGCGATCTTCTTCGGGCTGACATTCTTCGACTACGCGTTTCACTGAAGAAGAGGATCCACCGCTAAGGCGCAAAGGCGCAACGGATATTTTCACATCCTCCTTTCCTTCGCGCCATTGCGTCTTGGCGGTACCATCTTCCCTCAAGGGTCTTGACCATGTTCAAAGGCGCATCATCCTTCACTGAGAACGTCGATGCGGCGTTCTGGCTCGTCGTGACGCTGTCCGCGATCGTCTTCGTGGGCATCATCATCACGATGATCTACTTCCTCGTGCGTTACCGGCGCTCGAAGAACCCGTACTCCACGAGCATCGAGGGCCATTTGGGCCTTGAGATCGCATGGACGGCCATTCCGCTCGTACTGTTCATGTGGATGTTCTCTATCGGCTGGGTGGGCTACAAGGATATGGCCACCATCCCGAAGGATGCCATTCCGATGAAGGTCGAGGCGTGGATGTGGCAATGGCAGATGGAGTATCCGAATGGTCTGCAGGTCGATACCCTCCGGGTTCCCATCAACACGCCGGTGAAGGTGGCGCTCCATTCGCGCGACGTGAGCCATTCGTTCTACATTCCCGCGTTCCGGTTCAAAAAGGACGTGATCCCGGGCCGGAACAACTCCGCGTGGTTCAAGGCCATCAAGCTGGGCTCGTACGACATCGCCTGCGCGGAATATTGCGGACTGAAGCACTCGGGCATGTACACCAAGGTCGTCGTGCTCGATTCTACGGCCTTTGAAGACTGGTATCGCGCCGCGTCCGCGGCGGCGGGGAAGGCGTATACACCGCTTCTGGCCCTGTCCGCGGTTCCACCTGTACCCAACCCCTGACCACCATGGACCTGCTCAAATCCCTGGCGATGCCGCAGTCGCAGGAGCACTATCGACTGCTCCTGTTCATGCTGAACCTGACGTTCATCGTGTTCGTGCCGTATATCGGCTTCCTGCTTGGGGCGTCGTTCCTGGCGCGGCGCGAAGAGCGCAAGGGCCGTGCGACCGGCAACCCGATGAAGATTCGATTCGCCCGCGACCTGGTCGATATCGTCCTGGCCAACAAGAAGGTGCTCGCCTTCCTGGGCGTCATCCCGTCGCTGGCGCTCGTGTTCCTGTATGCGCAGTTGCTCCAACAGACGCCCGCCATCGCTGTCGACCTGGCCGGCTGGGGATTTTTGTTCCTTCTGACAGCCGCCATTCTGCTCTACGCCTACAAGTACACGTTCGATCTGGCCGGTGTGCTCGATGGGCTGCTTGGGAAGGGGCATCCGACCGAGGAGGCCAAACAGTTTGCCGTCGTGAATGCCCGAACACATGACGCCATGGGACGCTGGGGGATCGTGTTCATCGCCGCGGCGCTCTTTCTGCTGACGTCCGCGATGGCCGTGGCCGTCAATCGCGATGCGTGGACCAACATTGGAGCGATCTGGGAACTGTTCATCGCCCCGGATGTGTATGTCAAGTACCTCCAGTTCCTGGCCCTGTCGCTCGGCATGACCGGACTGGGCATCCTCTTCTTTTTCTTCTCATGGGAGGGTGGCAAGAAGATCGATCCTGCGTACGCCGCCTACGCGCGCAAGAAGGGCGTGGACCTCGCCGTCGTGTCGCTGTTGGCTCAGCCCCTGCTCATCTTCCTCAGTCTCTTCTTCCTTCCGGCGGAAGCGCTGTCGGGAGTTATGGTGGCCCTGGCGGGTATCGCCGTCCTCCTGCTCCTGCTGGCGCTGCAATTCCTGTATGCGCTCGAGAAGGAAGGCAGCATGCAATATGTGGGGTATGCCTTCTTCGCGCTTGTCTGCGCGAGCGCCTTTACGGTGACGAAGGACCAGCTGGCGATCCAGAATGCGACGAAGCAACATGCCGCGCAGCTCGTCGTGGCGCATGAGCGTCAGATGGAGACATTGAAGGCGAAGCTGGGTATCGGCGCTCCGTTGCCGACGGGCGAAGACATCTACAACGGCAAGTGTTCAGCGTGCCATCTTTATGACCAAAAGAAGGTCGGCCCGCCCTACAACGTCGTTCTCCCGAAGTATGCCGGCAAGAAGGCCGATATGATCTCATTCGTCCTGAACCCGGCAAAGGTCGACCCGGCATATCCACCGATGCCCAACCAGGGCCTGAAGCCCGCAGAGGCCGATTCGATCGTGTCGTACCTGTTCCGGAAGTACGGCCAGCAATGATCGCCGGCTATCCATAAGGCCTCACGAAAAGGGGCAGTGGTCTGAGAGGCCACTGCCCTTATCGTTCATTCCACGGGAGATACACCCTTCGGGGTTTCCAGTACGCAGGTCCGCAGACCATGAACATCATCCTGCTTTTCACTACCGTCACCACGCTCGGCCTGCAGACCGAGCCAGCGTCAACTGACAGCGTGCAAGCCCGCATAGCGTATCCGGTCGTCGTGGGGACCGATACCGTCACCGTCATTCGGGAACCGCTCGGCGCGTTCACGCCGGCACAACGGGCATCGGCCGCATCGGAACGTCTCACACGACTGGTGCAGAGCCGTTCGCTCGATTCGACGAAGGTCCAGGTCGTCGACCGGAACAACCTCGCCGAGATCCGGTGGAACGACGAGGTGCTTCTGGTGATCTCCGATGCCGACGCGGGTGATGTCGGTCGAGAGGTGCGGGCGCATGAGATCGCGGGCCGCATGGCTGCGATCCTGATCCCGCAGGGGGAGGCGTATTCGCGGAAGGCGCTCTTGATCGACCTTGCCATCGCGGCGGGAATGGCGATTGCCCTCGGCCTGTTCCTCCTGGTATTCCGATGGATCTTCCCCCGCATCTACGACCGTATCGAGCGTCTCGAAGGGACCGTGCTGCGTGCCGTGAGTGTGCGGTCCACCGAGATCATCTCAGCAGGGTCGCTCGTCAATGCCGTCCTGGCGCTGGCAAAGGGCGTCCGCTTGGCCTTGTCGCTTGCGCTCCTCTACATCTTCCTCACACGTACGCTGGCGATGTTCCCGTGGACGCAGACATGGAATCTCGAGCCGATCATCCGCGGATTGTTCGAGACCGTTGCCGTGACGGCGGCAGCCTTCGTGCTGGGTCGAACCATCCTGGCGATCCACCATCGCCTCTCGGAGAAGGTCCGGAGCTGGAAGGGAACGTTGATCAAGCCGGTCCGGCTTCGGTCCGTCGAGGTGTTCTCGGAAGAACGGATCACGGACCTGATCCTGTTCGGCGGAAAGATCTCCAGGGTGGTCCTGTTCCTGATCTTGGGCTATTTCTACGTGACCCTCGTCTTCAGCTTCTTTGTCTTCACCGAGACGTGGGCGGCGAGCCTGGTCGGCTACGTGCTGCAGCCGCTCATGAGCACCCTCCGGGCGTTCATTGTCTACATCCCGAACATGGTCGCCATCGTGGTCGTGGCGACGATTACGCGATACTTCATCCGATTCATCCACTTTCTCTTCAACGAGGTGGGAAAGGGGTCCATTACCCTGCCGGGATTCTATCGGGAATGGGCCGAACCAACGTTCAAGATCGTACGGTTCCTCATCCTGGCGTTCGCGGCGGTCGTTATCTTCCCGTATCTCCCGGGGGCGGATTCGCCCTTCTTCCAGGGGATCTCCGTGTTCCTCGGTGTTCTGTTCTCGCTCGGTTCGACGTCCGCCGTTGCGAATATCGTCGCGGGAACGGTGCTGACCTACATGCGTCCGTTCCGTGTCGGGGATCGTGTACGGATCGCTGACACGGTCGGAGATGTCGTCGAGAAATCGCTCCTTGTGACCCGGGTACGCACGATCAAGAACGTCGACGTGACCATCCCAAACTCCATGGTGCTCGGTGCCCACATCGTCAATTACAGCTCCTCGTCCGAAGAGCGGGGGTTGATCCTCCACACGGCGGTGACGATCGGCTACGATGTCCCGTGGCAGAAGGTCCATGCGCTCCTTGTTGAGGCGGCAGGACGCACGGCCGCAATCGAGAAGCAGCCTGCCCCGTTCGTGCTTCAAACGGACCTGGGCGATCATTCCGTGCGGTACGAGCTCAACGGTACGACACGACAACCGGCGCGGATGGCGATGACATACTCCGAGCTCCACCAGAACATCCAGGACGTGTTCAACGGTGCGGGGGTCGAGATCTTGTCGCCGCAATACACGGCCGTTCGGGACGGCAACACGACGACCATTCCGGCAGAACATCTCCCGCCGGACTATGCCGCTCCTGGATTTCGGATCGATCCGTTGTCATTTCCGCCCGAGGCAAAGGGTAAAGGCCGCCGCACGAAGGGGGTTCGCTAGAATGCCAGGACGGATTCAGATCATTCCATGTTCTGGAAGTCTCTCTCTCACATCACCCATCGGCTCGATCCCATGAAACGAAGACAATTCCTTTCGATCTCCAGCGCACTGCCTGTTGTGCCGGCGGCCCTCTCCGTTGCTTCGTGTGCTCCTCCGACAGGTCCCGGCGGGCCTGTGGTTGTCTGCACATGGGACTTTGGTGAGGTCGTGGCACGCACGGCGTACGAGGTGCTGGAGAAGGGGGGCTCGCCGCTCGATGCGGTCGAAGCAGGCGTGAAGATCCCCGAAGCGGACCCGACGGTGACGAGTGTCGGACGGGGCGGAGCCCCGGATCGCGACGGCCACGTGACGCTCGATGCATGCGTCATGGAAGGAAATGGCAATTGCGGATCGGTGGTGTTCCTGGAGAACATCCTGCATCCCGTTTCGGTCGCCCGGGCCGTCATGGAACGGACGCCGCACGTGATGCTGGCGGGAGCGGGAGCCTTGCAGTTTGCACGGGAGCAGGGGTTTTCGGAAGATGAGTTGCTGACTCCGGAAGCGCAGAAGGCGTACGAGGCGTGGCTGGCAGCAGGGACCTACAAACCCTCCAGTGCCCAGAACCATGACACGATCGGCATGCTAGCGTTATCCGATAGCGGCTCGATGGCCGGGGCTTGCACGACCAGTGGCATGGCATACAAGATCCGGGGCCGCGTTGGCGATTCGCCGATCATCGGAGCGGGTCTGTTCGTCGATGACGAAGTAGGGGGCGCCACTGCGACCGGGATCGGCGAGGCGGTCGTCAAGGTCGCCGGGAGTCATTCCATTGTCGAGCTCATGCGCCAGGGGCGCGGGCCGCAGGAGGCATGCCGAATCGTACTCCAGCGGATCCTCGACAAGCAACCGCAGTATCGGAAGGAAGAGGGTTTCCTGGTCGGATTTCTGGCGATGGACCGCCTCGGCAATATCGGCGGGGTGAGCTATCGGAAAGGTTTCCAGTACTCGATCGTTCGCGACGGCCAAAACCAGGTCGTCGATGCCGAACATATGGTGTGATCGGATTGCCTGCATCTGCCTTCAGCGACGGCTGAACAACGAAAAAGCCCCCGAAGATCATCTTCGGGGGCTTTGCGTTGTTGGTCCCACCACGTACTTGAGATATGCCTGACCGCATCGAGGGACGCGATGCAAGAGCAGACACAGAGGGAAGCCGAACGAATAGCGATGGGAAGGACGGCGCTGTGGCTAGTCGCTCAGCGTGATGATGACGGTACGCTGTGCGGAGGTCGGAGAGACGATGGAGGTGTTCACGAGAAGCGTGTAGGAGATCTCTTGATCGACCTCCACACCCTTCGCGATGCCGGAGACGAGGGTCACAGGCATCGGACCAGAGATCTCCACAGGTCCGATGCTGCTTCCACGGAGACTGGCAGCTTTCATGAGCAGCCGCATGCCCTCCGGGAGGGCTTCATTCATGGAGGCCGAGAGTTTCAGGGCCGGACGATTGGACGACAGTCGATAGCGGGAGGTGCGATCTTCTGTCTGAAGGATCGCCTCGCCGGCGGCGGTTGCCTGAGCAAGAAGGGAAGGCTCGCCGCTAACGGCGAGCGAAGCAACTGGCAACACGCTCAGCTGGAGCGTTTGCGTTGCCGTGCTGCTCTGACCGTACATGCTGGCGCAGAGAGCCGGGACAAGGATGACAATGAGTCTTCGCACAGTTCGGAGGTGGGTTCGTCAATATGCCACCCCCCCGAACCAATGTCAACATTCCTGCAGCTACTGGTCCAGTTTCCGGCAGAACGCCTTGGCTGCATCAGAAGTTGGGAATGGCCCGCCGATCACCCGGAAGACCACCTTCTGGTCAGGAAGTGAGGTGCGTTCGACTCGGGCGGATTGGCCGGTCTTCGCGGAGATCCGCTCCTGATCGCGCCGGGCCTGAGCCTCACGGGACCAGGACGAGAGCTGGACGAATACTCCTCCAGCCGTAGAGCGGATGAGGTAGGATCCGAACCGCTCCTCAGAGGGGACCGTCGGCTGCGTTGGAAGCGGGGCTTGCAGCACGCCTCCCTCTTGAATGATGCGGATCGATCGGCGGCGTGGTAGCAATCGGACAGTCGTGTCGATCTGTGCGCCGGCAACGACGTAGAGCTCCATCGACATCGTCTCCAATCGTCTGTCCTCAGCCGTCGAAGGGTCGACCGTGAGCAGCCAGCGTCCCGGGGGCAGGTCGCCGAATCGGAGACGCCCATTTCTGTCGGACACGCGCCGGAGGAGCTCATTGCCCTGGCGAAGATCGGCAGCGATCCGCACGACGCCATCCATTGGCGTGAGCACGAGTGGTGCCGTGCCATCGGGCGACAGATCACCGTGCTCGTACCGCTCGACGTTCACTTCGATCGTCGCCGACGGGAGGAGCATCAAGGTGACAGGCGTCCGCTCTCCGCCAACCACGAGGACGGAAAGCGGCAGCGGCACGGAGGTGATCCGTTGCAGGCCCGCGGTCCCCCGATCGATCATCAGGTCGTATCCACCGGGCTGCACATCGGCGAACACGAACCGGCCACGATCATCGGTCACGGCAGCCATGGAACCCATCGTCACAAGCACGTCTGCGACGCCAGCCCCGGAGGGATCCACGATACGCCCGTCGACGATCCCGACCGACGTAGCAGTGCCGAAAGGAACGGCCAGTGGCACGGAATATTCCGCGGCCAGCGCAAGTTCTGGTGCGATTCCCGAGAAGGTGCTGCGACGTGCGGTGACCTTCGCGCGATGCAGATTGGGAAAGTTGTGCTCGACCGTTGCGTCGACGACGGCCAGGGCCTGCGAAGCAGAGCCGGAGAGTCGGCTCCCGAACGCATTGAGGGTTGCCAACGTGCTCTGCCCGATGACGTAGGACGCCGTGAGTGTTCCGCTGAGCCGGTCGAGCCGGTTGCCGAAGGCCGGATCAGGGACCCTGGCGAATTCGATGCTGGTACCGTAGGTCTGCCGCTGGGTCGGTCGAACATTCGCCGAGAATGAATATCGCCGAACCGGGTTCACGGATCCGAGGCGATGGTCGGTCAGAGCGCCGATGTCGGCATAGGCAGCGAGTGAGACCTTGTCAAACGTTTGGGTCCCACGCACCTGTACGATATCCTCGCGCCGATCGTAGGGTGATCTGCTCAGCGTATCGAAAACCCCGCTGGAGCGGAACGAGAGGGTGACGGCATTGGCGTAGCCGATGCCGGCCTGGATGTACGTCGCCTTCGGCGCGCTTCCGAGGGATGTGTCGATCCCCGCGTTGCGTTGCTGCAGATTGCCCGTAAGTTCAAGGCGCAGGGCGTTGGTGGCGTAGCCGACGAGGCTCAACGTCGTGAATCGAAGGTCGCGGTAGTAGCCGCCGAACTGGGGGCTCGCATCGACCGTCCTAAGGTCGTATGAGAGCCACGGAAGTGTACCGTTCCATCTGGCGAAGATGGCCCGACCGGCCCTTCCTGGTCCCGAACTTGTCGCTGCTTCGACCTCCACGTTCGACCGCGAGAAGGGCTTGGCACCCACGCTCAATGAAACGACGTCGGCGGAGGTGCGTTCTCCTTGATGTAAGGCATTGAGTCCGGCGGAGAGGTCATCGGTAAAGTCGTAGCGAAGCCATCCACCGGTCTGCTTCCGCACAGGCGGTCCAAATCTTGTCTGATTGACAAATCCCCCGGCCGAGAGATCGTTCCACCGGGTCTTGCCGCCGATACCGACGGCGGTTCGCCCAAGCTCGGTCAACTGGGACAACGAGTAATTCCAGTCGCCAACATAGACCTCATGCTCACCGACGGCATACCGGGCCTTGTACTCATCCCGCTGGCCGAGAACGGAGATCGTCTGCGTTTCCGGCGTGCGCACGAGGAATTCGAGCCGGTCCTTCTTGTCTTCGCGCAATGAACCTGCGCCGGCGATCGCCCCTTGAAGACCACGTCGCTGGTTTGCGCTTGCTGCACGGGCGCTGAGGATGACCGGGAATTCGAGCGACCGGAGCTGTGCGGAACCGCTCCGTGGGACGATATCCGTGGCGCCTGCGATGCGCACCTCATTCCCAAGCGTCGGTCGAACAAGCAGCTCTGCGGTGACCGGTCCTCGCAGCTTGTCTTCGGGCGCCGTTGCGATCGTGACGACGACGCGAACGGAGCTCAGCGGCGCCAGTCGTGCGGCCGTAGGTTCGATGGTGGATGGATATTGGCGGGAGTTCCAGCCGGCAAAGCGCATGCGAGACGTGTCGTTGCCCCGATTCGTCACTTCGAACACGAACCGGACCGACTGACCCGCGATCGTCGTCCGAGGAGACTCGACGACCAGGGCTTCCAGCCGTCGGACCGCTTCGACCACCACCGGGATCCGAAGCTCGGCTGGTGTGCCCACACCGCCCGTTTCGCCGGACGCGACCAGCACCGAATACGCGCGGGCCGGTGCGGTCCGTGAGACCATCACCGAGAGGAGTTGGAGTTCCTTGCCACCTGCTGGAACCCGGAGTTGGGGTATACGGCCGACCATGCGCCAGCCGTCTGGAAGAACAACAGCGGAACTGATCGTGAGCGGGCTGGGGCCAGTGTTCTCGAACGTCACGGGAACGGCGAGCAACGCCCCGGGCCTGACGTGAAGCGTATCTCCCCGTCCGGAGCTGAGACGAAGCTCGGCGCTCTTTGCCGGAGCGAGGATCGTGGCGGCCGCAAGCATCAGGAGAAAAAAAATCCGGCCAGGCCGGATCGTGATGCAGGGGTTCGTCTGTGAGCGTGCGGAGGTCACAACGTTAGCGTGTATTGGGCCGCGAAGGCTTCATCGCCTCCGGCGTCGACGACGACGAGCGCCTTGTAGGTCCCCGGAGGAACGGACGAGAGATCGAAGGTCTGGCGCACGGATGTTCCGGGATACATCCGAAAACGGGACCCGTCATATCGTCCACGGGAGAGTCCAAATTCGTCGAAGAGCTCTACATACACCGTCGGGCGGATGAAACGCTCGCCCGCGTTCTCAAGGTCTGCCTGCAGGACGCGCGATCCATCGTCACGCTTCGTGATCGCCGCGTTCACGAACTTCACTTCGATCGACCCTGTACCGGCGATGGTCGTGGCGATCTGGATCGCGTAACGCATCGTCTGCGACAATCCCATTTGCGCTTTGGCCTTCGGGGCCGGCTGTGTGGATTCGGGGGAACCTTTGATGATCCCCTCGACCATCACCATGCTCCAATACGTTCCGACGAGCGAGCCCGACGGGTCATTGGGGACCCGCACCGTGTAATTCACGGCGACAGTGGCGTTCGGAGGCAACGTGACGAATGCCGGCGAGAAACTGATCCACCGGGCATTCGACCGCGGCAACGTGCCCGGCTCGTCGTAAGCATTCGTGCCCGAGTAATGGAACGAATAGTCCGTCTGATAGACCTTGGCTTCCTGGATCTCGGGGGAGTCGTTCTTGACGAGGATGACCCCCTCGAGCAGTTGTCCTGGACGCACCTCCTCGTCGCGGCTGAGGTCACCGACGACAGAGACCTGTGCTATCAGGACATCTGCGACAAGACTGAGGCCCAGCAGAACGGCAATGAATCCGCGGTAGATCATTGTGGAGGTCCTATTGGGCGAGCAGGGTGTAGGTCACAGTGTGAATGTCGCTACCAAGCTCGGTGCTATTTCCCTGGCTGAACGTGGCCGTTGCGGTGTACTGCAGCGTAGCGGTCCGGTTCTTGGGGTTGCCAGTCGGAATGTCTGTGAGCAGGTCCTTCGGTGCCATCCCGTCGATGAGCGTCACTTTGGGCTGTGCTGTTCCCCCCGTGGCCGCCGTTGCTTCGACTTCCAGCGTGAATCGTTGGACGGGACACGACGTAGCGACCGTGATCTTGGTAATGACTGTTTGGACGCGGAGCCGGAGGCTGGCGAGCGTGCTCGTGACGGAAGCGGGCTCTCCGCCGGCGATACCGGATGCGATCGTCAGCGTGATGTTGCCCCCTTGCACGCGCAGATTCTGGGCCTGAGAGGTTGTCGTGAAGACAATAAGGGCAGCCGCGATCGAGACAAACACGAGAGCGTGTCGGCGGTTCATTGGGCCACCAACGTAAACGTGATGGTGTGTGTGTCGGTCCCCGTTCCGAGAGAGGCCAGGACCTCAGCCGTATAGCGGAGTGTGGCGCTGCCCGAACTCCGGCCGATGTCCAACAGGAGATCAGACGGGACCGTGCTGAGGATCGATTCAGGCCCGGCAGTGCCCGTCGACGGGTTGATCGCCGTCAGTTTCAGAGTGAAGATGGGGGTCCCAAGTGTCGTGACTGCCGTGATCTTCTGGGCACTGGAATTCGTGCCCCACAGGATCTGCGTGCTAGCGTCTGTCATGGTCATCAGGTCCTGACCAGCCACCGCGTTCGCATCGCCGAGGTTGAACGTCACTCCGGCGCCGGTGACCTGCAGGACCGAGATCGGGCTGACGGTGACGGTGACCAGATGATTGTCCGAGGCGAATTGGGCCGATGCCACGGAGGCAGCGGCCCAGAGCGCCAGGGATATGTGCAGAAGCCGGGTCACGATCTGTCCAAGAGTGCGGTCAATATAGCCGTGGTGGCTGCGAGATTCAAGGCGTGATGCGACGGATACACGCTGAAATGACCATGCCCGCAGTCCGATCGAACGGTCTCGATTTCGGATGTCTGCGGGCATGGAGAACTCCTCGTTGAAACGATGACGCGGCGGCTTCCCCCCAGGGAGAGCCGCCGCGCCAGAAGGGAGAAATTAGTTCTGGAACGTGAAGGTAACGGTGCGCGAACCGGTGAAAGCATCAGCGGCTGTCGTGGCCGTCATGGCATAGGTGATCGCCACGTTCGAGCTGGCTCCGCGGGTAAGGTTCGAGATGACCGTCGCGGCCGTGGAGGTGAGCGCAACAGCACCACCGCCCATATCGCAGGTCAGCGTAACGCCCGCCGGAACGTCGCTATCGAGAGCAGCAGTGATCTTGTTCGTCGCGGTGTTCGTGGTGTATGAATACTTGGCCGTCGTTGCATCGGAAACCGTGGCGGAACCGGACCCGGCCGTGAAATCTGCCGTGGCGATGCTGAGGCTCGGAGCGCCAGTGACGTCGATCTTGTAGATCGAACCGACCGTCAGGGTCACAGTCTGGTTGGCGGTCTGAGCAAACGCGCCGAACGCGACGAGGGCGACGAGAGCGAGGAGGATCGTAGTGCGCTTCATGGTGTAGCTCCTTGAGGTTGAGTATAGTGATGTTTGGTGAATCAATCTCTGGAGTCACCCACTTCAACGCCCGTGCCAAACCCGCAACTCATTGTAAAACAACACGTTACGGACCATTCATGATGGAATGATTGCGACTCAAAACGAGACATCTGCATCGAAATGATATGACAAGAAAAGGTATAAAAATTGGAAAATATCGACGAAATGCTCAAATTGAGTCGAATTCGATTCTCGAAATGATTCGGGGTGACAAGGTTCACTGAAGACGTTGGCGCGAATTCGTTGCGTAGCACAGTTGTTTGAAGGCATCGCGTGGTGGCACGTGGATTGAATCAGTTGGGCAAAGAAATCCCGGTCCATCTGCCGGTTCTCACATACTATGCTATCGACCGAACTCGACCCAGTTTTGAGTGTGGCGTTTCCGAACGTACGCGTCCAACCGGACCTGACCGACCGGATCGTCGCGCTTCGCACCAAAGCCCGATTCGACATCACCTCGAGGATCTCGCACGGCATTCGTACGCCGTTGGCATCGATCCTCGGTTTTACGGAACTCCTCAGCCAGGAATCGTCCATCTCGGACGAGGACCGGAATGAGTTCCATCGGATCATTCACTCCGAGACGAACCGGCTGACGCGATTTGTCACGACCCTGCGCGACTGGATCGACCTGGATGACGGACGATTCCGCCTGCGCATGACTGCCTCCGATATCGCGGAAACGGTGCGGCGGGCGATCGAGGCCTCACAGCATGAAGCCGCATCCCGATCCGTCCGATTGCTCAGCACCGTGTCCCCTGAGCCGACATGTCTCATGGCCGATCACGAGCGCGTCCAACTGGCGGTCGAACAGGTGATCCTCAACGCGTTGCAGGCCACGCCCCGGCAGGGACGTGTGGTTGTCCAGCTGTACCGGACCACGACCGCCGCCATCGTCACCGTCGCAGATACCGGCGTGGGGATCCCCGAAACGGACCTCACGCAGGTCACCCGGCCCTTCTACCGTGTCGATCGCCAGGATGGCGGTGATTCACGCCTGGGGCTCGGGCTCGCAATGGTCCGGGGGGTTGCCGAGCAGCATGGTGGCTCGCTCCAGCTCGCAAGCCAGGTCGGAAGCGGTACCGTCGTCAATATCCGCCTGCCATATGCCGAACATCGGCACCTGTCGAACGGCGCACACCTCACCAGCTGATCGTCGATGTCCCAAACTCCATCCATGAAACGAACCATCGCGCTTGTCGACGACGAACCGTCGATCCGAAAGCTCGTCGACTTTCAATTGACGAGCGTGTGGGGTCACCAGGTCCGCCAGTACGGCGATGCGGAGACCTTCCTGACCGAACTGGACGACGAGGTCGATGTCGTCATCCTGGACGTCATGCTCCCGGGCATGAGCGGCGTCGAAGCGCTCGAAGAAATACGACACCGCGACCCCGATCTTCCTGTCATCGTTCTTTCCGCGCAGGATAGCGTCGAAACGGCCGTCCGCATGCTCAAACTCGGCGCCATCGACTACCTTGGCAAACCCGTCGATTCCGACAGGCTTGAATCGTCTCTCAAGACCGCTGTACAACTTCGAGACCTGAGCCGCGAAGTGCGTCGCCTGCGCGAACGCATGGCATCGTCCGTGACGTTCGAGAATATCATTGCCGGCCATGGCGAGATGCAGGAGGTCTTTCGACTCGTCTCCAAAGTGAAAGACAGCGACATTGCCGTCTTGGTCATGGGCGAGAGCGGAACGGGCAAAGAGCTGATCGCCCGGGCGGTCCACTACCACGGCCGACGCCAATCAGGTCCTTTCATTGTCGTCAACTGCGCTTCGATCCCGCACGATTTGCTCGAATCGGAGTTGTTCGGCCACGAAAAAGGGGCATTTACCGGGGCCGCCCAACGGCGGTTGGGACGGTTCGAGTCGGCCAATGGGGGGACGATCTTTCTGGACGAGATCGGCGAGATGGACCAATCGCTTCAGGCCAAGCTGCTGCGGGTCATACAGACCAAGCAATTCGAGCGGGTCGGGGGGAATGAAACGGTCACGTCGGATGTGCGGATCATCTCTGCTACAAATCGTGACCTGAAGAAAGAGGTGGAGGCGGGGAGGTTCCGGGAGGATCTGTACTACCGGCTGGCCACATTTCCGATCCTGCTTCCGCCGCTGCGGAATCGCCGCTCGGACGTCCTGCTCCTGGCGGAGCATTTCCTGCGCCGGTATGCCACACAGGAGGACAAGCCGGCACGCCGGTTCTCACGAGAAGCGCTGCGACGGATGTATGCCTATCCTTGGCCGGGGAATGTCCGTGAGCTCGAAAATGCCATCCAGCGTGCTGTGGTGATGTCGGAGGGTGAAGTCCTCACGCACGAGGAATTGCCCGTTGCGGTGCAGTCGTTCAGCGATGCGGTAACCGCTGCCGACGGTGACGTCATGTCGATCCCGGCACCGACGGACGACCTCGTCGTGCCGCTGGAAAAGCTGGAGGAGATCGCCGTCCGGAATGCCCTGCGTATCTGCAACGGCAACAGCGCCCTGGCTGCCAAGCGTCTCGGCATCGGCCGGGCGACACTCTACCGGATGGTGAAACGCTACGGGATCGGAGGCCCGGGCGGCTCCTAACGTCACTCGCAAATAGCCGTACATGACAAAGCCCCGCTCGTTCGCGGGGCTTCGCCGTTTGCTCCATATGGATCTCGATCAGCAGGTCGCCATTGCGCCCGGCGCCGTCCACGTGGCGTGGTAGCCGTCAGCGACCCAGGTGGATCCGACCTTGTGGTAGGTCGTGATCTCGCCGCTGGTGCCGTTGCTGAGCATGATGAACTTCATCTGGTCGGAAACAGATTCGAAGTCGACGGTGACAACGTTGTTCGCGCCAGTCGACCAGTTGACGACCACATCCGGCGTCGTAGAAGGCGTCGGCGTATCATCGTAGAATGTCGCAGTACCGCTCTTGCCGTCGGCCGACGAAGTGCCGAGGAACGCCGTCCAGTTCGAATACGTGGTCGATCCGTCAGACCCGTTCAGCACAAGCTTCCACTCGTACTGCCCGTCGCTCAGCTTGCGAGCCGTCATCGTCGCGGTCATCGCGCCTTCCGTGAACGACCATGTCCACACGCCGTTGTTGTTCGTTCCGTTCGGGAGGCTGGAGTACATCGATGCATACTGCAAGACGGCCTGTGCCAGCGAGGCGTACGAATAGGCCGGAGCATTACAGGTGTCGGAGAAATTTGCTGCCGGAATGCTGAGCGTGATCGCCGCCAGGACCGGCTTCTCGTTTGAGGATGGGTTCGTGGACTTGTCGCAACCCGCGGCAAAGACCATGAGGGCGATAACTGCAATGATCGTGGAACGAAGACGCATACGGGTGGCCTTTCGATTGGGTGGGGTGTTCGTTGAATGGCTTCAATATAGAGATGTGAAGGAAGAGGCGAAAGCGATGCCCGTCACGTTCCGATGCCTTGATTCTGGCCCAAAAAACGGCGAAGTTGGGTGCATGCGGGAGTAATTCAGGCGTAGAATGCCGGCTTGACAAGGCATGGCTGGGGCAGTATTTTGTTTATGCATTTGCGGGCGTAACTCAGTTGGTAGAGTGTCAGCTTCCCAAGCTGAATGTCGCCGGTTCGATCCCGGTCGCCCGCTCAAAGGCCATCTCAAGAGATGGCCTTTTTCGATTCGATGACGTCGCGCCTGCCTGCGTGCCCGCCTGAACGGCGCAGTCGGGCAGGCCGGAGGCAGTCCGGCAGGCAGGGGTTCGAGTCCCGTCTGCCGCTCCGAGAACGCACAAGGTTAGCGAGGTTTGCTAACCTTGTGCAATTTTTGGGACCCCGGTGCCCTGAGGAAGGCGGGCGGGGCCGACCTAACGGCCGAAGATCTTCAACACCTTGGAAGCCGCCGCCGCCTCCAACTTCGAGAGGGTTTCCATCTCGCCTGCGTCGAGCCAAAGCCCTTCACACTGGAAGCACTTGTCGATCTTTACCCCGCGGTACTCCACTTCATGCAGTTCCATGCCGCATTTGGGACATCGCATGTAGTGCAATTCCTTCAGACGCTGTCGCTCAGCCGCCGCGACGGCTTTGGTCCGCTCTTCTTCGAGCTTCCGACGCCGCTCGATTTCAACTTTAGCGAAATACTCTTCTTCTTGCTCTGAAGGGCGAACGGGCATGGGTCTCTCCGTATCTTGAACGTGGGCGGTCGACGAGGGCAAGATGCGGGGAGATTCTCACGTTTGCAAGATGGGGACTGAACAAATCGACCCCTGTTGCGTAGTCTGGGGAGGCCATGGCCATACGATACCGAAAGGACATTTATGATGAAACGACCCTTCATGCTTCGCCTGGCGGTCTGCCTCGCCGCGCTCGTGCTCGTGAACGCGGCACTTCCCGCTCAATCATCCCGCTCATTGAACGGCATGTGGCAGGGGGCGCTGTCCGTACAAGGCATGAAACTCCGGCTCGTGTTCAATCTTGCCTCCGCAGCCGGCGGCTACCGGGCCACGATGGACAGCCCTGACCAGGGAGCCAAAGGGATCACGACCGACACGGTCATCATCCTCGGTGACTCCGTGCGCATTCTGATGCGCATGATTGGCGGCGCGTACGCGGGGGTGCTCCAGCCTGGTGATTCGGTCCTCTCCGGAACATGGAGCCAGTCGGGCAATATCTTTCCGCTGGACCTGAAGCGAACGACCGAAGCGGTGACGTACCGACGTCCTCAGCTTCCGTCGCGCCCGTTCCCCTACGCTGAAGAAGAGGTGTCGGTTCCCAATCGTTCAGCAGGGATCACGCTCGCCGGGACGTTGACGATCCCGAAGGGTCCGGGTCCGCATCCAGCAGTGGTACTCATCACGGGTTCGGGAGCACAGGACCGTGACGAGACCATCTTCCAACACAAGCCGTTCCTGGTGCTGGCCGACGATCTCACCCGAAAAGGGGTCGCGGTGCTCCGAATGGACGATCGCGGCGTGGGCAAGAGCGGCGGTACGATGGCCGGAGCGACCTCCATGGATTTCGCGACCGACATCAGCGCGGCCGTCGACTATGTTCGGTCGCGTCCCGAGATCAACAAGGATCGCATCGGTCTCGTGGGACATAGTGAAGGAGGGATCATCGCCCCGCTCGTCGCCGTGGAGCGAACTGACATTGCATTCATCGTTCTGTTGGCGGGTCCGTCGATCTCGGGGGTGGACATTCTGATCCAGCAAGATTCCCTCATCTCACTCGCGAACGGCGAGACAATGCAGACCGTTCAGTCCCGTCTCGCAGAGTCGCGAGAAATGTTCGAGCTGTTGCGCCGCGAGCCGGACACATCCGCCGCGCGCACGAAGCTGGAAGCGTTTCTGCTGGAGAAAGCGCGGACCCGTAACACCGCAGGACGCCCCGACTCCGTCCTGCAGCAGGAGGCACGGCGCACTGCCACACGTTTGGGGGGCGCCTGGATGCGCTTCTTCCTCTTCTATGATCCCATGCAGACGTTGCGAAAGGTGCGATGCCCGATCCTTGCGCTCAATGGCGAGAAGGACCTGCAGGTCCCGCATGCAGCCAACCTGATGGGCATCGCCGAAGCAGGAAAGGCCGCGGGAAATGCCGACGTGACCGTGAAGATGATGCCGGGTCTGAATCACCTGTTCCAGTCGGCTACGACGGGATCTCCGATGGAGTATGCGACGATCGAAGAGACGATAAGCCCCGAAGCGCTTGCGCTGATCGGGGAATGGATCGGCACGCGCGCAGGGATCGAAGCGAAATAGAGTTGCTACGACCGCGGTAACGACAACGCCCGGGCCGTTGAGGCACCCGGGCGCTGTTGTTTGTACTGGTGACGATGCTTGGTTCAGGGGCTATCGTCCTTCCACCAGCACCGTGATCGATGAGGGCCGGCTCGCCGACCGGAAGATGGAGTGAGTCTCGGCCCGGAAGTCCTCAGCCCGGGCCTTTGGGATCTCGATGAACTGCTGGGGATTTCGATCGACCAGCGGGAACCACGTGCTCTGCACATGCACCATCAGGCGGTGTCCACGGCGGAATGCATGGTACACGTCGGGCAGGTCGAACGAGATGCTGGCCGGTTGGCCGGGGACGAACGGCTCGGGCCGTTCGAAGCTGTTCCGGTATTTGCCCCGGAACGGCTCGCCGCGTACGAGTCGCTGATACCCCTCCATCACGACGCCGTTCGACGTTCTGGATGCCGTCGGACCTTCCGGGTATTCGTCGATGACCTTCACCACAAAATCGGCGTCGGTGCCGGTCGTCGCGACATTCAGCGTCACGCGGATGGGGCCCGCCACGATAAGGTCGTCGTCGAGCGGTGCCGACCTGTAGACGAGCACGTCGGGACGCCGCGCAGCGAACCGCTGATCCTCGGTCATGTAGTCTCCGGTCATACCGGGAGTGATCTTTTCTATGTAGGGGACAGGCCGGTTGGGATCGCTTCGATACTCGTCCCTGCCGTCGTCGGTCGGTTGAATAGAGCTGAGCTGTCCGTGGCCGGCGAAATAGAATGTCCGGGGGGTCGCTAACGCGGGAGGCCAGGATGTATGACGACGAAACTCATCCAAACCCGTCAGGAACATCGTTGCCTCGGCAATGTCGGCAGGAGCGTCCTTCAGATACTTCATGAAGAAGGGGAACTCCACCTTCGAGCGGAACTCCTCGGCCGTGCGAACGCCGAATCCCAGGTTCCCCAGGGAATCTCCTTTTCCCGCGCCCCAGCCGGCGTGTTCCCACGGTCCGACAGCGAGGACGTTGAAGGTCTTCGGGTTGTTCTTCTCGACCGCCCGGTAGATGTGGAACGGTCCCATCGGGTCTTCCGCATCGTACCATCCGCCGACGTTCAACACCGCACAGGTCACGTTCGACATCTGCTTCCACAGCGACCGGGGCTTCCAAAAGTCGTCGTAGGTCGTGTGGTCGATGATCTCCTGCCAGTACCGGGCCGCGCCGCCATGCAACGAATCGTTCACGACGGCCAGTGGCGGTAGTCCAAGAAAGTAGGCGTAGCCATCCTGGATCGGAGGCGGGTTCCACATGCGTCCGACTGGAGGAGCGGGAGGGCCCGTTCGCGGACGGAATGCCGTGTAGAACCAATAGTTGGCGGCGAGCATGAAGGCGCCGTTGTGGTACACATCGTCGCCGAGATAGTAGTCTGCCGTGGGCGCTTGCGGCGAGGCGGCCTTGAGGGCAGGATGCGGTGAGATCATGCTGGCGGCCACGTGGAAGCCGGGTTGCGAGATGCCGACCATGCCGGCGCGGCCGTTGTGGCCGCGGATGTTCTTCAACAGCCATTCGATGGTGTCGTACGTGTCAGTGCTCTCGTCGACGTCTTTTGGCGTCCGTTTCACGGGTAGATGCGGTCGGACCTGGACAAATTCCCCTTCGGACATCCAGCGTCCGCGCGCGTCCTGGTAGACGAAGATGAATCCTTCATCCTCGAACTCCCGGGAGGGTCCGAGGGACGAACGGTACGCGTCCGTGCCGTATGGGGCGATGCTGTACGGCGTGCGTGTCAGCAGGAACGGATATGTCCTGGAAACGTCTTTGGGGACGTACACGGCGGTGAAGAGTCGCACGCCGTCACGCATCGGGATCTGCACCTCGATCTTGGTGTATCGCTCCCGCACGCGCGCTTCCTGACCTACTGCGAGGCTCGTCGCCAAGGTGATGAGAGTGACCGCCAGACACATGGGGCGACTGGCGGCGATACGATTCGACGTTCGCATAGCGGTTCAATTCAAATGGTGGAGTGTGTCTACCGGCGTCAAATCGACGGCGGAGGATAGAGCGGCAACTCGAACGAAAATGTCGCGCCTTGGCCGGGCTGGCCTGTAGCCCAGATTCGTCCTCCGTGACGTTTGATCACGCGGGCCACGATGGCCAGGCCGACGCCCGTCCCTTCAAACTCTTCCTGTGAATGGAGGCGTTCGAACACGCCGAACAGCTTGTGCTGATAGGTCATGTCGAACCCGACGCCGTTATCGGTGACCGAATACACGGCTGTGGCGGCCTCGAGGCGGCCGCTGACGGTCACCGTCGGACGCTCGCTGCCTGACGAGAACTTGATGGCATTGGACAGAAGATTGATCCACACCTGCCTGAGCAGCGTGCCGTCGCCCTGTACGGAAGGTAGACTGTTCACGTTGATGGTGATGCGGCCGTCGGAGGGCGAGAGCTCCGCAGCAGCGGTGCGTGCCAGTTCGGTCATGTCGATGGTCGTATGCACGATCGTCTGCCGTCCGGTGCGCGAGAAGGTCAGCAGGTCGTCGATCATGTCGCCCATGCGCTTCGTCCGTGAGGCGATCACGCCGAGCATCCGCTGTGCCTCCGGTGATATCTGTGCGGAGTGCTCTTCCATGAGCATGCGCGAATACCCGTTGATGGCCCTGACGGGGGCCCGCAGGTCGTGCGAGACCGTGTACGAGAACGCTTCGAGTTCGCTGTTCACCGCCTCCCATTCGGCCGTGCGCTCGCGCACGCGAGCTTCCAATTCACTATTGCGCGCTGCCAGGAGGCGCCCCCGATACCACACGCCCGCGAACCAGAGCCCGACGATCGACAACACTACGATGGCGCGGAACCAAAGGGTTTTCCAGATCGGCGGGAGTACGACGAGACGGATCGACGCTCCCGTTGGGTTCCAAATGCCGTCGTTGTTCGACCCGGTCACCCGGAAGAGGTAGGTCCCCGGTTCGAGGTTCGTGTACGTGGCCGTCCGGGCCGATCCGGCTTCGATCCACCGGTGGTCGAATCCTTCGAGCAGGTAGCGATACTGGTTCCGTTCGGGGGCGGCATACTCAAGCGCGACGAACTCGAATGTGATGGCGCGGTCGGTATGCTCCAGCACGATCTCATCGAGGAAGGGGACCGCCAGCGGGCTGCTCAGCGGCTGATCGAGCAGCCGACATTCCGTGATGACGATCTCCGGAGGGTGCGGGTTGTCCTGGAGGCGCGCTGGGAAGAACCGATTGACGCCGATGACCCCTCCAAAGAACAGCTCCCCGTCTCGGCTCCTACAGAAGGCGCTCGAGTTGAATTCGTTGTCCTGAAGGCCGTCAGCAGCATCATAATTGCGGAACCGCTCCGTCTCCGGGTCGAATCGCACGAGGCCGCGGTTCGTCGACATCCAGAGCGCGCCATCGTCGCCTTCGAGGATGCCATAGACGTATTCGTTCGGCAGGCCATCCCGGGACGTATACGACCGGAAGGTCACATCGTCAACGGCAGGCACGCGGTGACCACGCGAAGTGTCGATCGTCATCCTGGCGAAACCCGCGCCACCCGTCGAGACCCAGGTCCGCCCTCGCCGGTCCTCGAGGATCGACAAGACCGCAGAACTCCCGAGACGATCGGTACCCCATCCCTGCACGAAGAGGACGGCGGCATGCGTGTCAATATCGTAGCAGATGAGCCCGTCGAGCGTGGCGAACCAGAGAAGGCCGGGGTACGACTGCAGGACCGTCATATGCATCGTCTCGCCTGTGCGCAACACACGTCGCGCAGCTGGAGTGGTCGCCACCGTATCGATCTCGATCTCCACAAATTGGCTGCGTGTGCGATCCCAGCGGTAGATGCCGACCTGGCTTCCTGCCCAAAGTTCTCCGTTGACATGGCGATAGATCACACGCGTACCGCCGGCCTTGCTTGGGAGGGACATCGTCTGTTCGATGCGGCCGGAGCGAGAGTTCAACGCAACGACCTTGGTGCCGACGCCGAGCCACATGAGGGGGGAGTTTGCAGACGGGTCCTGGACGATGGACCAGACGCTGGGAAACGGAAGCTGCCACGGACCATCGCCGAGCGTAAAATGACGGACACCTCCGTTGTCGACACGGTCGAGTCCCGCATTTCCCTTGTAGGCATATCCGCCGATCCAGAGCGCTCCCTGTCTGTCCTTCAGGATCGTGCGGATACTCCGGAATGACAACGGCGCGTCCAGCGTCAGCGTCTGGAAACGCTGGTGAGCGGTCGACACACGATTTACTCCGTAGCCGTTGGACCCGAACCAGGCGATCCCGCTCCGATCGACATAGGCGCTGATCATGTTCCCGGGGGAGAGCGATGCCGGAATGAGAGGGTCGTGCTGTACACCGTTGATCGCTCCGGTCGCCAGATCGACCACCGAAATGACCTGGCTTGATGAAACGAACCAGAGTCGGTGTCCATCGTCCAGAATGGTGTAGGGCGCAGCCAGTGGCTCGACGGATGTGGCGCGCAGGATGTCGCCGCGCTGTCGGTGGGGGCCAAGGTCCGAAAAGCCGGCGAGGACGGTCGGCGTACCGAGCAAAAGCCGACCACGGTGGTCGATCACCACGCGGACGATCTGCCGAAGTTCAGCGGCCGGTACATGGGGAATGGCGATCGCGATGGGTGTGACCTCGCGCCGATCGGGGGCGATCCTGAACAATCCTCCTCCGTTCGACCCGATCCAAAGCGTACCATCGCTCTCTTCGGCCATACCGGTGAAAAAGAAATCCTTGGCAGGAATGCGGTCGAACGGCACGAATGTTCCGCCACTACTGTCGAACCTCCAGAGTGAGTGGAGGGTCATGGCCCAGATCGTCCCGGTCCGGTCGTTCAGGATCTGGACCACGCGATCGTTTGGGGTGGAGGAGGAATGACCCGTGAAGGGGATCTGCTCAACCGAAAACGTCCGCAAGTCGAGCCGACGGATGCCCCCCTGACGCATCCCGATCCAGAGATATCGATCCCCGCGGCTGAGAAGAGACATCACCACGTGATCATGGATGGTCAGCGAGTCAGAAGGGTCGGGCTGCACGTTGGTCGTACGGTAGCCGTCGAAGCGCGTCAATCCGTCGTTTGTCCCGAACCACATGAAACCGAGCGCGTCCTGTGTGATCGCGTTGACGGATGACTGCGCGAGCCCATCCTGCACGGTCAGGTGCTGGAACTTGTATGTCGGCTGAGCGTCTGCGACGGGCATCCAGGCCAGCCACAGACCGAGAACGCCAACGACGGAGAACGGGAGTCGCATGCGATGACGGAGGATGTGCTGTGGATCCACGTGTATCTGACGGAGCGACGTCTTCATGAGAGGGGCATGGCCCCCGTGTCCGGCGGCCGTGAAAAAAGATATACGGGCAACCACGAAGTCGCAAGGCTGGCCGACCGCGACGCCGTCAAAGAGTGCGAACGCCGGAATGTCCAGGTGTGCTGGATACCCCGGCGTTCCAAAGCTGCGAAGATCGTCCGTTGCTACGCTGCCGGTGCCGGGGCCTTGGCTTTGACGAAAGCGGCGATGATCAGCGATTCGATCAGGCCCGTAATGACCGTGGCGATCGCTCCGGTGAGCGCATTCACGAGCGGTGTCTGCATTGGCGCCATGGCGTCGAGCTGCGCCTGAATGGCCTCTTCCGACAGCCCTTGGGCTCCAAGCGCGATCCGCCCGGCCTCTTGTACCTCGGTGAAATAATTCGGGAAGACGACGGTGACGATCAAATACGACCCGACAAAGATGATGAGCGCGCCGACGGCCGACATCGCAGTTCCAGCCCCCACCTGAGCGCCGTAGCCTTTGCCTTGTGCAGCCGTCATCTTCAATCCCCAGATGAGCACGCCTGCCTGAATAAAAATGACGAGGTAGAACAAGGAGAGCAGCATCGGGTCTTTGTGCCATCCGAGCGCGATGACGACAAAGGTCCAGACCTCAACGGCGAACCCCAACACGAGACCAGTCTTGATGGTGGGTGACATGTGGCGCTCCTCCGGATTGGATGGGGAAAGAAGGACAAGTCAACATAGGCAACGAGGGCGAAAATTGAAAGGCCATGTACTCCGCGGAGCACCTACTTCGCCCCCGGGGGATTGGTTGCGCCTCTCCCACTTTTCCCGCACCTTTCCGCACCCTGAACTTGAGAGGACCCGCATTATGCAGCCGCTGACCTACGATCGTTTGAATCCTCTGCGCCTTGCAATCCTTGCTTCGTCGCTGGTGGTGCTGTGCTCCGCCGTCGTGACAGCCCAGGAACGCGAGGACCGCACGCTCCTGCCGTGGAGCCAGCTCCACGCGATCATCGATGAATCGAGCGGTGAGCGGGCCATGCACCATGTGCAGGAGCTCGTTCCCTATCCGCGCGTGCGGCCGCTGTCGGAGTATCAAGGCACGTTCCGCGAGACCGACGTGATGGTGAAGTTCGCCAAAGAGTATGGGTTCAGCGACGTCACGGTGGAATCGTACCCGTCGCAGGGGAAGCTCTGGCAGCCGACGCGTGGCGAACTGTGGATGGTCGAGCCGCAGGTGCGCAAGCTCTATGACATCTATGATGTGGCGGTGTCGCTCGCCGGCAACAGCGAGTCGGGTGATGTCACGGCCGAGGTCGTGGACGTCGGCATCGGCGCGCGGCCCCAAGACTACGCCAACAAGGACCTGGCCGGGAAGATCGTGCTCGGTTCCGGCGGGGCCGGCGGACTGCAACGTCAGGGCGTGTTTGAAAACGGGGCCGTCGGCGTCGTGAGCTACACGTCGTTGCGTCCCGACGACTATCCCGACCAGGTCCTGTCCTCAAGCATTTCGGCCAACGCTCCGGAAGGAAAGAAGGCCGGGTTCGGCTGGGTCGTCTCCCCGCGTGTCGGCCGCGAGATCTCCAACCTCCTCGCGAGCGGCAAGAAGGTCGTGCTCCGGTCGATCGTGCAGGCCGAGACGTTCCCGGGCGAGATGGAAGTTGTGACGGCGACCATTCCGGGCGATGGCTCGACGAAGCAGGAGATCGCCGTCTCAGCCCATCTGTACGAAGGGTATATCAAGCAGGGGGCGAACGACGACAACTCGGGCTGCGCGCTCACGCTGGAGATGGGCCGCACCTACATCCGGCTGGTGAAGGAAGGTAAGCTCCCCGCCCCGAAGCGGACGATCCGGTTCATCTGGGTGCCCGAGATCAGCGGCACGATCGCGTGGATGGCGAAGCATGAGGACCTGAAGAAGAACATCGTGGCCGACCTGAACTTCGACATGGAAGGCCTCCGGCTGACGACGAGCCGTAGCACGTGGGTGCTGCATCGCACGCCGAACTCGTTCCCAACCTTCCTCAACGACCTGGCGCAAAGCGTCATGGAATGGGTGGCCGAACTCAACCGCGAACGCGTGCGGTTCCGGTCGGGCGGGTACGGGTACACGCTTCCGATCGTCTCGCCGAACGGCAGCATGGACCCCTTCCTCATCACCATCGACAAGCACTACGGCGCGAGCGACCACGTCATCTATCTACAGAACGACATTCCGTCGGTCATGTTCATCACGTGGCCCGACATGTGGTATCACTCCTCACAGGATGTGCCCGACAAGCTCGACCCGACCCAGTTCCGGCGGGCAGCGGTCGTCGGGACTTCGTGCATGAGCTTCCTGGCCTCGGCGCAGGACGATGAAGGCCTGACGATGGCAGGAGAGTCCGCTGCGCGCGGCACGGAGCGGATGGGGAGCGCACAACGCAAGGGCATGGGCTATATCGCCGATGCGCCCGACGGCGGTTCGCTCGCCGCAGCATACAAGGATGCGAAGAACGCCGTCCGACACCAGGCCATGGTCGAGCGTGATGTCGTCCGGTCATCGTCGGTACTCTTCGCGCAGCCCGACGCGGCAGCAAAGAAGCTTCGGCCGCTCGTCGACCTCGTAGGCGACCGGGAAGATGCGCTCCAGAAGGAACTGACCGCCTACTATCGGCTCCAGGCGGAACACCACAAGGTGAAGGCTGTCGAACCCACGCTGACGCCGGAGGAGAAGGCTGCGGCGAAGGTGACCGTTGAGCGTGTGCAGGGGCAGGGTGGATTTGGAGGTGGCGGACGTGGCGGCGCGGCTCGGGCGAATCTGAGCGAGCAAGAACGGTCCGACCTCCAGAAGGTGCCCCAGCACATGACGGCCGAACTGAACGTGTTGATGGGGAAGAAGTTGTCGGTGCTCGAGATCCGCGACTTCCTGTCGGGCGAATTCGATCCGCTGCCGTTGGCCGACCTGATGGCGTATCTCAAGGTGATGGAAAAGCTCGGGAGCGTGAAGATGAATCAGAAGGGATGAGGCCGGGGAGGGGAGGAAGGAGAGAGGAGTGAGGTGAAAGAGGCAGAGGAGTTCATGGAGGTGAAGCATGCGATTCCTCATGGTGATGATCGTTGCAGCCGCGGGGTTGGCGCCAACGTCGTGCGCGGACCCTGTGGACGACACGCCGCTCGGCGGGACTCAGGGTGGACTTTCCGCCCTGCGATGGGGTGACGGGCCGGAAGAAGTCCAACGTCGCATGCTGGAGATGCCTGATGTCTCGTTGATCAGGGACACGATCGAGATCCACGCGTTCGCGGCGTGGCAAACGCCAGATACTGTGGAGGCTCCTGCCATCATCCCTCGCTACCGACTGATGCAGTTCCAGGGAGGCACGTTCCTCGGTTATTCGGTGGAACAGTGGTACGTAACGTTGGAGAATGCGGCGTCGCTCAGACAGATCGAGGTCGTCCTCGGCCCCCTGGAAGATGCCGGAAAGGATCGCTGGAAGGTCCGCCGAAAGCTGCACCAGTTCTACGGCAGCTCATCTGGTCCCGACCTGGATCCTGACCGGTTCTACGCAGACGATTGGTCGAGCCCGGCATCGACGCCCTCGACGGCCCGGACCGAGGTCCGGATTGGCAGATACGCATCGTGGATCACTATTGGATTCACCGATCGCGAGTGGGACGACCGTCGCTGGGAGGCGATCTCCGGGAAGGCGCGGCGC
>CAYYOV010000029.1:0-4751 GCA_964473365.1 uncultured Ignavibacteriaceae bacterium
CTAACTGGGATTGGACGGAACTAGGGGGTTCGGATGTACGTAATCGTTGGGATAGACGGACATAGTCCAACCGGGTTGGTGTAACTCCCCCCTATGGAAGTGTTGCACCTAATCTAGTCGATACACATATTCCCCGCAAGCACTCTGTCGAGGGGGAACTATGCCGCAACTTCGATTGCTCCACCACGTCCATGACGTGGCCCGCGTTAAACATCTCTCCATCCGTACCGAAGAAGCCTACATCCACTGGATCAAACGATTCGTTCTCTTCCATGGGAAACGTCATCCATCAACCATGGGCGAATCGCAAATTTCGGAATTCCTCTCATACCTCGCGATCGAACGAAAAGTATCCGCGTCTACACAAAATGTGGCGCTGAATGCGATCGTCTTCCTGTATCACGAAGTCCTCAACATCAACCTGGGCGATTTCCCGTCGTACGTCCGTGCTCATCGACAGCGCCGACTCCCGGTTGTGTTTTCAGAACAGGAGATCCTCACGATCCTCGACCGGATGCGCGGTCCGTCGGCACTCGTGGGGGCATTGCTCTATGGTTCTGGACTCCGACTCATGGAGGCGCTCAAGCTGCGCGTGAAGGACATCGACCTCGACCGCCGCACCATCATTGTTCGCGAAGGAAAAGGGGGGAAGGACCGCGCAACAATGCTGCCCGGCTCGCTCCGAGATCCGATCGCCCGACAGATCGAACACGTCCGGATGACGCACGCGAACGACCTCGATCGGGGATTCGGCGACGCACCCCTCCCCAATGCGTACGCGCAGAAAGCGCAGCACGCATCAAAGGAGCTCGGCTGGCAATTCCTGTTCCCGTCTACGCAACTTGTGAAGGATGCCGTCTCGGGCACGACGGTTCGGTCACACCTGGACCCGAGCGGCGTGCAACGCGCCTTCTCACTCGCATTGCACGCGTCGAAGATCACGAAGAAGGGGAGCTGTCATTCACTTCGACACAGCTTCGCGACACACCTGCTCGAACGGGGAGAGAACATCCGGACGGTCCAGGAATTGCTCGGTCACCGCGATGTCCGGACCACGATGATCTATACGCACGTGCTCATGATGAACGCGCCACGTATCACCAGCCCACTCGATTCGACGCTGACGGCTGCCACACGCAGCTTCGTCCTGCCTACAGGCGAAGCGACGGCACTGCCCGAGGCGGAAGCCGTCGTTGCAGGGGACGCAGAAGACGATGAGGATGAGCTGTAGTGCAAACGGCCCCACACAGGGGCCGTTCGTTTCTTGAGAGTGCATCCGAGGAGCGTTGAAGAGATCCAGGGCTACAGCATCCCCACATATACTTCACTTCTCACCTTACTCGATGGATCCTATCGGCGCGGCGGACGGAGTTCGCTGGCCCGGATGGTGTGCGTCCATCGGACCTTGCCGTCGACATCGCGACATTCCATCGTCAGCACCCGGTCCGTCCGCGGTCCGCTGAATCGCAGCATGCCGAAGTTGTGTGCGTCGGATACCAGGGTGCCGGGGACACGGTATGGATTGTCGACCTCCTTGCCGCGAGGCCTGGAGAGCCCGGCGGTGAGTGACGAACTGGTGAAATCATACAGCGGGTAAAAGGTCGAGTCGTCCAGCCGGATGAGCTCGGCCATGTGTCGGTCGCCGCTCAGGAACACGACCCCGGGGATGCGATTGGACTTGATGAACGCGAGCAGGTCGTCATACTCAGTGCGGAACTGCACGAGCGCCTCGAACTCAGACAGCGGATTCAACACCTGGTTGCCGTTGGCCACGATCTTGAACGGCGCCCGACTGTTAATGAGTGCATCCTTGAGCCATTGCAGTTGCGGGCGACCGAACATCACCTTGTCCGGACCGTCAGGCGACCCGTTCGGAGAGCGATGGAAGCGGTCGTCGAGCAGGAAGAATTCGACGTCAGCCCACTCGAATCGTCCGAAGGTGCCGGGAGTTTCAAGCGTGCCGTAGGTGCCGTTGGCCGCGAAGAGCTTGTGCACGGCGAGCGCTTCGGTGCGAAGCCGGTACGAACGGTCGGCATCGTTCGGCCCAAAGTCATGATCATCCCACATATAATAGTGGTGGACGGAACCCAGCAACGGTTGCAGCTCGGGAAGCGAGCGGGTGTGCGTCCATCGATAGCGCAGCCCTTCTGAAGTGTTCCAATCCACCTCCCGATAGTAGGTGTTATCGCCGAGCCAGAGCATCAGGTCGGGCTTGGTCGAGGCGATCGACGTGAGGATCCGTTCGTCCGACCCGTACGGCGTGCCCGGACGGTCCACATCCTTCTCATTGATATAGAGACATGAACCGATGGCTGCCGCAAACGCCGGCGGGTCTGTGCGCCACTGCCAGAGAGATTGCGTCTGAAACTCCAACGGATACGGGCGTTTGACGACCTTTCCGTCGATGAGCAGCTCGTAGCCGTACCGCGTGCCGGGCGCCAGTCGCGAGATCGTGGCACGCGCGACGAACGCATCATCGGACCTGGTGCTCAACGATGCGGTTGTTGTCCTTGCCGTTGGCCGACCGAGCGGCCAGTACCTGAATTGCACCGCTGCCGCTTTTGTGGTCTGCACCCACAGCAGGACCTCGGTCATTTCGGAATATCCGACCATCGGGCCGGAGCGCAGCTTCGGCGTCTGGCTGAAGAGGGGGACAGAGACGAGGAGGAGATGACAAAAAAGTAACGTGGCGCAGAATGGTCGGTATGTTCGCATGGCCGTGGCGTGACGGATGGGACGAAGTTGAGGACAGGAACGTACGTGACAGTCGGGGCTGAAGCAAGACACGCACCGGTCGGTTGATTCTCCTGGAGTGATGGGCTATATTACCGCCTCTGTCGTTCACGCCTCATCGTTGTCACTACAGGCATGCCTATGATCCGCGCGATCCTCCGCGGCATTCTGATCTCGTGCGTCGCCGTCGCTCCACTGCTGGCGCAATCCACCTCAACCATTCTGCTTGTTCGCGAAAAGGCCGGTTTCCTCGGCATGGGCGGTCCGCGCTCCGTTTCGGTGATCTTCTCGACGCAGGCCGGAGACACTGTGCTGACGAGCGAAACGGCCAACGCCGGGCCGCAGTACTTCTTCCGTATCCAGCCGACGACGGATTGGAAGATCGAAGAGGACATTGTCAAAGAGTATCTGTCGACGCTCGTCGTCTACCAGAATAGCGAGAAGCACGCCATCGTATGGAAGGGAACGCTCATGGGCGGTCCGCCAACGTGGATCGTGCTCGGCTTCCCGAAGACGTTCAAGCTGAACCAATCGTTCCTGTTCCAGATCACCTCGGACAACAAGACCTACCAGGCCGAGATGACTGTGCCGACGAGCCTTTGGCCGGGTTACGCGTTCGTGATGCAAACGTCCGCGGCGGCCACGGGGGTGCTGGCACGCGGCGACCACCGTGCCGCGATCACGGCGGCGGAACAGATCATCTCCAACCCGAGCCTGAGCATCTTCAGCCAGTTCGAAGAGGCCCGCACGCTCCGGACGCAGGCGTTCGACGCGTACCTCGCGTCGGCTCTTCAGCAGTTCCAGCAGACGCTGGCTGATACGGGAGCGTTGAAGCAGAAGATCGCCCGCGTCGAAACGTACCGCCCGTACTTTCAGTTCGTTATCGACTCGCTGCCGCGCGCATCGTTGAACATCGGCTCGCTCGATCCGGGCATCTATCCCATCATCGAACGGGCACGGACCGCCATTACGTCGGTGCAAACTTCGCGCGATTCGCTGCAGCGTGAGATGGACGACAAGAATACGCGATGGATCATAGAGGGGTCGGCCATCGGGAAGAACGGCTTCCTGTATCAGTACATGATCGAGACGCTCGCCTACGCCTTCTCATCGGCGAACTTCCGCGACACGACATTCGCCGGCCTGAAGCTGACGCTGTCGGACGAGCATCGGCAGCGGCTCGAGCGACACCAGCTGGTCGAATCGTACGAGACCTTCCTCCGGCTGTGTACCGAACGGATGCAGACCAATTTGCCGATGTTCCCGGTGGAGTTCCTGCCGAGCCTGCGAAAAGACACCTCGTCATTCAGCCAGCCGTACTATTCGATCCTGAAGGCCATCAACGATTACTACTACGGTAACCTGAAGGGCGCGATGGAGGAAATGTCGCGAGCTTTCCTCACGTGCACCGACGCCGAGTTGAACGCACGCATGGACCAGATGCGCGTCATGATCAGCATCCGGAGGGGCCAGGCCCCGACCGAGGTCGTTCGACTGCTCGAAGAGGCTGAACGGCTCGAGGCCCGCAACGATTCACAGGGTGCGCTCGAACGCTACCGGCAAGCGACGATGCTGGCGCCGAACTTCGCTTACGCATTCTTCTCGTTCGGTTCGTTCTACGCGCGCACGGGCGACCCGATCCGGGCGATCAACTTTTTCCAGAACGCCTATCAGATCGACTCGTTGTACCTGTCGGCCTATCGCGAAGCCTGCAACATGTATCTGCGACAGGGGAACTACAAGCCGATGATCGACGTGCTGCTGTACGCGCTTCAGCACGGCAACGACAATTGGGAAGTGAATTCGAACCTCGGAACGGCGTTCCTGGGCGACAACGATCCAGCCCGGGCCATCATGCACTTTGAACGGGCGCTGGTCCTCAACACCAAATCGTACCGAACGAATATCCAACTAGGACTGGCACACCAAGCCGTGCGGGATTATCAGAAGGCGCGTGAGTACTTCAACAATGCCATCGGTCTCGACCCGACGCGGCAGGAGGCGGTCGACTACCTGAC
>CAYYOV010000029.1:4851-24735 GCA_964473365.1 uncultured Ignavibacteriaceae bacterium
TCAACAATGCCATCGGTCTCGACCCGACGCGGCAGGAGGCGGTCGACTACCTGACGCGGTTGAATGAAATGCAGAGGAATCAGCAGTAGGGGTATGAGGTAGTGGGGTAAGGAGGACGTGGGGTATTGGGGTAGTGGGGTAGTGGGTAGTGGGGTTAAGGAGGTAATGGGGTAGTGGAGTAGTGGAGAATCGAACGCACAGATTGGCCCAGTTGATGCGAAAACGGGGTTGGTAGCCCCCGTTTTTGCTTATCAGGCGACCCATCCGTATCTTCAAGCCACCCAATCAAACGGGATGCCGTGTTGATTGGGTCTTTTTTTGCAGATTGGTGGGATCTGGAACGGGCGGATGGCGGAATTGGCAGACGCGCTGGCCTTAGGAGCCAGTGGGGCAACCCGTGAGGGTTCAAGTCCCTCTTCGCCCACATCGTGCTGTATCATCTAATCAGTCGAAAGGACGCAGGTGGACGTTACCGTACAGTCGCTCTCGGACGTGTCGCGCGAAGTTGAGGTCGTAGCAACGGCCGAAGAAGTGCAGCCGCACTTCGACAAGAAATACCTGGAATACCAGGCGAAGGTCGAGATCAAAGGCTTCCGCAAGGGGAAGGCCCCGCTCGATATGGTGAAGAAGCTCTATGGCGAGCTCATCGAACAGGACTCGCTCGAAGACATCGCCACGGAGCTCTACCGCAAGGCTGTCACAGAGAACGACCTGAAGCCGATCGGCGACCCGTCGCTGGTCGACATGAAGTTCGACCGGGGCGACCAACTGCGTTTCAAGGTGCGATACGACGTCCGTCCGGCCATTACGCTCAAGCCGGTCAAGGGCGTGAAAGTGACGAAGCCGCGTCACACGATCACCGAGGCGGAAGTGGAATCGGAACTGCTGCGGTTGCGGCGGGCCAACGCCACGTTCGAGCCGACGGAAACGGCCGCGGACGACGAGCACGTGATCACGGCCGACCTGCAGGACGTCGACGAGTCAGGCATGCCGATCATCGGCAAGAAGAGCGAAGGGGTGCGATTCTACCTGGCCGACGAGCAGCTCGAGGAGCCGTTCAAGGTGGCGCTGCGCGGCACGACCGCTGGCGCGGTGCAGTCGGTGACGTTCGAGCATGACCACGGCGACCACAAGCATACGGTCCGCTCGCGCGTGACGGTGAAGAAAGTGGAGAAGGTGCAACTGCCGGCGTTCGACGACGCGTTCGTCAAACAGCTGACGAAGGACGCCGTCGGGACGACCGACGAGTTCATGCAGAACCTGCGCAAGGACATCGAGGCATACTGGAAGTCGAAGTCGGAACGGGCCCTGCTGAACTCGCTGACGAGCGAACTGCTGGCCATGCACGATTTTGCCGTGCCCGACTCGCTGACGCGGGCCGTGCTCGAGAGCCTTCTTCAGGACATGGCCCAGCAGTATCCGAAGAAGCAGCTGCCGGAGGACTTCGACTACGAGCGGTTCGGCCAGGAGAACTTCGGCTACGCGCAGGCGCAGGCCAAATGGGCCCTGCTGCGTGAAGAGCTGCTGAAGGCGGAGAACATCACCGTCGACGACTCCGACCTGGAGAAGCTGGCTGAGACCGAGGCCGCTACAATAAAGATCGAGAAGGAGCGTCTGCTCCAATATTACAAGTCGTCGGAGCAGATCCGCGACCGGCTGCGCAGCGATAAGCTCATGCAGAACCTGCTAAGCCAGGCGGCGATCACCGAGGTCGACGACACCGAGCTTTCACCCGCAACGAAAGGATGAGTTCCATGGGGAACCCCCGCGAGATCTACAACCAACTGGTGCCGATGGTCGTGGAGCAGACCGGCCGCGGCGAGCGCGCGTTCGACATTTACAGCCGCCTGCTGAAGGACCGCATCGTGTTCATCGGTACGCCGATCGACGACACGATCGCCAGTCTCACCATCGCACAGCTTCTGTTCCTCGAGTCGGAAGACCCGGACAAGGACATCAACCTCTATATCAACAGCCCCGGCGGCAGCGTCTCGGCAGGCCTGGCCATCTTCGACACGATGCAATACATCCGTCCTGACGTGGCCACGATCTGCATCGGCATGGCGGCCAGCATGGGTGCGGTGCTCCTTGCGGGCGGTGCGAAGGGCAAGCGCATGGCGCTGCCGAATGCGCGCATCATGATCCACCAGCCGTGGGGTGGCGTCCAGGGTACGGCGTCGGACATCAGCATCCAGGCCGAAGAGATCCTCAAGACGAAGAAGAAGATCAACGAGATCCTGGCGGAGGCCACGGGCCGGTCGATGGACATGATCCAGAACGACACGGACCGCGACAAGTACTTGTCGGCAGCCGAGGCGAAGGAATACGGGCTCATCGATACGCTGCTCGTGAAGCGCGCCGCAGAGCCGAAAAAGGACAAGTAGGACGTATTGGCGGACCGCGACCGGCTAGGGTTCGAACCGGCGGGGAACGTGCGGCTTTGACATTTGTCGATTTTTGTGGCTAGTTTCGACCAAGGATATGACCCAAAAACCCCGACACGGCGACAAGATTTCCTGCTCCTTCTGCGGACGCTCTCCGGAAGAAGTGAACAGCATCATTGCAGGTCCGGATGTGTACATCTGCGACCTGTGCGTTTCGTCGTCCGTGGACATCATCAAGAACAACATCGCCGCGATCAACGCCCGCAAAGGCGCGATCCGGCGCAATCTGACGCCCGCGGACATCACCAAGGCGCTGGACGAGTTCGTCATCGGCCAGGAGCAGGCGAAGCGGACGCTGGCCGTGGCGGTCTACAACCACTACAAGCGGATCGATTCGAACGAGTCGATGCCGACGTTCGACGACGTGGAGATCGAGAAGAGCAACATCATGCTCATCGGTCCCACGGGAACGGGCAAGACGCTGCTGGCGCAGACGCTCGCGCGCATCCTCGACGTGCCGTTCGCCATCGCCGACGCGACGACGCTGACGGAGGCCGGCTATGTCGGAGACGACGTCGAGACGATCCTGGTGTACCTCCTGCAGAACGCCGACTACAACGTCGAGAAGGCCGAACGCGGTATCGTCTACATCGACGAGATCGACAAGATCGCGCGGAAGAGCGACAGCGCATCGATCACGCGCGACGTCTCGGGCGAAGGCGTGCAGCAGGCGCTGCTGAAGATCCTCGAAGGGACGATCGCCGGCGTGCCGCCGAAGGGCGGGCGCAAGCATCCCGAACAGAGCCTCATCAACATCAACACGAAGAACATCCTGTTCATCTGCGGCGGGGCGTTCGAGGGGCTCGAGAAGATCATCGAGCGTCGCGTGACGCAGCACTCGATGGGCTTTGGGGCCGACATCCGCGTCAAGAAGACGAAGGCGAAACAGGAGCTGCTGCCGAAGGTGGAGCCCGACGACCTGCTCAAGTTCGGGCTCATTCCCGAGTTCGTCGGACGATTGCCGGTGGTCGCCACCCTCGAACCGCTCGACGAAGCGGCGCTGATGAACATCCTCAGCCAGCCGAAGAACGCGCTCGTCAAGCAGTATCAAAAGCTGTTCGCGATGGAAGGCGTGGAGCTCGAGATCGAGCCGGCCGCCCTGGAGACGATCGTGGAGAAGGCAATGGCGCGCGGCACGGGCGCCCGGGCGCTTCGGTCGATCATCGAGAACATCATGATCGATATCATGTTCCACCTCCCGAACCGACGGAACATCTCCAAGTGCATCGTCACGAAGGAGACGATCACGAAGGGGAAGGAGCCGATCTATCTGTATGAAGAACGGAAAGCGGGGTAGTGGGTAGTAGGTAGTGGGTGGTAGGAAGTAGGAAGACTGAAGCCCTTGGAGGTTCTTCTCGGAAGAACTGCCAAGGGCTTCTTGTTTTGCTCCTTGCCGTTTGCTCTTTGCCGCTAGTAGATCCCCCGCTGGCTGTTCTGCTTTGTCACCTTGATGTCCTGGAGTTGCGGCGCCTTTACGCGAAGCTCCAGCCGGTAACCCTCGCGGATGCCCATCGGGTACCACGTGAACCGCATCGTCCAGCAATGCAGGTCGCGCGTAACGTCGACCGACGGGACGAAGTGTTCCTTGTTCACGAAGTCGTACGACGCGCTCGTTCCGATCTGCCACTGATCGGTAAGGTTGAACGACAGACTGGCGTTGGCCGACGAGGTCCGGAAGTACGTCTGAGGGTTGGGCCGGCTTTGTGAGAAGGTGTAGGACAACGTGATGTTCCAGGGGATCGAAAAGTCAGCTTCCTCGCGGTCGTAGATCGTTTGGAACGATGGCCTGGGCCGGACCTCGGGCAAAGGCCCTTCAGTCTTCTTCTGCTCGTCCAACACCTCCTGCGGCAATGTTGCCTCAGCTTTTGGCGGCTCTTTCTTCTCTCCCCGCAACGATGTGGACAAACTCAGTGAGACGCTCGTCAGGTCGCCGAAGCGTCCCTCTTCGGCAAGCAGGAAGCGATTGACGCGGCTCTTTGCCGCCGGGTCATACTGATACAGGTTGTACGTCAGACCGCCGTTCACGCTTAGATACTGCCCGACGTCCGTCCGGTAGTTAATGCCCACTTCGCTGAAGCGGAGCGAATCGCGCGCGAAATCGTAGGACACGCCCATCCCAAAGTTGAGCAGTTGCACCTTTGTCGCTTCACCCGTGTCCGAACGGCTGACCTTCATCTCCACATTGTTGGCCACGCTGAAGGAGGCCAGCATCTGGTATTTTGGGATGTTGCTGCCGTAGACCTGCTTGTTGTAGGAAAGGCCAAGCGTTGGGTTGACGGTGTGGCGCAGGGCCTGTACGCCGAAGATGCCCGGCTGGGCGAGCCCGTAGAACCGGGTCGAGGCCGACACGCCGGTGCTTAGGTTGCCGCGGATGTTCTGTCGGTAGACGTCGTTGAAGGCGAGCGTGCTGTCGGTGTTGTCGCGATACGGAACGCGGTCGTCTTGCCACGTGCGGGCGTCGCTGAACGAAAGCGACGGCGTCACCGTGACGTAGCCAACCTTCGGGGAAATGGAGAACCCGAGATTCTGCGTGAGCGCACGGCTGGTGCCCCGTGTGAAATCCTTGCCGGGCACCAGGAGGCCGTCGCGATAGAGCGAATCGAGAGATGTGCTGATCTTGGTCCGCTGGTTCAGGAACGACGCGCTGTAGTTCATGCCGAGCATCTCGATCCACGGACGGTCGACATCGCCCCCAAGCGACAATCCGCGACCACGACTGCGCGAACGGAATGGAAAGATCTGGCTCTGCGAGAACGAGAGCGACGGCAGGACCTCGCGAACCTCACCGGTGGTGATGCTCTGGTCGCGCGTGATGCCGATCGCCAGCGAACGGTTCGAGCGGTCCCAGGTCTTCGAATAGGATGCTGCAGAGAAGATGTTCTGGGCGAGAATGTCCTCGATGTTGCGGCTGTACGCCCCGAAGTTCGCGGAGGTGAACCGGAAATTCACGTCGATGCGCGACGAGGGATCGATGACCTGATTATGCCGGAGCCCGATGTCGTAGGCGTCGCTCGATTGATAGTCGGGGTCGCCAGCCTCTCCGCTCACGAAGCGGCGATACTCCGCGTCGAGGGCACCGGTAAAGTTGTAACGAAGCGAGTAGTTGAGTCGGCTGCGGTTGGCCCAGCCGCCCCGCGTGGTCAGGTCGAACATCGTCGCGACGTCGACATAGTCGCTCAGCGCCCAGTAGTAGCCCAGATGGCTGAGGTATTGGCCCGTCCGGTTGTCCGACCCGAATGCCGGAGCGATGATGCCGGACGCACGGCCGCCGCGGCTGGGGAAGACGCCGAACGGAAGTGCAAAGACCGGAACGTCCGCCAGGTAGAAATAGACCGGTTCGACCACGACCTTGTCGCGTACATACAACTTCATGCGCGGGCTCGTGAAATAGAAGTGCGGATGGTCAAGGTCGCACGTGGTGTACCGGCCGTCGGAGACGTAGAGAACGTTGACGTCGACCTTCTTGATCTGCTCGCCGGTGTAGAAGCCCTCGTCGATCTCCGTCCGTCCGAGCGTGATGCGCCCCTTCCGCGTGCGGAATTGGTAGGCCACGGTGTCGCCGCGGTATTCCTCTCCGGCGTCGCGGATCATGGGCTTGCCGATGACCGAGTCGGCCTGGACCGTGTCTTGCACGCCCGAGGCGATGAGCGTGGCATTGTCCCAGTTGATGTTGATCTGTTCGGCCTTGAGCGACATCTGTTGATAGTTCGTCTGTCCCTCGCCGTACAGGTACATGCGACGAGTGCGCATCGAATAGACGATCGAATCGCGGGCGGAATAGACGACGAGCGTATCGACGCCTCCGGCGACCGCGGCAGAATCAGCTCGTGCCGTGACTGTGTCGCGGACGGCGCTCGTATCACGCAGCTGGGCGACGGAGGTGAGGATCGGGAGGGTGAGGAGCAATCCTACGCGAACGAACATCAGGAAACCGGCACCGCCACGCGTTGTCCGAGCGCTCTGCGTACCACGACGAGTGGAATATTGAAGGTGTCGACGGAGCAAGGGATGACGAGATCTCAGTCGGGAAGGACCAGACCAGCAGCACCAAGCATGCCGGCAGTATTGCCGAGCTCGGCAGGGAGAACGCGAATGCCGGGTTTGAGCGGCTTTAACACCTGGCCCACAACGCCCGCCTGAGTTGCTTTGAGCACAAGGTCCCCTGCGGCCGAGACGCCGCCTCCGATAATGCTGACGCGCAGGTCCATGACGTTCATGACCGCCGCGATGGCCACTCCGAGCAGATGTCCAGCTTCGGCGAGCGCCTCTCGCGCCACGGCGTCGCCGCGCTCAGCAGCTTGTGCGATGATCGCCGGCTCCAGCGTGCTCAGGTCCCCGCCGACCAACGCATGGATCGCCGATTCAGGATGTGCGCGAAGTCTTTCGGCCGTTCGCTGAGAAAGATACCGCTGTCCGATATAGGCTTCGATGCATCCGCGTCCGCCGCAATTGCACGCCGGGCCGCTGTGGTCGATGGATATGTGACCGATCTCGCCTGCGCCGCCGGTTGGGCCACGATACAACTTTCGGTTCAGGATGATCCCGCCACCGACCCCGGTTCCCCAGATGACGAACAGAAAATCAGGGAACGCACGTCCGGCTCCGAAGCGAGCTTCGGCGATTGCTGCCACGTTCGCATCGTTCTCGACGACGACCCGCATCCCTGGAAAGCGCTTGGCCACTTCTTCGGCCAGGTGCACTTCATCCCATCCCTTCAGATTCGGCGGGGCCTTGACGATCCCGCGATCGTCGACGACGCCCGGAGCTCCAATGCCGGCGGCGTGCACGGTCGGAGCGCCGCCGCGGGCGAGGATGTCGCGAATGCCAGCCTCGATCTGGCCGATGACTGCGGCCGGACCTTCGTCGGCACGCGTCGGGAGCTTATTCTCGTAGAGCACCTCTCCCGAAGCGCTGACGAGGCCGGACTTGACGGTGGTGCCGCCAAGGTCAATACCGATGACAGTCTCAGGTTTCATGGGGGTGAAACTACGAAGAAATCGCAGGGGATGGAAATCGGAGGGAAAACACGCGTGCGCCCCGAACGTCCTAGAACTGGCCTCACATTGCCGGAGTTCTCAGAAAGAAGCGTCTCGCGCAGCGACCGCAGCGACAGCAACGCTCGCAACGGTTAGAAATGGGCCCATTATGAAAACGTTGCGAGCATCACCAGACTGCCACGTGCAGGCTCAGAATGTTTTTGAGATGGCTTCAACCCAGTCCATCTTCGATGTTCGCTTTATCCGCGCTTCCACCACATCACGTCGGTGGTCGCCGTGCTGCGCGTCGATTCTTCGAGCGCCCGCATCTCGTCGGGGGACATGGGCGAAAACCCAGCGGCGGCCGCGACGTTCTCGCGCAATTCGGCCGTGTTGACCATCCCCACGATTGCCGTGCTGACCGGTAACGACAGGCTGTAACGGAGGCTTCGGGTTGGATGTAGCACCATCCTGCCGGCAGCGAACACCTTCATCGCCACGAGTCCGATCTTACGGTCCTTGATGATCGGACCGATCACGGGGGCGAAGTCGTTCACGAGGGCGTCGGTCGAGCTGAGCGGACACAGCACCGTGGCGAATGGAAATCGGTCGAGGGCCGCTGCGAGGACCTCCGGTCGCGTGTGGCCGGTGATGCCGATGAAACGACACAATCCTTCGTCCCTGGCCCGGATCGCGGCGGCAAGTGCGCCGTCGTCAGCCGTCACACGGTCCAGGTCGCGCATCGAATTGATCGCGTGCACCTGCAGCAGGTCCAGGCGGTCCGTCTGCAGTCGCTCCAGACTCCGGTTGATCTCACGCCACGCATCGTCCTTGCTCCGTTCGAGGCACTTCGTGGCGAGGACGACCTCCTTCCTCCGGCGCCGCATGACCGCCCCGACCTTCTCTTCGGCGTTCCCGTACGAGCTCGCACAATCGATGTAGGTGATGCCGGCGTCGATGGCAGCATCGACCAGGGCGGCGCCCTCTTCGACCGACATCGGACTGTAGCCCAACGTGGCGCACCCGAGCCCGAGGACGCTGACCTCGAGTCCCGTCGCTCCAAGCGGACGATGCGGGATCTTCACTTCTGAGGCGTGGAGTGCGGGCAGGGTGATCGACCCGACCGCGACGGAATGAAGAAAGGTGCGTCGGTCCATCTCACGCTTTCGGATAGAGTCGAGGATTCAGGTCCGTGTCGGCGAGATCGCCGGGCGCACGGCCCGGGATGAATACGTCGAGGTCGACCTTGCGATGCTCGTTGTCGGGCGTGACGACCCGCGCTCCGTCGGCAAAGTAGATGACGGTCATGACCTCGCGACGGTGATTGCTCGTGTTGCGGTGAGCGCTGTGGAGTGTCCAGCCGGTGTGGAACGTGGCGTCGCCGGCGTTGAGCGAGAAGCTCGGGACAAGGACGCCGCGTTGGCGGACGATCTCTTCGAAGTACTGTTGGGACGAATCGGAGATCTCCATCCGGCGGAACGATGTGTCGCGGTGTGAACCGGGGACGAACGTCATCGTTCCCATCTTCGGTTCTACGTTCACGAGCGGCATCCACATCGTCACCGTGTTGTCCGTGTCGAGCGGCCAGTAGTACTGGTCCTGGTGCCACGGTGTCGGCTTGCCGCCCGGCTCTTTCACGAGCGCCTGGTCGTGATAGAGCCGCACCCCATTGACGCCCATGAGGTCGGCGGCGATGCGCGCGAAGCGCTCGGCATGGACAAATTCGCGGGCGGCCTCGGCAAGCTTCCAGACGTTCGTTACCTGCGTGAACATCGCGGAGTAGTCGGTAATGCGTCCCTGCGTGTCGCGCGACCGGGCAACATCTTCCACGACGGCGTGGATCGCGAGGCGGTATTGTTCGACGAGCGCCGGGTCAAGGACGTTCCGGAGCAGGATGAACCCGTCGCGCTGGAAGTGCGACCGCTGTTCGTCGGTGATCGGGTAGTGCGCAGACAGGGGGGAGATGGCCATGGTCGAAGAGAAGACTGTCAATGGGAAGCGGGAAGCGATCCTCAGAATATCAGGCGGGCCGGCGGGAATAGCAAGTTGGAGGGTCGCCGAAGGTTCTGTATCTTTACCGCCTTATGGCTGAACAGAACATACGATCCGAAGAGCGCGACCTGGGGCTTGGCTCGCGCGTGGCGACCACGTCGACGGTCCGCTTCCTGAATCAGGACGGAACGTTCAATGCCCGGAGGGCCGGGATCCCGTGGTACCGCTCGATGAGCCCGTTCCAGGCGCTGTTGACGCTGCCGTCGTGGAAGTTCTATTCGCTGCTCGTCCTCGGGTACATTGCGACGAACCTGTTCTTCGGCCTCGCCTACTATGCCCTGGGTCCGGGCGCCATTTCGGGCTCGACCGCGGCAAACGACGGAGACCGGCTCACGGATGCCTTCTTCTTCTCCGTGCATACGCTGGCGACCATCGGGTATGGCGTGATGTCCCCGCAGGGGTTCATCGCGAACATGCTCGTGACGCTCGAAGCCCTCCTTGGGTTGCTCGGCATCGCCATGGCGACTGGACTGACCTTTGCCCGGTTCTCACGTCCGTCGGCGGCGCTCGAGTTCAGCCGCGAGGGAGTGATCGCGCCGTACCGCGGCGGAACAGGGTTCATGTTCCGGTTCATCAACGTGCGACGCAGCCAGCTCATCGAGACGGAAGTGAAGGTCGTGCTGAGCCTGCTGGAAGACCGCCAAGGGCGGCGCGTGCGGCAGTTCTATCCGCTGACGCTGGAGCGCACCGTGTCGATCTTCTTTCCACTGCACTGGACCGTCGTCCATCCGATCGATGACAGCAGCCCGCTGAAAGGACGGACCGCGGCAGATCTGGCGACGCTCGACGCAGAATTCGTTATCCTGGTGACGGCTACCGACGAGACCTTCTTCCAGACCGTGCACACACGTACGTCGTACAAGTTCCACGAGGTCCGGTTCGGTGCGCGATTCTCGGACATGTTCATCGAATCCCCGGACGGAACGCCGACCGTGGATACGCGCAAACTGCACGACGTGGAGCCGGTGGAACTTCCGTCATGACGAGTGTTGGACACAGATCCCATCGTTTCGTCATTGCCGGGCTGCTTTGTGTGCTCTTTGCGATCCCCGCGCGAGCGCAATTGGGGGGCGTGGTGCGCGCCGTTCGCATCGATAGGCCGATCACGCTCGACGGACGGTTGACGGAGGCCGAGTGGGGCCAGGCGGCCCCGGTGTCGCTGCCATTCGAAGTCGAACCGCGGGAGAACGTTCCCGCGCCACGGTCCACCGAAGCGCGCGTCGTCTACACGAACGATATGCTGTATGTGGGCTTCGTGTGCCGCGACAGCGTTATGGACGACGTGCGGGCGGCGTATGCCGACCGGGACAAAGCCACGCCAGACGACCAGGTGGTGCTCGTCCTCGACACCTACGGCGACCACCAACGGGCTTACATCTTCACCGTGAATCCCCGCGGGATCCAGGGGGACGCGATGATGTCGGGCAATCGCGACGACGCGTCGTTCGACCTTGTATGGCGCTCCGAGGCGAGGATGTTCAAGGACGGATGGACGGCGGAGATCGGCATTCCGTTCACGTCGCTCCGGTTCCCGGACCGCGCGGAGCAGCAGTGGGTGATCCTGTTCGGCAGACAGTTTCCGCGCGAGACCATGGCGATGCTCTCGGCCACGCGTTTCGACAGGAACAATCCGTGCCTCACCTGCCAGGGGATGACGCTGGTCGGGATCGAGGGCGTGCGGCCTGGATCGGCGTTCGACGTGCTGCCGTATGTGGGGATGACCCAGCGGAACGGATTACGAGATGAAGACGAGCTCGATTCGCCGTTCGACCGCGGGCGAGGGACGCCCCGCGCCGGCGTGGGCCTCAAGATCGCTCCGACGCCCGACCTGCTCGTCGAGGGAGTACTGAACCCCGATTTCAGCCAGATCGAATCCGACGCCGTCCAGATCAGCGTCAACACGTCCTTCGCCCTCTTCTATCCCGAACGTCGGCCGTTCTTCCTCGAGGGGGCCGACCTGTATCAGACGATCTTCAACCAGTGGGGCGATCCGACGTTCCAGGTCTTCTATTCGCGGACGATCAACGATCCTCTGGCCGCGGCGAAAGTGTTCGGCAAATCAGGTGCGTTCTCCTACGGTCTCATCGCGGCGCAGGACCGGAACACGTCGCTCGTCGTTCCGGGAGAAGAAGAGAGTGACGTAGCGGAAACGGGCCTCGCATCGCAGGCCGGCGTGGCGCGCGTGCGGTACGATTTCGGAAATGAGTCGTTCGTCGGCGGATTCGGGTCCGTGCGTACGTTCGGGTCAACGGCGTCGCATCTGCTCGGCGGCATCGACGGCCGGTGGCGGTTTGCGAACGTTTACAGCCTGACGGCCGGCGCGTTCGTCTCGGACACGAAAGAACTGAACGATCTGTCGATCTTCGACGAGACCCGCTCGTACGGTGCGACCCGGTTCACCGCGGCATACGACGGAGAGCGATTCCGGGGAACTGCGGGACGCCTGGAGCTCAGCCGCCAGGCGCGCGACTACGGGTTTGCCCTCACGGCTGAAGGCGTTCAGCCGACGTTCCAATCGCAGAATGGTTTCATCGGAGCGACGAACCGGAACACGTTCACCGGCGCCCACAGCTACACGTTCTATCCAGACGGGTCGTTCCTCGATCGACTGTCGGTCTTCAATTTCGGGGGCGTTGTCGTCAACGATGAACGATTGATGAAGGAACGGTACGTCGGCGCTGGGGTCCAGGCCGTCATGAAAGGACAGACGGAGGTGACGATCCTCGGGCAGGGATTGGGCGAGGAGCGCTACGCCGGCCTGTTCTTTGGCCATCTGCCGCAGCTTCACTTCAATATCTCTTCGACCCCGTTCGCTCCGCTGACGCTCAAGCTGAACGGACAGGTGGGACGCTTCATCTATCGGGACGGCACTCCGCCCGAGGCCGGGAACGGACACGCCTTCGACTTCGAAGTGCTGGTGCGTTTCACGGACCGATTCCGCGTTCGCGTGACCTACAGCCGCGCGCGCCTGATGGCGCTGAACCGCCGGGAGCTCTTCTACGACGGCAATGTCTATCAGTCGCTGGCGGTGTATCAATTCTCACCCGAGTTCTCGCTCCGTCTGATCAGCCAGTTCGACACATTCGACCGGCGGGCGAGCGTGTACCCGCTCCTCAGTTACCGTCTGAATGCCTTCAGCGCGCTGTATCTGGGTGCCACCGAAGGGGTCGCCGACTACGGCATCTCACGGGGAGGGTGGAGGACGACATCGAGGCAATTCTTCGTGAAGATGCAGTATTTGATCCAGGGATAGTCGATCGCGGAACGTGTACTGCTTCCCGCAACTCCCTCCGTCGCTCAACGTATCCGCAATATTCTCACACACTTGTACGTACCAATGACACGACATACAGCCGCGCTTACGGTGTCCCTTCTGATGTCGATGCTCGTCGCGCTTCCGGCACAATCCGTCCGCAGCGTTCGAGCGGTCCGCGTGGATGGGCCGTTCACGATCGACGGGCGGTTGGACGAGCCGCAGTGGTCGCAGGCTGAGGTGTTCGATGCGCCGCTGGAGGTCGACCCACGCGAGAACACTCCTGCGCTGCAACGGACGGACATCCGCATTCTCTACACCGATGAGGCGTTGCTCGTGTCGTTCGTGTGCCACGACAGCGCCATGTCGGAGTTGCGCGCGCACATCACGGACCGTGACCGGATGTTCAGCGACGACAACGTCATCCTCATCATCGACACGTTTGGCGACGCGCAGAAGGCGTTCGAGTTCTTCGTGAACCCGCTCAACGTGCAGGGGGACATCTTGCGGGCCGGAGACAACGAGGACGATTCGTACGAGATGGTGTGGCAATCTGACACCAAGATCGACGTCGATTCATGGACCGTGGAGATCGCCATCCCGTTCAAGTCGCTGCGGTTTCCGGACCGGACCGAACAGAACTGGAAGATCCTGGCCGGACGCACGTATCCACGGGTGACCCGCGCCATCTTTTCCGCCAGTCCGCTCGACCGGAACAATCCATGTCTGACCTGTCAGGGAATGTCGCTCCTGGGGATCTCCGGCATCAAGCCGAGCCTGGCGATGGAGATCCTGCCGTATGCCGCGGCCTCGCAGAGCGGATCGCTTGAAGACACCGACGATCCGTCCACCCCGTTCACACAGGGAAAGATCAAAGGACGCGCCGGCGTGAGCCTGAAGGTGGCCCCGACGCCTGACTTTGTCGTGGAGGCGGTCGTGAACCCGGACTTCAGCCAGATCGAATCGGACGCTGCGCAGATCAGCGTGAACACGACGTTCAACCTGTTCTACCCGGAGCGACGACCGTTCTTCCTGGAGGGATCGGACCTGTTTCGGGGCAACGGGAACGGTTTTGGCGGACCGTCCCTGCAGCTCTTTTATTCGCGGACCATCAACGACCCGCTCGTGGCCGCGAAGGTGATTGGTAAGGCTGGCGCGTGGTCCTACGGATTGCTCAGCGCCTCGGACCGGAACACATCACTGTTCGTGCCGGGAGAGGAAGGGAGCGACCTGGTGGAGACCGGAATGACGTCGCTGGCCAGCGTTGGCCGCGTGCGGTACGACTTTGGCGACCAGTCGTATGTCGGTGGGATCGTCTCACACCGGTCGATCAAGAACGATGCGACGAATCTCGTCGGCGGAGGTGATTTCAACTATCGATGGGACCAGAACCACAGCGTCCGTGGTGTGTTGTATGTTTCCCGTACGCATGAGTTGAACGACCAGGGATTGTTCGGAGACTTGCGGACGTTCGGTTCGACGGGTCGAACGGCGGCGTATGATGCCGAGACCTACACGGGCCTGGCGGCGCGGCTTGAGGTGAGCCGCTCAACCCGCGAGGTCTCCACCTCGATCTCGTACGAGGATGTTTCGCCGACATTCCAAGGCCAGAACGGCTTCATCACACGCACCAACCGAAGGTCCATTTCGCTTTCATATGGCTACACGGTCTATCCGGATGAGAACAGCGTCATGACCCGGTGGGGGGTGAGCGGGTTCACGGGAATGCAGTTCAACTACGACGGACAGCGGAAGGAGCGGTTCCTGTTCCTGAACTGGAACGCCAACTTCAAAGGACAGATCAACACGAGCGTGGGAGTGCTTGCTCTCAACCAGGAGGTCTTCGAGGGAGTGTATTTTCCGAGGATCCCGCGGGGGAACGCAAACGTCTACTGGGACATCAACAACTCGATGTCCGCGGGGGTGTTCATTGAAGCGGGCAACTTTATCTACAGAGAATCGCCGCCAGAGCTGGGCTATGGACACAACGCCGGGTTCGAAGCCACCGTCCGGTTCACGGAACGTCTGCGCGTCTCCGCGTCATACAACCGTGCGCGCCTGGCAAGCGATGCGACACGGGAGTTGTTCTACGACGGCAACATCTATCGGGCGGTTGGGTTCTACAACTTCACGACCGAGGCGTATCTGCGGGTCATCATGCAGTACGACACCTTCAACAAAGACCTCAACGCGTATCCGCTCTTCTCGTACAAACTCAACGCATTCACGGTGTTCTACGCCGGGGCGACGCGTGATTTGACGAACTTCAGCGACCGTCCGGCGGGCTGGACCACCACGCAGACGCAGTATTTTCTGAAGCTACAGTATCTGATACAAAGCTAGGCCCCGCTGCTGGAAGGAAGCGGAACACAGAGATCCACCGAGCTGACGCAGAGATCCACAGAGCTCCCGAGGAGAAAGGAGGATCTCCTTGTGGAGTTCGTTGCTTCAGCTGCTTTCCCTGCCCTGCGACTCCCTCACCACACGACCTTCAACACCATCATCCCCTTCGCCGGCGTCGGAACGCGTGCCTGACGACCGGTGAAGGGCACCGCTTCACCATCTTCTTCCATGACATTCGACCGTCGCAAAGCCTTCGGAGCGCCAGGCCATGAGACCTCAGCGACCTGCTCGCGGCCTGAAATGTTGTACCACGTCATGATCCACGCACTCCCGTCCTCGGCCCTCTTCACCGAGGTCAGCACCAGTCCATCCCCCCGAAACCCGAGCAATCCCTGCGATGCCGGTCCCTTTCCGCGATGCCGTTCGGTCGGGACGACGACGAGCGGAGAATTATACTCGTACCCGCGGCGAACCGTGCCGTCAGTTTCCCATGTCCCAGCGTGCGGCACGAGTGCGTATTCGATGGTGTGACTGCCACGATCGGCGGTCGGGTCCGGATACTTGGGCGAACGCAACAGCGACAGCCGCATGACGTTCCCCTTGATGTCGTATCCGTACTTCGATCGATTCAACAAACTGACACCCCGGTCGGCCTCTGACAGGTCCGCCCAACGATGCGACGGTACTTCGAACTGGGCCTTTTCGAACGACGTGCTCGTGCCTGTGGATCGGCGAATGGTACCGAATGGGATCTCATACGTCGCGGCGAAGTCTGTGACGGTCACCGGGAACGAGACCTTGAGCATCGTCTTGTCTTCCCACCAGTCTGCGCGGGCGACGAAATCGACCCGGTCAAGTCCGCTGGTCAAAACAATGTCCTGTGTGAAGAACGAATTCGGAAAATCTTCCGTAGGGAACGAGCGCGTGACCCCGGGCTTCAAATAGGTATGATAGAGACGCAGCACGACGCGCACCGGCCCACGTTCGACGATCTCCATCTTTCTGAAGCGTGTCGGAAAGCGTTTGCCCGTCAACCCGATATTCCATGCGTCCCAGGCCCTCGGAAGGTCTTCGAGCACCTGCAGTTCGTTCCCCGGCCCGGCGAGTACCTCTCGGCCGGAACGTTTGTCGACGATACTCTTCAGCCAACCTGTTTCGGGGTCGAGTGTGAGTGCGAAGAATTCGTTCTCGACGGAGGTGTAACTGATGTTGAGCGGGTTGGAGAACTTCGCTGATGTGCGGGGACGGAGCAGATACGTGGCATAGCCGACGGCCGGAACCTTGGCAACGAAGATGACCTCGCACGTCAATGGACCCGTACGCACCATCTGTGACGGGATCTCTGCTCCCTTTGCGTCAAAGACGCTGACTGCAGCGCTGTCCCCTTTCGGGAGCGGAATGTGGGCCAGGTCGGAGCGGTCCCATCCGAGTTGATTGAACAGTACGACCGGTTTGCCGGCGGGGAGCGAGGAGGTGTTTATCTGCGACGCGATGAAGTCGAGCGATCGACCCCGTTCGAACTCTGCAAGGTCGCGTGCGGTCGCGTTCGACGCGGCGGCATCGACATAGACCTCGCGGATGCTGGACCCGGGAAGGATGTCATGGAACTGGTTGAACATCACCGTTTCCCACGCCGTGCGCAAGGCGTCGGCGGGATAGGGCTTCCCAAGCCGGTTGGCGATGGCGGAGAAGGTCTCGGTCCCGGTCAGGAGGTTCTCGTGCTCCCGATTGGCCTTCTTGACGGCCGATTGCGTGGTAAAGGTCCCGCGATGATACTCCAGGTAGAGCTCGTCGTTCCAAACGGGAAGGCTCGACAGGTCCTGGGCGCGGAGGCGGTCGACATACGCCTGCGCGGTCCCGAACTCGACCTTTGGGTAGATGGGCACGTTCGCCAGCCGGTCGATCCGTCGCATCATCTCGAGCGAGGGGCCTCCGCCATGGTTGCCGACGCCGAACAGCACGATCAGATCGCGGAAGCCGGTGTTGGCCTCGAACTGACGGAGCCAGTCGACGAGCCCGAACGGCTGGCCGACATTGTTCACGTAGTCGAACGGGAAGACAGAGAGGATGCGCGAACCGTCCGCGGATTCCCACCAGAAGACGCGATGGGGAAAGACGTTCGTGTCATTCCAGCCGATCTTCTGCGTGATGAACGCGTCGATGCCGGCGGCGCGGTAGAGCATCGGCATGTTGCCGTTGTAGCCGAACGAATCGGGGTTCCATCCCAATTTCACGTCCACGCCGAACCGGTCCCGAAAGTATCGCTTCGCGTAGAGCAATTGCCGCATCCATGAGTCGCCGCTTGGCAAGTTGCAATCGGGCTCCACCCACATCCCGCCGACGATCTCCCAGCGACCTTCCTTGACCCGGTCCGTGATGCGCTTGAACGCATCGGGGTAGTACTGTTCCATCCAGCGATAGAACACCGCCTGACTTTGCGCGAACGTGGCGTCGCGCTTGGCGTCCATGATGTTGTTGGCCGAGTTGAACGTGTTCCGGCAGACCTCGATCGTCTCCCGTTCCCTCCAGAGCCATGCCGCGTCGATGTGTGCGTTGGCCGTGAAATGCAGCGTGAAGCGGCGGGCGAAATCGCTCACCGGCCGAACGACCTGCTTCCACCGTTCGACCGAATCGAAGAACCGCTGAGCGGGACCCTCCGTCAACGCGGCCAGATCCAGCGCGTCCACGGACGATTCCAGGACAGCTGACAATCGGGTGCGTTCGGCAGGATCGATGGTCGAGCGGTCGATGCCAGGGTCGGTCTTCGTCCGGGCATTCGTTTGGTAGGTGTCGAACGACAGCAGTTTCTGACCCGTGCGCAGACTGAGCGTGATGCCCTCGACCGCCTCGCGCAGGTCGCGGGCCTGCTCGGCTCGGACCTCGGCCCGGATCAGCCGGAGCGGACCTCCGGTGTTGATGGCCTTGATGGCGATGACGAATCGTTGCCCCGGCCGCGCGTCAGCCGTGAGGAGAAACTCGCCATCCCAATCGAACCGGCCGAGAGAGTTCCCGTTGACCCAGAAGTACCCGTAGTCGTCGACCGAGAGCGAGAAACGGACCGGGCCGCTTACCGGGACCCCGAACACAGCCGTGGGCAGGACGATCTCTTTTCGGATCCAGCAGGAATCGAACGAGAGACTCTCGTCCAGGCGCAACGGAGACCATGAACGATCGTCGTAGTCGGGCTGTGCGGGATCTCCCGAGGGCTTCCAGGCCCGGAGGTCCGGACTCACCCGCCAGTTGTCGTAGGAGGTCAGCGTCAGTGAGTCGAGCGCGGAGATGGCGGCTGGAATGCGGGACTGCGCGTATGAGCCCGTCGCCAGCAGGAGGAGGAGAAGGACGATGCGGTTCATGGGAGTTGGGGAGATGGCCTATCGATGGAGGACATTCGACGACACGCCGATCGCGTTACTTCCGCTGTGAACGATCCAGGAGGACGGCGCCGACAATGACGAGACCAACGAGGATCTGCTGGATGTACGAGCCGACGTTCAACAAATTCAGACCGTTCCGCAGGACGCCGATGAGCAGCGTACCGATGAGGGTGCCGACGATGGTCCCTCGGCCTCCGGACAGACTGGTCCCGCCGACAACGACCGCGGCGATCACGTCGAGCTCATACATGAGTCCGGCATTGGGTTGTCCTGAATTCATCCTGCTGGAAAGCAAGAAGCCGCTCAGCGCCGAGAGCGTTCCGCAGAGGGCGTAGACCAGCACGAGCACGCGCGTCACCGGAACGCCCGCCAACCGGGCCGCTTCTCGATTGCCGCCGACGGCCACGATGGCCCTTCCAAAACGGGTCGAGGTCAACACGACGTGCGCAACGACGAACACGATCGCCATGACGATCGTCGGCAGCGGAACGGCCAGCACGCGCGCGCTGGCGATATCGCTGAATCCCTCCGCCAGTCCCCAGACCGGACGTCCGTCGGTGACCGTGAACGCTGCCCCGCGCCAGACCGTCATGAGCGCGAGCGTCACGATGAACGGGGCCACGCGATGCCGCGTGATCAACCAGCCGGCAGTCCACCCTGATGCGGCACCGACTCCTATAGCCGCAACAAGAGCCAGTACGATGACAACTGCCAGCGGGAGAGAAGCTTGAAGCACCAACGCCGCCACGACGCCCGAAAAGGCCACCATCGACCCGACCGAGAGGTCGATCCCACCAGTCAGGATGACGAAGGTCATTCCGGCCGCGATGATCGCTGTGATGGAGACCTGCAGCGTCACGTTCAGCATATTCTCGGCCGTAAAGAAGAACGGCGAGAGGAATGAGAACAGAACGATCTCCAGGAGCAGAGCGAGTGCGATGCCGTAGCGGGAAAGAAGGGTGGGCATGGGGAGAAAGAGTGATGGAGAAAGGAGCGGGTAGTAGGTATCGGGTAGTAGGTAGAAAGATTACGGCGGTGTCGTTTGGGGCGCGGTCAGTTCATTGTCTCGGGATGCATGCTCAGGTGAAGGATCCGTTCCTCGGTGGCCTCGGCACGGTCCAGCGATGCGACGATCGTGCCGGAGCGCATCACGACAATGCGTGAGCACACGCTGAGCAGCTCGGGTAATTCGGACGAGATCACGATGACGCCGATCCCCGATGCGGCGAGGCGCCGGAGCTCGTCATGGATCTCCTGCTTCGCACCCACGTCGATGCCGGCGGTCGGCTCGTCCACGATTACGAGCCGCGGCGTGTTGGCCAACGCTCGTGCCAGGAGCACCTTCTGGCGATTCCCACCGCTCAGTGTGTCGACGTCGAATTCCAGGCTGGCGTACTTCGTGCCGAAGCGGTCGGCGAGTGCCCTCGCCCGCGCCGACTCGT
>CAYYOV010000029.1:24835-32886 GCA_964473365.1 uncultured Ignavibacteriaceae bacterium
CTGGCGTACTTCGTGCCGAAGCGGTCGGCGAGTGCCCTCGCCCGCGCCGACTCGTGGCGGCGATCGATCAGGCCGTATCGACGGTCCTGCTCGAGCGATGCGATACTGATGTTTTCCCGCACGGGACGCTGGAGGAACAAACCCAGGCGATTGCGGTCCTCCGTGAGAAAGGCCACGCCAGCTGCGATTCCGTCCGTAGGCGACGTAGGTGAAAAGTCCTCTCCGTCGAGCACGACGGTGCCCGAAGTGCGCGGCTCCGCTCCGAACAGACAACGGGCAAGTTCGCTCCTCCCGGCCCCCGCAAGGCCGGCGATCCCGAGGATCTCCCCTTCGTGAAGAACGAATGAACAGTCGTGAACGTCGGCAGAACTCAGTCGTTCAACGCGGAGCCGCTCGCGACCCTGGAGTCCCTTGACTGCAGGTGTGGAATACTCGAGCTCGCGCCCCACCATCATTCGAATCAGCGCTGTGCGCTCGGTGGTGGCCGGGACCGTTCCGACCTTCTGTCCGTCGCGAAGCACCGTGATCCGCGTGCCGATCGACGCGATCTCTTCGAGTCGGTGGGAAATATAGATGAACGCGATGCCCTCGGATGAAAGGCGTCGGATGAGGCCAAAGAGCGTTTCCGTTTCCCGATCGGTGAGCGCGGCAGTCGGCTCGTCAAGAATGACGATACGGGCGCTTCGTGAGAGCGCCTTGGCGATCTCGACCATCTGGTGCTGGGCGGGCGCAAGAAGTCTGGCGGGTAGGTCGGGGTCGACAGACTGTCCGACCTGACGAAGCGCATCTGCTGCCAGCGATCGAAGCGCCCTCTGGTCGAGGAGGGGGAGATGGGGCCGCAATGGCTCGCGCCCGAGCAGGATATTCTCAGCGACCGTCAGCTCGGGGACGAGGTTTGATTCCTGGAAGATGGTCGCGATGCCGGCTCGGAGTGCTTCATGCGGAGAGGCGAAGCGCACGTCCTTTCCATCGAGCGTGACGGTACCCTGGTCGGGTTGAAGAACACCGGAGATGATCTTAATGAAGGTCGACTTGCCGGCGCCATTCTCGCCGACCAGACAGTGCACCTCGCCTGAACGAAGGTCGAAGTCGATGCCTTGGAGTGCCTTGACGCCCGGGAAAGACTTGGAAATGGATTTTGTTACGAGGAGATCCATCAAAGAAGCACGAAATACGAAACACGAAATACGAAGGGCCGAATGCCCATCGCGTCACTGACCTTTCGTCAATGCAAGACTGTCCACGATGCCGACCTCCACGGGGACCAAAGGTGGGACGACGGCCCCGGAGAAGTGCGCGGCGATCTGTTGAATGGTCTTGGCACCGATGAGCTTCGGGTATTGCACGACGTCGGCCTTGAGCGGCGAGCCCTTCCTGATCGCGTCGGCCGCGGGAGGCGTGGCGTCGTATCCAACGATGATCAACCCGGTCTTACGGTATTGCGTGACGGCGTCGAGTGCGCCGAGGGCGGAATCGTCGTTGATCCCGAAGATGCCATTGAGCCCCGGATGAGCCTGCAGGACGTCGGCCGTTGCCGTGAAGGCCTTGTCGCGCACCCCTTCACCGTTGACGTCGGCGACGATCCTGATGCCGGGGAACGCGGCGAGCGCGTTGCGAAACCCCTGCACGCGGTCGAGGACGCTAGTGACGTTCGGCTGATCGATGATCGCCACGGTCCCCTTGCCCTTGAGAGCATCGGCAATGAACTCACCCGCGAGCCGGCCACCGGCGACGTTGTCCGACGCGATATGCGATACGACCGATCCTTCCTGCGCCGCGATGTCAGCGGTGAACACGGGAATGCCGGCCGCGTTCGCCTTGGCGATCGCCGGTCCGACACCCTTGGAATCCACAGGCACAAGGATGATGGCGTCGACCTTTCGCGCGACGAAGTCCTCCACCTGCGACATCTGCTTGCCCAGGTCGAACTCGCCGGCGGTGATGATGAGCTCGTAGTTCTGCGTCTTGGCCTCTTCCAGCAGTCCGGCCTCGAGGTCGCGGTAGAAAACATGAGCCCTCGTTTGCAGGGAAACTCCGATGGTCTTAGAGGCGGTCGTGGAACTCTTGCTGCACGACACGAGCAATGCGGCGATCAGGATCAGCAGGAGGTAGGAAAACTGGCGCATGTGCAATCTCCGAGTGAGGGACATTGAAACATATTGCAAATCGGCATCAAAAGCGGCGGTCCTCTCGCAACGACTCGTCCGTTCCACTAACGTGCGGGGAGGGACTGCGATGAGAGCACTGTACTCCGCGACCGCAGAAGACGGAGCTTTGCCGCGTGTTCACGCAGGATGCGCCGTGTGGTCGAATCGGTGTCGAAGACCGAGTTGAATCCCTGCGGTTCATGCGACGGGTCGCCCGTGAACGGATCGCCGGGGCGGTAGCGGTATGCCGGCGGAATTCCGCGGCCCTCGCCCCCCCACGCCCATACGTTGCTCCCGGCGATCGGCGCTCCGGCCGCGATTGAATCTTCGATGATCGAGAAGAACATCCGGAACCACCGATCGCGCGTGGAGACGGGCGTAGCGGCATCGTAGCCGCCGGTGTCGCGGCTCATTCCGAATTCTTCCATCACCAAAGGCTTCCCCAGTCTTTGCGCCAACGCGATGTGTTGCAGGATGTAGTCCACAGACAACGACTCCGCCACAGCGGCCGTCGAGTCGGGCCGCTTCGGGTCGTACCAGCGCCAGACGACGGGCCAGAGATGGAATGTCAGATAATCGATGGCGGGGGAGCGGTGAATGCGAACGTAGTTGTCGGCGGAGACGAGGGAGCCGATCACTCCTTCGCTGCCCGTTGAAATGAGATGGAGCGAGTCGAGCGATCTGATGAAGCGAGCCGTGGAGTCGATCCAGGCCACGAAGGCCGGAAGCATCGACTCGCCGACGGGCGAGACCGTCCCCGGCCGGGGCTCGTTCGCCAACTGCCACGCCATGATCGTCGGGTCGTCGGCGTATCGACGCCCGTTGACCGTGTTGACGCGCGTGATCAGCCGCCGTACATGATCGCGGAAGATCTCCTGGGCACGAACGTTCGCCCCGAAGGATCCGGCGTAGTCCATGTACGCTTCCCAGCCCTGTCGTTCCGGGTCGACGAACGTCGAACTGTCGGTCCAGTCGAGGTACGACGTCATGCCCCCCGACCACTCCCAGTAGTTTGTCAGGAAGAGGACGCCCCGCATCCGGCGCTTCGACATTTCGTCCAACATCACATCCAACCCAACCAACAACTGCTCGTTCAGCCGGCCAGGGCCCTCAACGACGGACGGCCGAAGGGCCCACGGGATTCGCGATGCTTCGGAAAGTGCGAGGATCCTGAGATTCGTCAATCCATCGGCCGACAATCGGTCCAATTCGCGCCGCAGACGCATATGGCCATCGCCGGTGTCGGCCATGGCGAGCGCCGGACCGTACCAGAGATTGACGCCTGCGAACGTGTATGGAGTGTCGCCTTCGTACAAGCGTCCATCATGAACACGAATGAACTCCTGCTCCGGAGAAAGCCATCGGAGGAGCGAACAGCCGGACATGACCATGAGAACGGCCGACGCAAGCATCCAAGTGACGATGCGGGACCGCGATGCCGTCGTCATGGCATTCCTGTCGATCCTGGTCATTTCATCAAGATCAGTTTGTGGACGGCGCGGCCGGATGGCGATTCGACAAGGGCAATGTACATGCCCGATGGCTGTCGCTGGGCAATCCATGTTGCTTGGTGCGTACCGGCAGCAAGCCGATCGTCGACCAGCAGTGCCACATCGCGGCCCAGGAGGTCGATGATGCGGACGCGAACCTCTCCGTCCACGGGGATAGAGAACGTCAACGACACGCTGGGATTGAAGGGATTTGGAAATGCCGAGAGCAAGACACGGTCCGGGATTGCCGACGAAGGTCCGTCGTGGACGTCAAGCACGCCGAGCTGCTTTCTCAGCAGGACGGAGAAGTGCTGTGGGGTCACCACTTCGATATCTGGTCCCACGGTCGGGTCGGCTTTGAGCGCGGCGACGATCTGTGCCAGTCGGGGGACGGAAAGATCGAGCGACGATGGCGAAGGACGCGCGGCGAAATCATCCTGACGGAACCGCTGATACGCACCAAGCAGGAAGCGCGGTTTTGGGGTGGACTTGACGGTATTGACGATCCGGGCCGCCACCGCTGCCGGGTCGGAAACGTCGCCGTAGAACGATCCGTCGCCGGTATGACTGAACATCACGGAGCCGTAGGTTGTGACGGGCGTCTGCGACGGAAGCTGCGGATCGTACACGAACGCCATCGTGGCGCCCGAAGCGGTGAGGAAAGAACCGTACGCCGGAAAATCGAACGAATTGTAGATCGTCACCCCTCGGAACTGCGTGCTACCGGTGCCGGCGTAGTGCTTGTAACCATACCAATCGGTCACGCCGTACTTCGCCATGAGCTGGCTCGCCGTAGTCACTGCGCCGGACCAGGATGACGCGGGAAGGTCGTCCGGATACGAATAGCCGAGCGGCGAAGTAACGGGCATGAATCCGTCCGCTGGCGTGGCCGTGTCGTAATAGTAGGCGGCGACGAACGGGCAGGCGTCGAGCAGGTGATAATTCATCCCCCAGCCGACCGGAACGGTCCCACGTTGCGGCGAGAGCCACGCCCCCGACTGAAAGGAGAAGAGCCAGTTGGACGCATCTCCTTCAGAACCAACGAAGAGCACGTAGTATTTGTCGCGCACTACCGTCGTTTCCGGAAGGACCCTCGCTGCGGGGACGTACGTACGGGCAGCGACCGGGAACGCGGAATGCCACGACAGATTGCCGAGCAGGGTCTCGTGGAACGACGCGCCAAAGAAGGCAAACCACTGCGTCATCGGTTCCGGCTGGATCCATCCGTAGATGTGAAAGATGGAGGAGAGATTCTTGCGATGAAGCACGGTCAGGACGCTGTCGAGAATATCGGCCTTGACCGTCGGAACGGAGAAAAGGTCGAGCGAAGACGTTCCCGCGATGTTCACCTGGAACATCCGGTGTTTCACCGCCCAGTCGGTGATCTCGCGAATATAGAATTTCGAAGGATGACAGCGAGGCAAAAGCGTTTGCACGCCCCACTGCATGAGGGTGATGTAGCGTTGCTCTTCCGTCAGCGAGCCGTTGTTCCAGGGATGGAGGGGATACTCGAGCTTTCCGGGCACCCAGACGGGCGGGTCGCCGTCGTACTGGTCCTCGACCAGCAGAGAATCGGCAAGCGACAGACCGTATGCGTTCGCCATGGCGGCGGTCGCGGGGAGCCGGTCGGTCAGGCCGCCGATGAGACATGCGTACTCCCCCTGCCATCGAAAGGACTGACCGGAGAAATTGCCGTACAGACGGTTCGCGTCGTACGAAACAGCACCTCGAATGAACGGGCGGAAGCGGTCGACGAGCTCGGTCACCGTTGCGATACTATCGAAGGTCACGCCGCCGCGCTCGCGGTAGATATCGCGCCATCGCTCATCGGTGGCGGCATACGACCAGGTCTCGTACACGTTCAGGAGGTAGAGCCGGGCGGAGTCGCGGTTGACGATTCCGGCCAACGTCATCGCGAGCAGACGGTCGGGGCCGCTCGCGTTCGTCCCGTTGAACAGCACGGCGCGGCTCTGCGATCGGACCGGTTCGACCGATACCAGGATAAGGAAGAGAAGCAGGAGAGATCGGAAGAGCATGCGAAGAGGTCTATTCAACGCTTTTTCGGTTTCATGTATCTCCAGTTCTGCGGCTTTCCTTTGGAGATCCACTCGATGGAAGTTGCGAGACGCCGGGCCCTCGTGTCGTCGGCCTTCGCGCCCATGATCCAGTTAATGTACTCCTTCCGGTGTGAAGGGGGGAAGGAGCTCCAGAACGTCCGAGCTTTGGCGTTCCTGGCCAGCGCCTTCGCGAGGTCCGATGGCGTGCGCAGCGGCTTGGCGGGAGCCGTCCGGACGTTCTTGGTCGCACGCGGCCCCGGGGTGGCGGCCTTGTTCAATGCGGCAGCGGCCTTCAAATACTCCGAGAGGATCTTCGCGTTCGGCAGGTCGCGTACGGACCTGATCTTTCCGAGTTGACCCATCGCCTTCTCACCGCGCCCGAAGATCTTGTAAGGGTCGGGCAACTGCGCGCCCTTCCAGAAGACGAACCCGCAATGCTGCGTGAACGACGCCATACTGCACACGATTGCTCCGTGCGCCATGAAATGCGGGAAACCCCACTTGATGGTCTCTTCGATGTTCGGAATGGCCTTGTGGACAACGGAGCGCAAATGCTTGAGGATCGGTCGTGCGAACTCCTGTGATCTGGAGATGTACGCATCGATGCGCCGATCGGAGGTGGCCATCATGAAAGTCCGGAGGGGAGTGGACGGGGAATGATTGAAGTAATGAGTCGTCAGTAAGCAGTAATCAGTGATCAGTAGTCAGTAAGCAGTATGCAGTTTGCGGGCGCGACACAAGGGGCGAGGATGATGAGTCGATAATTCCTTGCATGGATAAAGTAAGAAAGACATGGCAAAGAGACACGGTTGCTTCTCCGGGCACTCTCCAATAGATTGGCGCATTCACTTTTGACCGAGGACATGCCATGAGTTCACTTTTGCGTTGGTTCACGCTCGCGGTGATCGTCGTTTCGATCGCATCGGCACAGGAGAATGACGCCAAAAAGAACCCGGAGCTGGGGTCGTCGATCCTGGGCGGGTTGAAGTTCCGGAACATCGGTCCAGCCATGATCAGCGGACGCATTTCGGACTTCGCAGTCAACCCCCGCAATCCCGCCGAGTATTACGTCGCCGTTGCATCCGGACACGTCTGGAAGACGACGAACGCCGGAACGACATGGCAGCCGGTCTTCGACGGCCAGCCCTCCTACTCGACCGCCGTGGTCGTCCTCGACCCGAACAATCCCTTCACCGTCTGGGTCGGCACGGGAGAGAACAACAGCCAACGTTCCGTCGGCTTCGGCGATGGGGTCTATCGGTCGGACGACGGCGGGAAGTCATGGAAGAATGTGGGCCTCAAAAAGTCGGAGCACATCGGCCGGATCCTGATCGACCCGAAGAACTCGTCCACCATCTACGTCGCGGCGCAGGGACCGCTCTGGTCGGCGGGAGGCGAACGGGGTCTCTTCAAATCCACCGACGGCGGGACCACCTGGAACCCGACGCTGAAGATGCAGAACGAGCACACCGGCGTGGCCGATGCGGCCATGGACCCGCGCGATGCCAACGTGCTGTTTGCGGCATCGTACCAACGCCGCCGGCATGCGTGGACCCTGATCAACGGCGGCCCGGGTTCGGCCCTGCACAAGTCGACCGATGGCGGCGCAACGTGGAAGCAGCTCAAGAGCGGACTTCCGTCGGGCGATCTGGGGAAGATCGGGGTCGCCGTTTCTCCCGTTGACCCGGACGTGGTGTATGCGACGATCGAAGCGCAAGGAGATGCGGGCGGGATCTTCCGGTCGACTGACCGGGGCGAAACGTGGGAACGTCGCAATCCGTTCGTCGATACGCAGATGTACTACGGCGAGATCATCTGTGATCCTTCGGACGTCGACCGCATCTATGTCATGGCGACAGTGCCGCGCGTCTCGACCGACGGCGGCAAGACGCTCGAGCGCTGGCTGAACGGGAACGTGCATGTGGATTGCCATGCAGCGTGGATCGATCCTGCGAACCCGCGGCACATGCTGCAGGGGAACGACGGCGGCATCTACGAGAGCTTCGACCGTGGTGCCACCTGGCGGTTCGTCCAGAACCTACCCGTGGCACAATTCTACCGCGTCAGCGTGGACAATTCGCTGCCGTTCTACTACGTCTATGGCGGCACGCAGGACAACAACACCGTCGGTGGTCCTTCGCGCACGACGAGCTCCAACGGCATCCAGAACAGCGACTGGTTCATCACGATCGGCGGGGACGGTTTCAAGTCGCAGATCGACCCGACGAATCCGGCCATCGTCTACTCTCAGTATCAATACGGAGGGCTCGGCCGGTTCGACCGCGCGACGGGCGAACTGCTCGACATCAGGCCGATCGAGGGAAAGGGTGAGCCGGCGCTCCGCTGGAACTGGGATG
>CAYYOV010000029.1:32986-34401 GCA_964473365.1 uncultured Ignavibacteriaceae bacterium
GTCCTGGCGTCGCGCCACGACGTCAACACGGTCTACGCGACATTCGACAACCACAAGATGGGCGACTTCCTCCCGTATGTTCTGAAGAGCACGAACAAAGGAGCCTCGTGGACCGCGCTGCAGTCTGACCTGCCGAAGGTCGGCATGGCGCTGACCGTCGTCGAAGACCCGGTACGCAACGACATGCTCTTCGTCGGGACGGAATTCGGCGTCTTCGTTACGCTCAATAGCGGGAAGAAGTGGATCCAGCTCAAGAGCGGCCTGCCGTCGATCCCCATTCGCGACATCGCCATTCAGGAGCGTGAGAACGACCTCGTCCTCGCATCGTTCGGGCGCGGCTTCTACATCCTGGACGACTATACACCCCTTCGGACGTTGACGGACGATATCGTGAAGAAAGAGGCGCACATCTTCCCCGTGAAGGACGCGTTCACCTATATCCAGCGCTCTCCGCTTGGCGGCGACGGCAAGGGCTCGCAAGGGGACGCCCATTTCACGGCCGACAATCCGCCGCTCGGAGCGACGATCACATACTACATCCGCGAATCGGTCAAGACGAAGAAACAGACGCGACAAGAGATGGAAAAGGAGCTCGAGAAGGCGGGTAAGGTTGCGCCGTATCCGACGCAGGATCAGCTGCGGGCGGAGGATGATGAAGAGGCGCCGGCGGTGTTCCTCCTCTTCACCGACGAGGCGGGCAACGTGGTCCGGCGCGTCAAGGGGGCCAACAGCGCCGGCGTCCAGCGGACCACATGGGACTTGAAGACGCCTTCCACCCGGCCCGCGTCCGCGAACTCGGACGGGACCGGTTCTGGTTGGTTCGTCGTTCCCGGTCGGTACGCGGTCTCGGTCGTAGTGCGTCAGGACGGAAAGGAGCGAACGATCGCCGGACCGGTGAGCTTCACGGCGAAGCCGCTGCAGACCCCGACGCTTCCGGCGCCGGATCCGGCAGCGCTGGCGGCCTTCAGAACGAAGGCGGCCTCGTTACAGCGTGCGATGCAGGCTGCCGCTGAAGTGCTGCGCGACGCGAAGAACCGCGTCAACGCCATCCAGGCAGCATTGCTCCAGACCGCGGGAAATACGTCGTCACTGCACGAGCGAACACTGCAGATCGAATCGCGCCTGACGGCGATCCAGCGGACCATGTCGGGGGATGAGACGATCTCGCGTCGCAATGACAATCCGCCGCCGAGCATCGAGGGACGACTCGATGCTGTGACGAGCGCTTTCTGGTCCTCTACGGCAGGACCAACGGGGACCCAACAGAAGGCGTATGCGATCGCGTCGGAGGAGTTTGCGGTCGAACTTGCGAAACTGAACGAGATCGTGGGAAAGGACCTACCGGCGATTGAGAGGGAATTGGACGCCCTTGGCGCTCCGCATACGCCGGGTCGAGTGCCGCAGTGGAAGAAGGA
>CAYYOV010000030.1:0-7572 GCA_964473365.1 uncultured Ignavibacteriaceae bacterium
ACGTTTGTTCGGGTCGGACCATGTGCTGCCCGGCTTGCGCGGCGTGAAGAGCTGTCGGTACGACCGTTCATCGATCGTCCGAACGATGCTGTCGATCCAACCGAAGCACAACGCTTCTTCAACGGCGGCGTCGTATGTCAGCGGCTGCCTGCCAGCCGTTCGCTTCGAGTAGACGAGCCATACGCCGCTCAGGGCCGCATGGTGCTTCCGCAGCCAAGCGCGCCATGCACGGCGGCTGGTGGGGCGCGTTCGACCGTATCGCTCAAGGGATGACAACATCACATGAAGAAGATAGTCGCTTAATATAGTAACGGGAGCATCAATTCGGAAGGAGTCGTACATTCGTCGCATGAGTACATCTTCGATCGCGATCGACGTACAGGACCTGCGCAAGGTCTACCATCAACGCTCAGGCCCCCCTGTGGAGGCCGTACGCGGAATCTCATTCTCGGTCCCGACGGGTTCGGTGTTCGGGTTGCTTGGTCCGAACGGCGCCGGGAAATCGACGACGATCAAGATCCTCACGACCCTGCTGCATCCGACCTCAGGACGTGCGCAGGTCATGGGATATGATGTGATGGAACAGCCGCTTCAGGTGCGCAGCGCGATGGTCGCTGTCACGCAGGACAACGCACTCGAAGTGTTCCTTTCGGTGCGGAACAACTTCCGGGTGTATGGCCGCTTCCATGGACTCACGTTGGCAGAGGTCGATCGTCAGGCCGACCGCGTCTCGGAGCTCTTCGCTCTGCACGACATCATGTCGACCAAGGCCAGCGACCTCAGCGGAGGTCAAAAACGTCGTGTGCAGGTCGCCAAGACCTTCATGGTGAACAAGCCGGTGGTCTTTCTGGACGAGGCCACAACGGGGATGGATACGTTCAACAAACATGCGGTGCTCGCGGCCATCCGGCACGAGGCATCGCAGGGGCGTACGGTCGTTCTCACCACGCATCTGCTCGAAGAGGCGGAGGAGTTGTGCGAGCGGCTGGCGATTATCAACCATGGCCGGATCATTGCCTCCGGAACACTGCGTGAGGTAAAGTCGATGGGGCTTCGGCTCCTGACGGTAACGCTGGTCTTCGACCGTGTGGCCGCAACTGCGGAGAAAACGCTCTCCAAGCTTCAGCCGCATCAGATCCGGAGGACGAATGACGCAATCCTCGTGACGGTGCGGACCGAATCAGAAGCAATGCGCGTGCTCACCGTGGCCAGGCGCCTGCGCGGTTTCCGGCACTTTGAAGTGAATGCAGCCAGCCTCGAGGACGTGTTTGTCTCGCTGGTCGACGCGAAAAGGGAGGGGACGGAGCGATGAAAGGCCTCTTCCCGGTTCTTTACCGCGAGTATCTCATCCGGGCGACCAGTCCGCTTTGGCTCTTCTTCGACCTGATCGTCCCTGTGATGTATCTGTTGATGTTCGGCGTCGGCTTCAACGCTGCTTTGGCGACGGGCATCCAGATGGAAGGACGGCTGCTTTCCTACAACGAGTTCTTCCTGGCGGGCGTCATCAGCATGGCGTGTTTTGGGCTGGCGATGAACCAGTCGTATGGGTTCTTCGTCGACCGGGACAACGGCATCTTCTATGAGACCCTGACGTATCCGATCACTCGAGACGAATACTTGTTGGGGAAGATCCTGTTCCAGTGTGTCCTGGCAGTCGTCCAGACCGGCCTGACGCTTGCCGCAGCGTCCGTCTTCCTTGGCGTGACAATACCGGCGATGGCCGTTCCGGTCGTCCTGGGAGGCATCTTGCTCGGCACAGCAGGATGGTTCTTCGCGTTTGCGGCCATCGCTTTCCGCATCCGACGCACCGATACGTTCAATACGATCATCAACGTGGCCTATTTTGTGCTGATGTTCGTGAGCAGCATGTTCTATCCCCTCGAACAATTGCCAAACGCCTTCAAGGCGGTCGCGTACGTCAATCCGATCACGTGGCATACCGATGTCTTGCGATGGGCCTTGGTCGGGACTGGCACCGCGGACGTGATCTTCGCTGAAGCGCTTGGCTTCCTTCTTTTTACGATCGTTGGGTTCCGAGTGGCCTTGTGGGCCCTGAAGCGTGCGGTAGAATAGCCATTGTCCGCGGTCATTCTACCGGTCGTCTCCCGAGTAACGCTCGATCGCAGTTCCACCTCCAAACCGTGTTCCTTCATGACACCTCTTGCGTTCATCTATCATCCTGACGTGCTCAAGCATGACACGGGTCCCGGGCACCCGGAGCGGCGCCAGCGGCTCGAGTCACTCGTGGCGCACCTGAAGTCCACCGACCTGTGGGGCGTGATGGACCACCGGCTTCCTGAGGAGGCGCCGATCGACGCGATGGCGGCTGCCCACGCTCCGGCGTATCTCGCTTCTGTCGAGCACACGATCATGTCCGGCGGGACACTCCTGGACGACGGGGACACGCACGTGTGCCGCGATTCATGGCGGGCGGCGCGTCTGGCGGCAGGAGCGGCCATGCTGGCGGTCGATCTCGCATGCGGCCGAGAGAAGTCCCACGTGTTTTCTGCCATGCGTCCACCGGGGCATCATGCAGAGAGCGGTCGGGCAATGGGCTTTTGTCTCGTGAATAGTATCGCCGTGGCGGCCCGGTATGCCCGTCGCACACACGGCATCGATCGTGTTGCGATCGTGGACTGGGACGTCCATCACGGCAACGGAACGCAGGAGATCTTCTGGCGAGATCCGTCCGTGCTCTACATCAGTCTGCACCAATATCCATTATGGCCGGGGACAGGTGCGGCATCGGAAACGGGGGAAGATGCCGGCCGGGGCACGACCGTCAACTGTCCGCTTCCGCCGGGCTCGGATGAGCGCGCGTATGAGATGGCGTTCAGGGAACGGGTGATGCCTGCCCTGGGCGTGTTCAGACCCGAATTGTTGCTCATCTCGGCAGGATTCGACGCGCACCGCGATGACCCACTGGCGAACATGGACCTGCGTTCTGAGTCCTTTGCTCGCTTTACGAAACTTCTTGTCGAGTGCACGGCGCAGCACCGGAAGGCAGGGATCGTGTCGGTGCTGGAGGGAGGGTACAACCTGTCTGCACTATCGCGTTCTGCAGAGGCGCACGTGCGAGAGCTTCGTGCATCTTGACTTCATGCGCGGATGCGGGTACATTGGTACACGTTCTTTCCCAATCGAATGCTGTGTTTCCGTTAGGGGTGTCCCATCGATCCCACGTTCGTTCGACGAACGGGAGACCGGGGCTGAGATCATACCCTTGAACCTGACCTGGATCATGCCAGCGTAGGAAAACGACCGATGTGCCGTCTCCGCCGTTCTTCCCTCAGGTCCCCTGACGAAGAGCGGCGTTCGTGTTTTCAGACGGAGGACCAGGGATGACTGAAGTGATGTGCAGCCGCAAGGAACGCAAAGGACGGAGGGAGGTGGCGAGGACAACGGATGTCCGGCGACGGAGGTCCCATCATCTGAGGGATCGCTGCTTCCTCACGTGTGTGTTCTTCGTGTTCTTTGCAGCCCACGTTCAGCACGCGTTCGGACAAAGCGATCGACGCGACACGGTGTACGCGCAGCCCCCCGTGGTCGTGACGGCGACCAAAGCGATCGGGAGGTTGTCTCCCATAACATTCTCTGACCTCTCTCGCTCGGAGATCCTGCAACGAAACTCCGTGCAGGACATCCCCGTGCTTCTTTCGGAACTTCCGTCGATCACGACGTACTCGGAGAATGGGAGCGGCATCGGATACAATTACATCAACTTGCGGGGATTCGACCAGCGACGCATCTCGGTGATGATCAATGGTGTACCGCAGAACGACCCGGAAGATCACAACGTCTACTGGGTGGATTTCCCCGATCTGCTTGCTTCGACGCAGGAGATCCAGGTGCAGCGGGGTGCAGGGAGCGCATTCTACGGACCTGCTGCCATTGCCGGCTCGGTGAACCTTGTGGCCAATCCATTCACTGCCCAGCCGTCTGTGGCTCTCGAGACGGCGCTGGGCTTTCAGGAGCTGGAGGGAGAAGGAAGGACGTCGCTCTTCACGCGCAAGCTGGGACTCAGCCTGAACTCCGGGCTCCTGGATGGAACGTATATGCTCTTCGGTCGTGTGAGCCGTGTTCAACATGATGGCTATCGCGAGCAGGGCTGGGTGGACCTCTGGTCGTATTTTCTAGCAGCAGCGCGGTTCGACGAAACGATGACGACTCGCGTCCATCTGTATGGAGGCCCGATCAGTGACGGGCTCGCATACGTTGGCCTCCCGAAATCGTACAACGCTGACGCGCGTCTTCGCCGGGCCAACTACAGCTACTGGGAATATGATTCCACGGGATCCAACGTCGGCTACGCCGTGCCACAGAAGTCTGACGCCCGGGAGCGCTTTTCACAACCGCATGCCGAGATCCTGCACGATTGGAGGCTGAACGAGCGGGTCCAATTGCACACGACGGCGTTCGTCGTCCTTGGCGACGGATATTTCGATTACGATGGAGATTGGCTTCCGTACGATGCGGCGGCGTCCGACTGGTTCCGGCGGTACGTCGGTTACGATTCGACGTTCGGAGTCAGCACGTTCCCGACGTTCATGGTCCGGGGATCGGTATCGAACCGGCAGTGGGGCGTCCTGCCCCGGGCCGAGATCGAGCACGCCCACGGCACGTTGACCGTCGGCGCGGAGGTGCGGATCCATCGGTCATCGCACACGGGCCAGCTTCCGTTCGCATCCGTCCTTCCCGGACCGTCCTGGACGGCGTCTTCGAACATCTACGACTACCGAGGGGTGCGAGACATGGCATCCTTGTATATTCACGAGGTCGTTCGTGTGCGCGAGGACATTTCACTGCTGGCGGACCTGCAGGCGGTCTTCCAGCGATATGGGATCCGTGACGAGAAGTTCGTCGGCCACCGATTTGACGTGAAGTATCGGTTCTTGAACCCGAGACTAGGCATCAACTTCAACGTCACCGACGCGCTCAACACGTACGCGTTCGTCGGATCGACCACCAGGGAGCCACGGATGCGCAACCTGTATGCGGCCGAGGACGCCTATTTTGGTGCCACACCTGAATTTGCCGTCGATACGACCGGTGGGAGGCTGACGTATGATTTCTCCCGTCCGCTGGCCAGACCTGAGCGCTTGTTGAACGTGGAATGGGGGTGGGGGTACACGGCGGATCGCGTTCGATGGAATGCGAACCTCTTCTGGATGGAATTCACGAACGAGCTGATCAAGAGCGGCCGGGTGGACGTCTTCGGACAGCCCCGAGTGGGGAACGCCGAACGGACGAGGCATGTGGGGCTGGAACTCGACGGCGTCGTCAGGCTCAACGATCGCCTTGCGATCTCGGGCAACATGACCTGGTCGAAGAACCGATTGATCCACTATCGTGTGGCGAATGGCACTGGCTGGGACATACTTGACGGCAATCCGATCGCGGGCTTTCCGGACCTTCTTGGGAACGTGCGCTGTGAGTATGCTGACGGAAGCACTACGGCCGGACTCTCGGTCAAGCATGTGGGATCGTTCTATACGGACAATTATCGGAACGCTTCGAATCGGAATGATGCCGCTACGGTCTTGAATGCCGATGCGACGCACATGCTGCCATTCGGTGGCGGACACGCGTTGCTTCTCCGTTGTGAGGTGCGCAATATCCTCAACACCTTCTACACATCTGGCGGTGAAGGGCAAGCGTTTTTCCCGGCCGCCGAGCGAAACTTCCTGGTGGGTGTGACCGTTCGGTATTGAACGGCGCCGATCACCAGACTGCGTTCACGTGCGTCTCGACAGGATCGTCTCTATGAATACCCCTCTCGCCGTGATCCTCGCCAACGGCAGCGTGCCGTCGAAAGCGTTGCTCAATCGGCACCTGGCGGATGCGGACGTCTTCATCTGCGCCGACGGTGGAGCCAATACCGCGGTGAAACTCGGAGTTACGCCCGACCTTATCATCGGGGACCTGGATTCCATCTTGCCGGCGACGGTGAAGAAATTCAGCGGGGTGACGGCCCGACGGGTCGCGGACCAGAATAGCACGGACCTTGAAAAAGCTTTGGCGTGGGCGCACAAGAATGGCTACAAAGTTGTCCGGGTCCTGGGCGCCACGGGGGGGCGGCTGGATCACACCGTTGGCAATCTGAGCGCACTCGTGAAGTTTTCCAGAAAGCTGAGCGTCACGTTCCATGATGGCGACGGCGAACTGTCGATCGTCGGCTCTGAGCGATCGTTCGAGGTCCCCGTGGGCACGACAGTATCACTCCTGCCGCTGACCTTGTGCGAAGGGGTCATGACGAAGGGCCTGAAATGGGAACTGCGGTATGAATCGCTTTCCCTCGGTCAACGGGAGGGGACGAGCAATCTCGTGGTCTCCACTCCTGTGCTGGTCAAACTGCGCAGGGGCGATCTGCTCTTCTTTACCGTCGCGGAGCCGGCCATGAAAAAGCGTCGAGCGAATGCCTGAGGCGAGTATTTCGCTCGGCATCCTGGACGCGGCGATCCTCATTGCCGCGGCGGCGGTGGTAATGGCCATCGGGCTCCGGAGGTCATTTCGCCGGCGTACAAGTACCTCAGAATTCCTCGCGGCCGGCCGGTCGTTGACGCTCCCAGTTTTTGTCGCCACACTCGTCTCGACGTGGTATGGCGGCATCCTCGGAGTCGGGGAATTCGCCTGGCGCTACGGAATTGCGACCTGGGTGGTCTTTGGTCTGCCGTACTATCTGTTCGCCCTCGTGTTCGCGTTCCTTCTCGCCCCGCGCATCCGTCGCTCCGAGGTCCTTTCCATTCCCGATCGCTTTGAACAGATTTATGGACGTCCCGCAGCCCTGATCGGTGCGGGACTGACATTCCTGCTCGTCAACCCGGCTCCATACGTCCTCATGCTGGGGCTGTTGTCGCACATGGTGTTTGGCGGTCCGCTGATCGTGCATCTGCTGGCCGGCCTGGTGGTCTCCGGGATCTTTTTGTTGACGGGGGGATTCCGTGCCGGAGTCATGACGAACGTCGCTGAGTTCGTCATGATGTACGTCGGCTTTGCTGTCATGGTGTTGCTGGCACTACCGGCAGTTGGCGGGATCGAAGGGCTCATCGCGGGCCTGCCGGCGACGCATCTCGACCCGACCGGAGGCCAGAGCCCGCAGTTCATTGTCGTATGGTTTCTCATCGCGCTCTGGACCATGGTTGACCCGTCGTTCCATCAGCGAGCTGCTGCGGCGAGGGACGAACGGACCGCTCGGAACGGGATCCTCGTCTCTGTGCTCTTCTGGTTCCTCTTCGATGCGATGACAGTAACGACGGGCCTCGTGGCCCGGGTGCTTCTCCCGGACCTTACGGATCCCGCGCTGGCCTACCCGGAACTCGCGGTTCGCGTGTTGCCGGCAGGGATACGCGGATTGTTCTTTGTGGCACTCGTGGCGACCGTCATGTCGACATTGACAAGCATGCTGATGCTGGGCGGGCTGACAGCCGGCAGGGACCTGGCAGCACGGTGGTTCGAGGTTCGCAGCGAGGAACGTCAGCGCCGATGGGTGCAGGTCGGAACGGTCGCAGCGGGCCTGATGGCAGTTCTCTTGGCCTGGATGCTTCCGTCGGTGGTGACGCTCTGGTATGCCGT
>CAYYOV010000030.1:7672-10880 GCA_964473365.1 uncultured Ignavibacteriaceae bacterium
AGCACGAACTGCATCCGCTGGCTTTCCTGCTCGGACCGCAGTTTCTCCTCGATGGAGGCCGTCAAGCCGGGAGGGAGTCCAACGCGACGCAGAGGCGTGGATTCGATCTCAATACCCCGGGGACCAAGGATCTTCTCCAGCTCGGCCATGATCCCTTGGGCCAGCATTTCCCGTTCCGATGTGTACAGCGCACGCGCATCGTAGCCTGCCGTCACGCCACGCGTGACAGATCGGAAATTCGGCTCGAGGATCGTGCCGACGTAGTCGGGCCCGATCTTTCTGAACACATCATCGGCCTGGTCCGGGTCGAGGTGATAGAGCGCGCTGATCTCCAGTTGGACCGTAAGTCCTTCTTTTGACGGAACATCCATCACTTCCTTCAGCTCCTGTGTGCGAACGGAGAATTCGCGAATGTCGACGAATGGATTTATGAAATTGATGCCTTCCTTCAAGGTTACATCGGAGACGCTTCCGAACAGGACCTGCACTCCGACATGTCCGGGAGAGATGATAACGAATGCCCGGGATAGCGCAACCAACGTGAAGACGAGGAACACAATTCCGGCCATATTGGCCGCTACCTGGAATGTGGGATTTCGTTCCTCGCTGACCTTTCGCTTGGCATTCACAAAGACGACGAACGACACAACAGCGATCAGGATACTCACGACGAATAACATGGGAACCTCCTTTACCGTGAAATGTATGTTGATGGTATGTTCAAGATGTCGTACACGTTCGGGTCGGAGGCCGAACGACGCCCTCCACCATGCCATTCTCCCGCCTCGCGTTCTACCGGCCTGAAGTCTCCAAGGCCGGCGCCTCCATGATCGTCCTGGGCCCCGACGAAGATCGTCCAGCGAGTAGAAGCGGTGATGCTCCCGAGTAGTGCTCTTGGAACCGAAAACTCGATCTTCCGGGCGGGAATGTTGCCTATCGGGTGCCGGGCGTCTTCATCGACGGGCCGGTATTCAGCTGCCGGCAAACCTCGATCGTTCTCGACCTGAACTCCGCCGCCAACATACAGGATGCGCTCAAAGCCCCGCCCATCGGGCATCAATGCCAGCGCATTTCGTCCCACGCGTCGCTGGCCTGTGCCGGGGAGGCCGTCAGCGTCGATGGCGATGGCGACGAACGTCAGTTGGAAGCCGTACTCTGGATGCCAACCGGGGTCCGAAAGAGCACGAAAGCTAAGCGTGAACCGGACGGTCGAATCGTCCGCCACGACTCGAAATCGCGTGAGGTCGAGGCTCCCCTCGCGCAGATGTGGCGTGGTCGGATAGCGATAGTTCCCGGTACCACGATCGTCCGCTTCAGGATCTTCAGCATCGACCAAGGTCGATGGTGCTCCTGGCGCGAGCTGGACCTCTTGAAGCGAGAGAAGCCGATGCGACGGACCACGCAGCGCGCGGAGATCGGCCGGAACCCTCGGAACGGCAAGCCCGAGTTCGGCGAGTTCCGGGAATTCGGCCAGGGATTGGATTTGCGTGTCGATGCTGATCTCTGACGGCCGCTCGGCGTCGGCCAGAGCGCCCTCCTCACTCAGCGTGACAGCGACCTTCTGCCCCGGCTGGAGTGCAAAGCCGGCGGAACGACCCCGACGTCCCGCCAGCGGCCAGCCGATCATTACTTGGATCGGTTCATCTTGTGACAGTGACCGCAGGGTCACGCGGCCCGTCGCAGCGCCTCCCGCATAGGTCACACGCACTCGGGACGTGCCGATGGAAACGTCGAACGTCGTCGCATCCAACGCCATCGGCAGTTGCGGCAACAGCCACAGTTGCCGATTCTGTGCGTCCACGGAGACGCCCAAGTACGAATGATATGTCGTTCGGATGAACTCGGCCAGGCTCCATGCTTGGCTGAACGTGCCCGAGGCGCGAGGCTCCGTGCTGCCGGGCCGGGGAGCAGCATCGAGCAATTCAGAGATGCTCCCGACCGATCCCCGATCCAGGATCTGGTGAACGATGTCGGTTGAAAGGCGGAAGGCAAGGTTTGGCTGGCCAAAGTCGACAGCGGCCTTGATCCATGGACCGGCCAGCCAGGTCCATACGACGCCGTTGTGATATGCCGCGTCTTTTGGGTAGTAAGGCGGGTACTGATGGTACGGATGAAAGTTCGGGTCCTCCGGGGCCAGCGAACCGACCCCGAAGGGATAGACGATCGTCGACGTCACACGCTTGAAGATCCGCTCGCGCACCGTGGGGTCCACGACCACATCAAGCGCAAACAGTTGATTCGGCCGGAAGGACGTATCAGGCGAGCCGTCTCGGTTCAGGTGGTCGACGACTATGGCTTTCCGTTCGTCCACGAATCGCTCCTGGAAGTTGCGGAGCAGTTCCTGGGCGATGCCGTTCCACCGTTCCGCGGTCGGAAGATCTCCGAGCATCTCCGCGAACGATGTGGAGAGGACCAGCTGCTTGTACCACAATGCCTGGATGTCGTTGGCACGGTCACCTCTGGGGCTCCAGGGGCCGTCTGGACCGACCGCATCCATCCATGTCTCCGCGTCGCCGTGTGTCAGGAATCGATAGCGATCGACGCGATGCCGGAGCGCCCCTTCGATAGCACGCCGCAGAACAGGATAGACCTCACGAACGAAGGCGGTGTCTCCAGAGTACTTCACGTAGTCAAAGACGCCAAGCACGAACCACGGCGTACCGTCCGCCGTGTTGTACGAGATCGATGTCGGCGTGACGAGGTTGGGGATCCGGCCTTCATCCGGGCTGTTTGGATCGGTGTTCTGCCACGAGGCGAAGGATCGCAGGATGTCGCGTGCGGTCGTCAATTGGCCGGTAACAAGGGTGGCGCCGGCGAGCGAGATGAACGTATCCCGGCCCCAGTAGTTGCTGAACCAGGGAAGCCCGGCAAAGATGCCAACCTTCCCCTGATGCATGACGAGTGCGTCAAGTGACAATTTGGCCCAGGCCAAGGCACGGTCAAATCGGCCATTGGATGACCGGAACAGACTTGCGTTGAGGACCGCTTCCATCCGCTGACGGCGCTGATCGAGTCGTTGGCGAAAGGTCTGACGCAGGTCGGCCACGCGTTCGACCACCTGTTCAGGCGTGTCACCGGCTACGAAGAGGATCGTGGTCGTCCCGCGCTGCACGGAGACCGAGAATTCCGGTCGGCCGCTGCCGACGGTGCCGCCTGGGGCGGCAGTGGCAACTCCGAGCCAGACCGGATAGTCCTCCCGATCCGTGCG